>JAFAER010000059.1 GCA_023423895.1 Pseudomonadota bacterium
GAACAGGGAACAGGGAACAGGGAACAGGGAACAGGGAACGGAAGAGAGAGACCAGGGAATTGGGAATGGGAGGCGGGAGTGGACGGCTGGGCCTGGGCATAGGAAAATGGCGCCGTGCACCCGGCTCAGTACCAGCCCGGACAGGTTCTGCCCGGCACCGTGTACCGGGTCGTGCGGCATCTCGCGACGGGCGGGATGGGGAGCGTCTACGACGTCGAGGACGTCACCGTGGAGAAGCGGTACGTCCTCAAGACGCTCCATCCGAACCTCGTGGCGCGCGAGGACCTCGCGCTCCGCATGCGCGACGAGGCCAAGTCGCTCGCGAAGCTGCAGCACCCGAACATCGTCGACGTCGTCACCGCCGGCGTGACCTCGGACGCGTTGAAGATGCCGTTCTACGTGATGGAGCGGCTCATCGGGCAGAACCTCCGCGTCGTTCTCGAGAAGACGGGCGTGCTCCACGTACCGCACGCGTATCGCATCGCCATCGACGTGGCCGACGCGCTCGAGCACGCGCACGAGAACAACATCGTCCACCGCGACGTCAAACCCGAGAACATCTTCCTTCATCGCAACGCGAACGGGACGACGACGACGAAGCTTCTCGACTTCGGCATCGTGCGCCTGCTCGATCGCAAGGCGAGCCACACCCACGGCAAGTTCATCGGGACGCTCCGCTACGCGTCGCCCGAGCAGATCACGGGACGTACGGTCGGACCGGCGACGGACATCTACTCGCTCGGCGCCGTGCTCTTCGAGATGCTCGCCGGGCGCGGACCGTTCGACGACGCCGGGGACGCGTATGCGATCGGCGCGGCGCACGCGAACGTCCCGGCGCCGCCGCTGTCCCGCTTCGTTCGTGTGTCTCAGGAGGTCGAGCGTCTCGTCGCGAGCGCGCTCGCGAAAGATCCGGCGGAGCGTCCGCGCGATTGCTTCGCGTTCTCGAGCGAGCTCCGGCGCATCCTGCGAGAAGAGGAGGCGAGCCCGCGGTCGGAGACGGCCGTGAACCTCCTGTCGGCGGCGCCGCCGACCCAGGCCCGCTCGTCGGAGGCGACCGCGTCGTTCAGCGGGCCGACGGTCCAGGGGATGATCCCGCCGTCGGTCGTGATGAGCGGCCAGCCCTCCATCGTGGCTGGTCCGGCGACGACGCGCGCCGAGGTGCAAGCGCACGTCCAAGCGCATGTCCAAGCGCACGTCCAAGCGCACGTTGCCGACGACCGCGCGCCGGTGAGCCCGGTCGCGCCCACGCTCGCGGCCGCCGGGCTCGCATCGTTTTCGCCGAACGTCGAGGTCCGAGCAACACCGGCGCCCGCGGCAGGTGGAGCACCTCACGCGTATGCTGCGGCTGGGCGATCGCCCGCCAGCGGCGGCTTCGGTGCGCCTCCGCACCGGGGCGTCGATCGGAGCGCGCCGACACGCGAGAGCGCGCCCCTCGGCGTGACGCAGCGGCTCGCGCAGAACGACACGCAGCTCGACATCGGGCTCGCGAGCGACGACGTCGTCCAGGCAGCGATGGGGGAGGCGATCGCGCTCGTGGTTCCTCCCATCGCGGGAACGGGCTCGAACCCGGGCGACGAAGGGCCGAACCTTCGATTCCCGCCGATGCGGGGCGTCTCGACGGGCGGCACTGGATCGGTCGCCGGCGAGGCGCAGACACGTCCTCCGCCGGAGCGCGGACCGTTCATCCTCGTGGGGGTCGCGGCCGTGCTCGCCGTCGCGATGGTCGGCGGCGCGTTCATCGCCGTTCGCAAACCGTGGCAGGACGCGGATAGGGAAGCTGCCCGCACCAGCGCATCCGCCGCGACGGCAAGCGCAGCGCCGGTCGGGACGAACGAGGCGGTCGAGGTGCCTTCGAGCACGGGCACGCCGACACCTCCGGCATCACCGTCGGTCACCGCGGTTGCTTCGGCACCTCCGGCCACATCGTCGACGGCCGCTGCGGTCGCCGCTGCGGGCGCGACGTCCCCCACGACCCGAGCGGCCCGCACGGCGCCGATTCCGTCTCCGACGGCGCATTCCGCGAAAGCCTCGGGCGAGGCGAAGCCCCGCGCGCCGGCGGCGAAGGACATCCCCTTCGACCCGTGAGCGCGGCCCACCTGGGCACGCACCTCGGCACGCAGGTGGGCAGACAGGCGACCTTCTTGGTTTTCGCCGCACCCCGAAAATCGGATACGTTAGGGGGACGCCGATGGGAGCCGAGCGGCCCAGCAGCCTGAGTCATCAGGAGAAGATCGATGCGAGCTCGGCACGAAAGAAGCGGAACACGGCCCCAGGGGTCGGTCCGCCGTCGGGAGAAGGAGCGGCCGCACCCGCACATGCGCCCGTGAGCCACGACGACGATGCCCCGACGCCTCCCGACGTCGTCGACTTCGACGCGCTGCACGCCGCGCTCGGCGAGCTGCCGCCGCCTCCGACCTCGTCGTCCCCGTCGATCGGTGAGTCGCAAGGTCGTCCGAGCGCGACGTATTCGTCTGCGCGTCCGCACACGATCCCACCGACCCGAGCGCCGATCGCGGACGAGCTGAACGCCCCGCCCGTCATCATCCAGACGGAGGACACGGTCCCGACCGGTCCGCCGCAGCAGATGACCGTGCCGATGGCGAGTGCTCCACCGTACGGTGGACCCGCCGGACCCAGGCCCGTCGGGATGGCTCGTCCAGAGAGCCCGAACGGGCCGTTCGCGGCAACCGCGGTCGTACAGCCGCCAGCGCCGATGCCGGACCCGCGCGTGCTCCCCATGCCTCCCCCGCGTCGCCCGCGCACGCCCACCATCGTCGTCCGGACCCGCGGGCCGACGAAGCAGCAGAAGCTGCTCGTCTTCATGGCGATGTTGCTCGTGTTCGTCGGCGGCGGCATCGCATTCCTCGTCTACGGCAAGCAGCTCGGGCTCGACATCGACTTCGACCTCAAGCCGCGAGCTCGTCCGAGCGCCACCGCGCCAGCCGCGCCGACGGTCACCATGCCGACCGCGACTGCGACCGCGACCGCGACCGCAACGACGACCGCGACGGCGACGCCGACTTCGCTGCCGAGCGCGTCGGCGGCGAGCGCGACGCCGAGCTCGCTGCCCGCTGCGACGACGCCTGCTGCGCCGTCGGCGAAGAAGCCGGCGCGTCGTCCTGCGGCGCCGCCACCGCCGCCACCGCCGCCGCCGGCGATCCAGAACTGAGGGAGGGAGCTGACGTCCAGTCGGCGACGGCCAACGTCGTCTGCACGGGCGACAGCGCTCCCCTGGACACGCGATCACGTCGACGGCCGAGTTCACGACCGGGCAGTGAGGCAGAGAGAGAGCGATCGACAGCCTCGACCGCTCTCTCCTCGTCGTCGTCGCGATGCTCGGCTCAGTCTTCTGGGAACCAGCAGACCGGCGCGGGAAGCCCGACGATGGGGAAGCAGCGCGGGAGGTTGCCCGTGCAGTCGGCGTTGTCCTCGCATTCGTCGGAGCAGAACGAGCCGCTCGGTCCTTCGACGCACATCGAGCTTTCGCAGTCGTTGCCGCTCGTGCACGTATCGACGCCGTTCTTGCCGGTGCCGCGCGCGCCGGCCTGGCATGCGCAGGCGCCCTCGTCGCACTCGCAGCGCAGGGCAAGCTGGCAGTCGCGATTGAACGCGCACTCGTCGCCCACGGCACCGGGACCGTTGGCGTCCTTCCCGTCGCCTGCGTCCGTCTCCGAGCCGCCGGCGTCGTCCTCTTCTTCCTCCTCGCCCTCTCCCTTGCCGGAGTCCTTGTTTCTGTTGGGCCCGTCCGTGCCCGCATCGGTGGCCGGGGTGTCCGTGGCCTCGTCGGTGCAGGCGGAGACGAGGAAGGCGGTCGCGATCGCCGAGACGCTGAAGAAAAACAGGAGGCGTGGTCGGAACGTTCGGAGCATCGTTCGACGATAACAACAGGATCATTCACAGCGCTCGTTTCTTGGCCGTGCTCGCTGCCCACGGCTACTCCGGGACAGGAAACGAGGTGCGAGGATGAAGGAACGTCGCCAGCGACGAAGTGGACGGAAGAGCGAAGCGTTGCGCCTTCTGCTCGAGGCCGTGCGCGAACGGAGTAACATCTCCTCGATCGCGATCATCGACGGCCGCGGGACGGTGGTGGCAGGCACCGGTCCAGAGCGTGAGCTGCTGGTGCTCGGCGCCGTGGCTGCTCCTGCTGCATCGGGGCCTCTCGACGAGACGTGTGAACGGCTCACCGCCGGAACCGACGTCGTCGCGTGCCCGCTCGCGATCGGCGAACGAAAGATGTACCTCGCCGCGCTCGGCGAACGCGTTCGACGTATGCCCGAGGCGGCACGCGGCGTCGCACGCATCCTCCGCGCATCCTGACACGCGGCGAGCGCTACGTCGTAGGCTTTGCCGTCACGACGATGCGCTCGCGTTTCGACACCACGACGCCGCCGGGCTTCTCGACGGTGACCGCAAAGAGCGCGACCTCGCCGACTGGCAGCTTCGCCTGGATGGGGACGATGACGTCACCCGTCTCGTCGTCGACATCGAAGACGCCGCCGTCGACCGGATACTTGTCGTCACGGCCTTTGTCGAAGATCCAGAGCTGGTAGACGCTCCCGCGCTTGTCGTTCTTCGCGAGCCCGCGGAAGCGCATGAAGCCGCGCTGCTCGGCGGCATTCCAGACGACGTCGCCGCTGGCCTGCTTGCTCGCGGGATCTTTGGCGTTCTTCGTCCACTCGAGACGCGCCGTGCCCGCGCGAGCGAGGAGCGCGTCGCGTTCCTCCTGCGGCGTCGGCATCGGCGGAGTCGTCGAGGCCGTCGGGGGCGGCGCAGGAACGTCGACCGTAACGATCTGCGTCCGCGGACGGAAGTACCAGGCGCCGGCGGCGAGCAAGAGGCACGCGGCGGCCGCCACCCATCCAGCGAGCATGACGAACCGCCCGGTGCTCGGTTCCAGACCGGGCGCGGGGCGGAAAGGAATGACCTGCGCCGGCGGCGGAGCCGGAAGCTGTACGGGCACCGATCGCGTCGGCTGCGGCTGCTGCGGAGGCTGCGGATGAAGCAGCGTTCTGTCGAGCGGGGCGGGAGCCGGCGGGCTCGGACGCGCGGCCAGCGGCAGCGTCTGCTTGAGCGGGTTCGGCTTCTCGACGGTGGGCTCGTCGCCATGGCGCAACGCCGACCGTGCGCTCGCGAGCAGCTCCGGTCCGCGATGAATGGCCGTCGGCATCCCGTCCTGCGCGAGCTCCTCGAGCTTCGCGGAGAGTGAGCGCGGCATCCTCTCGATGCCTTGCTCGGAGACGGCCGCAACGGAGATGGCGGCCGCGGCGAGCTCGATGTCGCGCGCGATCGCCTCGGCGTCCGGGAAGGCGACGAGCAGGCGGGCGAGCTCGTCCTCTTCGGCCGGGTCGAGACCGACGAGGGCGCGGTCCGCCAGGAGATCGAACAACCGGTCGCGCTGCGAGGTGACGCTCATCGCCCTGTCCCCACGTACGCGCCAGGCGTTCCGGCGGTTGCAGCTCCGAGCACTTCCCGGACGCGGAGCAGGCCACGGCGCGCATGCGCCTTCACCGTCCCGAGCGGCATTCCCGTCGTGTGCGCCACCTCTTCATGAGAGAGACCTTGGCATGCGGTCAGGATCAAGACCTGCCGCTGCTCCGGACGGAGCTGATCGAGGGCACGGGCGGCCTGCGCCGCTTCGGCTCCGAGCTCGGGCGCCGGCAAGGTGGATGCGGCCCGTTGCGAGTCGATCAGCGGCTCGGTCTCCGGTCGCCGCTGGCGCTGGCGGCGCTGATCGACGAGCCGCCGGCGCGCGATCATCGCCACGAACGTCGGCTCCGACGCGACGGCGGCATCGAACCGGCCTGCGCTCCGCCATAAATCGAGGAAGATCTCCTGCACGACGTCCTCTGCGTCCTCGTCCGCGAGCCTTGCTCGCCTCGCAAGCGACCACACGAGACCGCCGTAGCGCTCGATGCACTCGCGGACCGCAGCGCGATCGCCGCTGGCGACGCGTGGAAGGAGAGGGGGCTTGGTGAGGTTGGACACGGATGCCAGGGCGTCGCGCGCGAGGATGATAGCTCAGACGTTTCAATCCCCACCGCACCTTCGCGCGCGCGGCGGGGATCTCGAGAGAAGCTCGTCAGTGCGGAACGTCAGTGCGGGAAGACCGTCGTGACCGTCCACGTCGGCTGCGCGGTGTCGACGAGCAACAACCGGAACGACTGCTGCCCGTTCGTGGGCGCGAGCGCGCCGGCTGCGACGGCGAACGCGCGCTGGCCGCTCTGCGCGGGAAGCGTGAAGACCGCGGCGGGCGTCGTCGAGCTCGCAGCGCTCACGCCGAGCGGGATGTGACCTGCGTCCGCGGCGAGGCCCTTCTCGTCAGAGGCCTTCGTGTAGCCGAGATCGGAGAAGAGCACCGTCTGGATCGACTGGCCGGCGACGACGCCGATGTCGACGTTCGGCGCATCGGGCGAACCGTGCACCGCGCGGAGCACGGCCTTGTCGTTCTTGACGTCGAAGCCTTCGCGGTAGCCGAGGAGCGCGAACTTCCCGGCGCCGAGGAAGCCGGTAGCCTCCGCGAGGTAGCGCTCACCTGCGACGAGCTGGCCTGTCTTTCCCGTCGCGGCGGGTGTCCCCGCGGGACGCGCAGCGCCGGGCGTCGTCGCGAAGAAGTCGAGCTGATATTCGCCCGGCTGCACCTGGATCGGCTTCGAGATCTGCCCGAACGCGAGGTCGTCGAAGACCTCTGCGTTGCCGACGAACGCATCCACCGCGGGCGCATCCGGCGACGCGTGCAGCGCGTAGACGATCGGATCCTGCTTGATGAACCCGACGCTCCCGCTCGGGCCGATCGCGAGCAGCGCGAAGCCGTCGCGCTCGCGCGGGAGCTTCGCGAGGAGCCCGGTCGCGAGGACGAGGAGCTGTCCGCCCGACGGGAGCTTCGGCGTCGTGAACGCGGTAACGCGTCCGCCGTCCTTCGCGACGCCGATCGCAAGCGCGCCGGCGGGGAGCGCCACTCCGTCCTTGCCGGTATCGGCGAAGCGCGCGAGCGAGCTCACCTCCGGCGCTTTCGGATCGTCGTTGCCCACGTCGAGATCGACGCCGGGCGCGTCCGCACCGGCGTGCACGACCCGAACGCGGACCTGACCGCCGGCGACCGTGTCGAACTGTTCGACGAGCGGCAGGATCCTGAAGGCCGCGTCGCTGTCCGTCGAGCCGAGGAGGCCAGCGGCGACGCAGGAGACCATGGCTTGATCGGCGACCGCGAGCGGGCCGGTCTGGTACGCGATGGCGTCGGTCGGCTTCGACGGCGCAGCGCGGAGCTCGAGCTCGTAGGTGCCCTTCGGGACCTCGATCCAACCCGAGGTCTGCCCATAGGCGAGGCCCGTGACGATCGGCGTCGCGGATCCCTTCACGTAGACGTCGACGCTCGGCGCATCCGCAGAAGCATGAATCGCGCGGACCATCGCCATCCCGGCTCCGGGCTTCGGCGCCGGCGCCATCGGATCGTTCGGGTTGCTCGGCGGTGTCCCCGGGGGCTCGTCGCCACTCGGGGGCTGGTCGGTATTCTCGCCCGGAGGGAGAGAGCCGCTGCCGCCGTCCCCTCCGGTCGTGCATGCGGCCTGCACCGCGAGGCCGAGCAGCAGCACGAGCGACGTTCCGATCTTCTTCATGATGGTGTTCTCCCGTTGTGAAGCAGCCGCGCCCCGCGCGCGGCAGTGAAGGTCACGGGCATGCGAGCGCCGTCGACGACGAGGGCGTCCTCACGTCCGCTGGCGCGCGGACGATCACCGCTCGGGTCCGATCCATCGGACCCGCGGCTCGTTCACCGCTTCATCGTGTTTGCGTCGCGCCTCGGAAGACGTCTTCGCCGGCCTCACCGATCCGGATGCACCGGCCGTGCGTTTTTTCTCTCTCCGCGTCGAACGCGCGGTATGCGGCGTTCTGGCGCGGCGCTCAGGAGGAGCGGCGCGGCAGTCGCGGGGGGACGGGCACGCTCGTGTCCTCGGGCCATGGATGCCGCGGGTACTTCCTCATCAGCTCCTTGCGGATGCCCGGATAGTGACGCTCCCAGAACCCGGGAAGATCGCTCGTCACCTGGACGGCGCGCTTGTTGGGCGCGAGCAGGTGAAGGACGATCGGGACGCGGCCGGCATGCGGGCTCGTCTTCGTGCCGATGAAGTCCTGCAGGTACGAGGCGACCCAGGGTGGCTTGCCGTCCTCGTACTCGACGCGCGTCGATCGCGTGCTCGCGAGCGTGATGCGCTCCGGCGCGAGCTCGTCGATCCGGCCGAAGCTTCCGGTCTTCGCGCGGAGGACCTCGAGCAGGTTCGCGTCTTCCAGCTCGCGGAAGCTCTTCTTCCCGGCACAGAGCTCTCGCAGCGTCGCGAGGACGTCGGCGTCGCTCGGTGCGTTGATCTTCGGATCCTGCGTGGCCGCGAAGCGCACGCGCGCGAGCCAGCGATCGAGCGTTCCTTCGGGAGCGAACGAGCGGGCCCCTCTCGCCCGTGCGCGGTCGAACAGGAGGTCGGCGACGGCAGGATCGTCCGCATCGAACCCGGGGCTCTCGGCGATCGCGAGCGCGTCGTAGAGCATCTTCGAGCCGCCGGTCACGACGCCCTTCGCTTCGTCGAACGACAGCTCGGCGGCCTCGCGGATCCGGTCTTCGAACAAATCGATCAACCACTCCGGCTCGATCTCGCTCGCGACGCGTACGATCGTCCGCCCGCGCTGCAGCTCGGCGTCGACGGCGACCATCCACGGGGCATCGCGGACAGCGCTCGCCTCGGAGAGCTCGGCCGTTCCGCCTTGAGCGAGCGCGAGATCGCGCGTGCCGGACCTTCGCCTCCGTGCGACGCGGTCGGGGAACCCGGCGAGCACCGACATGAGCAGCGCGTCGTCGACGGCCTTCGGCGACTCGGGGCGCCGCGCCTCGACGCGGCCGAGCGCGCGGGTGAGCTGCTTCGCGGCGCGCTGCGTCGCGTGAACGCCTCCGGGATCGAGGCCGATGGCCCGAAGCGTGTGCGCGGCGAAGTTGGCGCCTTCCGCCTCGTGGAAGAGGTCGAGGAGGGCGAGCAGGTCGCTCCGGTCCGTCGCGATGTCGGCGCCGCGCGATGGACCTTCGAAGCGCGTCTTCGACGAGGTCCGGATGTTGCGCTCGCCGACGAGCGCCGCGAGGATGCACCCTTCGTCGGCGACGCCGCGACGCGCGGCTTCGACGAGGAGCCGTCCCTGACGCGGATGCAGCGGGAGCGCGAGCATCTTCTTGCCGGTGTCCGTGATCCGGCCCTGCGCGTCGACCGCGCCAAGCCGTCCGAGCAGCGACTCGGCGGCGGCGATCGCATCGGGCTTCGGCGGATCGAGCCACTCGAGATCGCGCGCGCCCGACGCGTGGAGCTCGAGGAACGTCTGCGCGAGGTCGACGCGCCAGATCTCCGGCGTGTCGTGCTCCGGTCGCGCGTCGTGATCGGCCTTGGTGTAGAGCCGTAGCGCTCGACCCGGCCTCGTCCTCCCGGCGCGTCCGGCGCGCTGAGTGGCGGACGCTCGGCTCGTCTTCTCGATCGCCGTCGTCGGCAGACCCGACCACGGCGCGTGCCGCGCGACGCGAACGAGGCCACTGTCGACCACGGCAACGACACCCTCGATGGTGACGCTGGACTCGGCGACGTTCGTCGAGAGGATCACCTTGCGCTGCTTCGACGGCCCGACGGCGCGGTCCTGCTCCGCCGGAGGAAGATCGCCGTGCAGCGGCAGGAGCGCGAGATCGTGCTCGCTGGCGAGCTTGGCGCAGCTCTCGAGCGCACGCCGGATGTCGGCCGCGCCCGGCAGGAACACGAGCACGTGGCCGTCGAGCCCCGACGTCGCGAGTGACCGCACCGCGGAGGCGACCTGCAGCTCCAGCTTTCGATCGTCGGGCGCCGGAAGGTGCTCGATCGCAACGTCGTAGCGTTTGCCTTCCGAGCGGAGCACGCCGCAATCGAGGAAGCGCGCGATCGGTCCGGCGTCGAGCGTGGCCGACATCGCGACGAGGCGCAGGTCGGGACGGCGCGTCTGGCGAAGGCGGCGGAGGAGCGCGAGCGCGACGTCGCCCTGGAGGTGTCGCTCGTGGATCTCGTCCAGGAGGACCGTCGACACGCCCGCCAGCGTCGGATCGGCGACGAGCCGTCGGGTGAGCACGCCTTCGGTGACGAAGCGGATGCGCGTCTTGCTGCTCGACACGTCCTCGAAGCGAACTGTGTAGCCGACGGTCTCGCCGACGCGCTCCCCGAGCTCGTCCGCGACCCGGCGTGCCGCAAGGCGAGCGGCGAGGCGGCGTGGCTCGAGCACGATGATGTCGCCGTCGAGGCCCGCGTCGAACAGCGCGCGCGGCGCTCGCGTCGTCTTGCCCGCGCCAGGCGGCGCCTCGAGGACGACGCTCGCGCCTGCGGTCGACAGCGTGCGAACGAGATCCGGAAGGACCTCGTCGATGGGAAGAGGAGAGAGCTTCACTGGGGATTCGACGTCAGAGCTTGCCGATGACGAGGTCGTCCCATCGCACGATTCAGCCGGCGGCGGGTAAAATAGCCTCGCACACGCGGAGCGCGCTGCGGCTGAGCAGGGAGCGAGCGTTCATGGCGGGAGCACGGACGATACCAGATGCCGGCCGCGCGATTCTCCGCGCGCACGTGAAGAGTGGCGGACGATGGGGCATTGCCGGTAAGAAGGACTACCGTGCGCGTCGCTGACAACGCTCCCATCGCTCCGCTCACCACCCTACGGCTCGGAGGAAAGGCGGCACGGCTCGTCACCGCCGAGCGTGAGGTGGCGGTCATCGACGTGGTGCGCGAGATCGACGCGCGGGGCGAGCCGCTCCTCGTGCTCGGTGGAGGGAGCAACATCGTCGTGTCGGATGCCGGCTTCGACGGAACGGTCCTCCGGATCGGGACGCACGGGCGTGCGATGGCCACCGACGGGGAGCGGGTGCTCGTGACCGTGGCGGCCGGCGAACGATGGGACCTCTTCGTCGAGTCGGTCGTCGACGAAGGGCTCGCCGGGGTCGAGTGCCTCGCGGGGATCCCGGGCCTCGTCGGCGCGGTGCCGATGCAGAACGTCGGCGCGTACGGCCAGGACGTGAGCGGCACGATCACGCGGATCCGGGCGTTCGATCGCCAGCTGCGCGCGGTCGTCGAGATCGACCGAGCCGCCTGCGGGTTCGCCTACAGGTCCAGCAACTTCCGCGGCAAAGACCGCCACGTCATCCTCGACGTGACGTTCGCTCTCGAGCGCACGCGTGAGAGCCTGCCGATCCGGTATGCCGAGCTCGCCCGTGCGCTCGGAGTGGCGGAGGGCGAGCGCGCGCCGCTCGCGAACGTGCGCTCCACGGTAGTCGAGCTCCGGCGAAAGAAGGGGATGGTGCTCGATCCGGCCGATCTCGACTCGACGAGCGCCGGCTCGTTCTTCACGAACCCGATCCTCTCGGCGGAGGCGCTCGCGGCGCTCCGCGACCGCGCGGAATGGCATGGTCAGGTCCCGGTCTTCCCCGAGCCGGACGGGCGCTTCAAGGTGAGCGCGGCGTGGCTCATCGAGCGCGCCGGATTCCCGAAGGGGTTCGTCGGCGACGGCGGACGCGTCGCCATCTCCTCGAAACACGCGCTGGCGCTCGTCAATCGCGGCGGGGCGTCGACGGAGGAGCTCATCGCGCTCGCGCGCCGGATTCGTGAGGGCGTTCGCGCGCGGTTCGGCATCACGCTCGAGAACGAGCCGGTGTTCGTGGGCGTGCATCTCTGACGTGCGACGCTCAGGGAAGGAAGAGGCCCTGCGCAGCGAGCAAGAGCGCGCTCACGACGAGCGCGGACGCGAGCACGCGCGCCGTTCGCGCTGCGTCTCGGCCGGCCGCGATCCACGCGACGAATCCGGCCATGCCGCCGACGTAGAACGCCGTCCACGCTCGCCAGAAGTAGCCTGCGTGCTCACTCCACAACACGAGCGCCGGATCGGGCTCGGGGAAGAGCACCTTCTGGGCGACGCGCAGGAGCGCGTAGACCGCCATCGCGGTGCTGCACACGGCGATGGCGGCGAGGGCTGCGCGCACGCTCGTGCTGGCGTTGCCGGTGCTCGGACTGGTGGCGTCTTCTTCGCCCGCGCGGTCAGCGGTCATTCGCCGCCTCCGACGCGCGGTGGCTCCGCACGCGGGGACACTCCGGGTCGGGCCCGAGCGCGCCGTCGACGAACTCCGCGACGACCTTGCACCCGCCACGGCAAATCGGGCGAAGCGTGCAGGATGCACACGGCTCTGGTGGGCTCACCGGGAAACCACGGAACGCCGTGAGCTGCGGGTCGTCGCTCCAGCCTTCTTTCACGAGCTCCGCGACGTCGATCGCCGACGCACTCGCGAAGCTGCAAGGCAGCACCTTTCCGTCGACGCGCGTCGCCGCGAGCGCCGAGGCGGCCTCACATCCGAAGACGCCCCAGCGTCTGAGCTCATCGGGGCGCGCGGCGAGCTCGGGATCGGCCGAGAGAAACGGCACGAGCGCGCAGTCGATGCGGATGTGCATCTCGGGCAGCGACTCGGCGAGCACGCGGAGGCGTGGCCCGAGGGCGCTTGCCTGCTCGGCCGAGAGACGGCGCGTCAGGTAGTCGAGGTTCTTCGCGCGGCCGGCGGGCTTGTAGCGAAGCAGCTGCGCTTCGCGGGCGCCGAGCTCGAACGCTCGCCGGAGCGTCGTCGGCAGCGCGTCGAACGTCGCGCGCGTGAGCACGACGTTGACGCCGACGTTCACTCCCGCTTCCACGAGCCTCGCGATCGCCGCCTCCGCGCCCGCCGCGCCGTCATACCCGCGGACGCTCTCGTACGCGTCGCCGCTGCCGTCGTAGCTCACGTTGACTTGCGCGAAGCGCTGGAGGTGACGGATCTTGCGGTCGCCGATGCCGAGCCCGCTCGTGGTCACCACGGGCGTGAGGCCGCGGGCGCGGGCAGCATCTGCGAGATCGCCGAGGTCGTCCCGCAGCGTCGGCTCTCCGCCGCCGAACGCGACGGTGAAGACGCCCGCGGACGCGAGCGCATCGAAGCGTCGTTCGATCTCGCTCCGCGGCGGCTCGATGCCGTCCGGGCGCGCATCGAGGTAGCAGCCCTCGCAGCCTGCTGCGCAGCGCGACGTCACCGCGACATGCACCTCGAGCGGGCGGCTGGGCGTGCTCGCGCCCTCCCAGACGTCGCCGCCGTCGAGGCCGAGGGCACGGACGCCATCGCGATCGAGCGCGACGAGCGCGGGCTGGCGTTCGAGCTTCACCCACGCGCCCCAGGGCTCGTAGCGCACGATCATGGGGTGCGCTCCTCCGGTCGGTCTCGGTCGTCTCCGTCTCGTGATGGGTCTGCTGATGCTTCCGCCGGCGCGTCGGATGCCTGCTCCTCGGGACGGGCGGCGCCTACGACGCGGACGGGCTCCTCGCGCAGCGCCGCGCAGACGGCGGCGAAGATGGCGCCGCCGACGGCAGCGCCGAGGAAGAGCGTATCGATGACGCTCCCGACGCTCGAGCAGTTCGCCCCGTGCCCCAGCCGAAGCGCTCGCACGTGCTCCGGGCGAAGCTCCGGGGGCTCGTCGTCATCGATGCGTTCGATGCTCACAGACCGAGCCCCTCGAGGTAGGCGACGTCGACGTGCTCGAGGACGAGGAACGCCGCGCCGAGCGCGCTCGTGGCGCAGAGCAAGGCGCGTAGTCCGCGTGCCGGTCCGGCCTGCGATCCGGCCGCGCCCCATGCGCGAGCGAGGAGCAGCAGCGGCACGAGGACCGCGCCGTAGACGAGGAAGGGGCGAGCGGTGCCGTGCTCGTAGCCGGAGGCGAGCGCTGCACCGGCGATGGCGACGTACGCTGCATACGCGAGGACGAGTCTGCCGGATGCGCGTGCCCGTGCGAGCACGACGAGATGTCGACCGCTCAGCGCCGCGCGTCCGATCGCGACCGACGCGAACACGACGACGAGCGCGATGATGCCCAGCGCAGCGAGATGGATCGAATGCCGACGCACGGCCCGACGTACGTCCCGAGTGAGCGTCGCGTCGGCGCTTGCGCCCGCGAGCTCGACGGCCGCCTCGGCGCTCGCGAGCTCGCCGCGTGTGAGATGATGTTCGACGAGCGCGCGAGCCGCCGCACCCGCGACGATCCCGTCCGCGCGTGGATCGCGTGTGATTCGTTGCCAGAGCGGTACGGCGTCCGCGGGACGCCCGAGCCGGTTGGCGTACGCCTCCGCGGCGAGCATCCAGGCCTCGACGCGGACGATGCCCGGCGGAAACGAATCGGCAGCGCGGACGAGGTCGTCGATCGCCGCTGCGTCGGACGAGAGGCTCGGATCGCGACGGACACGTTCGAGCCTCGCGAGCGGCTCGAAGCTTCCTTCGGAGCGTGCACGGAGGGCTGCGGCCCGCTGCTGAGCCAGCATCGACCCCGGCGCCGCCGGGTCGAGCCGGAGCGCCTTCTCGTAGCCGGCCAGCGCGCTGCCGAAGGCGAGCGCGGCGTCGTCGCGCTCTGCCTGCTCGAGCGCGCGCGCTGCTTCACCGATGTTGCTCGCGCGGGCAGGGAAGGCGGTCGCGAGGACGATCAGAGCGCCGATGACCCGCACGAAGCAGGCGATGACCCGCGAGGTCCCCGTGATCTCCGCGTTTTTCCGGGCCCGTCGCACGCCGGAAAGCAACCACGCCGGATGAGCGTTGTCCATGGTAAGCCCCCTTTCGCCGTGCTCTCGTCCACATCCTCATCCTCGGCTGTCCTCCTCGGAAGGCTCGGCCTCGTGCTCGTCGTCGCGGCGTCGATGGGTGGCTGTCGAGCGTGCGCGAACGACCATCCGTACGTGCCGCCCGCGGTCGAGACGTCGGCGACCAATGCGTCGGACGCTGGCCCGAACGGCCTCGCGAACAGCGGAGGGAGCGCGGCCGTCGAAGACAGTGGCAGCGCGACGGCGATGGTCGAGCCTGCGCTCGTTGCGCCGCCCGCGTCGACGTCTTGGGAGACGAATGGGCTCACGCTCGAGGCGGGAGGGAGGGAGATCGTGCTCGCCCTCGTCGGCGACTTCGACGCAGACGGCAAGAAGGACGCGCTCGCGATCGTCCGCCCGGTGCAGGCGGAGCGGAAGCCGGGCTCTTCGACGGGAGAGCTGGTCTTCTTCCACGGCGGAGCCGAGGGCCCTCCGGGCGCCATCGCGTCCGGGCCGGCGCTCGGTGCGCAGACGACCTGTGCACCGACGGCTCGGCTCGAGAAGATCGGGCCGCGCTCGGCGTTCGCGGAGATCGGAAGCTCGTGTCCGCGCGGCGTCGGCTCACGCGCGATCATCGTCGTTCGCCTCGCGCCGCCGGCGCCGGCGATCGCCTTCGATGCGATCGTCAATGATCCGCGAGAAGCGCCGAAGCTCACGATCGACGTGGACGCGGCGGATCGCGACAAGGACGGGATCGACGACGTCGTGCTGCGCGTCGGTCTCGAGGGGGGCGGCCCGGGCCTGGAGTCCGCTCCGCGGCTGGGCGCGAAGCTCGCCTTCTTCGATCGGCCGGCCGGTCCGAGCCGAGATCCGGACGAGCCCGAAGCCTCGCTGAAGGCGATCGCGTCGCAGGCCACCGCGCGTGCAGGGAAGCCGAAGGACGCGGCCTCCGTTCCGCCGCTCGTGCAGCAGATGCGCGCGCTTTACCGCGCGATGTGCGCCGACGGTGGCGCTGCCCGGATCACGAAGATCCACGGGGGCAGCGCGGTGACGTGTGGGTCGAGCAAACCTCTCGAGGATGCAGGCGTCGCCGAGGTCCGTGCCTGGGTGACGCAGGGAGACGCCCTCCGAGCCTTCGCCGCAGCAGGGCAAGCTCAGCTCCCGCCCGCGACGAAGACGGCGGCGAAGACCAACGACCTGCAGAAGCTTCTCTCGGACGTGGCGCCCGCGCTCGAAGCGCGGAGTGTTCGGCCGCTGTCGGTGGCCGTGGATGCGCCGCGCGACGGGCATCCGGAGTGGGGGCCGCTCGCGTTCGAGTACACGGGGAAGCTGCTCGTGCGCCACGGCAAGAGCGTCACGCGCATCGATCCGGAGTCCGGCGAAGGTGAAGCCGCGGACATGGTCGCCTGGAAGGACGAAGTCATTTCGCCCGACGGCAAGAGCCGCTGGCTCGAGGCCTATCACGGCTGCGAAGGAGTCGCCCTCCGCGCGACGTTCGCGCCGACGGGAGACGGCGAGATGGTCGATGTCGTGCTCCCGGTGCCGCCGCGCCTCGGCAAGACATGCACCGGTGGACGAGGAGAGCCCGCCTCCGCCGTGCCCCTCGCCTGGGGCCCCCGCGGCCTCGAAGCCATCGTGGCGGGCCAGCCGCTGCTCATCAAGCCAGACAGCTCCCAGGCCACCGCGCTCACGGCCTTCACCGACGAGACCCCGCCTCCGGGCTCCCCGCGCTCGCACGCAACGAAGACGATGGCGCTAGCGATGCCAAACGGCATCCTCGTCCGCGGCCGCATCCCCGACCGCTGGTCGATGGTCCGCTCCCCCGACCTCGAACCCTACGCCGACGTCCGCCGCTGCACGATCAACGACGACGGCTCGCGCCTCGCCTGCATCCGCCGCCGCTCCGTCGTCGTCGCAACGCTCCCCTGATCCACCCGAAATCCTACCGAGGTTACGTTTGCGACGGCTCGCGCACGGTCGCGCGCAGCTTGCTGGCGGGCACGTAGGCGCCGCCGGCGAACGGCGCGTGGACGCACGCGCTCGCGCGGCTCTGCGTGGAGCACGACGCACTGGCAGAGCGCGGACGCACGAATGCCACCGCGCGCGTCGGGCGCACGATGGACGGATCGGTGGCTGGGGCGTCGCGGATGTTGCGGCTTGCGGCTTGCGGCTTGCGGCTTGCGGCTGACGAAGGGCGCGCGCTAGGCGGCTGGGCGGTGGCGCTCGCAGCGGAGGCCGAGCTCGCGCCAACGCCAGGTGCCCGCGGGGAACTCGACCCGGGGAGGTTTCTTCAGGTCGCCTTTCGGGAGGCGTGCGAGCAAGCGGGCGAGCGCGGAGCGGTACGACACCCGAAAGCCTTTCAGGCTCGCCCGTTCCAACTTCATCCGCTCCTTGTCTTTGCAGGCGAGCGCTGGGCGTAGTCTGCGGCGCGGCGCTTCCGTCCTGGGGGCGTCGAAGGGATTCGTTGCAAGGACGCCCTTCCGCCCGACGAGGGCGATTCGTTTCGACCGCCGCTCGTCTCTTGCGATCTTCTCGCGGAGGTCGACTTCGCGTCGTACCCGCTTGATCCACTCGGCGCCCGTCTCGCCTTTCAGGCCAGGGGGCGCGGTCACAACGAGCTTCGCGGTGGCGGGCATCACGCCGTCTTTGCGGAAGTACACCTTCGGTCGCTTGATGACCTTCGGCTCGCGTCCCATCCGGTTCCACGTGGTGGCTCCCGGCCACTGCGCGGCGCTGTCGACCAGGTGTGCCGCTACGGGGTTCATCAGCACGTAGACGACCTTGTCGAAGACGTCGTCGAGCGTCACGAGGCGCGTCACGCAAGTCTCCTCGCTCGACCAGAGGTTCTCCCAGCGCTTGTGATGACCGTTCACGGCCTTGGCGACCATCTTGTGGAATCGCTCGAGAAACTTCGGGAGCTTCCCGTCAGGGTCGTAGAAGACGCCGTGATAGTGATTGCTCATCGCCGTGAAGGCGATGACCTTGATGTTGAAACGACCTGCCGCCTCCGCCAGGCAGTACTCGAGGATGTTGTTGATGACGTCACCGGGCCGCAGCAAGAACATGCGTTGCGCGATGCGCCGCGTGACGAGATAGAACGAGCCCGGCAAGATACGGCGAGGCAAACTCATCGCGCATCCCATCGGTCGCTGCGCCGCCCAGTTGCGCAAAATCGTCGCCGCGCAGAAAAAAGATCCGTGCCCGCCGCGCGCGCGCGTCCGCCATGCCAAAACGCACCGGGGTTACGTTTTTGGGGCGCGGGCGCGGGCGCGGGGGCGGGCGGGGCGCGGCGCTACTTGTGGCGGGGGGCCGTGGTGCAGAGGACGTCGTCGGGGTCGCGGGTGCTCTGGAGGCACTGGTGCTTGGTGTCGTTGCAGCGGATGACGAGGACGCCGTGGGAGAGGAGCGTCGCGAGCGGGATGTTCAGGCGCTGGGCGACCGCGTTGAAGGGGGCCTTGGCGTCACAGCCGTCGGACATCATGAGGTCGATCTGACGGCCCTTGGCTACCATCTCGACGCGGTTCCACTTGGCCTTGTCGGGGCCCTTGTCCATGGCGAGGACGACGGGCTTCAGCTTGTTGACGAGGTCGGCGGCGTACGCTTCGTCCGCGGGCGGGTCGTCCGGACGCGGCGCGCGCATCGCGACCATGTAGCCGATGGCTTTCATCTGCGTCTCTTGCGGTGCTCCGGCGCCGACCATGGTCTGCGGCTTCGGGATCGGCCGCTCGGGCATCGCGAACGATGCCGAAGGTGACGGCGCCGCGCCCGCGCCCGCGCCCGCTTCTGCCGAATCCGTCGGGCCGGACGGAGCGGTCGACGCGGCCGACGCGGCCGTGCCGGGGGCGGTGGCCGTCGGCGCGGCGGAGTCGCCGACGACGGAGTCGACGAGCGCCTTCGACTTCTCGTCCTTGTCGCAGGCAGTGGAGGCGAGCAAGATGGCGAGGGCGGTCCACGCGAGCGTTCGCATGGTCGCGCGGTTTACCATCGATGTCCCCGCTCCGCTATGGATGTGCTTGCGTAGGCGTTGCGGCGCTCGGCGCCGCGATCACGACGACGGCGACGGCGGGCGCGGGCGAGGCTGCCGCCGAGGAGCCGCCGAAGCTCACCGGATCGATGCAGTGCGAGAGGGCGGCGGAGCCCGGACGCGTCAAGTGCTCCGTCGAGGCCAAGGTGCTCGGCGACCGCTCGATCGCTTGGGCGGACGTCGCGCTCGTCGAGCTTCCAGAGTTCACGGCGGCTCTCAAAGGTCGGATCGGTCCGACCGACGCCGTCTTTCGCGATGCCGCGAGCCAGAAATGGGCCTTCGGTCTGATCTCGCGCAAGGCCGGCAACGGCGAGGCGCGTGCGCGTGTGCGGGCCATGGTCTGCGAGCGGGGCGTCGCCGATGCCGGCGCGACGAAGTGTGCGGCGACGACCATCGACGTTCGCGCCGTCGTGCACGTCGGCTGAGGGACCTCCGCCCCTTCCTCCGGCCGCTTTCTTGGCTGGGACCGGCCGTGCTTGGTACCACGATCGCATGCAGCTCCCGGGGCGCCTCAAGGCGACGACCCTCGGCGACCTTCTCGGCTCGCTTCATCGAGGACGTGTGAGCGGGACGCTCGAGCTCGTCGAGACGACCGGGCGCACGCATCGCATTCATCTCACGAACGGCCTCGTCACTGCGGTCGAGGTGGATCGCGCGGCATCGTCGCTCGGCGAGATTCTCCGTCAGGAGGAAGCGGTCGACGACGACATCCTCCGCCGCTCACTTCTGCGCGCGATGGCGTCGCGGAGACTCCACGGCGAGGTCCTCGTTCGCGATTTCCACCTGTCTCCGGCGATTGTCGGTAGGGCGCTTCGCCGTCAGCTGATGCTCCGCATGCAGATGCTCGAGGAGCTCGCCGACGCGCAGATCCTCTATCGCGTCACCGTGCGTCCGCCACGCGGGGCACTGCTCGAGGAGCCGCTCGCCGCGTCGGAGTTCCTCGTCGGGAAGAAGCGGGCGCGCGATCGCGCCCCCGACCCGACCAGCAGCACGTACCGGGCCGCCAACCGTCCCCCGAGCGGCTTTCCGGGGAGCATCGACACGACGCGCCTCTCGGCCTACCGCACGCTGGGCGTCTCGACGGGCGCCGCCGCCGACGAGATCAAGCGCGCCTACCGCCGCCTCGTCCGCGAGTACCATCCCGACCTGCATCCGGACGCGACACACGAGGAACGCCGCACGCTGTCCGCACGCTTCGCCGAGGTCACTGCGGCGTACCGCTCCCTCGTCGCGTGAGCTCATCGCGCGAGCGCATCGAACGGGAAGGGGAACGCCCGACCGCGCCCCCCTCCCACGTGGGCTCAGTGCATCAACTGCAGCTGCGCGAGCTGCATCTTCGCTTCCGCCGCGAAACGTGACTCGGGGAAGCGCCGGATCAGCGTCCGCCACGTGTTCTTCGCGTCGTTCCACGCCTGCACATCCATCTGGCACCACGCGAGCATCGACAGCGCGTCGTCGTGGACCTCCTTGTCGACCGCGTTCTCGGCGAGCGTGGTCAGGATCGGAATGGCCTCCCGCTGGCGATTGAGGTGCCGGTACGAGTCGGCGAGGCCGAGACGGACGGCGGGGGCAATGGCGGAGTCGTCCTTGTAGCGGAGCGACTCCTCGAAGGCGCTCGCCGCCTCTTGCCAGCGCTGGACACGGACCTTGTCCATTCCTTGCTGATAGAGCTGGGCGGCGAGGTCGTTCTTGGCGCGCTCGACCCCGTCCGAGAACATCGCCATCTCGGCTTTGCTCAGGGGCTCCTTCTTGACCTGCTCCCACTGCTCGACGACCTCGGCGCGCTTTCCCGAGCGGATGAGATCGTAGAACTGGGCCGCTCGCGATTCGGCGCGGGACCGATCTTCGTCGCGCTTCAGCGCCTCGCGCGCTTCTTTCCGGAGGCGGTCGTTGTCCTGGGCGCGCTGTTCGGTCTCGGCCTTGATCTGGTCGACGCGTGCGTCCCAGGCGAGCTTCAGCGCGGCAAAGACGACCACCACGAACACGATGTACGCCGTCGCACTGTTCCAGGAGATGCGGCGTTCGTACGTCTGCTGGCGCTTCGCGATCGACTTGATGTCGGCGCTGAGGGCGTTCGTGAGGTTGTTCGTCTTGATGACGAGCCCTCGCGACTCGATGATCTCACGCTTGATCTCGCGGAGCTCCTCGTCGACCTCGTGAACCATCGGCGGCGCTCTTAGCACGAGGCTGGTCGAGGTCGAAATCCGCCCTTACATGCCCCGGATCGCCTATCCACCTTGCTGGGTCGCTCTGGCCCGTGGTAACCACCCCGGACGAAACCATGGCCAGCACGACCGACATCCGCAAAGGGCTCAAGATCCAGATCGACGGGACGCCCTACCACATCGTCGAACACCAGTTCGTCAAGCCGGGTAAGGGCCAGTCGTTCACGCGCTGCCGGGTTCGTAACCTCGTGAACGGCAACGTCACGGAGCGGACGTGGAAGTCGGGCGACAGCGTCGAGCTCGCCGACGTCGAAGACCGCAAGATGACGTATTCGTGGGAAGAGGGCGACAACTTCGTCTTCATGGACACGAACACGGGCGACCAGATCTACGTCGAGAAGGCCAAGGTCGGCGACGAGGCGCGCTTCCTCTCCGAGGGGCTCGACGTCGAGGTCACGCTCTTCAACGGCAACCCCATCGGCATCGACATGCCGCCGAACGTCGTCATGCAGGTCGTCGCGAGCGAGCCCGGCGTGAAGGGCGACACCGCGAGCGGCGCAACCAAGCCCGCGACGCTCACCACGGGTGCGACGGTCAACGTCCCGCTTTTCATCAAGGAAGGCGAGTGGATCAAGATCGACACCTCGAGCGGCCAGTACCTCGAGCGCGTGAACAAGTAAGCCGGCCCCAGGCGGATCGGCGGATGGCGGCGGGGTCGTCTGGAGGGTTTGGCCCCCGGGCATCTCGCCGCGTTTGATCGAGCTCGAGAGTGGGCGCATCCTATCGGGATGCTCAGGTCCAGCCTCGTAGTCGGTTTGCTCGCGAGCGTCGTCGTCCTCGGCGGCGCGTGCGGCGGAGGCTCGTCGGTCGGACCGTCGCGTCAGGGAACACAGTCGGATGCGGGCACGGTAGGGCAGGGCGGTGGCGCCGGTCTGCCGTGCGACGTCGACAAGGTGCTCGCAGACAATTGCCGCGGGTGCCACTCGGCGCCGCCGCAGTTCGGCTCGCCGATGCCGCTCGTCACGTGGGACGACCTGCATGCCGGGGCACCGAGCGACGCGGCGCGAAAGGTCCACGACATGGTCGTGGCGCGCATCGCCGACGACGCCCGGCCCATGCCCCCGTCGCCGAACCCGCGGCTCTCTCCGGCGGACCGGAAGACGCTGGCGGACTGGGTCGCCGCCGGAGCGCCGCGCGGTGAGAGCGACTGCAACACCACGACGAAGCCGATCCCCGAAGGCCTCTCGTGTTCGCCGGATCTCTCGCTCGCGCCGGAATCCGAATGGGAGATGCCGAATTCGGCCGGCGACGAGTACGTCTGCTGGGGCGTCGACCTCGCTCGCGATCCGGCGACGCACATCACGGCGTTCGCTCCGCGGATCGACAACACGAAGATCGTCCACCACGTCGTCCTCTACGAGGCCACGAGCGCGTATTCGCGGACGCCGAAGTCGTGCAATGCCGGGGCCGCCATCACGTGGCGAATGGTCCTCGGGTGGGCGCCGGGGACGAAAGGCTTCGAGCTGCCGCCGGACGTGGGCTTCCCGGTCTCGTCCGATCCGGCCAATCCGACGCACTACGTCGTGCAGATGCACTACTCGAACCCGCAGAAGCTCGCGGGCGAGAAGGACAAGAGCTCCATCGACCTCTGTACGTCTGCACCGCGAAAATACGAGGCGGACGTGATGGCGTTCGGCTCGCAGGATTTCACGATCCCCGCGGCGCCCCCCGCTGGCGGCAGGTACACCGTGGACTGCGCGCTCACGGTGCCTTCTGCCTTCGCGGGGCTTCATCTGTTCGCCGCGATGCCTCACATGCACAAGCTGGGCGTCGCGATGTCGACGACGCTCGAGCCGGCCGGCGGTGGCCCAGCGGTGGATCTCGGCACCATGCAGAGCTTCAGCTTCGACTCTCAGGCGTGGTTGCCGATCGACGCCACGACGAAGAGCGGCGACGTGATTCGCACGAAGTGCAGCTGGGTCAATGGGACGGGCGAGACCGTCGGGTTCGGCGAAAATACCGCCGACGAGATGTGTTACTCGTTCACCATGTATTATCCACGCATCGCCTCGTCGCTTTGGAGCTGGGCGGCGCCCGCGTCGGGGCCGCCGATCGGCGCGACGTGCACGGAATGACACGCATGCTCGAATCGCGCACGCGATCGGGGCAGATCCCCCCTCGCTGACCGCCACGGTGATCCGGCGATCCACGAGAGAGGGCGCCGATAGCTCCGTTCGTCGATGTCGTCGGACACGCCGTGCAAGAATCGCCGGTTGTCTGGCGAGCACGGTCTTTCACGTCGCCGTGGCCTGCACCATGCAACTACCCGAGCACGGTTCGCGACGGCCTCCACGCTCGCGCCCGCTCTCGAGTCTCGCCGCTTCTTACGCCACTCCGCCACCGAGACCGGAGCGGTAAGAATCGAGCGCGGGCGGGGGCGTGCGAGTCCGACGCGCGCCACCATCGGGCTCCACGCTCATTCCCGCTCGCGCCTTGCCAGCCGTCTCCACCTCTCCGCCCCTCCCGGCGGTCGGGAAGTCGCGGCGGGCGTGAGCGTGCGAGCCCGACGCATCATCCGGTCTAGTCGCCGAGCTCGAGCTTCGAGCTCCGTCGCGGTAGGCCAACAGGTCGGTGCGGACCGTCCCAGCGCCAGCATGGACGGGACGGCGGAGCCCGAAAGGGCTTGATCGGCTCGCGCGTCGCTGTAAACCATGCGTGAAGCCGCGTGCATCTTGCACGCGCGCGTACACGGTCAGGCTGGCATCCAACTCTACGGCAACATCCGCGGGCTCTCTCCCTCCGCAACCAAGACGCTGGAGCGCATCTATCGCCGCCGCGTCCCCGCCGAGGACATCTCGTCGCCGGAGCTGACGCGATCGCTCGTCGCGGCCAGCGTCGAGACCGGTCGCCAGGTGGGCGCGCTCGTCCATCGGTCGGGGCAAGTCGACTACGTGATCGTCGGTGATGCCGGCAAGCTCATGCTTCCGGACATCGGTCGCCTCCGCGCAGCGGAAGGTCGCTTCCGCGGCCTCCGTCTCGTGCACACGCATCTCCGTGGCGAAGCGCTGACGCGCGACGACATGGTCGACCTCGTGCGGCTGCGCCTCGATCTCGTTTGCGCGATCCAGCTCGGACCGCGCGGCGAGGCGAAGTCCATCCAGTACGCGTACAACGTCCCGACGGACAAGCCAGGCGAGCTGCCGTATCGCGAGGTCGGGCCTGTTCCGATGGGCCAGCTCAGCGTCGACGTCGCGGCGTTGATGAGCGATCTCGAGGCCGAGTTCGCCCGCCGCAGCCGTGCGCGCGAGGTGCGCGGCAAGGACGGCAGCGCGGTGCTCGTGCATGTCGGGGAGCGCTCGGCGCGCGGCGCGGCCCACCAGGCCGAGGAGAGCATGCGTGAGCTTCGCGAGCTCGCGCGGACCGCAGGGGTCGAGATCGCCGAGACGGTCGTTCAGCTCCGCGATCGCGTGGACCCCAAGTTCGTGCTCGGCAAGGGCAAGCTCGACGACGTCATCGTCCGCGCGATGCAGCTCGACGCCGACGTCCTCGTCTTCGACCGCGAGCTCACGCCCGCGCAGACGTCCGCGATCGCGAAGGAGAGCGACCTCAAGGTCATCGACCGCACGCAGCTCATCCTCGACATCTTCGCGCAACGCGCGGAGAGCCACGACGGCAAGGTGCAGGTCGAGCTCGCGCAGCTGAAGTACAACATGCCGCGCCTCGGGCAGAAGGACGACTCGCTCTCGCGCCTCACCGGCGGCATCGGCGGACGAGGTCCGGGCGAGACGAAGCTCGAGATCGGCCGGCGCCGAGCCAAGGAGCGGGTCGCGCATCTCGAGGCGCAGCTTCGTAAGCTCGCAAAGCGGCGCGAGCAGCGTCGGCACAAGCGCGCTCGTGAGGGCGTGCCGACGATCGCGATCGTCGGCTACACGAACGCAGGGAAGAGCACGCTCCTCAACACCCTGACGGGCGCGTCCGTGCTCTCCGAGGACAAGCTGTTCGCGACGCTCGACACGCGTTCGCGGCACCTCAAGGTGGGCTGGGCCGGGTACGGCGATCGCGAGGTCGTCATCACGGACACTGTCGGTTTCATCCGCGACCTGCCGCAGGATCTCTTCGCTGCGTTCCGGGCGACCTTCGAGGAGGCGGCCGACGCCGACCTGATCCTCCACGTCGTCGACGCGGCGGACGAGGCAAAGGCCGAGCGCATCGACACGACGCTCGACGTCCTCGAGGAGCTCGAGCTTGCGGACATCCCGCGAGTGCTCGTTTTCAACAAGGTGGAGCTGCTCTCGCTGCTCGATCGGATGCTCTTGCAGAAGCGCTACCCCGATGCGGTCCTGCTCTCCGCGCTCGATCGCGAGTCGACGCGCCCGCTGCTCTCACGCCTCGCGAGCGAGCTCGCCGAGCGTTGGGATCAGAGCGCTCGACCGCCGGTCACGCGCGACGACGAGCTCGAGGCCGACGACCTCGACGAGGCGGAGGCGGATCAGGAGCGGGACCAGGACGAAGAGCAAGAGATGCACGCGAGCACGCTCGACGAGCTTCTTCGCGCGGCCGGTCGGCGCACGCGTCCGAACGGGACACACGCGGGCAGAACGCTCGTGCCGCGTAATCGTGTCTGATCGCGTCTGACCGCGTCTGACGGCGTCCGAGCGGGCGACGACCTCCGAAGACGTCAGCGAATGGAAGACCCCTCGTCGGCGGGCGAAGTCCACCAGGAAGCCGACGAGGGTGTCGACGTCAGCGCACGAAATCGGGCGTGCTGGAGCCCGTCGCGTTCGCCGAGCTGCCGCGCGGATAGAGCTTCCGGTTGCTGAACGAGAAGCCCATCACGCCCGTGATGCTCGTGAACGTGGTGCCGTTCGTGAATGTTGGCCGCGGGTACGCACACTCCGGCGGCGGTGGGCTCTGCTTGCACTTCGTGCCGGTCGGACTGTCCGTGCCGAAGTAGGGCCAGATGAAGTCGTCGACGCGGAGATTGCCCGTGACGACGAACTCGAAGAACGGCCCCGTGTCCGGATTGTCGTTCGTGATGACGAGCGGCGCGTTCACGCGGACGAGCAAGCTCTCGTACGGCTCGGCTCCGCTGCCTGCGGCCGTACCCACCTGGGCCGCCGTGACGTCGAGGGGCGTCATCGTCGCCGCGGTCGCTTCGAGGACGCTGATGCGCGCTGCCGTGATCTGATCGACGTTGAAGAGCTCCGCCGTCTTACCGACGACCTCCACCTTCTGGCCGATCTTCGGTCCGTTCGTCGTGGTCCCCGCGAGCGCGCTGGCGGGGACGTAGATGCCCTGCCACGGCGCGCCGGTGGTGCCTTCCTGGATGAACAAGAAGTCGTTCGTCTTGCGCGCCGAGACGTACCCCTGGACCGACGCGACGACGGAGCCCTTCGGAGCTCCGGGAGCCGCCTTGTTTCGGAGCTGTGAGATCGACAGCAAGCACGGCTCGCCGCCCGGATTGGGCGTCGGGCAGCCGTCGCACACGTCGCCGCGCCCGTCCTCATCGCGGTCGGACTGATTCGCGTTGGGGTGCTCAGGGCAGTTGTCGATGCCGTTCGGGACGCCGTCGCCGTCGAGGTCGGTGGCGGTCGCGTGCACGCACTCCTGCGTCGGAGATTCGGGGCACTCGTCGCACGCGTCGCCGATGCCGTCGTTGTCGGCGTCGGCCTGGCGACCCAGATCCATCGGCCGGATGGGGTTGAAGATCGTGGGGCAGTTGTCGTTCGCGTCCGGGAAGCCGTCTCCGTCCGTGTCTTCCTCGGACGGGATGCCGGTGTATGCGGTCGAGCCCTTCACCGACTCGGACTCCGCGCGCGACGGGACGCACGACGGCTCGAGGTCCGGCGTCTTGTCCTTGCAGAAGAACGGCGGGTAGAACGCCTCTCCGGCGGTGAGGAGGTCGCCGAGCTTCGGCGCGGCGCCCGTCCTGACGTCGACGCAGGCGGCCTTCGTCTTGCCGCACACCTCGGCAGGGAAGGTCTCGCACGCGGCCGGGTCGCCCCAGAGCGCGTTCTTCACGAGCGCGTCGTCGCCGTACATCGCGCGACCGCCGCGGAGGACGAGCGCGACGTCCTCGACGCCCGCGTCGAGGATCGCGCGGAAGTCTTTGCTCGTCTTGCCGTCGTACACCGCGATGTCGGCGAGGTATCCGGGCTTGATCATGCCGATGGCGTGGCCCGCGCCTACCGCGAACGCCGCGTTGCTGGTCGCCATCCGCCAGAGGTCGGCGTCGGAGAAGTGCTTGTCGAAATATTTCTGGTTCCACTCGTCCGCGCAGCGGAGCTCGCGGAGCATGTTCATCGAGCCGGAAGGGACCCAGTCGGTCCCGAGCGCGATCACGACGCCGGCGAGATCGAGCATGACCGCCTGCGCGGTGTTGCCGTAGAGGTCCGTGTTCGACCGCGGCGACCAGACGACCTTCGCGAGGTCTTGCTGGATGGCCTTGGCGTCGGCCGGCGTCAGGGCGACGGCGTGGATGATGCCGGTCTGGCGCTGGACGAGATCGAAGTCACCGTCGCTCGTGCAGACGAACTCGTTGTGAGCTTCCTCGTCGATGCCTTCCGAGATGTGCGGCAGGTACCCGTCGAGCTGCGAGACCTGTCCGGTCGTCGTCCGTCCTGGTGAATAGTCGCAGCCGCGTGCGAGGTTCTTGCCCGGCGTGCTCAGGGGGAAGACGTCCGAGTTGGCGATCGCCATCGGAAGCCCTTCGAGCTCGTCGGCGCTCGTGTCGACATTGCGGATGAGCCCGGGCACGCCGCCGCCGCCGGCGATCGACGTCGTGCCGCTCATCAGGAAGCGGAGCTCGCCGTACGCCTGCACGGTCTGGTTCGCGCCGCTCTTGTAGTCGAGGCGCTTGTGGCCTCGGGCGCCCTGCCAGTCGCTGCGGTTCTCGTAACGCTCCGTGCCGTGGCCGATCGGCTTGTTGTTCTGGTACGTCAGGTGCTCATGGGGGTTGATGAGACCGGGGGAGATGACGCCCTGCGGGCACGACACGACCGACGCTTCGGCGTAGCCAGCATCGTCGCTGCAGTCGCAAGCGGCGCACACGATGACGCCACGCGAGTCGACGAGCACCTCACCGTTGTGAAGGACCTCCTCCGGCAGGAGCACGGTCCCGCGGAGCACCTTCATCGTGCCTGCGCCCGACTTCGTCACGGCGCAGACCGCGGAGCCCGCCGAAGCGACGGAGCCTCCGCACTCGGTCACCTTCGGCTGCGCGTTCCTGTTCGGATGCGGCTGTGACGGTTGCGGGGGAGCGGGCCCGTCGTCTCCGCCTCCGTCGAGCTGCCCGTCGGGCGGCCGAGGGAACTTGTCGTTCTCGTTGTCCGTGCAATTCAGCAGCGCCGCGCCGAGCACGAGACAAAGGACGGAGCAGGCGAGCACACGCGAAGAGGTCATTCCAAGCAGCTCCCAATCCGGGCAACGTGGCCCGCACCGACAGCATCGTCGGGCGCGAGCGCGCGGCCTGTCTCATTCATAGCTCAGCGGACGCAAAGCGCCCGAAGGTCATCGCGCAGCCCCACGCGCGCGTTGCGCACCCGCGCACCTTCTCCCACGGGCGCGCGCAGTATTCTGGAGTACCCTGCTCGTCGGCGGTCGCCGACAAAGCACCAGGACAATGCACCGGGAAGCAAGGCCCGGGGCGTCATGGGAACACAGGCAACGAAAGAGCGTGGATCCGATGACACACCGACCCTTCCGTCACTCCATCGCCGTCGGCATCGCGGTTTTCGTGTTGGCCTGCGGAGGGGCGAGCGCCATCCGGAGCGCGAAGAGCGACTTCAAGAGCGGACGGGTCGCGGACGCCAAGGAGAAGCTCGTGGCGCTCGAGCCGGCGAGCGCGTCGTGGAGCGGAGCGCGGCGAGCGGAGTACGTCCTCTACCGCGGGCTCGTCCACCACTCGCTCGGCGACCGCGAGGCCGCCGCTCGATGGCTCGGCGAAGCCAAGGCGATCGAGGAGCAACATCCGCACACGCTCTCGGAGGACGATCGCGTGCGGATGCACCTCGCGCTCGACGCGCTCGGCTCCGGGACGTCCACCGCTGCGCAATGACGACGACGACGACGACGACGACGACGTTCGCGACCTCCGGCATCGCGTGGACTCGTGTCCAGCTGCCGCGCCGTCTCAGCACTGCGTTCAAGGCGGTCTACATCACGCAGACGATCGCCGCTGGGCTCTCCACGAGCTTCTTGTCGCCGGTCTTCGGTGCGGTCTTCGGCGTGGTCGGCCTGCTCAGCTGGGCGCTGATCATCGCGAGCTACGCTCTCTCTCGACACGCGCCGTGGAGGCAGGGCGCCCTCGAGCTGACGGACACCGCGCTCGTCGTGCACGCAGTCTCAGGGAAGCCGCACGTGGTCGAGCGAACGGAGCTCGTCGGTGCGCTCGTCGTCGAGCGGCCTGTGCCCGGTACGGTGGTGCGCACCGTGGAGATCGAGCTCGCGTCCGGCGACCGCCTCACGATCGGGACGAGCGACGTCGAAACCGCGGGCGCGCTCGTCGAACGCCTCGGCTTCGGGCCCGGCGGCGCGCGCGTGCGCTCGCGGCTGACCACGCCCGGCCGACGCTTCCTGCATCTGCCGATCGCCATGGGCGCGTGGTTCTTCTCCACGTTCCCCCTGATGCTGCTCGGCTTCGCGCTGGACAACGGCGGCGCGCTCTCTCTCGTCGGGACGTCCACCCTGGCGCCGCTCGCGTTCCTGCTGACGTACACCCTCGCGCGGTGGCTCGTGTCGCCGCCGGAGGTCGTGATCGGGAATGACGGCGTGTCGGTCGAGCGCGGGCACCGCTCACGCTTCTTCCGCGTGGACGATCCGCGGCTCTGGAGCGCGCTGCGGGGGCTCGGGATCGACGATGTCCGGGTCGCGTCGGTCCTTCGGCGTGCCGAGGAGCGCGCGGGAACGCAGGGCGTTGCCGAGCCGATGGTGTTTGGACGAGCGGGCCGTTCGCTCGCGGAATGGCGCAGCGCGCTCTCGGCGATGCTCGAGGGCGGCTATCGCGACAGCCCGAAGACCAGCGAGGACGCAGCGCGCGTTCTTTCGAGCGCGGCGGCGGGGCCCGACGAACGCATCGGTGCTGCCCTCGCTCTCCGCACCGCAGGAGAGGGCTACCGCGTGAGGGTGGCCGCGGCTGGGACGGCCAACGAGCGCGTCCGCGTCGCGCTCGAGGCCGTGGCCGACGACGAGGGCGACGGCACCATCGAGAAGGCGCTTCGCAAGATGTCCGTCCGCTGATCGAGAAAGTAGAGCTCGTCCGCTGCCGCAGAGCGTCGATCGCCGCGTCGAATGCTCCGTCGCACGAGGATTCCATCCGCGCAGGGGCCGCGCTAAACAGCGCGCATGGCTCGAACGGTCAAGGCTCCGCGCGGATCGACGCTGACGTGCAAGGGATGGGTGCAGGAGGCTGCGCTCCGCATGCTCTACAACAACCTCGACCCCGAGGTCGCCGAGCGTCCGGAGGACCTCGTCGTCTACGGTGGCACCGGCAAGGCCGCGCGCTCGTGGGAGGCGTTCGACGTCATCACGCGCGAGCTCCAGGACCTCGCAGACGACGAGACGCTGCTCGTGCAGTCGGGCAAGGCCGTGGGCCGCTTCAAGACGCACCGAGACGCGCCGCGCGTCCTCATCGCGAACTCGAACCTCGTCGGCAAGTGGGCCAACTGGGAGCACTTCCGCGAGCTCGAGAAGAAGGGCCTCATCATGTACGGCCAGATGACCGCGGGCTCGTGGATCTACATCGGCACGCAGGGCATCCTCCAGGGCACGTACGAGACGTTCGTCGCGGCGCGCAAGGCGTACGTCGAGCGTACGAAGGCGGCGGGACATCTCTGGGTGCTCACGGCGGGCCTCGGTGGAATGGGCGGCGCACAGCCCCTCGCCGCGACGATGGCGGGCATGTCCTGCATCGCGGTCGAGATCGACCCGTCGCGCATCCAGAAGCGCCTCGACACGCGCTACGTCGACGAGCGCGCCGACACGCTCGACGAGGCGCTCGCGCGGCTCGAGAAGGCGAAGAAGGAAGACCGCCCGGTCAGCATCGGCCTCTGCGCCAATGCGGCGGACGTCTACCCGGAGCTCGTGAAGCGCGGCATCATCCCCGACCTCGTCACCGAGCAGACGGCAGCGCACGATCCGCTCGTTGGCTACATCCCGCTCGGCTTCAACCTCGAGGAGGCCGCGGACCTCCGGCAGGAAGACCCGGAGGGTTACGTCGAGAAGGCGAAGGCGAGCATGGCCGAGGAAATCGAGGCGATGCTGGCGATGAAGAAGAAGGGCGCCGAGGTCTTCGACTACGGCAACAACATCCGCCAGTGCGCGAAGGAAGCGGGCGCGGAGCGCGCGTTCGACATCCCCGGCTTCGTCCCTGCGTACATCCGGCCGCTCTTCTGCGTCGGAAAGGGCCCGTTCCGCTGGGTCGCGCTCTCGGGCGATCCGGAAGACATCGCGGTCACCGATCAGGCCGTGCTCGACGCCGTCCCGAACGATCCGGACCTGCGTCGCTGGATCGAGCTCGCGAAGGAGCGGGTGAAGTTCCAGGGCTTGCCGTCGCGCATCTGCTGGCTCGGCTATGGCGATCGCGCGAAGGTCGGCCTCGTGTTCAACGAGCTCGTTCGCACGGGCAAGGTGAAGGCGCCGATCGTCATCGGTCGCGATCACCTCGACTGCGGATCGGTCGCGTCGCCGAACCGCGAGACCGAGGCGATGAAGGACGGCTCGGACGCGATCGCCGACTTTGCGCTCCTGAACGCGCTCGTGAACACCGCGGCGGGCGCGAGCTGGGTCAGCTTCCACCACGGCGGAGGCGTCGGCATGGGCATGAGCCTCCATGCCGGCATGGTCGTCGTCGCCGACGGCACGCCGGAGGCCGCGCAGCGCCTCGAGCGCGTGCTCACGAGCGATCCGGGCATGGGCGTCGTCCGCCACGCCGACGCGGGCTACGAAGAAGCCATCGCCTGCGCGAAGGAGCGCGGCGTGCACATCCCGCATCTCGGCTGATCTGCGCGCTCCATCGGCCGAGGCAATCGGCCGACCTGCGCGCCTCGAGAGAGTGCACAATTCAGAGCCGAAACAGCGCTGCGCATCACGAGGACGGAGGCAGCGCTTCGAGCTCCGCCGGGTACGATGACACGCCGATGCGGCGGCCGTCGGGGTCGCGGAAGTACAGCGAGTAGGCCGTGCGGCCTTCGATGCCGACGCCCGCCGCCTCGAGACGGCGCACGATCCCGAGATGATCGCCCGGC
>JAFAER010000132.1 GCA_023423895.1 Pseudomonadota bacterium
GGAGCCGATGGTACTGCACGGGTAGCCGTGTGGGAGAGTAGGACGCCGCCGGGATTTTTCCCAAAAGAAGCTCGAGAGACCGCGCACTGCGCGACTCTCGGGCTTTTTGCATTTTGTCTTCCGATTCTCTCGGCTCGCGGCGGTGGTCGTCGAACGCTCGAGCTTGATGCACTCGCGGCGGTGCAGCGCTTGCGCTTCCGTCTCGGCGATGCCGGGCGCTTGGGCCTGATGCCAGCGTCGGCTCGAGCTGCAGCGCTTGGGCTTCCGCTCGGCGACGCCGGGCGCGTTTGCGGCTGATGCCAGCGTCCGCTCGGCGGCGACGGTGTCGCGTTCGCTTTCAATCGGGGAGCGTCGTGGTCGAGCTCGGGCTGGACCCAGGCGCGCGCACCGTCAGCCCAGGCGGGCGCCCCGGTGCGGAGCGCGACCGGCCGGCGCAGCGTGCTCGGCGGTCTTCCGCGATTTCCTGTGGCATGCTCGTCGACGAGGTGGACGTTGAGGACGTGGAGTCCCGACGTTCCGCTCGTGCTGGTCGACGACGCGCCGATTCGAGGAGGTGGCGCGCGTCGACCCCCGGACGCGCCGCTCGAGAATGACGCTGGTCGTCGAATCACCCCACGCGGCGGTCGAGAACGGCGCCACGAGGGAGCGCGCCAGCGCCGGTCTGGGCCACTCTGGGAGGTCGTGCCGAAGGGCTCGCGGGAGGCGGCTACTTTGCGGCGCGGATCGTTGCGAGGACCGCGAAGTGATCCGAGGGCGAGATGCCGTTTGCGGTCGTGCGGTCGACGGCCGGCGACGCCGACGTGATGGATCCGCCGGAGTGGAAGATCCAATCGAGGCGCGCGGAGCTCTTCCAGCCGGTCTTCTTCCAGTTGCTGTTGAAGGTGGCGTCGGCCTTCGTGGTCGTGCCGCTGTGGCTTGCAGTGCGCTTCAGCCCAGCGCTCTCGAGGATGGAGATCGTCGTCTCGCCCTTCGTCGCGGTCGCCTGGGGATCGGTGTTGAAGTCACCCATGACGATCTTGCTCAGGCCTTTGCCCTCCGTTTGGACGAGCTTCTTGATGGCCTCCATCTGCTTCTTCCGGCCCGCCGAGCACTTTGCGCCATGAGCGATGTGCGCGTTGACGATCAGGAAGACCTTCTGCGCGTCCTTGTCGCGCAGTCCTACCCAAGCCGCTCGCCTCCCATTGGCGTTCGGGTAACACGCGTCGGACTTCGCGTAGGGGTTCGGCAGGGACAGGTTGCCCTTGCCGGTCGCCGCGTCGTAGGCAAAGCGCGTCTTCCTGTAGAACACGAGCTTCGGGCTTCCGGACGTGCTCGGACGGAACACGGCGTACGGCTTGTTGTCGCCGGTGAGGCCGGCGATGAGGTCCTTGTCCGCCCCGTTCGAGGCCTCCTGCACGCCGACGATGTCCGGCTTGTTGGCGAGGATGCGGGCGACGACGGCGGCCTTGCGCTTGCTCCACGCGTAGATCCCCGAGTCCTCGGACGTGGGGTGCCGCACGTTGTAGGTCATCACGCGAATGGGCTGCAGTGGCTTCGGCGCCGCTGCCTCTGGCGGCGTGACCGGAGCCTCGTCCTCGATCATGCCGGTGTTCGAATCGTCGTCCGCGTCAGCATCGCCCGGGGTTGTCGTCTCGTCCGTATCTTCGCTCTCGTCACCTTCGAAGGGATCGATGCCGTTCGGTCCGTCCTCCCCGAGGTCGGCTTCCTCGCCGTCGTTCCCCTCGCTCGGAGCAGGAAGCGGGTCGCTCATCGCTCCTAGGTCGGCATCCCCACACGCGGCGAGCGGAAGGAGGGACAGACCGGCGAGGAGCGGGGGGATCCAACGGCGTGCGTGCATGTACCCGCTGCTGCGTAGCACGCTCCGTACCGCCCGAAGTCAGCGGCCGGGGCGCTCGACGTTGCGGTTCGGTCGGGGGCGCTCGCGATCGATCTCGCGGGTGGCAGGTCGCGAGTGGATCGCCTGGCGCGCGAACGAAGGATCCGGGCGTCGGCTCCGCGATGCGCGTTCGTTTGCGCAACGGTCGTTGTTTGGCGCATCCACTTGGGACCTCGGTCGCCTCGCTGCGAACATCACCACGAGCCGCGCCTGCCCTCGACGGATCTCGCGCTCATCGGCCACTCGAGAGCGAATACCTGTTGACTGCACAGATCTGTCCCGGCGATAACGCTTATCGATGCACGGCGCCGGCAGCGCAAGACGCGCGGTAGCGTACGTTCGGACGGCGGAAACGAGCTCCGAGCTCGCGGAACGATCTGCGAACCCGCCCAGCGCGCAGCGCCGGGCGATCGAGGTGTGGGCCGCTCGTGAAGCCGTAGAGATCCGGTCTTGGCAGACCGACCTCGGCGTCGACGGCGCAACCCCGATCGCCGAGCGTCCTGGGCTCATTGCGGCGTATCAGGCGATCCGCACCTACGGCGCCGGGATGCTCGTCGCTGCCAACGCGGAGCGTTTCGGTCACGACGAGCTGGTCTGCTGGCTCATCGAGCGCGCCGCGCTGGTCGAGGGCGCGAGGATCTGCACCGCTGACGGTTCCCGTGCGCGGACGCTCTCCGACGAAGCCGTCGAGGACGACAAGGGCTACACCCGCGGGGCCATCGACCTCGCCCGCGCGTACCACCGCGTCACGGTCGGTGCGCGCGTCCGCGCCGTGCTTGCAGAGAAGAAGGCGCGCGGCGAGCGCGTCGGAACCGTGCCCTACGGCTACCGTCTCGCGAGCGACGGCGTCCACACGGAGCCCGACGCCCAGGAGCAGGACGTCATCGCCAGCGTCCGCCAGCTTTCGCGCGAGGGGCTCTCGCAGCGCGCGATCGTCACTCGGCTCGCGGCGCGAGGCGTCGTGGGACGTACAGGCGCGCCGCTCCGGCAGACGCAGGTCGCGAAGATCCTCCGCGCCGCCGGCTGATCAGCGCCATCCGCATCCTCGTCGCGAGCGCCTCGAGAGCTCGCCGATCGCCGCTGCCTTCAGCCAGGAGCGACCTCGTCGCGAGCGCCTCGAGCTCGCCGATCGCCGCTGCCTCCAGGCAGGAGCCGACCTCGTCGCGGGCGTCTCGAGCTCGCCGATCGCCGCTGCCTCCAGCCAGGAGCCGATCCGCCGTCCGTCACCGACGAAGACGTGGTCGCCGAGCAACACACGCCGCCGTGGGGTCGAGCCTCGTCACGCTGTAACCCGGCTCGCAGGTCGTCCTCAGTTGACCTTGCCCCGGCGGAGCCCCCTCGACGCCATGGGTAGCGCCGCCACTTCATCGGCGCTCCCGCGCTCCGATTTCTCCTTCTCGAACATTCCCAGTTCCCAGTTCCCTGTTTCTTCCTCGCTCCCACGCGCGCGTGCTGTTCCCTCTTCCTTCCTCCCCCCACGCGCCTCGCCGGCCGCGTCACGCACGCGCTTCGAGCGTGCGACATTCCCTGTTCCCTGTTCCCTGTTCCCTGTTCCCTGTTTCTCCCTCCCACGCGCCTTGCCGGCCGCATCACGCTCGCGCTCGCCGGCGCGTTCCCGCGTCCCCGCGTCCCCGCCGTTCCGGCCAAGCGCCGTGCTCCTTCCGACGAGAGCGGGCCACAAAGCGCAACGCGCAGCTGCCGTGAGGGGCAGCCGCGCGTCGTGCGGACGATGGAGTGGTTGTGGTTGTGGTTCCGGTTCGAACCGATCTCGGAAGCGTCAGCAGCACAACGCTGCGTGAGCGCCTCCGATGGTTCAGTTCACGACGTCCGTGCGCGCCGCGAGCTGGTAGTCGCCGACGCTGCTGTCCGACCACCCGCCGACCCAGATGTACGCGTGGCTGTTCGCGCCGATCGTGACGGCGCCCGTTCCGACGAGACCCGCCCAGCTGTTCAAGCACGCCGTCGGGTCACCGGCCGTCGTCGTCGAACAGCCGTCGTTGACTCCGCTGACGCACGCCTCGCGCTTGGCGGGCGTGTTCGGGAACGTCTTGCCGTACGACGCCATGACCGTGTCGATCACCGCGTTGCCCGGCTTCGTGGACCTCAGCGTCCAGACGGTGACCTTCACTGCGCCGGCGCCTGGGTTGATGAGCTTGATCCAGTTCGAGGGGCGCTCTGCGTTGTCCGCATCGCCATTCGGACACGTGCCACTGAGCCGCGGTAGCTTTTCCGACGCGGTCAGGGCGAAGTCACCGAGGACCTTCTCGCCCACCGTCGTCGAGACGGTCAGCGACGGAACGTCTGGCTCCGGCGGAACGATGCAATCGCCGAACGGGGTGTACGTACAGGTGGCCTCGCACGTCCGCTGGCGACCGCCTTGTGTGCATGACAGGCCTTCCTGGAAGTCGACCGTGCCGGGTACACATGCGTTTGCCGGCTCGTTCTTGCAGGCGCCAGCGGCATAGCGACAATCGTTCTGGCAGACCTTCTGGCGGGTGCCGCAGAGGCCACACGCTTCCGTGGTGACCGTACCGGGGACACACCCGTCGACGAGCTCGTTCTGGCAGTAGCCCCATTCGTGCCAGGTGTTGGACGTGCCCCCATCTTCGTCGTAGGTCGGCGCGCAGAGCCGATACTGGACTCCGCATAGGCCGCAGGACTGCTGCTGGACCTCGTTCGCGTTCGCACACGGAGAGCCGGCGGAACCCGCATCCGGGCCAGGTGGGTTCGTGGGGCCGCCTTCGTTTCCGCCGTCGGGCGGGACGACCGGGGTCCCGCTGTCGGCGTCGCCGTTGTCTTCGTCCCCACCGTCCATCTCGTCGCCGCCATCCTTCTTCGGGGGCGGGGGCGTCGGAGTCGTACCTGTCGACGTGGGCGCGGCCGTGCCAGGGAGCGACGGGCTCGAGCCGCTGTCGAGGTCGCTCCAGTCGACGAAATCGGTCCGGTCGTCCCCGCTGCAGGCGATGACGAGGTTTGCGACGGCGACCACGCTGCCGAGAACGACGAGTGCAGACTTCACTGAACGCATCACAGGTGCTCCTTCGGTCTGATCAGTGGAAACAGAGTGCTTCGGCATCGAGGGGCGCAACGCCGCCTTCGGTGAAGAACGTCATCGCCTCGCTGCCGTCGGCAGCGGCGTTGTCGACGCAATAGGCGTTCGAGCCGTCCGTCGTCGGATGAGGATGCGCGGAGGGGACGGGACCGACGTCGCACGCGAGTCCGCCCGAGGCGTCGACCGACGCCGTGATCATGGCGACCTTCCACATGTCGCCCGACGTGTTTCCTCCAGACTGAAGGAGCTTCGGGAACTCGTTCCCGGTGACCGGATTGTAGCCGGTCGAGAGGATGCGCTCGCCGTTGCAGTAAACGTTCACGTGCGCCCTCGTCGGTGTGCTTCCACCGAAGTGCTTCACCGAGACGGCGTATTTGCTTCCGTCCGGCGGGGCGTCGACGTTGATGTTCTCGGGGCCGCAGAAGCTCGACGAGTTCGGATTCGTTTCGCTCGGGGTGCAGGTGATGAGGTCACGATCGAGCCGCGGGTTGAAGCAGGTGCCGGTCGTCGCCGAGCCCCAGCCTTGGCACACCGAAGAGTCCGGGTTCGCAGGGAACCACTTCGGAGACGAGCCGGTCTTGCAGTTGCCGTAGTAGCAATCCTGCCCGGTGCACTCGTCGGTCCAGCCCTTGTTCGCGCACTGATTGCCGTACGTGACCTGCGCCATGTGGAGGTCGAGGTCGACGCTTCCGTTGCTGCTGCTGTTCTGCGTGTCCCAGCACAGCTCCGCGCGAATGCCTGGCGCGCGGACCTGGATCTTCTGCTGACACGAGTAGTGCTTGCCGTTCAGATCGAACTCGCCCTCGATGAGGTAGTCGCCGCTGAGCGAGAAGGCCGGGTAGACCGAGCTCGTGACGACCGGCGCCGAGGCGACGAGGCCGTGCTCCTTCATGCTCGGGCCGAGCGTGTCCACCTGGGCGGCGGCCGTCGGGCCGGTGCCGTTCGGCGTCGGGAACATCGCGAACGTCGGGTGGTGCAAGATGTTGTCGCAATCGCCGCCACGCAGCGTCCACTTCCAGTTCGTGGCGTTGTTCACGTCGCCGCCGTTCACGAACCATCCGGCTGCGTCGACCTTCAGCGGAAGCGCCGTGGACGGCGGGAATGGCTTCGTCTCGAGCGGCGCGGTCGGACACTGGACGGGGTCGCCCTTGCACGAGCAGTCCGTCGTCTTCGAGTTCTGGTCCTTGCCGTCGCAATTGAAGTCGCCGTTCGCGCAGAAATCGTCTGCGAACGGTGGCTGGGCGCCACGGCACTGCCCGCTCCAAGTTCCCGGGAACTCGGTGGTCGGCTTCACGCAGTCGACGGTGCCCTTCGAGTTTTCGGCACACCATCCGACGGGGAGGCCGCCGAACGTCTGGCTCGCAGGCACGAGGTAACAGGTCTTCGTGATGCCCGCGGCATCACACGAGCAACCTTCGTCGACGAGACCGTCGCAGTCGTCGTCGAAGCCGTTTCCGCCGATGCCGTTCTGCGGGTACGTCGGCAGATCGTGGTAGCCGTCACATTCGTTGTCCGTCGGCGGCAAACAGAGCCGACCGACGGGGCCAGGCCCCCCCGCGTCGGGAAGGCAGCTCGTGGCATCCACCGGAGGAGCGCCGTCGTTGAACAGTCCGGGACCACCATCTCCCTGAGGCGGCTGCGGCGTGGCGCTGTCCGGATCGAAGCCGGGCGTGGTCGTGCCCGGATCGAGAGGATCGCCGATCGTGAACGCACTTTCGGTGGCCGCGCACGCGACGAACGCGATGCTCGCAGCGACGGTCACTACGACCGACGCGAGACGCTTGCTAGCTCGAACCATGTTCACTCCCGCGGGGCTTGGACGAGGGCCGCACGAATCCGCGCGGCGTAGGGGGTGTTTGGAGAGTCACGAAAGAGTCGTTCTGCGAGGCGCTCGGCAGCCTGTTGATCGCCGCCTGCGTGGAGCGCTTCGATCCGGAGCACGGTGGCTTCTTCCCGGAGCTTCCCTGCAGGGAAGCGCTTCTTGTATTCGTCGAGGCTTGCCAGTGCGTCTCGAGGACGACCCGCCTCGATCGCGCGATGAACGCCGTCGAGCGCGATGATCTCGAGATGAAGGTCGCTCGACTCCGACGCAGCGGAAGCAGAAGGCGCGGGTGCAGCGGGTGCAGCGGGTGCAACGGGTGCAGCAGGTGCGACGGAGCCAGAAGGCGCGGCCGCGGCGGGTACGGATGCAGAGGTGGTGGCCCCCGTCGACTCGCGATGCGCTGCGGGACCCTGGCTCGGGCGCAGCGCAGCTGCCGCTGCTTCGGACGCGTTGGGGAGCTGCGCGACGTCGATCGACGCGACGCCGGCGGCTCGAGCCTCGGGGGTGATCTCGACGCGGAACGGCGCGACGACGTTCGTTTGGCTGGGGGCCGGCTCTTCCGAAGTCGGCTCGGGCGTCGGAGCCGCCACGCTCAGGCGCGGCTCGGCGGTGCCCGTCGTTCGCGAGAGGGCTTGAGTTCCGGCAGCTCCACCGATGAACACGAGCGCCGTGAGGGTCATCGTTCGGGCAGAGAGCCACGACGATCTCGCTGTCGCCGACGATGGCGGTCGCGGAAGAACCATCGGTGTGATTCCGAGGCGCTCGGCAACGCGCCGCCGCCGTTCCGCGTCGAGATGGTCCCCCCTTGCAGACTCCATGAGCCGTCGAAGATGGCTCGGAGCCTTGGGATCATGTCTGTAGCGGTTCATCGCTCATCCTCGGTCGCGAGTCGGGCTCGCATGCTCTCCGCGGCAACTTCGAACTTCTCGCGCGCGCGGCGGAGCCGAGACGCGACAGTCCCCGTGGGGATGTCGAGCAGCTCCGCGATCTCCGAGCACTCCATCTCTTCGAGCTCGTGAAGGACGAGCACCGTGCGGAGATCGAGAGGAAGGGTGTCGAGCACCTCGTCGAGCATCGCCCGCGCCTGGAGCTGTTCCGTTCGCTCGATGACGTCCGGCGCGCTGTCCGTCATCATGAGGTCCTGAAGCGACTTCTCGTCGCGTCGTGAGGTTCGATCGAGCGAGCGCCTCAACGTCGAGGCACGTCGACGGGCGATCCCGAAGAGGAACGAGCGCTCTTTCCCCGGCTCGATGTCATCGAGCTTCGACTGCACGACGAGGAACACTTCCTGGAGGCCGTCCTCGACGTCGTGATCGGGCACGCCGAGCCGTCGGAGCGTACGCGCGACGAAGTCGGCGTGAGCCTCGAACAGCATCGCGAAGCGGTCCATTCGCGCAACCGGTCGGCTGTGGGATGCCGGAGGCAGGTCCGCCTTTTGGAGGGCAACCGTCACAACCAGTGCAATCGCCACAAGTGGCGGCCGCGATCACTGTACCGGTCGAATTTGATCAGCCAAACGACATCGCTGCTCGAGCTAAGGCCGGAGCACCAGCGTGACTGCGGCACGCGCGCCAAGAATCGGCGTCGCGTGAACAACTTCACCGGAGCTGTAATTGAAACGAGAGCGCGTGAAGGGAGATGCGGCGCCGAGCTCGGCGCGCAGCGCGAGCTTGGACCAGACCGTCATCTCCATCTGTGCCACGAGGCCGAGCGCGACCCACGGTGCGTCGTTGCGTCGCGCGTTCGGCATCGCGATCCCGTCAGCCCGCACGCGACCGACCTCGAGAGCAGTACACGGACGAAGCGAGAGGTGCGCCGGCAGGCTCAACCCGATCGGGCAGAACGATGCGCCCAGCGACTGCCATCGAAGCGCGAGTGATCCGCGCGAAGAATCGATCGTGCTCGTGCTCGTCGAAGTTCCCGCGATCGCGAACGACGGCGCGAACGACGGCGCGAACAAGGTGGTGTCTTCGTGAGGCGGGCGCGTCGGCGTCTTCGCGAGCTCGATGAGGACGCGGCTCCCGATGACCGTGCCGTGTGCCACGCCGCTGACGGCCGCGGCGCCGACGCCTCCGCCGAAACGCCACGAAGGCTCCTCGATGGATCGAGCGCTGCGCTCGCCCGGCATGGGAGCACTGCTCTCGAACGACGACTCTGTCGAGGACGGCGGCGGCTCCGAGGAAGACGAAGGCGACGACGACGAGCTCGCCGGCGAGGGGACGGAGGATGAGGGCGCCTGAGTCGACGGCGGTTCTTGCGCGATCGCTGCGTCCGCGCTCGGCGGCGGTTCCTCCGTCGCCGTCGGCCCCGCGCCCACCGGCGGGCTCGACGAGCCTGCGCTCGGATCGATGATGAGCGCGATGAAGAAGCCGAGCGCCTCGACGACCTCTTCACACTTCGCGTCGTCGACCTGCCGCTCCTGATTCAGGCTCGGTACGACGAGGCGTCCATGGAAGCGGCTTCCCGTTCGCGCGACGCGAACCTGGAGCTCACGGCCCTCCTCGGACGATCCGGCGATGCGCGCGCGGTTCGTTCGCCCGAGAATGTGCCGGACGAGCGCGTCGCGACCTGGACAATCATCGGGGGCGGAGTAGTCGACGCGGATGGGCGTCGTCTCCGTTGCCGCCGCGCTGGCGCCGAAGAGAAACAGCGTGGCCCCGACCGCGCGCGAGCGCCAGCGAAGCGAGCGTGCTTGCGGTCCTCGATGCACGGAGCTGGCCGAAGGGTACTCCACCGTCGTTGAACGGCGAAGGTCGAAAGAAACAGGGGCACTGTTCCTGTCGCGTCGTGCGTGGCAGTAGAAAACGTTCCGGGGCTGAACGGCCGACCTGGTGGTTGGCGCGCAGACCCTCGAGCGAGCAGTGATCCGCGTCCAGGACGGACGGACGGACTCAGGGCGCTCCGGCGTCGAGCGTTCCTACCCAGAGGATGTAGCTCGCGATGGACTGCAAGTCGTCCTGCGCGAGATGATCGAAGCTCGGCATCGGCGGCTTGTTCGGGCGCTTCCGCCCAGGTGCGCGAGCCCAGCGGACGATGCCGTCCGGGGTTTCCCGGTGGATGCTCGCGATCTCGCGGAGCGACGGTCCGGCGAGCTCCGATTCGCGCGCGTGGCAGTTCGCACAACGCATCGCGAACGAGCGCTCGCCGCGGCGGAGGTTCTCGAACGCCGGATCCGTGGACGGAACCATCTCGGAGACGGTGGGCTCGTGACGGCGCGAGCAGTGCACGGCACCGACGACGAGCCCGGCTGCAAAGACGAGACGGAGGAGTCGCACGACCCGGTCTTTCTACACGAGATGGCGGCGGCAGCGCGAGCTACAGCGCCGGCACCGAGAGCGTGACGGCGAAATCGTCGACGTTGGAGAGCACATACCCCGTCGTCCAGAGCTCGCGGAGCGGAGCCACGGGGTTCGTTCGGTCGGCGGGAGAAGCAACGCGCCAGAGATGATCCACCAGCGCTGCGTGCGCGATCGCCGCCGTGAGAAGAGGGCGGTCGGGAAACCGGGTGCGCGCGGCCTCGAGGATCTCGTGCTCGAGCGAGCGCGCGCGCTCGAGGACTGCCGGCGCATGCGGCCCTGACGGAGACAACACGTCCAGCACGGCGCGGAGCGGCCGTTCGAGGATCTTCGCGCAATCCTCGAAGTCGGGCGCGAGAAGGACCCAGCGGACGCGCGATGGGAGGACGACGCCGTACGGATGGAGCGCTTCGCGGAGCTGCGCGACTGCCGCCTCTGCTCGCTCCACACCTTCGACGTCGCTTGCCAGCGCAATGGCCGCGTCGAGCTGCGCGGCGGAAGGACTGTCGCGCCATCGCTTTCGGTCGAGCCACGAGGACGGAACCATGCGCGTCCACAGATCCATGAGCTCGCCGTCGCGGTCCGCGCGCGAGAGCCGCCGCCACTCGCGCTCGAGCTCCGTCATGCGCGAGGTGACCACCCCGTCGTTTGCAGCGAACACGTCCGCGCGCGCGGCTTCGATCGCCGCGACACACCGCGCGATCGCCTGCGCACGTCGTTCGTCGACGACGTGCTGCCGTTCGCGATGGCGCTCGCGTTCGAGCTGGCACCGCGCGAGCGCCGGGCGCGCGGGGCGAAGAACGCAGCCAACGAGCTCGAGCCACGCGTCGCGCATCGACAGTACCTCTCTCGACCCGATACTCGAGCAGATCAATCTCGAGGCCGCAACGCCCGGCGCTCGAGCACGAAGTGATCCCCGCGCTGCGAGATTGTCGGATACTGGGCGCGGTCCGATGCCCGATCGCACGCTCGTCGTTTCCGCCACGAACCTCTTGGCACGAGGATTTCTGGTCGTGCCGACGGATCGCAAGTCACCGGAAGGAGCGCCGGTGAACGCGCTGTTCGCCGTTGCACGCGCCATCCATCGCGTGATGGCGTTCAAGACACCGGCGCGTGCCGTCGCAGTCATCGACACGGCGCCGAACGATTCGACCTGGCCGCCGATCCTGAAGGCGCAGCTCGGCCCCCTGTCGGAGCTCCTGCGAACGCTCGGCTTCGCCGTCGTCGACGCGCCCGAGGAGGTCCACGTCGTGGCCAGCTACGCTCGAGCCGCTCTCGACGTAGGCGACGACGTGATCGTCGTCGGCGTGGACAAGCGTTACGCGCAGCTCGTGAGCGAACGCCTCTGGTGGTACGACGCGAACAAGGACGTCCGCTACACGCCGGAGATCGCCCAGAAGCGCTTCAAGGTCCCTGCCGCGATGGTCGGCGAGTGGCTCGCGATGGTCGGCGACGACAGCGGCAACGACGTGTTGCCGGGCGTGAAGGGGATCGGCGCGAAGGGAGCGACGACGCTCATCGAAGAGCATGGTTCGATCTCCGCCGCGATGGCGAAGCTCGATTCGCTGGAGGGCCGGCTTCGCAAGGCGCTCGCCGCTTCGAAGGACGACGTGTGGAGGGAGCTCGAGCGGGGGCGTCTCGATCCGACGCGCACCTTGCCGCTGCCCGTGGACGCGCCGGAGCTCTCGTTCGCGCCGCCGAGCGTGAAGAGCCTGAACGCGCTCTACGAGCGACTCGGCTTCCACGAGCTGCTCTCGGCGGACGGCAGCACGATCCGCGTCGAGGTGTGCGAGGCGGCGAGCGACGTGGTCTCGGCGATCGCGAGGCTGGGGACGGCCGCGCCGATCGCGGTCCATACGCTGATGGAGGATCCCTCGCCGGTGCGTGCTGCCATTGCGGGCATCGCGCTTGCGAACGGGGAGGGGAGCGCCTTCTATGTACCGTTCGGGAGCGCAGCGTGGGCCGAGCTCGCGGCGTGGCTGGCGAATCCGTCGGCAGCGAAGGTCGGACACAACCTCGTCGGCGCGATCGTGGAGCTTCGGCGCGCGGGGGTCGCGCTCGAAGGGATCGTCGGCGACTCTGCTTGTGCCTCGCATCTGATGGAGTCGAGCAACTGGGCGCCACATGATCTGGAGGTCGTCGCGAAACACGTGCTCGGGCGGGCGCTGCCGGAAGAGGACGCCGTTCGCGGCGTCGGCAAGCAGCGGAAGGCTTGGAAGGAGCTCTCGTCCGGGCGCGCCGCCGAGCACGCGGGGCGCCTGGCCGATGCGTCCGCCGCCATCTGGCGGAAGCTCGCGCCTTCAGTCGAACCGAAGGCGCTCCTCGCCGAGTACCTCGAGATCGAAGACATCTGCGTGAGGATGGAGCTCACGGGGATCCTCGTGGATCCCGCCGAGCTCGATCGCGCCGAGGCGTCATTCGCCGAGATCGAGCAGGACCTCCAAACGAAGATCGACGAGCTCGCCGGTCACTCGTTCAACATCAACTCGTCGAAGCAGCTCGGCACCGTGCTCTTCGAGGAGCTGAAGCTCCCGATCGTGAGCCATACGAAGACGGGATGGAGCACGTCGGTCGAGGCGCTCGAGCGGATCGAGAATGCCCATCCGATCGTCCCGCTCGTGCTGCGATGGCGCGCGTTGAGGCGGCTCCGCGACAATTGGGTGATCTCGCTCCGCCGGTGCATCGATGCCGACGGTCGGGTCCACTCGCGGTTCCATCCAGCCCGGTCGTTCTCCGGGCAGCTCGTGAACACGAATCCGGATCTCGGTCGTGTTCCGGGAAGAACGCCGGAGATGGCGATGATCCGCCGCTCGTTCGTGGCTGCTCCCGGGCGGCTGCTCATGTCCGTCGACTTCAACCAGCTCGGTCTTCACGTGCTGGCGCATTTGACGAGGGACCCCGCGCTCGTCGAGCCGCTACGCCGTCGCGCAGACATGCACGTCCTCACCGCGGCCGCGGTGCTGGAGCGGCCCCCCGAGGAGATCACGGTCGAGCAGCGGCAGCTCGGGAAGGTCGTCAACTTCGCGACGTTCGCCGGCCAAGGAGCCAGCGCGCTCGCCCTTCAGCTCGGCATCTCGGCGGCGGAGGCCAAGGAATACATCGCGCGTTTCGATCGCCACTACGCCGAGGTCCGCGCCTTTCAGGACGAGCAGCTGCGGAGAGCGCGCGAGGCGGGCCATATCGTCACGCTCGCCGGTCGTCGTTGGCCGATCGGAGGCCTCGAGTCGCTCGACAATCACGATCGATCCTACGCCGAGCGCCTCGCGCGCCGCGCGACGCACGAGGCGTCGGTCCAGGACGTGTCGCGTCGTGCCCTCGTCGAGGCTGACCGTGCGATCGCGCGCGAGGGCCTCGGCGCGCGGCCGGTGCTCCAGATCCTCGACGAGGTCCTGTTCGACGTGCCCGAGGGCGAGCTCGCCAAGGCGGCGCACGTCTGCGCGGACGCGATGAGGCACGCCTACGAGCTCGAGGTCCCGCTCGTCGTGGGCGTGGAGGCAGGAAAGAACTGGGCGGACCTCGAGCCGGTGCCGCTGCAGCGATGACCGTGCCTGTGCCGCCTACAGCTCGACGCGCGTGAAGCCGTGTTGCTCGACGAGGAGCCGCTCGTAGCCGGGGACGTGGGCGCGGCCCATGACGACGACCGCGGCCTCGATGGAGCGATGATCCGCCAGCATCCCGACCGTGCCGGCGGCCATCAGGTGGTCGCGTGGCGTGAGGATCCCGAGAAAGGGATGAAGCACCCAGCTCCAGGTGTGGCGGCGAAAGAGGAAGGCCGGCACGAGCATGACGAGGTGAAGCTGGAAGAGGACCGCGACGAACATGATCGCGGCGGCGAGCACGGGCGCGATGCCGGCGAGCAGCGGCGCGACCACGGCGAGCGTGGAGACCACGAAGTAGCCGGTCATGTAGATCGACGCGACGTGGAGCCCGAGCGGCATGCGCTTCGCGCGTTCGAGCTCGACGGTGTAGCCCGAGGGCAGCTGCTTCGCGTCCGTGATCGTGCTGCCCTTCACCGCGCCGAAGGAGAGGACACGCAGGACCGTTCGTGGCGCCTGGATGATGACGCCGAGCAGGCGCCCGAGCGCGACCTGCTTGCGCTGGAACGTCTCGACGCCTCGCAGCTCGAAGCTGCCGACGACTTCCTTGCCGATCTCGGATGCCTTCTCGAGCTTCATGTGGGCTTCGCCGAGGATGGCCACGAGCCGCCCGTCACGCGAACGGACGACCCGGACGACGTAGCTGAGCGGCTCCGAGCGGGCCTTCTCGAGGGCGCGACGCGCCTTGTCCGGAAGACGGTTCATCGCCCAGGAGCGTACGTCACCGGCCGCGACCGCGCCCGCGCGAGGACGCGAGCATCTGATTCGGTGCGACCCGTGCGGCGCTCGTGCTCGACGAGCGCGGCATGACGAGCGGCCTGCCGCGCGAGCTGGCCGCACAGCCTGCCGCGACGTTCGCCCGCGGCGTCGAGCCGTGCGTGGGTCTGTTGCAGTGCACCAATTTTGTTCGGGAAGTGGTGAACTGCGCGCGAATCTATGAATTTCTGGTTGCTGCGCCGCCGCAAAGCGCTATGGCTAGCGCGACCGTAGGAGGACGAAGATGCAGGCCAACGACAAGAGCTCCGCCGCGCCCATGCCCTTTGCCGATCCCACTGCCCTCGGGCTTTTTGGTCTCGCGATCGGCTGCGCGTCGCTCCTCCCCGTCGCGTTCGGCGTGAAGGAGGCTTTCGCGCCGGAGGCGCTCCGCACGTGCGCGTGGTTCTGCCTTCTCTTCGGCGCAGGTTGCCAGTTCCTCGCGGGCGTCCTCAGCCTGGCGAACAAGAACATGCTCGGCGGCACGTTGCTGACGACGTTCTCGTTCAACTGGGTGATGAACTACTGGTCGCTCTCGGAGCTGTCGCAAGGCCGCGTTCCGTCGGGCGCCGTCATCCTCGCCGTGGATCTGTGCTTCCTTCTCGTCTTCCTCGTGATGACGTACGCGTTCGGCTTCTTCTCGAAGCTCCTGTTCGTGTTCCTCGTCGACATCGACCTGCTGTACGTCCTGCGCATCACGCGGGAGCTCACGCATTCGCAGGCGCTCGGGCTGCCGATCGCGCTCGTGACCGTGGCGCTGATGGCGATCGCGCTCTACATCGCGTTTGCGCTCGTGCTGACGAACGCTGCCGGAAAGGTCCTCTTGCCGATCGGCGGTCCGCTGTTCGGCGCCGGTGCGCAGCCGCCCGCGGTCGCAGCCGTCGCGAACCCCGAGCACACGCAGCGGGTCACGGCGCTCTCGGCCTGAGCGAGCGCAGGGCGCCGCTCTTGCTCTCGAAGGGCCCGCGGGCGGACTCCCCGGAGAGCCCAAGACCAAGAGCGGCCCTTCGCTACTGCACGTCGACGAGCGGCGTGGAGACGAGCTTTCGCTGCGCGAGGCCTCCGGGATACGCGTAGCTCGACGCCTTGTCCCAGCCCCACAGCGTCGCGGTGAACGCCCCGTCACTCCGGAGCCTCTGGAGACCGGTCTGACAGACCTTTCCGTCGAACGTGTCGCCGGGCTTGCCATTGCGCCCGAGGTTGATCCGGACGTATTCGAACTCGCCGCCGGTGCCGACGGGCTTCCAGCCGGTCAGATTGCCGCTGCATTCGAGCCAGACGTCGGCGAACCGATCGCCGCTCTTGGCTCGCACGACGACGAGCGACGTGTTCCGGTACGACGGATCGGCGTAGAAGCTGTAGGCGTTCAGGAACTGGTCCGCGGGTACGACGTTCACGAACTCCGGATCACCGTCGCCGCCGGTCGGAGCGGGCGCGCCTCCGCTCAGTACCTCGAACCCGCTGGCCGACCCGCTCATGTACGCGGCGAGGTAGACCGGATGTTCGGCGTCCTGTGTGCGAACCGTGAAGGGCGTGCTGATGGGCTGCACGAACAGCGCGACCTCGCCGGCGGACAGCGTCAACGGCGCGCCGATCGGGGGAGCAGGATCGTACTCGAGCGTCGTCCCGTCGCGCGCGGCGACGATGCGATACCCGACGAGCTCGTTTTCGTTGTCGAGGCGAGGGCGGTACCCAACGCCGACGTACTTCGAGCCCCAGCGGTCGAAGCCGGGGATCTGCTGGTTGAGGGTGTCGCACCAGCGTCCCGTGCTGGGGATGAACGCGCAGGAATGCCCGCCGAAGATCGTGGTCGGCTTCGTCGAAGACACCACGCTGCCCGTGAGCTCGACGCTTTGCGCGAGCTGCAGGATCTGGCCTTTCGCCAGTCGGTACGTCGCCGGAACGCCTGCTGCGGTACCGATCACGGACTGACCGTCCTGGATGTCGCGCCTCGGGTTGATCGTCACCTCGGTGTCGTCCTCCGACGCGACGATGTGAGCGCCCGGCACGCCGACCGCGCCCTGCTCCCATCCGTTGACGAGAAGATGCTCCTTCGACCACGTCGAGACGGGGAGCAGGAGCGTCGCCGACGGGATGTAGCTCTTCGCTCCGCCGAACGGGTAGATCGACGTCGCGTTGACGGGCATGCTCGCCTCGAGCCGGTAGGCCGAGCCGAGGCCGTTGCCGGTGGGCAAGGGGTCCGCGTACGAGGCAGGGATGACCCCGTACGGACAAGGGGCGGCCAGTCCCGCGCTCCCGTTCGGCAGCGGCTCGTCGGGGGAGCGGTCGGAGACGAACACGATCGCGCTCTCGTTGGGCGGGAGCGGCCCGGTGTGCTGGAGCAGCGTCGCGTCACCCGGACTCGTGCGGTACACCGACTTCGAGATGTCGAGCTGAGCTCCCTCGAGCTCCAGCGTGAGATCGGCGGGAGCGTTCGACGTGTTGACGACGTACACGGCGAGACACGACTGGACGTTCTCCCTCGTGTAGCGCGGCGTCTGGAAGTAGAACTCGCAGCCGTCCGAGCGTTCACCCGCGGCAGCCGCCGCGCACGGCGGCAGGCAGCGCGCGGCGCCACACGCGAGCTCGGTCGGACATGTCTCGACGATCTCGCCCGTGCATGTCGAGACGACGGCGCGACCGTCGATCGAACATTGGAAGCCGCACTCGGGCGCGTCTGCGCCGGCCTCGGCGGAGAACTTGCCGCCGGAATCGAACTCCGTTCGTTCGCTCGTGCACGAGACGGCCGCCACGCCGGCGACGCCCGTGAGGACAGCAACGATGGCGACGCGAGCCGCGTTCATGGAAGCACCACCTCGTGAGGCACGAGGCTCGCCTCGCGCATCTTGCCGTTCCCCAACTGACCGTAGAAGTTGGTGCCCCAACAATGGACCTTGCCGGTCGTGAGCAGCGCGCAGGTCGCGTTCGTGGTCGTCCGTACCAGGGCGGCGGGACCGGGGAGCCCGGTCACCTTGACTGCTTGGTAGGCGTGGTTCTGCGTTCCGTCGCCGACCTGCCCGCTCTCGTTGTTGCCCCAGCAGTAGACGTTGCCGCTCGCGGCGGTTGCGCACCAGCGCGGCGGTGTCGTTGCGTCGCGTGCGGGGGTGGTCGCGATCTGTACGAGCGGCTCGGGAGCGGCGACGGGCGAGGGAAGCGCTCTTCCGAGTGCAGGCGCCTTGGAGGAGACGCTTACGCCCCAGCAGTATCCGACACCCCCCGTCGTGCTGCAGGCGTTGTTGTTGGCGAGATCGAGCATCGTGACACCGGTCAGCGCAGTGGGCAGGGGATACGGATCCGGGAAGAGCGACGACGCGCGCCCGAGCGGCGGATTGGCGCCCCAGCTCACGACGGTCCCGTCCATGAGGATGGCGAACGACGAGTCGCCGACGACGAGGTCGCGAATCTCGGCGTCACCGACCTCGACGCGCCTCGGTTGGAGAACAGTCGAGTACGAGGCCGACTCGAACGGCGCGATCTGGCCGCGGGCGTTCGAGCCCCAGCAGCTGATCCCGTTCTCGATGAGCGCACAGCCGACGTCCGCGCCAACGCCGATCTTCGTCGCGGTTGGGATCGGGAGCTTGACCGGCGTGTGCTCGGTCGTCTTGGCCACGAGAGCGTCCTGGAGGAACGGTCCCGTTCCCCAGCAGTGGACCGCGCTCGCTTTGTCGACGGCGCAGGTGTGATCGAGCGAGACGATGTCCTGGAGACCAACGACCCGTTCCGCTGTCGCGCTATCGTCGCCGCCGGCGGAGTCGCCGCGCCCGAGCTGACCGGCGCGGCCGGCGCCCCAGCACGCGACGGTGCCGTCGTCGAGCAGCGCGCAGAAGCCCTCTGCAGGATCGGTTGCGCTCGCGCCGCGCGTCGTCACGAGCGCCGTGGCGCACGGCGACGACGCACACGCGACCGGCATCGGTCCACCGTCGAACGACGAGCCTGCGTCCTGCACCGGTTCGGCCGGCGCTCCGTCGGGCTCGCCGACGGAGCTGTCCGTTCCCGCATCCGCATCGCCTCGCGGCTCGCCCACGCCGCTTTCGCTCGAGCAGCTCGCTACGGCAATCGGAGCCCCGAGGCAGGCGAGGAGGAAGAGCGCGTGTGGCCGGCGCTCGAGCGCCGGCGGCCGGCGCTCAAGGAGTCGTCTTGTGAAGTGCATGGCGTGCTCCGACCGCCCAGCGGTCGAGGTTGGACGATCCGCGGACCTGGTAGATGGGCGTGTCGAGCCACGCACCGGTGAGCGAGATCGTCGAGATCTCGTAGGTGCCACCGTCCGTAGGATCGTTGCTCCCTCGCAGGATGATGTTCTGTCCACCGAGCCAGAGCTGATCGGTCGGCGAGGTCCAGGCCGAGATGAAGTTCTTGGTCGAGGGCTGGCTCGGGAGCGTGGCCACCGCGGAGGTGTAGTCGTTGCCGTTCTTCGAGACGCGGACTACCTCGCGGCCGCCCTTGAGGCTGACGACCTGCTGCGGCGCGACAGCGTCGACGCTTGCGAGCCACCCGGCGCTGGTCCCGAGCAGGATCGTTCCGACGCGTGCCTTGCAGCTGAACGCGGGTGTCGTCGGGGTCAGCCCGCCGTCACCGATGGTGACGCCGCCGTCGACGATGGGGATGCCGCCGTCGGGGAAGTGGAGCCCTCCGTCGGGGAAGACGAAGCCTCCGTCGGTCTGCGTGATGCCGCCACCGTCGGTCGGCGGGAAGACGATGCCGCCGTCGGTGGGCGGGAAGACGATGCCACCGTCGGTCGGCGGGAGGACGATACCACCGTCGGTCGGCGGGAGGACGATGCCACCGTCGGTCGGCGGGAGGACGATGCCACCGTCGGTCGGCGGGAGGACGATGCCACCGTCGGTCGGCGGGAGGACGATGCCACCGTCGGTCGGCG
>JAFAER010000148.1 GCA_023423895.1 Pseudomonadota bacterium
TGGAAGCACGAATAGCGCCCCTCTTCCGGGAGCAGCTCTGCGCCGGCGCGTAGGTAGTGTTTGCTCGTCGTGTCGATGCCGCGCACGAGGCGCACCGGCAACGAGTCGAGCGTGTCGTTCAGGTCACCCATCACGCAAATCGCATGGTCGGGTGAGTGCTCGAAGATGCCGTCGACGAGGCTCCGCACGTAGAGCGCCTCGGCGGCGCGCTGGACGAGGCTCCGCACGGCCGACTCGCCGATGCCGTGGGGCGTCGTTGCCACCACCTCCTTGCCGTCCGCGATCTTCAGCGCCGCGGGGAGGTTGGACTTGAAATGGGCGGTGAGGACGTCGACCTCGCCGAGCCCGCTCGCCTCGACGCGGACGTGGACGATCCCGCGGCGGAGCGGGATGCGGTTCGGGAACGGATCGGGGTCGCCCTCGACGAAGCGCGGGAACGGCAGCGTGGTCGGCTGGTGGACCTGCGACCAGACGACGGGAAGGCGCGAGAGAATGACGTTGCGGATCCCGCGCCGATCTTCGGAGCCCACGACGGGCGGTCCGTAGGCGAGCTCCGGGAGCGCCTTCACGAGCCGGTCGAGGAGCTCGAGCGAGCCGACCTCCTGGAGCGCCACGATGTCGGCGGCGGCCCGGCGGAGGCCGCTGGCGACATTGGAGAGCTTGGCCTCGACGACGGCCTTCTCGGAGTCACGGCGGGCGGCGAAGAAATCCTTGAGGTTGAAGGTCGCGACGCGCAGGGTCATGCGCGCGCCATCCTACCCGGCTCGTGCGCATGCGCTATCCTGAGCTCATGGAGCTCTCGCTCAGCGAAGACCAGATCCGCGGAATCGTCGCTCACCTCGCGCACCTTCGTGCCGCATATGGCGAAGCCTTCGCCGATCCCGACCTCGTCGAGCCCACGGGAGAGTACTTCCCCGACGAGTTCACGCTCGATCCGGAAGGGGTCGATCGCCTGCTCCGACGGATGCTGGGCTATGCGCCGCTCTCCGAAGACCTGGAGATCGGGCTCGGGTTCATCCAGCCCGACGGCGAGGTCAGCGGCGGCGGCTGCGGATCCGGCGCGTGCGGCACGGGCGGCCTGAAGGAGATCGCGCGCGGCGGCGCGGTCGAGACCGAGGACGGCTACGCAGCCCTCGTCCATGTGCAGGACGTGGGCGACCCGGCGATCCTCACGACGGCGCTCGCGCGCGCCGCGGGACGCATCGTGCTGTTCGAGGCCGACGAGGACGTCGATCCCCGGGACGAAGGCGCGCTCGCCGAGCTGACGGCGCTCGCGGCAGGCCTCGGCCTGCTGCTGCTCAACGGCGCCTGCGTCTACAAGAAGGGCTGCGGAGGGATGAAGCGCCACCAGGCGACGTTCCTCGACATCGAGGAGATCGCGCTCGGGCTCGCCCTCTTCGTCCGCGCGACCAACAAGAAGCCAGGAACCGTTCGCCGCCACCTCGAGGTCACGCAGAAAGAAGCGTTCGATGCGGCGCTCGCGTGGGTCGACGGCCAGCCGTCGCTCGTCGAGGCGCTCGCGAAGCGGCCCGAGACCCTCGAAGACGGCGTGTTCTCCTTCGAGGCGAAGAAGGGGCTCTTCTCGCGCCTCTTCGCGAAGAAGAGCAGCGACGACGAGCTCGGCTCGATCAGCGTCCGGCCTCGCGAGCGGTCCGCCGAAGAGTTGCGCCGCCTCGCGGAGGCGAAGGCGCTCGTGGACGAAGCGCTCTCGGAGCCCTGACGCGACGCGACCTCCGAACCGGCCGCGAGCGCTGAGGCGCGTTCCGACACGGGCGCGCTGGCTCCTGCGGTCGCGGGATGGTGGGCTCAAGACGGGTCCGATGCTGTATGCTGCCAGCGCACATGGATCGCCGGCCCCCCGAACCCGAGTCCGAGGAGATCAACCTCTACATCACGACGTACTACTCGCTCCTGCGATCGACGGGCGAGGTTCGCGTCCGAGCCTTCGAGGAGGCCCACGCATACAGCGGCTCGAGCCTTCATCTCGGCGCCCTCTCCGACGTGCCCGACCTCTCCGCGTTCGCGTACGCGGCCGCGCGCTTGCCGGACGAGATGCTCGACGTGAACCTCGTCATCCTCGGCCAGTCGCACGAGCTGTTCGAGGCTGCGGGGTTCGACGTTCGCCAGTGGAACATCGTGAAGACGCGCGGCCGGCGACGCCCGCTCCGTCACGAGGGGGACAAGCTCGCGGTCTTCATCGCCAGCGCGAGCGACATCGACGACCTGGTGCCCATCCTCACGGCCTACCAGATCGAGTGGAACAAGATGCACGAGCGTCTTCGGCGCGGCGTCCCCACGGCCGAAGCGCTGGCGAAGACGGCGAAAGATCCGGTCAGCTTGTCCGGAGCGCTCGGCGTGAGCGTCGACGATGCGCAGAAGCTCATCGACGCGTTCGGGGCACGGCGTCTCGATCGAGGCATCCGCGCGCTCTACGACCGCCGGTCCGATCTGAAGGTCCGCATGCTCGCGGCGTCGCACTCGCAGTACCAGCGCGCTGCTCAGCGCTGGTGGGGAGCGATCGAGCCTTCGTACATCCGGAAAGAAGAGCCGCGCAGGCCGCCGATCTACTTCATCTCGTCGAACACGCACGCGATCGCGAACCTCGTCGGCGGGTACGCGCAGAGCCACGTGGACGAGATCGTCGCGTGGGCCCGGCAGACGAACCCGGAGGGCCTCGGCGCCGAGATCGATCGCGCGTCGAAGAGCGGCGACCCGAGCGAGCTCGCTCCCCTCCTCTACTATCTGCTCCGCGGCTACATCCACGCGGCAGCGAACACGAAGAAGATGAACGAGGTGCGCGCCTTCGAGGCGGCCCATGGGCTCGTACACTTCTCGGAGCCCGGACACATCGACGTCGACGCGCAGATCGCGAAGCTGAACGAGCTCGATCCGAAGCTCGTCGATCCGCGCCTGAAGATCGAAGGCATCGAGCGGCTCAAGGAGAGCGACGCCGTCATCCTCAACATCGACTACCCGCTCGGGATGGCCGCGTATCACCTGCTGTCCCGCGTCGGACAAGGCGTGGGCGACCTGCGCGGCATCTACGTCATGGGCAAGGCGGCGACGCTGAACGGCCGCGTCGGCGACGTGATGTTGAGCGGCAACGTCTACGACGAGCACTCGCTCAACACGTTCCTCTTCCGCAACGCGTTCACTGCGCGCGACATCGCCCCCTGGCTGCGTCACGGCAGCGTCTTCGACAATCAGAAGGCCGTGACCGTCCGCAGCGCATTCCTCCAGAGCAAGGAGTACATGGATGCGTTCTACAGGAGCGGCTACACGGTGCTCGAGATGGAGGCCGGCCCGTTCCTCGGCGCGGTCTACGAGCTCGTGAACCCGAAGCGCGTCCCGAGCGACGAGATCGTGCATCTCTCGGCGCACACCTCGTTCGACGTCGGCATCCTGCACTACGCATCGGATACGCCCTACTCGCGGCGGCAGTCGCTGCTCTCGAAGAGCCTCAGCTTCTTCGGTGTGGACGCGACGTATGCGTGCGCGATCGCGATCGTGCGTCGAATCCTCGAGCTCGAGGTCCAGCGCATCGGCGCGCGCGGCTGATCAGCGAGCGGGGGCGCGGAGCGCGTCCTCGACCAGCTCGAGCCGGTCCTGACCCCAGAACATCTCGCCGTCGACGATGAACGTCGGCACGCCGAACACGCCCTTTGCTGCGGCCTGCTCGGTGGTCGCACGGAGCTCCGCCTTCACCTCGTCGCCGTTCGCACGAGCGAACGCCTCGCGCGCGACGGCCTCGTCGCCGACGCACTCGGCGAGGACGGCGTCGTCGGTGATGTCCCTGTCGTCGGCCCAGCAGGCGCGGCAGACGGCACGCCGGTATCGGGCGCGATGCTCCTCCGGGAGCGCGAGGTACACGCGGAGCGCGCGCAACGTGTTGACCGGGAACCGAGCCGGAAACTTGAACGGCACGCGCCAGTACGCGGCCCACCGATGAAGGTCGGCGAGCGTGTGACGCTGCTTCGCCTCGGAGAAGGTGGCGATCGGGACGTCGGGAGTGCCGATGGACCGGAACAGGCCACCGAGCAGGATGGGGTGCCACACGACCTTCGCGCCCGTGCGCTCGGCAATGGCCTCGATCTGCGTCATGCCGAGATACGCAAACGGCGAGGAGAAGTCCCAGTAGACGTCGAGCGTGCGCTCCGGCGCCGGCTCGGAGAGCGTGGGTCGGCAGTCGGCCGGGGGGCGCTCGCCTACGACGAAAAGGATCCTGTCCTGCCCCCAGTAGAGGTGCTTCCCGTCGACCATCCAGGTCGGGACGCCGAAGATGCCGAGGGCGATCGCCTCGTCGGTGCGCCGCTTGAGGTCGTCCTTGATCTCGGGCGCCGCGATCTTCGCGAGCACCGCGGCGGGATCGTGCCCGGCGCGTCCGACGACCTCGGCGATGACCTCGGGCGACGAGATCGCACGGCCGAGGACCCAGTACTCGCGGTAGAAGCCTGCGATGACGGCCGGGTCGATGCCCGTGGCGAGCGTCGCGCGGAGCGCCTCGACGGAGCGCATCGGGTGCCCGGCGGGCATCCGTAGCTCGACACCGAACCGCTTGGCCCACCGCACCATGTCCGCAGCCTCGTGTGCGGTGCGAGACGCGCTGCGCGTGGCGAAGAGGTTCTGCGGCGTGCCGACGGCCTTGAAGACTCCGCCGAGGAGCATGGGCCGGTACGTGAGCGGCACGTTCATTCGGGCGGCGACGTCGGCGGCTTGCGTAGACCCGAGGTAAGCGAACGGGCACGTGTAGTCGAACCAGAAGTCGAGCGAACGTGCAGGCATGGCGCGCTCGGGTTCGATCGACTCGGAGCTCGTCTGGTCTTCTCGGACGTCCATCTCTTGCTCTCCGTGGAGGCTCGGTTCGTCGCTTATCGCCGATCGGGTGTCGCGTGTCGCGTGTCGCGTGTCGCTTGTCGCTTCTCGCGCCCGGTCATCGGACCGCTGCGACGCGTGTCCACCGATCATGTCCCGTCTACCACGGTATGCTCACCTGGTATGAACGTCCTCGAGCATCTCCTCCGCACCTCGCCGACCCGAGCAGCCGTACCGGACCTGGATGCGTGGTTCGTGCGGCTGAACGAGTGTCCCTTCGCAGAGCCGATCGATCGCGCGCTCTGGTCCGGCTTCGAGGCAGATCGGCTCGGTTACGCGTTCGTCGGCGGCTATCACGCGGCGTTGTCGCGCCTGTTCATGCGCGAAGCCGAAAAGCTCGGCACGTCCGTCGAACGCCGATACGCGTGGCCCTCGCGAGAGGCGCGGATCTCGCTCGCAGCGACGGAGTCCGGCGGCGCCCACCCGCGGGCGATCCAGACGATGCTCGTCGAGGAGGCCGGGGCGCTCGTCCTCCGTGGAGAGAAGACCTTCGCCACGCTCGCGTCCGTCGCGGACGAGATTCTCGTCGTCGCGTGCCGTGGCGCCGGCCTCGACGGGAAGAGCCTGCTCTCGATCGTCCGCGTGCGCCGGGGCACGCCCGGCGTGTCGATCGAGGACCGTCCGCCGACGCCCTTCGCGCCGGAGATCCCCCACGCGCGCGTGACGCTTGCGGACGTCCCGGTCAGCAGCGAGGACGTCCTTCCCGGCGATGGCTACACGACCTACCTGAAGCCGTTCCGAACGATCGAGGACAGCCACGTCCTCGCCGCGACGCTCGGGTACGTGATCGCCACCGCGCGCGCGCATGCGTTCGCCCCCGAGGTCGTCGAAGGCGCGCTCGCCCTGGTCATAGCGCTCCGCGCGCTCACGCCTCACTCCTCGACCGATCCCATCCGCCACCTCGCGCTCGCCGGTCTGTTCGCGTGCACGACCCGTCTCGTCGCCGAGCACGCCGGAGAGTGGTCGAAAGCGCCGGCCGAGGTCCGCGAGCGCTGGCAGCGCGATCAGCCGCTGCTCCTCGTCGCGTCGCAGGCCCGTGAGGAGCGGACGGCGGCGGCCTGGCGCGATCTCGCGTCTTCCTCGGGCGCGCCGACGAGCTAGAGCACGACGAACGCCACCCTGCAGCTCTCACTCGGTCTGCGACTTGCTTCGAATCTCCGAGAGGACGAAGCCGAGGGAGGCCGCATGGACATCAAGCCGCGAGCCATGGTTCTACCGAAGTCGACGGACCATCTCGTTCAGGGGAAGTACGGTCCAGTCTTTCCGAAGACGCCGGCCTGCCACGGGTTCACGATCGTCGCGACCATCAAGCCCGGAAGGGCGGACGCAGTGCGCAGCTACGGTCAGCGCCTCGCGAAGGCGCTCGAGGCCGACCCGCACGTCCTCGCGCCGCTCAAGCTCCACTACCTGCGGTGGGTGCTCTTCGACGACGACACCCGCT
>JAFAER010000159.1 GCA_023423895.1 Pseudomonadota bacterium
GACTTCAACGGTCACTACGACTACGTCGACATCACGGTGGATGCGAAGCCCGACGTCTGGGCGCACAACATCGAGGTCGTGAAGCGCCTCCAGCGGAAGATCCGTGACGTCCGCTGCAGCTACGAGCAGTCGCTCGGCGTGCTGAAGCGCGTGAAGGACTACGACCCGACGCGCATCACGAAGTCGTCGATCATGGTCGGCATCGGCGAGACCGACGATGAGGTCCTCGAGACGATGGCCGACCTCCGCGCCGCCGGCGTCGATCTCGTGACGCTCGGCCAGTATCTCCGACCGACGCCGAAGCACGCTGCCGTCGATCGCTTCGTCACGCCCGAGGCCTTCGCGCGCTTCGCGGAAGAGGGCAGGAAGATGGGCTTCGCGTTCGTCGCCAGCGCGCCGCTCGTCCGGAGCTCGTACAAGGCCGCCGAGGTCTTCGTCCGCAGCGTGCTCCGTCCGGGCGACCCTAATGCAGCGAACGCGCTCCTCGAGGATCGCCTCGCAGAGGCGCGCCGCGCAGCCGCGGAGATCAGCGGGACCGACGTCCAGCGGACGACGAGCGAGCTCGCCGCACGCGCGACGCAAGCCATGCTGCTGCCCGCGGCGAGCCTGGTCCGGAGAGCGCAGTGAACCGGAGTGGACGGCGTCCAGTTCTACTGGACGGAGTCCACGGAGGTCCGAGAGGATTCGGCGAAGGCCGAACCGCATCGAAGGCGTGCCGAACGGCGTCGATCGCGGCGTTCGGCGCGTTGTTCGTCGGTGGATCGATAGGGGCGTGCCGTGAAGCACCGCGCACCGACGTGCCGGCCGTCACGACGGCGCGGCCGGCGCCGACCGATCCGATCCTGAGCGGACCGGTCAGCGACGCGTCGCTCGTGACTGCGCCGCCTGCGCCGGTCGAGCCGGGCGCGCCGCCGATCCCGGCACACGATCCGCCCGTGCAAGCCGCCGTCGTCGATCTGCCCACGAAGATCGATCTGGTCGGTTGCACCGAGGCGGTGGTCGCCGTCGTGTCGGGGACGGCAACGGCTCACGGTGAGACGCTGAAGGCAGGCGATGTGCTCGTCACTCGTTACGCCGATCCTTTCGAGGTGAAGGGGACGGGGACCGTCGTCACCGCGATCGCGAACGATCCGAGCGACGCGTGCTCGAGGAAGAAGCCGGCGCTCTCGAAGACGGTGGTCCGCGTGGCCAGCACCCCCGAGGTCACCTGGGCCAGAGGCGCGATGCACGCGCGCCTCCAGGTCGGCGAGAAGGAGAAGTCGCTGTTCTACCTCGGCCGGCTCGAGGGAACGTCGCCCGTCGGCGAGCACGTCCACAAGGGAACGTGGGAGATCCTCGCGGCGGTCGACGCCGCAGGCACGTTCGTCCTCGACGGCAAGGAGTCACGGCTCGGGCCTCGACAGGTGGCGGTCGTGCCGCCGGATACGAAGCACGAGTGGCGCCCCGATCCGGGCTCGAAGCTCGTCGCGGTCCAGCTGTACTCGCCGCCGGGGCCAGAGCAGCGCTTCCTGGCGCTGGCTGCGGCCGAAAAGGACGGCGGGGCTGACCACGCCGGCGCCTCGCCCGCGACGAAGCCGTAGACCAGCCGGAAGACGAGCTCGAGCTCGAGCTCGAGTGTGAGCCCGAGCGAGCGTGTCCGCGGCGCCGAGGCCCACATGCGCCCACGTCGCGCGCCGAAAACGCTGGCAGCTCAGCGGGTTCGAGAAAAATGGCCGTGCCATGCCCGAATTGGGCATCCGTGCTTAGCTTCGGAAAGAACTTCTGTCCGTCCGGCGTCGTACGAAGGAACAGCACATGACCAAGCGCGCCCTCTTTCTCGCGTCTTCCTCACTCGCCCTGATGCTCGGCCTCACGGGACATGCGGCAGCCGAGCCTCCGTGGCCGCCGATCATGCGCGATGCCGTGCCGCCGCCGACGTCCGCGCTCACCACGACAGACGTCGGTGATGTCATCCCCGGTCAGATCGTCGTCGACGTGAAGGACGACCTCTCCGAGTCCGAGATCCAGGAGCTCGCGAGCCAGTTCCACATCACGCTGCGCGACAACAGCCCGGGCGTGAAGGACGACGGCAAGGTCGGCGTCGCGGACGTCCCCTCGAGCGACGTTGCCGGACTCGTCGCGCGACTCTCGGCCGACCCGCGCGTCGAGGCAGCTGAGCCCGCGGGCATCGCGAAGATGCTCTGGACGCCGAACGATCCGAAGTACGGCGAGCAATGGCACATGAAGCGCGCCGGCGCCGAGAGCGCCTGGGAGTACGCGTGCGGTGCGGGCGTCGTCGTCTCCGTCGTCGACACGGGCATTGCCTGTTACGACGCGGACGGCTTCATGAAGGGGACCGACCTCGCGGGCACCACGTGCGTCCCGGGGTACAACTTCGTCGGCAAGAACGAGATCGCCGCAGACGATCAAGGCCACGGCACGCACGTCGCGGGCACGATCGCGCAGACGACGAACAACGGCGTCGGCGTTGCCGGTCTCGCGCACTGCGCGAAGCTGATGCCCGTCAAGGTCCTCTCCGCGCGCGGCTGGGGAACGATGGCGGACGTCGCCGAAGGCATCCGCTGGTCGGCCGACCACGGCGCTCAGGTCATCAACCTGTCGCTCGGCGCGCCGATGAAGAGCAAGGTCGTCGAGAACGCCGTCAAGCACGCGATCAAGAAGGGCGCGGTCGTCGTCGCCGCTGCCGGTAACTCCGGTCGCTCCGTCGGCTGGCCGGCGGCGTATCCCGGCGTCATCGCCGTCAGCGCGACGGACAAGAACGACAACATCGCATGGTTCTCGTCACGCGGTCCCGAGGTCGCCATCGGCGCTCCGGGCGTCGGCGTCACGCAGCAGACGATCTGCGAGGCCGGCAAGAACAAGTGCGAGCAGTGGGGCGTCTTCAACGGCACGAGCATGGCGTCGCCGCACGTCGCCGGCGCGGCCGCGCTCCTCGTCGGACAGGGCGTCACCGACCCGGACAGCGTGAAGGCGATCCTCCAGGCGACCGCCTCGCCGAAGGAAGACAAGAACCTCTTCGGTGCGGGCATCCTCGAGGCCGGCAAGGCCGCGATGCACACCCACTGGGTGCACGTCGCGGTCCGCCTCCTCGCGCTTGCAGCGCTCGCCGCGGTCGTCGTGCGCCGCATCAAGAAGAAGGGCGGTACGGTCGAGGGGGGCGTCGGCAAGGTCGCCGGTGCGCTCGTCGCGAGCGTCGGCCTGCTTCCGGTCCTCCCGCTGCTCGGCATCCCGGCGCGTGCGGGTGAGATGCGGTTCTGGGCCGAGCTCGCGATGAAGCCGTTCGGCGAGTGGACGATCCTGTTCGCGCCGAGCCTCCACAAGTGGCTGCCGCTCGCGAGCGCCCTGCCGGTCTTCGCCCTGACGGCGCTCTTCTTCGGCAGCAAACGCCTCCGTCCGATCGTTGGCGGCGTCGCGCTCGGTACAGCAGCGCTGCTCGTGCAGCTGGGCATCTCGGGCGAGACGTTCTACGCGCTCGGGCCGTTCATGCTCCGCATCTGGTGCGCCGTGAACGCGCTCGCGTGCCTCTGGCTGGCGCGCCTCGCGCTCGACGCGAAGAAGTCGTGACGCTCCGCGCGTAGTGGCGACGATGGTCGCCGCTCGGTAAGGGCTCGGGCCTGGGACTCACGGTCTCGGGCCCGACGCCTTTTGTTCGATCCGCTCTGCTGACTGATCGCGACCATTGGCGAGTGACGCGGCCGGCGCGACTGGTCGTGATTGGCGTGGGATGCCGCCGTGTGGCGCGGGGGAGCGCAAGGGCCTGCGGCTTGCTTCGTTTCGGCTCGCACGACCGGCCGCTGCGTCGGCGATCGGTTGGTCGCCGGGCGGCCATGCACGGCGATGCACGGGCGATGCACGGCGATGCCTGCCAAGCCCACTCATCCGTCGAGCCAAGCACATCCAGCTCATGACCGAAGCTCGCCCCGACACCAAGCGCCAGACGCGGCCGCTGCATTGGAAGATGCTGATCGGCTTCCTCGTCGGGCTCGCGCTCGGGCTGCTCACCTACTCGACCAAGACGCACGTGCCCTCGCTCTGGGCGCAGCTCGAGCCTCTCGTGACGGTGCTCACGACCTACGGCACCCAGCCCGGCGCCACGATCTTCCTGCGCCTCATCTTCATGCTGGTGCTCCCGCTCGTGTTCTCCGCGCTCGTGATGGGCATCTCGGAGATGTCCGACGTACGCGCCTTCGCGCGCATCGGCTGGCGGGCGCTTGCGTACACCGCGGTGATGTCTGCGCTCGCCGTCGTGCTCGGCCTCGTGATGGTGAACGTGTTCCGGCCCGGCGCGGGCGTCGACGAAGCGCAGGCGCTGCGCGTGCTCAGTGAGAACTCCGGGCGTGCGCGCAGCATCGTCAGCGAAGTCGGCGCGAAACCGCACGGGCTCGACATGATCGTATCGATCGTGCCCGAGAACGTCGTCGCTGCTGCCTCGAGCAACACCACGATTCTGTCCGTGATGTTCTTCGCGTTGATGCTCGGTATCGGCATGCTCCTCACGCGCGGCGAGGGGGTCGAGACGTTGAAGCGGAGCATCCAGGGGCTGTTCGAAGCGTCGATGACCCTGATGAACCTCGTCATCCGCCTCGCGCCGTACGCCGTGGCATGTCTCATGTTCAACATGACCGCGGTCTTCGGCTGGGATCTCCTCGGAAGGCTCGCTTCCTACGTAGCCGTCGTTGCGGGTTCGATCGCACTGCACCTCTTCGTGACGTACTCGCTGGCGCTGCGGCTGATCGGTGGTTGGTCGCCGATGGCGTTCTTCCGCCGCGTGCGCGACGCGATGCTCTTGGCATTCTCCACCGCGTCCAGCAACGCAACCTTGCCGACAGCGCTCCGTGTCGCCGACGAGGAGCTGCAGCTTCCGAAGCGCGTCTCGCGCTTCGTGCTGACGATCGGGGCGACGGCGAACCAGAACGGCACCGCGCTGTTCGAGGGCGTGACCGTGATCTTCCTCGCGCAGTTCTTCGGCGTAGAGCTGACGTTCGGGCAACAATTGCTCGTGATGGTCGTCGGCATCCTCGGCGGCATCGGCACCGCCGGCGTCCCCTCCGGCTCGCTGCCGGTCGTGGCGATGATCAGTGCGATGGTCGGCGTGCGGCCCGAAGGCATCGGCCTGATCCTCGGAGTGAATCACTTCCTCGACATGTGCCGGACGACGCTGAACGTGACCGGAGATCTCGCCGTCGCCGCGATGGTCGCGCGCGGGGTCGAGGATGCTGGTGAGCACGGAGGAGGACCCGACGCGCCGGTCGTGCCGAGGCCGGCGCACTGATGCCGGCGGGACGGCGCGTTCCACACGCGCGAGTGGCAGGACTACGCGGCGTGGAGGAACGGCGCGTCGGCGACGAGGTCGCGGATCGTCGCGACGATTCGAAGCGATGCGCGCTGATCCGGCAGCCCTGCCGCGCGTCGAAGCGCAGGCTCGTCGTCGCCGAGGTCTTCGAGGGAATCGAGCGTGGTCTCGACCGCTTGCACGATCGCACGGCGCGCGTCGCGATCGAGGTGCGTCGCTGCGAACGTCGCAACGTCCCAGCTCAGCTCTGCGTGTCGTAGCTCGTCCTCCGCGATGCGCCTCATCACGTCGCGTGCTCGCGAATCGGCGATGCGCCCTGCACGGTAGAGCGCGCAAGCCGCGCCGTAGGTCTCTCGGACGACGCCCTCGACGGCGTTCTCGAGTGCCATCTCGAACAAGCTGCGGATCGAGAGCGGAGCGGGCGCGACGGTCGTTGGCTCGGACCCGTGCTCGCGCGCGAGGCTCGCCGTCCAGCGTGCGTGCCGGATCTCGTCGCGCTTGGCTCGGCGAGCACGCTCGACGAGCGAGGTCGGTGCTCCGAAGGCGTCGAGCTCGCGCGCGAGTCGCTCGAAGGCATCGACGCTGGCGGCCTCCAGCTCGTGACAGGAGACGAAGAACGTCCCGAGATCCTCGACCGCAACCGTGCGCGGAACGAAGCCTTCGGGGCGGCGTCCTTCGTATCTCCTGGTCGCGAACGGGCTCCCGAACTCGAGCCGCGTGACGGTGCAGACGAGCGCCGACGGGATGATCGTCGAATTGCCCTTTGCCGTCTCGGACGTGCACGGGTCCGGGAGTTTCGTGAGGACGGAACACTCGTCGACGCTGTCGTCGGCGCAGAGGTCTTCGCACTCGTCCTCGGAGGGCGATTCGTTCCGCGCTTGGAGCTCGCAGAACTTGGAGGTGGGCAGGTCACGAGTCGTCGTCTCGCTGACCTCGTTGCATCCGACGAGGAGAAGACTTCCGACGACTGCGCTGAGGGTGGTGCGGAGGGCGCTGTTCATGCACGTACGGTCGAGCCACGCGTGAGTCTACACGCATGCTCACCACGCGCCACGTGGAGGCGCTCGCGTCACGTCAGGCCTACCGTCGATCAGGCCTGGCGCTTCGCGTCGGTCGTTCGTAGCCGAGGGAAGGCCCACGCGGAGGCGACCGCGATGAGTCCGAGGCCGACGCAGATCCAGGTCACATGTGCGACGCCGCGCTGGAGATCTCCGGAGATCGCGTCGAGGATGCTCGTCGCGACGGTCTTGCGCTCGGGGCCGAGGATGCGCGCAACGAGGTCTGGGCCGCCGGCCTCGCGCGTGACGGGGTTCGACATCAGCGCGCGAGCGAGGACGACGCCCATGACGCCGACGCCGATGGTGCCTCCGATGTTCCGGAAGAACATCGTGCTCGCCGTCGCGACGCCGCGCTCGTTGTAGCTCACGCTCGTCTGCACGGCGATCACCTGGGCCGTGTTCGCGAACCCCATACCGATACCGAAGACGGCGGATGCGATGCGGAGCTCTCCGCTCGTGGCGCCTCGCGAAATCGAGAATGCCAGCCCGACGGTCGCTAGCGCGACGATCATCATCCCGAGCCGGACGAGCGGACGGAACCCGAGGCGCGGGATGAGCCGGCCCGAGATCGCGCTTGCGATCGGCCAGCCGACCGCCATCGGCGCGATCGCGGCGCCGGCCTCCGTCGGGCTCGTGCCGAGGACGCCCTGCGCGTAGAGCGGAAGGTAGGTCACGATCCCGAGCATCGCCGCGCCCGTGGCGGTGGAGAGCGCACTCGATGTCGCGAGCACGCGCGTCTTGAAGAGGCGCGGAGGCAGCATCGGCTCGGCCACGCGGTGCTCGAGGACGATGAACGCGATCCCGAGCGCGACGCTACCGGGAACGAGCACCCACGGCATGAAGCCCTCGACGCCCACGAGCAGGGCGACCACCGCGAGCGATAGAAGCACCGCGCCGACGATGTCGAGCTTGTGCTGCTTCTTCTCGACCGATTCGACGAGCGAGAAGGAGAGGAGCACGGTGGAGAGGATCCCGAACGGAACGTTGACGTAGAAGACCCAGCGCCACGAGAGCGCCCCGACGATCACACCGCCGAGCAGCGGCCCGGCAAGCCCGGCGATGCCCCAGACGGCGCCGAACACGCCCTGCATGCGCGCGCGCTCCTCGACCTCGAAGATGTCGCCGACGATCGTGAGCGCGATCGGCTGGAGGCCCCCTGCGCCGATGCCCTGGATCGCGCGGAACGCGATGAGCGCCGTCATCGACCGTGCCTGTCCGCTCGCCATCGAGCCGACCAGGAAGATGGCCATCGAGACGAGCATGACCGGCTTGCGGCCGTAGAGATCGGCGAGCTTGCCGTGGATGGGCACCATCACCGTCGACGCGAGCATGTACGCGGAGAAGACCCAGGCGTAGTGCAGCGCGCCGCCGAGCTCGGCGACGACGGTGGGCATGGCCGTCGAGACGACGGTCATCTCCATCGCGGCCATGAAGAGCGCGAGGACGAGGGCGAGGACGGTGGCGGGGCGATGGGTCCGGCGACGCGGCGAGGCCGGCGCGGTGGAAGCTTGGCTGGTCAAAGGCGGAAGCATACGATGCCGCGCCCGTCCGATCGGGTTCCGCTTGCGCTTCAGCTCCGTCCGCGGGAGGCACGCGACGCCGCACTTCCTCGGTAGCCGGAGGTCAGGCGCGGGAGGGCTTTGGCCTGCTCAGCGCGAACGAGCGCGAACCTGGCATGCCGATGACCGGATGGTGGTACGCTCGAAGGACCGGCTCCCCGCATGTCCCTGAAGATCGACCAAGATCACTCCCGCTTTCGCGCGATCGTCCGCGGCAAGATCCGCCAGAACCTCCGGAAGTACATCTCGCAAGGCGAGCTGATCGGTCGGAAGGGCAAGGACCTCGTCTCGATCCCGATCCCGCAGATCGACATCCCTCGCTTCCGCTTCGGCGACAAGCAGCAGGGCGGCGCCGGACAAGGCGACGGCGATCCCGGCGATCCGATCGGGGGCGAGCAGGGCGAAGAGGGCGGCGAGGGCAAGCAGGCGGGGCAGGGCGCCGGCGACCACGCGCTCGAGGTCGACGTCACGCTCGACGAGCTCGCGGCGATCCTCGGCGAAGAGCTCGAGCTCCCGGACATCCAGGACAAGGGCAAGAGCAAGATCATCAACGCGAAGGATCGCTACACGGGTGTCCGTCGTGTCGGTCCCGAGTCGCTCCGCCATTTCCGTCGCACCTACCGCGAGGCGCTCAAGCGTCAGATCGCGATGGGTACGTACGCGCCGGACAAGCCCGTCATCGTCCCGATCCCGGACGACAAGCGCTACCGGAGCTGGAAGACCGAAGCCGAGCCGGTCGCGAACGCAGTCATCATCTACATGATGGACGTGTCGGGCTCGATGGGCGACGAGCAGAAGGAAATCGTCCGCATCGAATCCTTCTGGATCGATACGTGGCTGTCGAAGCAGTACAAGGGCCTCGAGAGCCGCTACATCATCCACGACGCCGTTGCGCGCGAGGTCGATCGCGACACGTTCTTCCACACGCGTGAGTCCGGCGGCACGATGATCTCGAGCGCGTACAAGCTCTGCTCGCAGCTGATCGACGACCACTACCCGGCGGAGGAATGGAACATCTATCCGTTCCACTTTTCGGACGGCGACAACTGGTCGATGGACGACACGCTCTCGTGCGTCGACATCCTCAAGCAGAAGCTCCTGCCGCGCGTGAACATGTTCGCGTACGGCCAGGTCGAGAGCCCCTACGGCTCGGGGCAGTTCATCAAGGATCTCCGTGAGCACTTCTCGAAGGACGAGCGCGTCATCACGAGCGAGATCCGCGACAAGGACGCGATTGTCGGCAGCATCAAGGAGTTTCTGGGCAAGGGAAACTGACCGCGCCGTGTCCAAGCCTCGGATGGCCCGGACACGCACGGCAGCTTTTGCAAGCCTCCTCGTCGCGGCGTTCACGGCGTTCGGGTGCGGAGGCGCATCGAAGCCTCCCGCGGCGCCCGTCGAGGACGTCGACGACACGACCCCGCTCACGCCGGACACGTCACCCATCGGCCTGCGCCGGAGCGTCGTGGCCGACGAGTACTTCTGGCTCCGCGCGAAGGCGCTCGAGGGCGAAGCACCGGCGCCGTTCGGCGAGGCGCTCGCTGCAATGCAGGCTCTCCGCGCGGACCTGGCGCCCGATCCGACGGCATGGGAAGACCTCGAGGTGCCGCTGGGGACCGTCCGCCGTGCGAGCGAGCTCTCCGCCGCGTACGCCGACCTGCCGATCTCGAAAGACGTCGGCGGCAAGCTCGTCTCGTTCCGGGCCCGCGCGCTTCGCCTCGCGAAGGCGATGGAGGCGACCGAGGCGGCCTACCGCGCAGGTCCGTTCCGAGAGCACGACGCGGACATCATGCGCGCGGCCAACGAGCTCTCGGCGCATCTCCTGCCGCGCGTCGACGAGCTGCTTCGTGCGCTCGAGGCCGACATGGCGCTGCCGGGCGGAAGCCGGCCGATCGTGCTCACGCTGGTCGCCGACGCGCCGTTTCCGGGCGTGTTCGCGTCCGACGCTCGCG
>JAFAER010000192.1 GCA_023423895.1 Pseudomonadota bacterium
AGTACGTGCCGTTCACGCCGACCGCGAGGACGTTCGTGAGGTAGTAGTTCACCGCGAGGCCGGGGCCCGGGTGACTCACGAACTGGTCGTTGAGGCTCTGGCTCCAATACGGGTTGATCTCGAAGCGGCCGCGGCGCAGCGCATAAATCTGCTGCACGGCGTAGACGTCGGCTTTGACCGGACGCTCTGCCAGCTTCTTGATGTCACCCTGCTTGGGGCAGGCGGTTGGATCGATTTCACAGATACCGCCGCCAGCCGCGTCGCCGCCGGCGGGGGGTTCCGCCGGAACGGCCGGTTGATCGGCAGGTTGATCTGTGGGCTTCGGGGCGTTCGGATCATCGATCTCGATATCGCCACCGGGAGCCGGTGCGGGAGCCGGAGCTGTGGGAGGAGGCTTGCCGCCTCCAGCGGGCTTCTTCGGCTGCGCAAGTGCAGCCTGTGGCAGCAGCCACAGGGCCGCCACCGCGAGGAGCCAGCGTCGAGCGTGCTTCATCAAGAACCCCTTCCACATCCTGGCCGCGTCATGTTTTCGGGCCTGCAACACGTGAGAACAATTGAGGAATCAGGGGTACTGCAGAGTTGCGCGGCACGATAACACGGATCTTTTTGGCCGAGCAATCTCAAATCAGGCTCTTTCGTGCCGAAGCTAAATAAGAAGTTCGGGTGACGTCTTCGGGATACGGGCGTCGGTCTGTACTTGACTTGTCGTGCATCCTGCACGTTCTGGGTCATGACCGACGGTCCGTAGGAGAGCTAGGCGGCAGCGACCTCGTCGTCGGAGTTACCGAACAGCGCCTCGACGAAATCGGCCGCGACGAACTCGCGGAGGTCTTCCGCGCGTTCCCCGAGACCGATGTACCGCACGGGGACCTTCAGCTCGTCGCAAACGCCGAGGACGACACCGCCCTTCGCCGTTCCATCGAGCTTCGTCAAGATGAGACCCGTCAGCTCCAGGGCCTCTTTGAACAGGGTCGCCTGCGTGAGGGCATTCTGTCCAGTGGTGGCGTCGATGACGAGCAACGTCTCGTGGGGGGCACCCTCGAGCGCCTTGTTGATCGTCTTCTTCACCTTCTTGATCTCGTCCATCAAGTTGATCTTCGTGTGAAGGCGTCCGGCGGTGTCGACCAGGAGGACATCCGCTTGTGCATCGACGGCCTTCTTCGTCGCCTCGAAAGCGACCGCGCCGGGATCCGCGCCTTCTTTACCCTTCACGACGTCGGCACCGACGCGCTTGCCCCAGACCTCGAGCTGCTGGACGGCGGCGGCGCGGAAGGTGTCGCCGGCGGCGAGCATGACCTTCTTTCCGTCCGCGTTCCACTTCGTTGCAAGCTTTCCGATCGTGGTCGTCTTGCCAACGCCGTTCACGCCGACCATGAGGACGACGAGCGGCTTCTTCGCGGTGGTCTTCGGGACGGGGATCGACAGGATCCGCGTGGCTTCGGCGCGAAGGGCGGCCCAGACGGCATCGGTATCGGCGAGCTCGCTCTTGTTCATCTGCTCGCGCAAGCGCTCGAGGATCGCCTGCGTGGTCTTCACGCCGACATCGCTCGTGAGCATGACCTCCTCCAGCTGTTCGAGGATGGCCGGGTCGATCTCTTTCTTGCCTGTGAAAAGCGCTTTGAGACGCGCCATGAACCCGCCGCGGGTGGCGGCGAGGCCCTTTCGGAGCCCTGCGACGTCTTTTTTCGAGACGACGGGCGGAAGCGCCTCCGGGCTGGGCGCGGCGGGCGCTTCTTCCGGCGCCGGGGCCCGGCGGGCGACAGGCGGCTCCTCGATCGGTGCCGGCGGGGCCTTCTCGGGCGCGCGGCGCGGTTCGACCTCTCCTGCCTCGATCTTCGGCGTCGGCTTGGGCGCCGGCGCTTCCTCGGGGCGCTTCTCGACGGGCGGCGGCGGGAGCTCTTTCTTCCTGAAAAATAGGAAGTAGGCGAGCACCGCCACTACCAGGACGACGACGCCAATGACGATAGGCAGGTTGTCCATCGAGGGTCCGTCCTTATAAGGAGCCCGAGCACGCGACGTCAACGACGCTCAGCGCGACCCGGCGAGCCGGCTCTCGGCACCGGCACGGCGCGAAGAAACGCCGCAAAAGCGCGATGGTAGCCACGCCAGATCCCGCCGGCCGTCCGACGGGACGTCACTTTTTGCGGGATTGTCGGCGCGAACGGCCCGCGCCCGGCGGGGGTCAGCGCTGGTTTCGAGGGTCGCGGCGGCCGTCGTTCGGCACCGGATCGGGCCCCGGTCGTTCCTCCGGGGCGAGCCGCGCGATGTCGTGTTCGACGCCGGCGTCGATCTCGTCCGGCCCGAACGCGGCTCGCTCGACGGCGTCGGCCCAGCGCGCCGTCGCGAGCTCGCCGCTCGCCACGCGCCGGACGTGTCCGGGCGTCGGCTCGGGACGCGTGTCGAACGGCGGTCCTCGACGGCGCGCCCACTTCACGAGCGCTGCGAGGATGGCGCGGCGCCGCTGCTCGATGGCGATGACCATTTCGCCGGCCGCGGGAAGGTCCTGCGCGAGGCGGGCGTGCAAACGCGCCTCGACGACGATGCTCTCGTCACCCGCGATCGTACCGATGCCGGGCAGGGTGAACCGTCCGTCGGCGTCACTCTCGACGCTCGCGAGGACCGAGCGACCCTCGAACGTGCCGCGCTCGATCCAGACGCGCGCTCCCGGGACCGGTGTGCCTTCGTGAGCATCGACGACGCGTCCCGTCCATCCTTCCTGGCCGCGCTCCGCGCGACGCACGAGGTCGATGCGCGCCTTCGCTTCGGCGGCCTTGCCGGTCCCCTTCGCCGGTTCGGGCTCCGGCTTGTTCTTCTGCCCCGACACACGGCCGACGAGGAAGAACGCCATCACCACGAGCCCGGCGACGAGGATCGGAGCCTTCGACAGGAGGCTCGGCCCGCGGATCGGAAGCCGGATCGTCGCCTCGCCCAGCGGCTCGTACCACGGCGACGCGGGGACGTACCGCAAGCGCACGAGCGCCTCGGTGCCCTGGCTCGCGAACGTGAGCACGAGCCGAGCGATGCCTCGTTCGACCGGCGCCGTGCCGACGACGACCTCGCCGATGCGCGCCTCGATCGATCCTTCCGTGAGCGGGCCAAAGCTCGATCCGACCTCGGCGACGAGCGGAATGCCGTCTTCCGGGACGCTCGCCGTGAGCTCGCCGCGATCGGCCGCTGGGACCTTCACGGCGACTTTGACGTGCCGTTCGATCTCCTCGGCATGACTCGCGCCCGCCGTATCGCCGTCCCCGGCGAACGACACCCGGAGCTCACCGGGGCCCGGCGAACCGAGCTTTGCGCCGGCGACTGCGAAGCGTGCGCGGCCCGAGCTGTCGCTGACCGCACGTGCGAGCTCCTCCTTCTCGTTCGCAAGCACGAGGTTCAGCCCGCGCGCGACGTGCGGGTTGCCGTCGTCGTCGACGATGGCCACCGCCTCGATCATCGTCTGCGGTGTGTCGAGCTGGACGACCCGAGGCGTCGGATCGAAGCGGAGCGCGAGACTCCGCCGCGAGAGATCGAAGGTGAGCTCCCGCTCGATGCCGTCGACGAGCGACTGCATCCCCGACGATGTGTAGACGAGGTTCGCCTTGTAGCGATCCGGCTCGAGGCGAACGCGAAAGCAGAAACGACCGTCCTCGTCCGTGGTGACGACGACCTCGTTCGCTCCGCCCGGCTGGATGCCCCACGTCGTCACGCGGGCGCTGTCGCACCCGCGCGGAGCTTTGAGCGCTTCTACCACTCGTTCGTCGTGCGGGTCGGTCTCGCGGGTGACCCGGACGTTCACCTTCTGCAGGGAAAGAGGTTGCCCGGCATCGTCCGAGAGCGATCCGCTCAAGACGAGATCGCTCAAGCCGAGTGTCGGCTGCTGCTCGCGCGATGCGTGCGCCGTGAGCTTCGCCGTTCCACGCACCCGTACCTTCAACGGCGCCGCCTCGGCGCGACCGACGTCTCGGAGGAAGAAGACCGAGAAGAAGGCAATACACGCGAGCGCGACGATGCTGATGCGCCTGATGCGCCGACGCGGCTGCGTACCCGACGCTGTAGGCGCATGCGCGCGTGGGCGGTCACGCGTATGCGCATGCGTCGCGAGCGCGCCCGTGCGCGTGCGCGGAGCGGAAGGGAGAGAGCCAGAGAAGTGAGAGGTCTGATCGAAGATCACGTGTCCACGTCGTCGCGGTTTCGATACGCTGCGTGTCTGTGTCTCTCCCTCGCGCTCGCGGAGACGGCGTGGTGAAGGTGACGGTGACAGCGGAACAGATGACAGTCGGCGGTGACTATTTCCCCGAGGCGGCCGTCGATCGTCCTGGCCTCGTAGCAGACCCTTCGAGGCTACCGAAAAGACGTTCCGGAGGCGTGGTCAATGCGTGATAACCTTGGAGGAGTGTCGATGCGCAGGGGAGGCCTCCTCGCTGCTTCGCTCCTGGCAGCGCTGATCGCGTTTGCACCTCGGGTTGCTCGGGCAGACGAGTCCCGGCTGAAGTTCCTGTCCGAGAAGATGAAGGACAGCGATCCCCGCGTTCGCACGAGCGCCGCGCTCGCGCTCGGCGCGTCGAACGAGGACGCCGCGGTCGAGCCGCTCTGCGGTGGTCTCTCGGACGGCGCCGACGTCGTTCGTCAGGCCGCCGCCGTCGCGCTCAAGCGGCTCAACCGCACGCGGTCGCTCGAGTGCCTGAAGGCCCGCGAGCCTCGCGAGACGAGCGACGCGGCGAAGATCGCCATCACACGTGCCATCGAGGCCATCTCTTCCGGTGGTGAAGGGGGCGGCGGCGGCGGCGGCACCGAGCACATCAAAGAGAACCCCAACGCGAAGTACTACATCTCGCTGTCGACCGTTGCGAACCAGACCGGGCGCGCACAGACGGAAGTCGAGAAGATCGTCCTGAGCTCGGTCCGCCAGAAGCTCGAAGCCGCTGGTGTCGTTCAGCTCGCTCCGTCCACCGAAACACCCGAGAAGGCGCGCGAGGTGATGAAGGCCCGTAAGATGAAGGGCTTCTACCTTGCGATCGCCGTCGATCGCTTCGACTACGCTGATGGGAATCTCCGCGTGAAGGTGAAGATCGGCGTCTTCAACTATCCGAACAAGTCCCTCCTGGGGAACGTCGACAAGACCCTCACTGCCCAGGGCGTGTCCATCGGCGACAAGGCCTCCGAGGACCGGCTCCTCGAGCTCGCCGCGGGCCTCGCCAGCGAACAATTCGCCCAGAACGCGAGCGCGTTCCTATGATCTCCGTCAACGCCTCGTCGAAGAGGACCCCATGACCACCTCCGCACAGCCTGCTCCTGCCGCTGCTCCGAAGTACAAGCGCAGCATCAAGAACTACCTGCTGGACGCGAAGTTCCAGCTCAAGTGGGTCGGCCGGATCATCTTCGTCGCCCTGGCGATCAGCGGCCTGATGGGGATCTTCCTCTATCAGACGAGCCGCGAGGTCACCGAGCAGAGCGAGAAGGTCATCGCGCAAGGCGAGGCGCTCATCACCGAGAGTCAGAAGAACTCTGACCTCGTGAAGATGCAGATCAAGGATCAGTACGCGGACTCGCCCGAGCTCGCGGCGACGTTCAACAAGAGCGCCGACGAGCTCGACAAGCAGCTTCAGCACAAGCACACCGCGCTGCAAGAGCAGGCCGCGAAGACGCGGACCCAGCAGCGCACGATGATGCTGTCGCTCATCGCTGGGCTCACGCTTCTCGTCGTGCTCATCGGTCTGCTCGGCATCTACTTCACGCACAAGGTCGTGGGGCCGATCTACAAGATGAAGATGCTGCTCCGTCAGGTCGGTGACGGGAAGCTGAACTTCCAGGGCAAGCTCCGAAAGGGCGACGAGCTCCAGGACTTCTTCGAGGTCTTCGCCGCGATGGTCGAGAAGCTGAAGGCGCGCCAGGCCTCCGAGGTCGAAGAGCTCGAGGCCGCGATGAAAGAAGCGCAGGCAACGGGCGTGAGCGACGCGGCGATCGCGAAGATCGCCAAGGTGCGAGACGAGATGCGCGCCGCGCTGGAGAAGTGAGACGATCGTCTCTCGCGCAGTGGCTGCGCTCGCGTGGTGGGCGGCCCTGCACTCGCGCAGCGTTCAGGGCCCGTGCTCCGTGATCGCTCCCTTGATCCACTCGATGCGCGGTGGGCCGCCGGGGGACGCGCTGATCGCGACGACGTCGATGCGCACGCGCTGGACGTCGGACATCTTCTTGAGTCGTCCACGCCAGAGGCCGCGCGCGGCACGGAGGAGCATGCGCCGCTTGTTCCACGTCACGCTCGCGAGCGGGCCTTCGAACGCGCCTGGCCCGCGTGATCTCACCTCGACGATGACCACGAGGTCGTCCTTCTTCGCGACGAGATCGACCTCCAGCGGACCGATCCGGACGTTCTGCCAGAGGATGCGAAAGCCCGCGTCGACGACGTGAGCTGCCGCGAGCGCCTCGGCGCTCCGCCCGATGGCCGTGCGATGAACGACTTCGCGCAAGGTGCAGCCCTATCGGCCGCCCGCGCGCGTGGTTGCGTCGAAACGACAAAAGAAAAACGCGGCCCCCGGAAAGGGCAGCCGCGTCTTCTCTTCCTGGAGCCTGGAGCCTGGAGCCTGGAGCCTGCCCTCAGTCACACTTACGCGTGTTGGGATCGCAGTCGCCCTGCGTGCAGGCCGTCGTCGGATCGTACTTCGTGTCCTTCTTGATGCAGTACGAGCCGGTGAGGCCTTCGTTGCCCTGACCGATCGAGGTGACGAGACGCTCGCAGCTGAAGCCGTCGGGGCAGTCGCAGAACGTCTGGTCGCTCGGGCGCTGACCGTTGATGTCGGCGCAGCGGCAGGAGCAGTAGACGGCAGAGGCGGCCTTGCGGTCCGAACACTGCGCCGAGACCGTCGACTTGCGCCGGGTGTCGACGAAGTCACCGGTCGCTTCGTCCTTCGCGCCTTCGATCGGCGTTTCGGTGCCGGGGATCTTGCAGTTCGTGGCGCCGGTCGGGCCCTGGCCGTCCGCGTTCTGTCCGTAGGGGCAGGAGACGCGCCCGCGGAAGTGATTCACGAGACAGAGTCGCGTGCGGCACTGGAAGCTCTTCGACTCGACGTTGACTTCCTTCTCGTCGAAGCCGAGGAAGTCCGGGTTGAACTCCTGCTCCGGCGTGCACGGATCGCCGATGCCTTCTTCACCGCAGCCGGGGCCGGCCACGAAGAGGAGAGAGCCACCGAGGACGATCGCAGTCGCCACCGGACGGACGAGTCGAGAGACGGACTTGACCAGAACGTCGCGCGTCATCGTGCGGGACGGTACTGGCTTCGCGCCGAGAGCGTCAAGCATAGGTTTCTCCTCAGCCGCAGTTTCGATACGGAAATTCATCCGACGAACGGAGCCGTGACGGCAGGTCGGCGCTGACGGTCGCGTCGAAGGTCGAGAGTCCGCCCGCGCAGCTGTGCCCAGCGGACGATCCCTTGATGGCCGGAGGCCGCGCGCTCCATCACGAACGTCGTCGGTCGGGATTTGGGAGCCCTCTGTCCCACCTTCCGTGGTCGTCTCGATCGCGTCCCTGCCGAACACACCTCCCGTGAACCGGCACACTGGACTAGCGTGCGGCCATCTCGCTCTCGCAGGGACCCATCTCCTCAAGGGATGGGAGAGAAGAAGAGCGAGGAGGCATTCCGAGCCCGATCACCACCACGCTCCACACGCTCCATCTCATGCTCGATCCAAATGTGAGCCGGCGCGTGGGGTTCACTTAACACTCTCAGCGGCGGCCTACACCTTCACGACACTGTCGTCTCTCGTCTCGTCGCGCCGAGGTCGCTCGCAGGCTCGGGATCCCCGATCCGGCTTGACAAAATCTCAGCGGCCTCCGTACCATCTCGCCGCCCGCGGGGAATATCTTTGCTAAAACGTTCGGGTTTTCGCCCGAGCCGCTGCGCTTCGAGTCACACTCCCCGGATCGCGTCGCTCGTCGACGCGAGGTGATCGTCGGAATCGCGCTTCACGCTTCGCCAGCAGCACCGACTCTGTCGTTCCCGCTTCGTCTGCGGGGCCCTCATCAAGAAGAGGAATCACAGGATGCGTCTCTCTCTCATGCGCAAGCTCCTGATCGCATCGGCAACGTGCATGCTCTCGGTCTCGCTTGCGACCTCGCCAGCGATGGCGCAGAAGCCGAAGCCGAAGCCGCCCGCCGGTGCGAAGCCGGCGCCCGCGAAGCCCGCCGGAGGCGGCTCGAATTCGATCGAGCTCGACGAGCCGGGGCCGCCGGCCGACGCTGCCGGGCAGCCCGCCACGAAGGCCGCCGACTCTGGTCCGCCGCCGGTCGCCGGTCAGATGACGGAGCAGGCCGCGCAGGCGAAGCGCCTCTTCGACGGCGAGAAGTGGGGCGATGCCGCGGCCGCTCTCTATCGCGTCTACAAGGGTGAGACGGGCGACGACGAGGGCAACAAGCAGCTCGCGCAGTACCACCTCGCGATCGCGCTCTACCGCCTCAAGTTCTACCAAGGTTCGTACGGCATCTTCTCCGAGATCGCCGACAAGCCGAACCACATGAAGTTCAACGAGACGCTGCTCTGGCTCGCGAAGCTCGCGACCGACCTTCCGGAGCCCGCGGACATCGTCGAGCGCGTCGGTAAGTACAACGATGCGCAGATCGACAAGTTCAACAACCAGAACCAGCGCGAGCTGTACTGGCAGCTGAACTACCTGCTCGGCCGCTACAAGTACCGCAACCGTCAGTACGACGACGCGCTCCGCCTCTTCGGCAAGGTCGACCGCCAGTCGAAGTACTACGTCCGCAGCCAGTTCTTCTCCGGCATCTCGAACGTCCAGCTCCGCCGCTCGATTCCCGCGGTGCAGTCGTTCCAGCGCATCGTCGGAGCGATCGACAGCGGTGAGCTCGAAGGCCTCGAGGACGAGGACCGCATGAGGGACCTCGCGTTCCTCTCGATGGCGCGCACGTACTACTCGGCGTCGGTTCGCCTCGACGAGAACAACGCGCCGACGATCGACAGCTCGAAGCTGTCGGCAGCGGTCAAGTACTGGAACAAGGTCGATCAGGGCAGCGAGTACTGGCTCGACGCGCTCTTCGAGGAGTCGTGGGCCTACTTCATGGCCGGCGACTACGCGCACGCGCTCGGCAACGTCCACACGATCGAGTCGCCTTACTTCCCGAACTCGTACTACCCCGAGGCGGAGATTCTGAAGGCGGTCATCTACTTCGCGAACTGCCAGTACGAAGACGCCGAGACGATCGTCGCCAAGTTCCAGACGAAGTACCAGCCGATCTACGACGACCTCAACGGCGTCCTGAAGCGCTTCCAGGGCGAGGACCAGGACGAGCCGTTCTACAAGTTCCTCAAGGAGGTCCGCGACGGCAAGGCGAACCTTCCGCCGCGCATCAAGATCGTCGTCGAGAACGCGCTCGGCGATCGTCAGCTGCTCCGTCACCTCCAGTACGTGCAGGTTCTCGACGACGAGCAGAAGCGCTTCTCGAAGGCGCCCGCCGCTTTCCGCGAGTCGCCGCTCGGCAACGACGTCAAGGACGCGATGCAGCTCGCGCGTGACATCGCGGTTCGTAACGCCGGTCAGCTCGCGCGCGAGCGTTACCAGCGCAACCTCGACGAGCTGAACGAGCACCTCCGCGACAGCGCGAAGATCCTGATCGACATCACCTCCGCGAAGCGCAACCAGCTCGACGCGGCCATCGCCGGTTCCCAGGTCACGGCCCAGGAGTCGGAGCGCAACATTGTTAAGCCGGACGAGGAGCACGTCATCTGGCCGTTCGACG
>JAFAER010000239.1 GCA_023423895.1 Pseudomonadota bacterium
TCGCCCGCATCAACTGGGGCGAGCAGTCCGTGGCCACTGCAGCGGGCCTCATCTTCGGGACGGCCCGCTACATCTCGCCGGAAGGGGCGCAGGGCAACACGGTCGGGCCTGCGAGCGACGTCTACTCGATCGGCACGCTCCTCTACCAAATGTTGTCCGGGCGGACGCCGTTCGACGGCGATCAGGCGGTCGGTCTGCTCGTGCAGCAGATCCACGACCCGGCGCCGCCGCTGCGCTCGATCCCGCGCGCCGCGTACGTCCCCGAGCCGATCGCGGAGGTCGTCATGGCGACGCTCGCGAAGGATCCGGCGAAGCGCGAGCCGGACGCGCGCGCGCTCGGGCAGGCGATCTTCGACGCGGCCAAGCTCGCGGGGCTGTCGCCGGACGAGTTCTCGCGTCCGATGCTCAAGCGGCAGCCGTCGGCGATCAAGCTGCCGCCCGTCGAGCGCACGAAGCAGCTGGATCTCACGCCCGACGTCGTCGAGCGGATGACGCCGCGGACGCCCGTGAACGGGACCCACTCGAACGGTGCGGCCGTCGACACCGGCCAGCGTCCGCCGACGGCCGCGACCGTCAAATGGGAGCCGCCGTCCGAGTTCCAGGCTCGTCTCGCGGAGGCGACGAGGGGCTCTCCTTCGTCGCCAGGCGATCGTCCGTCGGGCGTCGTCGACACGGGAGCCAGGCAGCGCCTTCCGAGCGTCGACGAGACGATCGACGACATGACCCTCGACGCGCAGCTCCGCCAAGGGTCCGCTCCGGTCTTTTTTCCGACGCCCATTCCCACCGTCGTGCCCGAGCGCGAGTCCTCGGCGCCCCCGATCCCGCGCACGGTGCCGGGCGACGCCGACGGTCCGGTGCACACGCACTACACGCCGCCGATCGCCGACGTGACGACGGCGCCTCCCCAGGCGGTCCGTCCCCATCCATCGAGCCCCGAGCTCCGGAGACCGTCGAGCCCGCCCGTACACGCGGCGTACGCTCCGGTGGAGCGCCGTTCCCGTGCGTGGCTCGTCGTCGTCCTCTGCTTCGTCCTCGGCGCGGCGATCGCCCTCGGCTGGGCGTGGAAGGTCGGGAAGATCGGCGGCGACGCGGAGGAGGAGCGTTATGTCGCTCGGGCGACCGACGCGATGTTCAAGAACCACTTCCACGAGCCGGCCGGCGAGAACGTGAAGGACATCACCGACGAGGGGCTTCGCCGGTGGCCGAACGATCGCAAGCTGCTCGACATCCGCGTCCGAGCTGCGAACGAGCTGACCTCGCAGGCGATCGCTCAGCGGTCCGCGGGCGACGTCCTCGAGGCGCTCCGGCTCGCGAAGATCGCGCACGACCTCGATCCACACGACGCGTCTGCCAAGCGGCTCGTCGAGCAATACGAGGCGGAGCTCGCGTCGTTCAGCCCTTCTGCTGCGCCGACGCTGACGACGCCACCGCAGCCCCCGCCGCCGAAGCCGGGCACGAGCCCGAAGCCGTCGAATGTCGCGCCGACGGCGCAGCCGCAAGCGCCGCGCGTCGACTACAAGGCCCTCGTCGACGTCTCCGTCGCGACCCCCCGCCTCGGGCAGACCGTGGAGCTCACCGCTCGCCTCGCTCCGAACAAGGGAGACTTCGAAGCACCGAGCTTCACGATCGTCGGACCGGGCGTGCCCGGCGGTGTCCGGATGCCGGCGCAGAGCCCTTCGCCTGGCGTCTTCAGGGCGAGCTACGCGTTCCTCGAGCCGGGACGTTTCGAGATCACGTTCTCCACGCAGGAGAGCGGGCGAGCGATCACGGCAAAGCGAGCCGTCACCGCCGTCGCTTCTGCTCCGACGCCGATCCCGACGACACCGCCCACCACCGCACCGACGCAGCCGGCGCCGACGACGACGGGGACCGTGAAGTGGATGTGACGCGTGCATTGTGCATGCAGTCGCTGGTTGTCGTGTCGTTCTGCGCAGCCTCGGGGATCGCCTGGGCCCAAGAGCCGGCGCCGTCCGCGTCCGTCTCGCGCCAAGCCTCCGTCAAGGCGTCCGCACCTGCGGCCGCTCCGGTCGAGACCGCAGCGGACGACGCGCTCGCACGCATCATCGATCGGCCGCACACGATCGCCGAGCTCGAAGCGGGGGTCATCGCTCTCCCGAACGCGCCGATCTCGCCGGGGCAGCGCGGCGGGGACACGCCTCTGTTGCCGAAGATCGGGCGCGGCGACGCGACGATCCAGACGGGGATCCACGTCCTCTACCGCTGGAACCGCCACTATGCACTCGGGGCCGGTGCGCTCTTCGCGCCGAGCCCGACCTCAGACGAGGAGTACGGCGGCCTCTCGGCGCTGCGGCGTACTCACGCGCGCTCGTATCTGTTCCTCGGAATGGAAGGCCGCTACATCCCGGTACACTACAAGTACTTCGAGGCCTGGGTCGGCCTGTCGGGCGGCGCGGTCATCATCGCCGATCGCTTCACGACGGAGGCGGGCGATCCGGTCCCGCCGATCCTCGGCACGCGCGACGTGACGATCCGCACCGAGGGGCTCGCGCTCGGCGCGCAAGCTGGCGGCAGCTATTACCTGAGCGAGAACTGGATCGCCGGCGCGAACCTCCGCGGCTATCACTGGATCTTGCCGGAGAGCCGTGAGTGCTCGCCGATCGGCGACTGCGCGACGCTCAGCGGCTCCGTGCAGGCGTTCGAGCTCGGGCTGACGATCGGTTATCGCCTCGCGCTCTGACGGCGGTGCGCCCGCGTCACGACGGTGGTGACGCGGGGCACGAGCGCGCGGCTGACGTTCAGGGCTTGATGCGGGACGGAGCAACGACGTTCGCCACGGGCGGAACATCGCGGAGCGCCGCGATGAGCGCGTCCTTGTCCTCCTTCGTCATGCCTTTGTAGAAGGACCAGGGCATCACGTAGAGGTTGCGGCCGTCCTTGCCTTTGCCTTCCTCGAGCGCGCGGCGGATGTCCTCGTCCGAGTACGCGCCGATACCGGTCGCCTTGTCGCTCGAGATGTTCGGCGCGATGGCCACGCCGCGCTCGTCCGGAAGATGGAACTCCATCCCGCCCGCGAGGGTCTTGCCCGGCACCTTCTGCATCTTGTCGTCGCGGGTGTCGTGGCATTCGTTGCACGAAGCTGCCCGGAGGAGCCACTTGCCGCGCGCGAGCTTGTCGGAAGGCGAGGGGGAGGGGGGAGGCGAGTGCTCGAGCGGCGCGGGCGCGGACCGGATGAACATCGAGACGGGGAAGGCGACCTTCGTCGGGCCCGGCTTGTTGTTCACCGGCTTGAGCGTCCGGAGGTACGCGATGATGTCGAGGATCTCGCCGTCGCTAAGCGTCTCGCTGTACGTCCCGTACGGCATCTGCGGAAAGAGGGGCCGTCCGTCCTTGCTGACGCCCTCGCGGATCGCACGCGCGATCTCGCCGTCGGTCCAGCCGCCGATGCCGGTCTCCGAATCAGGCGTCAGGTTGGCGGCGCGGATGTGAACGGGTGAGCCGGGCACCTCGCCGAAGTCGCGGCCGGCTCCGAGCATCCCTTCGACGGGCGGCTCGCCGGGGAGCGATTCCTGGACCGGCGAGTGGCATGCGGTGCACGCGGCGACGTGGTTCGCTAGGTACCGACCTCGCTCGATCGCTTCCGCCGTCGTCGGCGCAGTCATCACCGGCGCCGGACGCGACTTCGGCGACAGAACGTAGAACTTCACGATCACGACGGCGATGAGCAGCGTGATGAGCGCAGCAATGCCTGCGAGCACGCGCGTGAGAATCTTCTTCATGGTCACTTTCTCTGGGAATCGAACGATCGAATCGTCGCGACGAGCGCTTCGAGCTGCGCGTCGTCGAAGGTCGTGCCGAAGGGCGGCATACCGGAGCCCTTGCCGTCACGAATGGTCATCTTGAGCTGCTCGTCGGTGCGTGCGAGCTGGAAGTCGTGGTCGCGGAAGTTCCGCGGAGAAGGACCGCCCTCGTAGAGTGGGAGCCCACCGTTTCCGTCCGCGCCGTGGCAACGAGAGCACGCGTTGACGAAGAGCTGTTGACTCTCTGCGGTCGCGGCTTCGGACTTCTTGCACCCACCAGCCGTCAGCACGAGCGCGAACGCGCAGAGCGCCCCCGTGGTCAGCAGCGCATCGCGCATGATCCCAGCATCTTCGGATCGTTCGCGGCTCGTCGTCAATTCTTCCCGGCCGACGAACGTTCGCGAGAGCGCAAGCCGCGCGTGGAATTGCCCCGAACGTTCGCAGTTGCGAAGAAGAGGCCTACCGCGTCGTGCCTTCGCGCGGGGGTCTTCCTGCGAGGCGAATCGAGCCGGTGTGCGCACGAAAGGGAAGTCTTCTGCCCTCTGTGGAGGTGTGGAGGTGTGGAGCGGTGGAGCGGTGGAGCGGTGGAGCTCGGCAGCTACGCGGACGCGGCGCTCTCCGTCGGCGCATCGAGCGCGCGCCGCACGGCGGCCAGGAGGTCGGCTTCGAGGAAGGGTTTCTGGAGGAGGTTCACGTCGTCGTCGAGCACGCCGTGGTGCGCGATGATCTCGGCGTCGTAGCCGGTCATGAACAAGACGCGCTCGATCCCGCGCTCTTCGAGCAGGCGCCGCGCGAGCGTCCGTCCCGACATCTGCGGCATGATCACGTCGGTGACGAGAAGGTCGACGTGATTCGACGCGCATACGACGATCGCCTCTTCCGGCGTTGCGGCTTCGATGACGCGGTAGCGATTGTTCCCGAGCATCGTGCATACGAGCTTTCGCAACGGCGCGGCGTCCTCGACGACGAGGACGACCTCGCCACGACCGACAGGCGAGCTCGGAGGGGCTGGCTCTTCGAGCGACGCCGCCGACTCCTGGAAGACGACCGGCACGTAGACGTCCACCACCGTTCCGCTGCCGGGGCTCGTCGAGAGCTCCACGTGCCCGCCCGAACGTTTCACGATGCCGTGCACGCTGGAGAGGCCGAGGCCCGTCCCGCCCGCGCCCTTCGTCGTGAAGAACGGCTCGAACGCGCGCGCCTCCACGTCGGGGGGCATGCCGGAGCCGTCGTCGCGCACGTGGATGCGCACGTATCTACCAGCCTGGACGTCGATGAATCGCGCCGCGTGCTCCGGCGAGATCTCGGCGTTCTCCGTGCGGATGACGAGCGTGCCTCCTCGAGGCATCGCGTCCCGCGCATTCAACGTCAGGTTCACGATGACCTGCTCGAACTGAGGCAGTCCAACGCGTACGGGGTCGAGGTCGTCCGCGAGCTCGAGCTTCAGCTCGACGTTCTCTCCGAGCGTCTGCTTCAGGATCCCGCGAAGTGATTCGACGACGTTCGAGAGGTCGAGCACCATTGGCTCGACGATGTCGCGACGTCCGACGACGAGCAGCTGGCGTGTCAGGTCGGCAGCGCTGCGTGCTGCGCCGAAGAGCTGGTCGAGCTTCTCGCGCTGCGAGGCGTCGACGATCTCTCTCCGGAGCAGCGTCGCGTAGTTCAAGATCACCGCGAGCAGGTTGTTGAAGTCGTGCGCCACGCCTCCTGCCAGGCGCGCGACGTTCTCCAGGCTCCGGGCGCGAACGAGCTCGGCTTCCAGCTCGCGCCGCTCGTGCTCGGCCCGAGCTCGCTCGAGCGCGCTCATGAAGATCTCGCCGACGATTCGCAGAAGCGCGATGTCGGTCTGTGCCCAGCGCTTTCGGTCGCGCACCGAGTCATAGCCGACGAAGCCGACGACCGTATCTCCGAGGATCATCGGGATCGCAAGGACGGAGCGGACGTTCTGCGCGTCGAGGATTGCCTTCTCCTTTTCGAGCTCCGCGCCCATCTCGGCGACGTCCGGCACGTGGATCACCTGCCGTGCCTTGAGCTGCCGCGACCACCACGGAATGGCGTCGAGCGACAGCTCCTGCAGCATGTCGATCTGCGGCTCCGTACCGGGCGAGCACCACTCGTGCGTGTTGTTCATCGCCCTTCCGTTCGCCGAGAACCGGAAGATGTAGACGCGGTCGACACCCGCAAACGTGCCGATCTGTCCGAGCGCGTCGTTCAGGCTGTCGTCGAGATTGTCGCTGTCGACGTTCACGAAACGTGTGGACAGGCGAGCGATCAGCTCCTCGATCGCGAGTCGCTCGCGGAGCGCGCGATGAGGCGCATCCTCCTCCTGAAACGGGGGGCCGTCAGCGCCCGGCACTTCAGCTCCAACGACCTTCGACATCGTGCCACGCCCTCCCTGTTACCTTGGCTGACCGACGAGTCCGCGAGGCGCCGAGGTCGTGCGCTCGGATGTTCCCCGCTCCCGAAGATCACTAGCCGATCGCGCGTGAAAACGCTCAGGTCCCTGCACGGACGGCGATCGCGATCACGTCGGCGAGCCGTTCGAGCACGATCGCGAGGATGGCGAGCAGCCCGAGCGCACGGAGCGGCGCGAGCAGAGCGTGGACTTGCGACGGCGACGCTGCCCGAGCGACGAGGGCAAACGCGACCTCGAGCACTACGGCGGCTGCGAGCAGCGGGGCCCCGATGGCGACCGCCAGGCCGATGCCCGCCACCAGCGCGTGCGAGGCCGCCAAGAGCGGATGCTCGCCGAGCGTCGTGGTCGCGAGGGCGGTCGCGACGCGTGCCGGCCCCCCGGTCGCCAGGAAGACCACGCTCGCGAGGAGCGACAGCAGGATGGCGATCGGCGAAGCGCGATTGCCTTCGACCACTGCAAGCCCCGCGCCGTCCTGCGCTCCCCGCAGCGAATCGACGAGGCCGCCTGCCATCGTTGCGGCCCACAAGGGGACCGCAGCGGCAAGCGCGACCGGGATGCCGAGGACGATCTGCTCCAGCGCGAGCACGAACCAGGGCGTCGTCGGTCGTTCGACGACGAGGGGAACGAGCGCGGGGTAGATGCCTGCGGCGAGCGCGACGCCGAGGATGCCGCGTGCAGGCGCCGGCAGCGCCTTGAGCCCGAACGCGGGAACGATCGCGAGCGTGGGGGCGAAACGCGCCCACGCGAGGCCGAGCCCCTGCAGATCCGAGAGCACCCCGCTCACGGCCCCCAGATTGACACGGCCCTGCGGTCGTGGGAATCGGGCCGGGTCATGGCCCTCGATCTCTCCGTCGTCGACAAGCCGCTCGCGCCGCAGACGTTCTCGTACACCTGGAAGGACACCGTCCTCTACGCGCTCGGTGTGGGCGCGAAGAAAGACGAGCTCGACTGGCTCTACGAAGGGCGCGGGCCGAAGGTCCTTCCGAGCTTCGCCGTCGTGCCGATGTTCAAGCCGATGCTCGACTGCGTCGTGAACACCGGCGGAGACCTCTCGATGGTCGTGCACGGCAAGCAGAGCGTCCGCTTGCATGCCGAGCTCCCGCCGGAGGCGACGCTCTCGACCGTCGCGCGCGTCCGCGGCCTGTACGACATGCGAAAGTTCGGGATCGTCGTCATCGACTGCGAGATCAAGGACACGGCCGGCAAGCACTACGCGGACACGAGCTCGCAGATCATCATCCGCGGCGCCGGTAACTTCGGAGGCGAGCTGCCGCCGAAGGAGGAGAAGGTCGCGGAGGTCCCGAAGGGGCAGGAGCCCGACTTCCGCATCGAGGAGAAGACCTCACCCGAGCAGGCGCTGCTCTATCGGTTGTCGGGCGACTGGAACCCGCTCCACGCCGATCCGGAGTTCGCTGCAAAGGTCGGATTCGAGCAGGGACCGATCCTCCACGGGCTTTGCACGTGCGGATACATGGTCCGGCACGTGGCCAAGGGCGCGTGCGGCGGCGACCCCTCGAAGCTCACCGCGTTCGAGACGAAGTTCCAGAAGCCCGTGTGGCCAGGCGAGACGCTCGTCACCGAGGGCTGGAACGTGGCGCCCGGCAAGATCGCGCTCCAGGTGAAGGTGAAGGAGCGCGAAGAAACCGTGTGCACGGCGTCATGGGCGCTCGCGCGCACCTGAGCGAACGTCGAAGAGGCGTCTCGTCAGTGCGCGATCGCCGAGGCGCACGCGCCGAGCAGCGAGATGCCGAGCACGACGGCCGCGACCGCGACGCGAACCCAGAAGAACGCGCTGAGCCCGCTGCTCCAGCCCCCGCCGCGATGGACGTAGCCGTGAGGATTCGGCTGCGCGCCCCCGAAGCCGGCGACCGGGACGTGAGGTGAGCCGTACGGGCTCGGCGGAGCGCCGAAGCTCTGTGGCGCGCCGTATCCGACGTGAGGAGGCTGCGCGTACGCTTGCGGCGCCGCCTGTCCATGGCCGGGCTGGGCTCCATGGCCAGCAGGCGCTCCATACCCGGGCTGGGCTCCATAGCCAGCAGGCGCTCCATAGCCAGCAGGCGCTCCGTAGCCAGCCGGCGCACCGTGCGCCTGCGGCGCGAGTGCTTGCCCGCAGAAGCGGCACTGCATGGCCTGGGGGTTCGTGTTCACACCGCCGCAAGTCGGGCACGTGGGGGCGCCAGCGTTCATCGCTCCTCGAGGATATCGGTTTTCCCCGGTCGAGGACGAGGGGTGGCGGCGTCGCTCGAAAGCGCCTACGTTTCGGCCGTCTCGGCGCGTCATCGGCCCCGCGCGCGGTGGCCAAGAACGCGTGTGGTCACGCAGTCCTCACCTCTGGAGAATCAACATCACCATGGCCAAGCTTTCGAAGTCGATCGTCGTCGTGGGCGCCAAGCGCACCGCGTTCGGGACCATGCAGGGAACGCTCAAAGGGGTGAGCGCAAACGATCTCGCCGTGCACGCCGCCAAGGCCGCGATCGCCCAGGCCGGCATCGCCGTGGACGCGATCGGGCACGTCATCATCGGCAACGTCATGCAGACGAGCCCCGATGCCATCTACTGCGCGCGCCACGTCGGCCTGAAGGCCGGGCTCCCGATCACGACGCCCGCATTGACCGTGAACCGGCTCTGCGGCTCGGGCTTCCAGGCGGTGATCAACGGCGCCGAGCAACTCCTCCTCGGTGAGACCGAGGCCGTTCTCGTCGGCGGCACGGAGAACATGACGCAGGCTCCGCACGTCCTTCGCGGCAGCCGCGACGGCTGGGCCTTCGGCAAGGCCCCGCAGGTCGAGGACTCGCTCTGGAGCGCGCTCACCGACAGCTACTGCAACACGCCGATGGCAATCACGGCGGAGAACCTCGCGACGAACTACGGCATCAGCCGCAAGGACTGCGACGAGTACGCGCTCTCGAGCCAGCAGCGCTGGGCCGCCGCCAACGAGAAGGGCGTCTTCAAGGACGAGATCGCCCCGATCGAGATCCAGCAGAAGAAGGCGACCGTTCAGTTCGCCGTCGACGAGCATCCGCGCCCGCAGACCACGCTCGAGACGCTGGGCAAGCTCCCGCCCGTCTTCAAGAAGGACGGCGTCGTCACCGCCGGCAATGCGTCCGGCATCTGTGACGGTGCGGCGTGCCTCGTCCTGACGACCGAGGAGTTCGCGAAGTCCAAGGGCCTGAAGCCGCTCGCGCGGCTCGTCCAGTGGGGCGTCGCCGGTGTCGAGCCGTCGCTCATGGGCATCGGCCCCGCGCCCGCGATCAAGAACGCGCTCGCGCGCGCCGACCTCCAGCTGAGCGACATCGACGTGTTCGAGGTCAACGAGGCGTTCGCCCCGCAGTACCTCGCCGTCGAGAAGGAGCTCGGCCTCCCGCGCGAGAAGACGAACGTGAACGGCGGCGCGATCGCGCTCGGTCATCCGCTCGGCGCGAGCGGTGCGCGCATCACGACGCATCTCGTGTACGAGCTCGCGCGTCGTGGCGGTCGCTACGCAGTCGGCAGCGCGTGCATCGGCGGCGGCCAGGGCCTCGCCGTCGTGCTCGAGAAGGTCTGATCGACGACTGCGGCACACGGGCGAGCCCACGTGGCTTCTGTCACGTGGGCTCGTTTGCGTCTCGGCGTACGGCTTCGCTGAGAGCTCGAGCGGCAAGCTCGCGAGGCAGCCCGCCAGGGCATAGGCTTCGAGCATGCGTGCCGCCTCCGTCGTCGGTTCCTCCGCTGGGGTTGCGCTGGTCCTCGCCGCGGGCGTCTTCGCCTGCTCGAACGAGCCGAGGGCTGCGCGGCCGAGCTCCGGCGGTCGATCCGACGGCGGCTCGTCGGGCGATCGCGATGGGAGCTCCTCCGGCTCCGCAGACGACGGCAGCGCGCCTGCATCCGATGCCGCTCCGGATGCGGCGGCGGCAGGCCCGCTCTTCGCCTTCGTCGGGAGTGGCGACGGGAAGATTCGCGTCTACGAGGTCGACCCCGATAGTGGCGCGCTCTCCTTCAAGAAGGAGTCGAGCGCTGGCACGAACCCCTCGTTCCTCGCGTTCGATCCCGCCCGTAGGCGCGTCGTCGCCGTCGACGAGCTCGGCGGAATGGGGCAGGTCCGCTCGTTCGACTTCGACCCTGCGACCGGCAGCTTGACGGAGATCGACGCAAAGCCTGCAGGCGGGGCGGGCACGACCCACGTGTCGTTCGATCCGGCTGCGAAGTGGGCGATGGTTGCAAACTACACGGGCGGCAACATGGCCATCCTTCCGCTCGCGCCCGACGGCACGCTCGGCAACGCGGCCGACACGAAGACCTCCGGAGCGAAGTCCCACTGGGCAGGGACGAACCCGTCCGGGACGCACGTCTTCGTGCCGGCGCTCGAGGCAAACGTCATCGCGCAATATGCACTGGATGTCACGAGCGGGAAGCTGACCGACAACGGCACTGCGGCGCTGCCCGTCGGCGCCGGTCCGCGGCACCTCGCGTTCCATCCCAGTGAGTCGTGGGCGTATTGCATCAACGAGCTCGCGGTGACGGTCACGACGCTCGACTTCGACAAGGTGGCCGGCAAGCTGACCGCAAAGCAGACGCTCTCGGCGCTTCCGGCCGGCCAGGGCGGGGGCGGCCTGTCCGGAGCGGAGATCGCCGTGCATCCGAGCGGCAAGTGGGTGTACGCGTCGACGCGCGGCTACAACTCCATCGCTCACTTCGCGGTGAACGGTGGTGACGGAGCGCTCTCGCTCGTCGCGAACGCGCCGACGGGCGGCAATCAGCCGCGCAGCTTCGGAATGAGCCCGGAGGGGACGCTCCTCTTCGCCGGCAACCAGAGCGCGAACCAGCTCGTCGGCTTCCGCATCGACGACGTCACGGGCGCCCTCACGTCGCTCGGGCCCCCGACGAACGTGACGAGCCCGACGTTCGTGGGGCTCGCGCGCATCCCCTGAAGCGCGCCGTCGCAGGCGCGACCGCCGCAGACGACCATCCTGGAGCAGGCTGGCTGCCCGTCGAAGGTTGATTCGACCGACCTCACCTCGACGCTGTAGGCTGTGATCCCGTGGAGCTCCGCACGATCGACATAGGCGTCCCGGTTCGATACGCCGACTACGGCGGGGAGGGGCCGCCCATCGTGCTCCTCCACGGCCTCGGCGGCGTTCACTTGAACTGGATGCGGCTCGCGCCCCTGCTCGCGCAACACGGGCGGGTGCTCGTGCCGGACCTGCCCGGCTTCGGCGGCACTCCGCCGCTCCCCGAGCGCACGTCGGTCGGGACGCTCGAGCGCGCGGTCTCTCGTTTCCTCGATGCCGTCGCGCCGGGCGGTGTACCGGTCACGCTCGGCGGCAACTCGCTGGGCGGCGTTCTCTCGATGCTCCTTGCGGCGCGCGAGCCCGAGCGCGTGCGCCGCTTGATGCTCTTCTCGCCGGCGGTGCCGCACGCGTATTTCGAGCCGTTCGATGCGCACGCCTTCATCGAGATGGGCACGGCGATGTTGCCGTTCTTCGGTCCTGCGGGGGTACAGACGCGTCCGGCCCGGCTCGGGCCCGAGCGGCTCGTCATGGAGATGATGCACTTCATGGCGCACGACGTCCGGCGCATCCCCCAGGAGGTGCTCGATCGTCACATCGAAGAGGCGCGCGCGCGGATGGACCGGCCGTGGATCGGCAGCGCATTCAGCGACGCCCTGCGCTCCCTCTCGTGGAGGCTCTTCAACCGCCTCGAGTTCGCGTGGATGGTCGGCTCCATCGAGGCGCCCGCGATCGTCTTTGCAGGGGAGCGAGATCGCTTCGTTCGGGCGCGCTCGATCCGCGAAGCGTGCGAGATGAACTCGGGGTTTCTGTTCCGCCTGTTCCCCGAGGTCGGGCACGTGCCGCAGCTCGAGGTGCCGGAGCGCGTGATGGCCGAGATCGACGCGTTCTTCCGCAAGCACCCGATCGGGCCTGGCAAGGTCGCCGCCTGAGGGCGCCTACGCCTCGAGCCGTGCGCGGAAGAGGCGCGCGGACCGGTCTAGGCTTCTTCAGGAAAGCTGCTCGACGAGGACCGCGCCGCTGGCGCGTGCGGTGTCGAGATCGCTCCAGCCGGTGCCCGAAACCACGCACCAGCCGATGGCGTTCTTCATGCGCTGGACGGCATCGAGCGCTGCACGGAGGCTCGGGAACGTCCATGACAACAGCCCCGGCTCGACGTTGTGCCAGCCGTGGACGAAGAGCGTGACCTCGCGCGCAGCGCGTGCCGATGCAGCCGCCTCTTCCGGGTCCGCCTTGCACATGAAGACGTCGGAGTCGTCGAGGCCTTCGTACGAAGGCGGCGACGGCGGCACGTTGCGGAGCGGCGGCGGCGGGACCGAGTCCCCGCGCGGCTCGACCTGCAGCAAGGACGCGGACGGCGGAGCGGCCGGCGCGGACGCAGCTTCGGCGGTCGCCGAAGCGGCATCGCGTCGGATCGCCGACGTCTTGGTGTCACGTGCTCGCCGGAAGAGGCGCATCCTGTTTTTCTTTTGCGCTGCCTTTCTCGCGACGACAAGGGTCAATCGACCAAATCGTACGGCGCGGCGCGTCGAGACCCTTGGGGCTCCAAGTATTCCGTTCGGCCTTCGCGTGCACGCCCTCATCGCTGATGCGTCGTGCCTTGCTCGTCGTCCTCGCCTCCGAGGTCTCCTTGGGTGCCGAGCTTGGATGCCGAGAAGGACTGCGGTGATTCGCGCCGTCGAAATCCTCCACGGCGGCCCGCCGCCGTCCAAGCGATGAGCCGACGAGCCGAGGTGCCTAGCCTACGGGCGCCCTCGAGGATGCTCGACCTGCTTGCTGGTGGAGGGTTGGCGGCGTCCTCACGCGCGCTCACGAGAACCGAGCGCGGCACGGCCGAGGCTGGCCGTGCCG
>JAFAER010000019.1 GCA_023423895.1 Pseudomonadota bacterium
CCGTAGTCCATGAAGTAGTACGGCGCGTCGCCGCGACCGCCGACGGCGGTGCTCGTCCACTGCCGCACGGCGACCTCGACGGTGTCCCCGGGCTCGAGCTCGGGCCAGCGGATGCGCGGGCGCGCGCCGTCGTTGTGCTCCTCGACGGGGAACGCGAAGCCGCCGCCCTTGCGGTGGACGCGCGCCCGGAGGATCTCGGTGAGATCACCCTCGGGCGGGATCGGCTCGAACAGCTCCTGCTGGCTGCGCGGCGCGATCACGATCTCGCGTGCGTACTGAATGAGCTGCGAGACGCGATTGTCCTTGTGCATCCGGACGGCGCGGAGCCAGTGCAGCTCGCGATCGGCGACGTCCGGGGCGCCCGCGGGCACGCCCTGGCGGCGCGCGAGAATGACCTCGCTCTTCACGAGATAACGTTCGTCGTCGAGGCCCGGCTCCTTCTGCGCGGGGCCGCCGGCCGACGGCTTGCCGATCCGCATCGCGAGCTCGGCGCGGTACTTGGCGTCGCCGGGTGAGAGCTCGCGCGCGCGACGCAGAGCGACGAGCACGAGCTGCTTGTCGTTTGGATCTTTGGATGCCGCGGCGACCTCGCGCGCGAGCCCGGCCCAGGCCTCCGGGCGATTCGGCGCCCACTTGCACGTCGCGCGATAGAGCTGTGCTGCGAGCTCGTGGCTCCCCGCCTCGACGACGTGACGTGCCACGCTGAGCGCCTCGTCGGCGTCGTCCATGCCCCCGGCGAACGCATCCTTCGCGGCAGCTTCGACGTCGGCCTTGCTCCGCGTGCCCATCGCGTCGACGAGCACCTCGCCACGCACGCCTCTTCGGGCGAGCTCCTGCGTGACCTCGACCCACGTCTTCGGATCGCTCGATCGCGTGGAGCTCGCGAGCTCGAAGAGGACCGCGAGCGGGAGCTTCTCCTTCGAAGCGCGGAAGGCCGCGGACATGTCGCGCATCGCCTTGATGCCGAGCACGTCGACGCGGAGCGCGCGGGCGATCCTCGCGGATTGCAGCAGCGCCTCTCCGTCGCCCTTGCCCTCGATCTTCGCGCCGCGCAGCGTCGCGATCGCCCAGTCGGGCGTGTCGGAATCGAGATGCTGGTCGACCAGTCGCCGATCGACGAAGGCCTTCGTGACCTGATCGCCGGCCTTCTCGGCAGCAGCGCGAGCGCGGTACAGCCGGGAGCTCTTGTTCGCGCCCGACGGCGTGATCCACGCGGCGATGGCGAGCCGATCGGGATCGAGGGTCTTGTCCTGCAGGAGCGCGTCGAGCTGTCCGGGAGCGCGCGGGCTCTTCTCGTCATCGGCGCCGCTCAACGTGCGCACGATCGCGGCCGCGAGGAGCGCGTCGCTCGAGCCCTTGCCGTTCGCCGCGCGGGCGAGCGGAGTGGTGACCTTCACCGGCTTCGCGGCACCCCACGCGATGTTCTCTCCCGGCGCGAGCGAGAGATCGGCGCTCGCCTTCACCTTGAGGGGCTGGTGCTTGTCATCCGTGATCCGGAGGCGGACGCGTCCTGCGTCCTCGAGGGCGCCCGTGCAGACCTTCGCCGCGACGATGTGCGGTCCCGGCGAGGCATCGACCTTCGCCGCGAGCCGGTCGAAGCGCATCGAGTCGTGCACGTCGTCGCTCTTGTCGACGTCGACGCCGTCGAACACGAGACGCGCGGTGCCGGACGCGGCGAGTCGCACGACGAGCGGTGTCTTTTCCGCGCGCGCGTCGACGGTGATCTTCGACGCGATCCACGAGCAGCTCTCCTTGCGCGGATGAATGAGCAGATCGAGGGGGATCCCTCGGGCTTGCGAGAACGTGCTCGGCACGGGGCGCCACGACACCTCGACCGTGCCCCAGGAATGGAGCGCTTTCGGATCGACGAAGTCCGCTGCGCTCTTCTTCGCTTCCGGACCGTCGTGCGCCTCGAGGCCGCCGCCGGTGTCGCGGAACGGACCCAGGATCGCGACGTCGGTGACGATCCCTGCTTCGGTCTGCGCGCTGGCCACGCCTGCGACGGAGCCTTCGTTCGGCGCGTACGCGCGCGCGAGCGCAGCCGCGTCGCCGCGAAGCTCGGAGGTCGCCGGCAGCGAAGCGATCACGTCTTTCACGGCCGCGAGCGCGGCGCCGTGTGAAGCCCGATCGGCGACGGACGCGATGACCGTCAGCGCCGCGATGCGCTCGGCGTCGTTCGTCGCGGCTACCGCGCGCTTCTTCGAGGCCTCGATGGTCGCGTCGGGGGTCTCGCCGGTCCATCGGAGCGCCGCAGACGACGACGGCGTCGTCTGCGTGGTCGGGGCAGCGGGACCCACCTTTCCGGGCGCTTCGCCGCGCGCCACCGAAGCGCCTGGAAGGATGCTCAGGAGAGCCAGCGCCGCAACGGTGAGCGCGGTTCCTCTTCTAGAGGAGGGAGCAGCCGACCGGGAGGATGTAGGGCGAGGAGAGCCGGGCCAGAACATGCGGGGGGGTACTCTAGGGGGTTTCTAGGGATTTACCGAGCGAGAGCGGTGCGGAATCTCTGCCGTGCGAAAGAGAGCCCTTGCGTCTTTTCGGACATCGGACACACTGCGATTCGGACCAGGTCGCACGTTGAACTACAGCGGTTCCAGGCCCAATTCGGCACGCACGGTCGAGCGTATGGACGCCCAGCCGTTGGCGCAGTTCCGCGCGGCGAGCGAGCCGCTGCCGAATGACCTCGACGAGAGCGAGGTCATCGAGACGCTCGAACGACCGGCGGTCCACGTCCAAAGTGGCCACGAGCGCGTGACGCCATCGCGCCCTTGGGCGGCCTGGTCGTCGCGGCCGCCGTCGTTCTCCGGTCGTTCTCCGTCGCGCCCGTCGCGCCCGTCGCGCCCGTCGCGCTCGTCGCTACCGCCGCCGAATCCGCCGCCGCGGTCATCGTCGTTCCGAGCCGTGCCGGTCGTGTCACCGCCGCCGCCGCCCGCGACGCTTCCGCTGCTCGCGCAAGAGCCCGTTCACGACGCGCCGGTGCGGTCGCCAGATCCGTCGTTCGCGATGAAGCGTGCGACGCTCGAGACGACGCCGAGCCTCGCGCCGGTCGCCCTCTCGACGTCGGTCGCGCTCGCGTCGCGCGCGCGCGCGGCCGATCCGACGATGCAGCTCCGACGACGGCAGCCGCAACGCCCGCCCGGGATCGCTGCCGTCCTCGCGCTCGTCTTCGCAGCCGCTCTCGCCGGATCGATCGTCGCGCTCGTTGCCCTCGTACCGTCCTCGGCGATCCGAGAGCCGTCAGCGCTCCTCGATCGGCTCAGGGGGCGCACGCACGACGAGCTCCGCGCGCCGCCAGCGGCCGCTCCGCCTGCGCGGTCGGCCGAGCCGGCTACGCTGCCTTCGACGGCGCAGGCCGTTCCGTCGGCGACCGCGTCCGCGGCCTCAGCGCGATCGGTCGAGCCCGCTCCGATCGCTGCACCTGCTCCATCGGCTCCATCGGCTCCATCGGCTCCATCGGCCGTTCCCGTCGCGGCGCTGCCGAAGCCGAAAGCGGCGATCGAGCCGGACATGACGCTCGTGATGCTGCCGCGCTCGTCCAAGGGGCATCGCGTCTTCGTCGACGGTCGCGTCGTCGGCAGCGGTCCTGCACCGATGAAGATCGCGTGCGGTACGCACCGCATCAAGATCGGCTCGCGGGGCAAGCCTCGCGTCGCCGAGCTCCCCTGCGGTGGGGTGCTCACGCTCGAGTAGCGTCGTCTACTTCCGGGCGCCGTGGGCCTCGTGCTTCGACGGCGTTTGCGGGCGAGCCGGGCTCGGGCGCGGCTTCATATGCGCCGCGCGATGACGCGGTTGTCGCGCGACATCCTTCTTCGCCGGCGAGGCGCGCTTCGCATCGGCGGTCTTCGGCTTCTGCGCGGGTGCAGCTGCGACCTTCTTCGGCGGAGCGTCGGACCGCTTCGGCGTGCGAGCCTGCGTGGGCTCTGCCGGCGGCCGCGGTGACGCCGGAGCGCGCGTCGCGCGCACGGTGCCCGTGACCGACGAGCGCGATGCGTTCGCGAGTGTCGGCGGAGGAGACGCTGCAGGAGGACTCGCCTGTGCCGGCGCGGCGGCGACGGGAGCCGCGGCCGCCGCTTGCGGCTCGGGCGTCGGAGCTGGCGTCGGAGCTGGCGCGGCGCTCGCGACGACGGGCGCGGGCCTGGTCGTTGCGGTGCCGACGGCCGGAGGTGCAGCGAGCGCCTGCGTGGCAGCTGCCATCGACGTCGGCGCTGCGACCTTGGCATGCGCACCGGTGAACCGCGAGCTCATCGCAGCGAAGATGCCGCCCGTCGCCAGGGCGACGACAGCGACTGCGATGATCTTCCCAAGAGGACTGCTCGGTCTCGCCACGGCCAACTCCTCGGTGCTGAGTGGAACGACGTCGATGCGGGGTGAGGCTGCAGGTTGGTTCGGCTTCGGTGGAGGCGGCGCGACCGGCGCGACGGCCTTCGGCGGAGGAGCCGCGGTCGCTCGCGGGGCCATCGACAGGACTGCGCTCGGCTCGAGTCCGCGAAGATCACGGAGCGTGATCCACGCGCTCGCCCCGTGCTTCCGGACGAGGGTACGGGCACTGATCTCGCCGCGTGCGAGCGCGGCGTCGATCTCGTCGTTCGCCATCAGACGCGAGGCGCCAGCGAGGAGCGGGAGCTGGACCTCCCAGAGCTCGCGAGACACGTCCTCCCACAGCGAGACCGGCGACTCGGCTCGCACGGGTCTTGGCCTCTTGGAATCCGGCGCCATCGAAACCTCCGCTCCCGCGAGGATCGAGGTGCACCGAGCGCGCCAGCCGAGGTCAGCCCTTGGGCGTCATGGTAGGGGCCGGATGCAACACATCGAACCGACACGCCGAGCCGCCACTGCGGGACCGCATGCACCCACAGGGTGGGGATGAGCGCGGTCCTCACCTCGGCGAGGCCTGCCAGCAGCAGTCGCGAGTGGCGTCGGCGATGTGCCGCCGTGAGCGTGTCGAGCCGACGTGCAGGGGCGCTACTTCTTCCGCCCGACGAAGCCGGCGGAGAAGTGCATGACCGTTGCTTGCATCTTGCCGTCACGCGCCTCGCCTCCGAGATCTTGGAAGTTCGGATCGGCGCCGCTGGACCACCACATCGACTTCGGTTGACCGTCGTCGGTGAATGGCATCTCCATCGTCACTGGCTGCGCGAAGCTCGTCCCGCTCGGCTCGCAGACGAACAGCTTCGAGAGCACGACGAACTCGTCGAGCGCCGCGGTGTCGATCGCCGAGACCGTGATGTTCGTCGTCTCCGCGAGCGCGCCTTTCGGGATCGTCATGGTCGCGCCTTGGACGACGATCGTCCCGCCCTCCGGCCCGATGGCCTTCCTCACCACGTTCACGTTCACGTTCGGGTTCACGTTCGGGTTCTCGCTCTCGTTCGAGTTCGAACCCGCATCAGGGCTGCGCTCCGGATCCGACGAGCAAGCCAGCACGAAGGCCACGAGAAGAAGAGGGGCGCAGCGCATGCGAAGACTGTAGCTCAACCGCGATCTCCCTCTCTGGTCTGCGATCCCTGCCATGCTCGCTCCATGCCGGACGTTCATGGCCTCGAGCCGATCGCGACGCCTCGTTGCGTCGTGCGATCGACGTGAAATGCGGGCTGCTGCGACGCGCCCTCTTTCGCGAGGCGCCGAAGCCGTGGTAGCTCCTTCCCCTCACTATTTCCCCCAGAAACCTGAGGCCTTCCGCGTGAGGTCTCGACCGGAGGTCGAATCACAATGTCCGCCGCTCCGAATGGCCAGCCGATCACGATGGGACCGGGCAACAAGCTCCAGGTCCCCGACAACCCGATCATTCCGTTCATCGAGGGTGACGGAACAGGACGCGACATCTGGCGCGCCAGCGTTCGCGTGTTCGACGCGGCCGTCGAGAAGGCGTACGGCGGCAAGAAGAAGATCGTCTGGCATGAGGTCCTCGCCGGCGAGAAGGCTTTCAAGCAGACGAACAACTGGCTGCCCGATCAGACCATCGAGGACTTCAAGAAGTACCTCGTCGGCATCAAGGGCCCGCTCACGACGCCGATCGGCGGAGGCATCCGCTCGCTGAACGTCGCGCTCCGCCAGCTCCTCGACCTCTACGTCTGCCTCCGTCCGGTGCGCTGGTTCCAGGGCGTTCCGAGCCCGGTGAAGCGCCCTGGCGACGTCGACATGGTGATCTTCCGCGAGAACACGGAAGACATCTACGCCGGCATCGAGTGGGAGGCGAAGTCGCCCGAGGTCCAGAAGGTCCTCGGCTTCATCGAGAAAGAGTTCCCGAAGGAGTTCAAGAAGATCCGCTTCCCGGGCACGACCGGCATCGGCATCAAGCCCGTCAGCACCGAGGGGACCGAGCGCCTCGTCCGCGCGGCGATCGACTACGCGGTCAAGAACAAGCGCAAGAGCGTCACGTTCGTCCACAAGGGCAACATCATGAAGTTCACCGAAGGTGCCTTCATGAAGTGGGGCTACGCCCTCGCGGAGCGCGAGTTCGGCGAGCAGGTCTACACCTGGGGCCAGTGGGAGAAGACCAAGGAAGCCAAGGGTGAGGACGCCGCGAACGCCGAGCAGAAGGCGGAGCTCGCGAAGGGCAAGGTCCTCGTCAAGGACGCGATCGCGGACATCACGCTCCAGCAGGTGCTCACGCGCGCGAAGGAGTTCGACGTCATCGCGACGCTGAACCTGAACGGCGACTACCTCTCCGACGCGCTCGCGGCGCAGGTCGGCGGCATCGGCATCGCTCCGGGCGGCAACATCAACTACGTCACCGGTCACGCCATCTTCGAGGCGACCCACGGGACCGCGCCGAAGTACGCCGACCTCGACAAGGTCAATCCGGGCAGCGTCGTGCTCTCCGGTGAGATGATGCTCCGCCACATGGGCTGGATCGAAGCCGCGGACCTCATCATCAAGGGCATGGACGGCGCGATCGGCAGCAAGAAGGTCACCTACGATTTCGCCCGCCTCATGGAGGGCGCGACCGAGGTGAAGTGCGGCGAGTTCGGCGACAACATCATCGCGCACATGTGAACGTAGAGAGGCTCCAGGCTCCAGGCTCCAGAAGAGGCGCGGGCACGGGGAGACTGAGTCAGGCCTGGAGCTTCCTGAGCTTCACGGAAGGATGACGCCAGCGTGCTTCGGTGCGCTGGCGTTTTCTTTGGGCGGCGCGCGTCAGTAGACGAGGACGTCGTCGAACACGAGCTCTTTGGCTGTGGTGGCGCCCGTGAAGCCGAGCACGCCGAAGCGGATCTGGGTGGCGGGCGCGTCTTTGGCGGCGCCGGGGAGGAGCTTCGGCGCCGCGTCGTCGACGTTGATCGTCATCGAGCCCGAGAGCTCGTAGCGGATGACGACGTGATGGTACGCGTCGTGGGTGAACGACTTGCTCAGTTCGAGTGTCGTCGGCTGTCCGATCGCGGCGTCCGCGACCGTCTCGTGGTCGAGGTACAGGAAGCTGTCGGACTGCCTGAGCTGACGGACCCGCCCGGACGCCGCGAGCTCGAACAAGATGACGCCGCTCCCGTCGGAGAGCTTTCGCTTCACCCAGAAGTCGATCGTGAGCGTGCAGTTGCCACCCACGGCGGTCGTGGCGAGCTGCGCGTACGCGCTGTCGTTGGCAGGGGTGGAGATCCGGATGGCGCCCTGTCCGGAATGAACGTCGGCGGGCTCGGTCGTGAACGACACGGTCCCCTCCGAAGCGTTTTCGATCCATGTGACTTCGGGGGCCGAGCTGGGATCTTCGAAGCCGTCGAAGATGACGTCTCGACACGTCGAGACGACGTCCGGCACGTTCGCGTCGCTCGAAGCTTCGCTGGCGCCACCGTCGGCCGCGCTCGGCGCATCGATGCTCCCGTCGGAACGATCGGCGGCGTCCGGCAGGTCCGTCTCCTCGGGGAGGAGGGTTCCGCAAGCGACGCTCAATCGCGCAGCAAGCGCGAACGCTCCGAACATGAGCAGGGGGCGCTTCACGTCCTGCATCGTCGCATGCGCGAGAACGCGTTCAAAGCGATGCCGGCAGTCCGCGAGGAACGGGCGTTCTGGCCCCGTACCTCGAAGCGCGCCTCTCTCCTACCTCGGTCGCGGGGACCGAATGCGGGCCCGTCCGCTTCGTGCTACCTCGCGAAGATCAGGGCAGGAGCGGGCGCCAGCGCGGGACCATCTCGGCGCGCACGACCTCGTATTCGTCGGGCGTGTCGCACTCCATGCAGCGCCGGTCGTCGTCGAAGGCGACGACGTCGAGCGCGCGAGCGATCATGAGGCGCTGCGTGATGTCTTCGTGCTCGCTGCGCGTCTTCGCGGTCGAGAACTGCATGCACCAGGCGGCGGCCGCCAGCCAGAGGGCGTGATCTTCGGGCTCGAGCAGTAGGAGACCCGTTGCTTCTCCGAAGCAGCGCATCCCGCGCACGAGCGGCGTGTTCAATAGGCCCTTGCCGTGAACTCGCGGGACGCCGTCGCGCTCGTCCGCGAAGACCATGACCTCTTCGTCGGTCTCGCGGAACTTGCTGCAGACCAGCGTCTTCGATCGAGGCCCCGGCGCGCTTGCGAGATCCGCAAACAGCGAAGGATCGTACACGACGTCCGCGTCCATCAGGACGACACGGGAGCGGCCGTCGAGGATCTGGTGCTCACTCGTGAACGCGAGGTGCGTCGAATGTCCGCTCCCGGACTGGTCGCCGGGGAAGTCGTTCATGATCCAGGTCGCCGGGATCTTATCCATCGCAGCGAGGCGGGTCCCGAACGTCACCTGGCTGCCGACGAGGTAGATCTCCTTCGCTCCGTGGGCCGCGAGCGAGCGGAGGTGCCAGTCGAGGAACGTGAGGCCGGTGTCGTCGAGCGGGAGCAGCGGCTTCGGCGTGTTTGCTGCTGCGGGCGCCTTCGAGATGCGCCGGCCCATGCCTGCGGCGAGGATGATGGCCTTGTCGATCTTGGCGGTGGTCACGGCGTACGCTCGGCGTTGGTGGTCGGGGTCGGGTAGCTCTTGAGCACGAGGCGGGCGAGGATCATCGTCGAGAGCCACATGAACACCGCGTAGCCGAGCGCGAAGAACTGGGACTCGAGGAAGAGCCCGGTGAGCGCGCCGACGTGGAGGATGCCGAGGCCGTTGTCGAACGACAGGAACGAAAGGAGCGATGCGAACCGCCGGAACGCCGGGTCGTTCGCGCGGGCGCGGATGACCGAGACCGCGTGCCCCTTGTCCGGCCGCACTTCGTACAGGAGCACCTGGAAGCAGTCGAAGTACACGCCCCAGTACCCGAGGAGTGTGCCCTTGCCGCTCTCGACGAGAGCCTTCTTCTCGCGGATCTCCTCGATGACGCCGTCCTTGCCGTCGCGCAGGGCGAACGTGATCTTCCGCTTGTAGAAGTCCCACGCGTTCGCGCAGAGGCCGCCGAACGCGAGCATGAAACACACGAGGATGACACCACGCGTGCCGAGCGCGAGCCGGTGCGTCATCGCGCACGAGAGCGTGATGAACGCGATCGAGTCGGCGATCTCGTCGAGCGCGCGCCCGAACGGTGACGACGTGCCTCGGGCGCGCGCGAGCACGCCATCGAAGCAGTCGAGGATCATCCGCACTTCGCAGAGGACGAACGCGACGACGAGCCAGAGCTTGTTCTCGGTGAACGCGACCAGTGCCGCGGCGGCGAGCCCGAACGCGATGTGGGTGTACGTGACGTGGTTCGGCGTCAGCCAGCTGATGCGGCCGAGAATGGGGAGCAGCGCCCGCGCTGCCGGATAGCGGTAGAAGCGGTTCGGCGGATCGACGGTCGACTCGATGATGGAGTCGACCACGGACGAAGGCACGTGCACGCCAGAGACCTCCTCGAGGTCCGTCGGGACCGCCTGCACGGCGGAGGTGGAGCTGGCCGAAGCAGCGTCAGCCGAGGGCGGTGCGAAGCGAGGCGACGAGTCTGTCGAGGTCGCGCTCCGTGATTTCGCCCATGACCGCGATGCGGAAGATGGCTCCATCGAACTTCCCTTGTCCTGCGTAGATCACGAAACCGTCGGTCTTGAGCTGCGCGTGAAGCGCGTCGTACGTCTTTCCGTCGGGTAGACGGAAGGACGTGAGCGTCGCGCCGTAGACGCTGTCGTCCTCGAGCAGCGGCTTCACGCCGAGCTCGCGGAGCGCGCTCCGAACGCGCGTCGAGCGACTGACGTACGTGGCGTGGCGCGCCTTCCATCCGCCGGACGATGCGAGCTCGTCGAGCGCGGCATCGAGCGCGAAGGTCACGTGCGTCGGCAGCGTGAAGGGCGTCGAGCCCTTCGCCTGATCGGCCGCATGGCGGTGGAGGTCGAGGTACACGCTCGTAGCGCCGGACGGACGGGCGAGCGCAGCGTCGCGGACGAGCACGAACGAGACGCCGGGCGCTCCGTGGATGCACTTGTTCGCGGTCGCGGCGGCGGCCTCGACGTTCCAGTCGTCCCAGCGGATGTCTTCACCTGCGAAGCTCGAGACCGCATCGACGAGGAGAGGAACGCCGGCTTTCTTGCAGAGCGCGCCGAGCGCGCCGAGATCGTTCAGGCGGCCGGTCGTCGTCTCGTGATGAACGGCGAGGACGTGACCGAACGCGCCGCTCGCGATCGCCTTCTCGGCGGCCGCGAGGTCCATTCCGCTCGTCCACGGCGATGTCACGACCTCGTGACGCTTCCCCTGGGCGCGGAGCATCGCGGCCATGCGCTCGCCGTAGACGCCGTTCGCGACGACGAGGGAGCTCCCTCCCGTCGGGATGACGGAGAGCATCGTCTCGACGGCGGCCGTGCCGGAGCCGCCCACGAGCACCGGCGTGAAGCCGGGCGCCGCGTAGATGCCCGAGATCTTCTCGCGCACGCGCCCGACGAGCGCCTTGAACTCCGGCTCGCGATGGCACACGTCCTCGCCCGCGAGCGCGGCGCGGACCTTCGCCGTCATCGAGACGGGACCGGGGTTGAGGAGGATCATGCCGATGCTCCCTTGATGTGCGCGCGGAGCCGGCTCGCGACCTCGCGCGGCGTGATCTTCGGGCGAGGGAGATCGGCCGGCGCACCAGGCTTCGTCTTCACATGGAGGAAGCGAAGCCCGTCGGTCCGGTCAGCGAGCGCCTTCTCCAGGTCGTCGGTGGTGGCGACGCGCTCGACGGTAGGGTAGCCGCACGCGCGGGCGCAGGCGGAGAGATCGACCGAGTGGGTCACCGTCGACTGCGTGCCCGTGGAGTCGTGCGCCTCGTTGTCGAGGAGCACGTGCACGAAGTTCTTCGGACGCTCGTAACCGATCGTCGCGAGGCATCCCATGCGCATGAGTAGAGCGCCGTCGCCGTCGAGGACGATGACGCGGCGGTCGGGGCGTGCCCACGCGAGGCCGAGACCGAACGTGGAGGCGCAGCCCATCGAGCCGACCATGTAGAGCTGGTTCGGGCGATCGTCGCACGCGTAGAGCTCGCGCCCGGTGTACCCGGTCGTGGCGACGACGAGGTCTTCCGGACGGAGCGCCTTCTGCACCGCGCGAAGCGCTTCGGTGCGCGAAGGCCGCTCGGTGACGCTGGAAGGAAATGCGGGCCCGGTGACGGGGCCGGTCGCGATCTCGTGCGCGGTCGGCTTGGACGTGAGCTTGTGCGCGGCGACGCTGTCCTTCTTCATGACGAAGGCATAGGGCAGGTCGGTCTTCGCCATGTGCGAGACGGCCTTCTCGATTGCGGCGGCGACGTCGCTCTCCTCCGTGGGGAAGTACGACCAGCCGACGTTCATCGTCTCGAGCATCTTGGTCGTGATCTGACCCATCAGCTCGTGCTGCGGCTCGTCTTTCGGGCCGCCCGGCTCACCACGGAGCGTGACGATGAGCAGCGTCGGGATCTTGAAGATCGCGTTGAGCGAGGTGAGGGGAGAGACGGCGTTGCCGAGCCCCGAGTTCTGCATCATCGCGATCGCGCGCTTGCCGCCGAGCTCGGCGCCCGCCGCGATCGCCACGGCGTCGCCCTCGTTCGCTGCGCCGATGTACGCGAGGTCCGGCGCGTCGATGACGTAGTTGATGAAGGGCTTCACGTACGAGCAGGGGACGCCCGTGTAGAGCGAGAAGCCGGCCAGCTTGGCCGTCTCGACGAACGACTTCGCCTCGATCATTTGAACGCCCCGCCCTTCACGACGTCGCCCAGCGTGTTGACGTCGAGCCAGCCGCCGCGCGAGTAGACGACGCGGACGTTCTTGCCTTCCTTCACGAGCCTGCGGAGCAGATCGGGCATCGACAGCTTCGCGAGCTCGGCGGCAGGGAGCTTGTCGAGCAGCTCGGCGATGACCTTGCCGCCGGCGGCGCTCGTCTTGAGGATGCCGGTCCACTCGCCGGTGATGCCGGGCGTGTCCGGCGCGGTCGCCATGTCCTTCAGCGCGACGTTGCCGAGGAGCGTCTTGCGCGAGTGCGGCTCGCTGCAGATCGCCCAGTCGGCGCGGCGCGGCTTCGCGTCCTTCGGCTGCTCCTGCGCGGGCAGCGAGTCGACGGCGATGACGAAGTCGCCCTCGGCGTCGAGCAGCTCGTCGAGGACGTGCCTCTTGAAGACGACGTCGCCGTAGGAGACGAGGCACGCGCCCCCTTCGAGCGACGCCTTTGCGGTCGCGAGCGACGCGACCTCGCCCGTCGTGGCGTACGCGTCGTTGTCGACGTAGGTGGCGCCGGGGAGGTTCACGGTCTCCTTCGCGAAGCCGCGGACGACGACGAGGTCGCGGACGTTCGCGGAGCGGTACGCGTCGAGGATGTGGCCGAGGATCGGCTTGCCCGCGATCGGGACCATGCACTTCGGCTTGTCCTTCACGAGCTCGCCGAGCTCGTCGCCGCGGCCGGCCGCGAGGACGATGCCGCGCGTGACGACGCCGCCCTGCGGGAGATAGGCCTTCTCGGCCTGCTCGAGCTCGCTCTCGCCCTGGAGGCGGAACACGTCGGCGAGCGGCGCGACCTTCTCCTCGACGTTCATCAAGGACTGGTCCTGGAAGATCTGCTTCGCCGTCGCCTGCATGGTCGCGAGGGCGGAGCGCATCAGGTGGTTCGCCCAGATGACGACCTTGATGTTGCCGGTCTCGCGGAAGACGTCGGTCGGCGTCGTGTAGTACTTCGTCGGGACGATCACGAGCGGGAGGCGGTCGCCCCACTCCTTCGAGAACGCGAGGATCTCGGCGGCGTTCTTCTTCGACGAGTGGATGAGGACCGCGTCGGCGCCGGCCTTGCGGTACTCCTCACCGCGCTTGAGCGCCTCCTCGAGGCCGTGGCCCGCGATGAGCGCCTCGACGCGCGCGACGACGACGAAGTCCTCGTCGCGCTGCGCTTCCTTCATCGCGCGGATCTTGCCGGCATGCTCGTGCATGTCCGCGAGCGGCTGCGCGGTGCCCCGGATGAAGCTGTTCGTCTTCGGGAAGAGCTTGTCCTCGATGCACACGCCGGCGATGCCGCGCTGCTCGAGCTTCATGACGAGGCGGCGGGCGGAGTTGAAGTTGCCGTAGCCGGTGTCCCCATCGAGCAAGATCGGCACGGTGGTCGCATCGGCCATGAACTCGACGACCTCGAGCACCTGCGTCCAGCTCGCTTCGTTGTTGTCGCGAACGCCGAGCGCGGCCGAGATGGACAGGCCGCTGCCCCAGATCCCTTCGAAGCCCGCTTCCTCGGCGATCTTCGCGGAGAGCCCGTTATGAGCCTCCATGAGAAAGTGGAGGCCAGGGCCCCTCAGCATGTTCTTGAGGAGGGTGGTTTTGCGCGACTTCGAAACTGGTTGAACCATCGGCTCACCGACAAAGCAAAGCGTGAACCTGATCGCGGCAAGCGCGGCAGGATCCCGCGGATCACGGAGAAACGCCCTCGTAACACGGAGTTCCTCAGGGTGCCCGTCCTGCGAAGCGCGAAGCGGGTTACGCGCTTGGGGCCTCAATGATTTCGCGGCGCGAAGCCATCCTCTCGGGCAGCACCCCGAGCACGGAATGACGAAGTGGTGACCGCGCCGGCGGCCAACGGCACTAGATGGATGGTGTGAGCTCGAGAAGTTGGATGACGACCGAGAGCCTCCTCGTCTTCTCCGACGTGCATCTGGGGAGCGACCTCAACGACAGCGGCCCCAGGGTCCCGCGATCGACGGCGATCGATCGAGACCTGGCGGCTCTGCTCGCGCACTACCGGACGACAGCTCCGCCGGCCGACCGCTGGCGCCTCGTCATCGCGGGGGACTTCGTCGACTTCGTCGGGATGTCGATCGACGCGCGCGACGAGGACGAGCTCGTCACGGAGCCGACCGATGCCGAACGAGCGTTCGGGCTCGGAGGCGCCGAGGACCACGTTAGGGTGAAGCTGAGACGCGCGGTCGCTCGCCATCCCGACGTCTTCGATGAGCTCGCGGCGTTCGTCGCCGCGGGGCATGCCGTCACCTTCGTCACCGGCAACCACGATCTCGAGATGCACTGGGACGGCGTGAAGGAGGACTTTCGCACGATCCTCACGCGTGGGCAGGCGAAGCACGAAGAGGTCGCCGCTCGCATCGACTTCGAGCCGTGGTTCTTTCATCGCGAAGGGCTCGCGTACATCGAGCACGGTCACCAGTTCGATCCGTTCTGCGCAACGCCCTTCGTGTTCGCGCCCCTCTCCCCGCTCGACCCGCGGCGCGTGCTGCAGTCGCTGAGCGACACGCTGCTGCGTTACATCGTGAGGCGCACGCCGGGGATGCGCGAATACGGGCACGAGAACCGCGGCCTCGCGAGCTACATCTCGTGGGGCCTCATGCTCGGTGCGCGCGGCACGGCCAAACTCTTCACGCGCTTCTTCGATGCGGTCTTCATGCTCCGCGAGATCGCTCGGGCCTACGACGGTCCGCACGGCCCGCGCATCCGCTCGGAGCACGAGCGGCGCCTTGCCGAACACGCCGAGCAGAAGGCGATCCCGGAGCAGCGCCTCCGCGACGCGCTCGCGCTGCATGTGGAGCCGATCGGTCGAACGATGCGCGGAGTCCTCGCGAGCGTGATGCTCGATCGCCTGTCGGTCATCGCCGTGATGGTCGTCGCGCTCGCTGCGCTCGCCGCGTTCCGCTCGTCGCTCGACGGCTACGCGCTCCACATCGCGATCGCGCTGCTCGTCGTGTGGACGATCCTCCATGTCGTGTTCTCGCGAGGCCGGCCCGACGTCGATCCGGCGGCGCTGATGAGCGTCCGCGCCCGCGATCTCGCCAAGCTGTTCCCGTCGTCGTTCATCGTCATGGGCCACACCCACGTCCCGACGACGAAGCCGCTCGTGGACGATGCGGTCTACATCAATCTCGGCTCCTGGGCGGAAGAAGAGCCGGACGCAAAAGACGACCCGGCGAAGGTGTATCGAGCCGCGCGCACGCACGTCGTCATTCATGCGAAGGACGACCGCCACGAAGCGCACCTCTACGAGTGGCGAACGGGCGAGGGGCCGCGGGTGGTCACCTCCGTCGTGCGACCACTCGGCGAAGCGGTCGTCGAGACGCCGCGTCGTGCGAGCTGACGTGGGCAGACGCAGCCCTCCGGCCATGTCAGCGAACGCTTACGTCCTCGCGAAGTAAGCGAACGCTGACATCGTCGGGGAGGGCGAGCTTGTAAGCGAACGCTGACTCTGATTGAATGTCAGCGAACGCTGACTCGCCGAGCTCGAGCAGCGCGCGAGGAGAACGAATGATCGTCCGGACACCGGCGGACCTGGGGCTCCTCATTCGAACGAAGCGGCGCGAGCTCGGCCTGGATCAGCAGACGCTCGCGGAGCGCGTCGGCGTGAGTCGCCTCTGGATCATCGAGTTCGAGCGCGGAAAGCCGCGCGCCGAAATCGGGCTCGTCCTCCGGACGCTCGCGGCGCTCGATCTACAGGTCGACGTCTCGTCACCCGACGAGGCTGGCAGAACGAAGAAGTCGGCTTCTCGTCTGCCCGTGCCTCCCGACATCGACGCGATCGTCGATGCCTCGAGGAAACGTCGATGACCAAGCAAAAGGCCCCTCTCGAGCTCATTGTGCTGCTCGGCGACGAGGTCGTCGGACGGCTCTCGGCGAGCCCGGCGGGCAATCTCGCATTCGTCTACGACGAGGCGTGGCGCAACGATCCGAATGCGTATCCGTTGTCGGTGTCGATGCCGCTCGCGGCGCGCCAATACGCCGGCGATGTGGTCGCGGCGTACTTGTGGGGGCTCTTGCCGGACAACGAGATCATCCTCGACGCCTGGGCGAAGCGGTTCAAGGTCTCGGCGCGCAATCCATTCGCGCTGCTCGCCAACGTCGGCGAAGACTGTCCGGGTGCCGTTCGCTTCGTTGCACCGGAGCGTCGGGAGCAGCTCACGCGCGACGGTGTCGGCGCGGTCGATTGGCTCGACGAGCGAGCGATCGCAGACCGCCTGCGCGCGCTCTCCGGCGATCCGTCCGCGTGGCGCTCCGCGACCGACTCCGGGCAGTTCAGCCTCGGGGGAGCGCAGCCGAAGACCGCGCTGTTCTCCGACGGTGAGCGCTGGGGTGTCCCGTCCGGCCGTGTGCCGACGACACATATCCTCAAGCCGGGTGCGCCTCATCTGCACGGGCACGCGGAGAACGAGCACTTCTGCCTGGCGCTTGCTGGTGAGGTTGGTCTGCCCGTCGCGAGCTCCCGGATCGTCCACTTCGAAGATCAGGTCGCCGTGGTGCTCGAGCGCTACGACCGGCTCCGCCGCGGGCAGACCATCCTCCGTGTCCACCAGGAAGACTGCTGTCAGGCTCTCGGGACTCCTCCGGTCGACAAGTACGAGAACGCCGGAGGGCCCGGAGCGAGCGAGATCGTCCAGCTCTTGCGCGCTCGCTCGCGGAACGCGGATGCCGACATCGAGACCTTCCTCGGCGCCCTGGCGTTCAACTGGGTGATCGCCGGGACGGACGCTCACGCGAAGAACTACTCCGTCCTCATCGGTCGCGGAGGCGCGATCCGTCTCGCGCCTCTCTACGACGTCGCGAGCTTTCTTCCGTACGCGGAGCACGGCTTTCGGAAGCTGAAGCTGGCGATGAAAATCGGGGGGAAGTACCGCCCCCACGAGATCGGCGCGTATCAGTGGACGAAGCTCGCCCGGGAGCTCGGCCGCGATCCCATGGAGCTCACGGCGGCGATCCTGGAGATGTGCCATGCCCTCCCGGACCTTGCGGCGGGGGTCGAGAGGCGCGCGTCGGCTGACGGGCTCTCGCATCCCGTGCTGGCGTCGCTCGCGAAAGCCATCGAGAGCCGAGCTCGCTCGTGCGCAGCGGCCCTGTCTTGAACCGCTACGCCGGTCAGCGCGCGAACGCGGCGATGACGGTGGGCCCAGCCGCGCTCCACGCCAGCGACGACGCGGTTCCGATCGTTCCCGCGAGCGCTGCGAACAGCACCGTCGCGCCGAGGTGGAAGCGTGCCATGTACTTCACCGTGACGAGGAATGGCAGCACGCCGACGCCCGCCACGACGTAGAAGAAGCCTGGGCCCATGCCCAGCACTGCCGCGACGAAGAACGAAACCGCGGCGGCGAGCATCAGACCGATGCCCCACGTGCGCCGGCAGAGCGCGGCGGTCGCTCCGAAGGCGAGCCCAGCCGCAGCTGCGGACGTCACCATCGCCTGGCCAGCGACGGGCGCGCCCGTCGCGGTCGCGGCCGCCGATTGGACGACGACGGCGAACGCGACCACGTGAACCGCGAGGAAGGACAGCTCCACATGGAAGGGCAGCCGGCGCATGCCCTCATTATTCACCCCGCGCGCGAGCCGGCAAGCCGCAGCGGCGCGCGCAGGACGGTGCTGGCTCGGGGGTTGCGTCGAAAATCGCATCCTCCCAACCGTTCAGCGGTCGGGCACGGCCACCGCGCCTATCTCATCGCGGGCTGTGCGTGTTAGAACCGCGCCGCTTTCTTCCCCACGGCGCATGTCGAAGTGGGGCTCAATCGAGATCCAAAACTCCGGCGGTGCCGGACCGAGCGAGGATTCATCATGCCCACCCGCAAGAAGATCGGACTCATTGGCGCAGGCAACATCGGCGGCGAGCTCGCGCGTCTCTGCGCGAACAAGGAGCTTGGCGATGTCGTTCTCTTCGACATCCCCGCGAAGGAGAACTTCGCGAAGGGCAAGGCGCTCGACCTCGAGCAGAACAGCTCGGTCATCGGCTACGACTCGAGCATCACGGGCTCCGCGAAGTGGGAAGACCTGAAGGGCGCCGACGTCCTCATCGTCACCGCCGGCATCCCGCGCAAGCCGGGCCAGTCGCGCGACGACCTCGTCGCGGTCAACCTGCCGATCATCCGTGACGTCGCGAACAACGCGAAGAAGTACTGCCCCGACGCGTTCGTGATCGTGATCTCGAACCCGCTCGACGCGATGGTCTACGAGTACAAGCGCGTCACCGGCTGCGACAAGAGCAAGATCGCCGGTATGGCGGGCGTGCTCGACTCGGCGCGCTTTCAGCTCTTCCTCGCTCGCGAGGCCGGCGTCAGCATCAAGGACGTCCGCGCGATGGTTCTCGGCGGCCACGGCGACGACATGGTGCCGGTCCTCTCGATGACGACGATCAACGGCGTCCCGGCGACGACGCTCATCGCGAAGGACAAGCTCCAGTCGATCGTCGAGCGCACCCGCAAGGGCGGCGGCGAGATCGTCAACCTCATGGGCACGAGCGCGTACTACGCGCCGGCGTCGTCGGCGGTCGCGATGGCCGAGGCGTACCTCCTCGACCAGAAGCGCCTGCTCCCCTGCGCCGCGTACCTCGACGGCGAGTACGGCTACAAGGACCTCTTCATGGGCGTCCCGGTCGTGGTCGGCGGCAAGGGCGTCGAGAAGATCATCGAGATCCCGCTCACCGAGGAAGAGAAGGGCATGCTCGCGAAGAGCGCCCAGAGCGTGCAGTCCGTCGTCGACGTCGTGAAGAAGAGCTGATCTTCGTCGCCAACGGATTACGGAAGACCGGAGCACGCTTCCATGGATCGCATGGAGCGGCTCCGGTCTTCGTCGTTTCGGCATCGGCCCCGCGCTACACCGCGCGGCGACGGGGGCGTATTACTTCGGAGGCGGAGCTGCGATCAGCTCGAGATCCAGGCCTGCCGGGTACTGGAAGCTGGTGTTCTCGCCGAAGCCGAGGACCTGGACGCCGACGGGCTTCGCTGCGGTGAGGACGTGCGCGCCGTCGCGTCCGCTCTTCGTCAGGTCGACCCGGTGCACGCCGAACGGTCCCTGGCCGATCGGTGTCCACGGGGCGTCGATCGGAGCGCCGTCGATCTGGATCTCCGCGTCCTCCGGCGCCGTGATGTCGGCGAAGAGGACGGGGTAGTCGTTCGGCGCGAGGAACACGTATTTCGTGCGGAACTGCTCGACCGCTGCGTACTGGCTCTGATCGGGATCGCCGCGGTTGTCCATGCCGGACCAGTCGTACTCGCGCGCTCCGAGGAGGAAGGTCGCGACGCCGAACTCGCGATTGCCGACGACGTCGAACGCTTCGAGCTCACCGAGGACGCCACAATCGGCGACCTGACCCGCCTCCAGTGTGTCGGGGCAGTTCGGGGGCTTCGTCGGGCTGTACGTGAGCTTCGTGCCGTCCTGGTTTCCGTAGAGGCGGACGTGGTGGCTCACAGGCGTTCCGTTCGGGCCCGTCGGCGGCGTGACGACGTAGCGCTGCCCGAGCGTCTCGGCCGGCAAGACGGTCTCCTCGATGTGGTCGCACGCCTGCTTGTCCGACGGGATGTTGATGCAGGGGACGCTCGCGATGACCTGCACCGGCTTGTCGGAGTGCACGAGCGAGCCGCTGAAGTCGTACTCTTGGCCCTTCTCGTTCACGAGCTGCGCGACGTCGCCGGCCTTCGCGAGGCGGATCGTCATCATCTGGCCGCCGTCCGTCGACGGCACGACCTGGCCGCTCACCGACGCGAGCACCTTCGCACTGGAGGAGAGCGAGACCTTCACCGTGGTGTCCGGCTCGGTCGCGGTGATCGAGAGCACCGTGCCGACCACGCCGGGCGCTCCTTCCCACGGAGCTGCGGAAGAGCCGCGGAAGCCCATCACGCGATAGGTGTTCGTCATCGCCGTGCTCGGGATCAGGAGCGAGGCGTCGTTCGAGTACGAGAAGCAGCCGATCGGGCGCTTGCCGCAGTTCAGGGCCGTGCCCGGGCAGCTCGACCAGTCCTTCGGCTCGCCGTTCGGTCCTTCACCGCCCTCACCTTTGTACTGGAGCGCGTTGAACTGGTAGACGATGACCGGCGACGTGCTGACGAGGTGATACGCGCCCTCGCCGACGATCGACGACTGATCCAGCGTCGGTGGCCGGCCGCAAGCGTCGGAGTCGCCGCCCTTCAGCGCCGGGACCCACGGCAGGTAGATCTTGCGGACCTCTCCGATCGGGACCGTCGTCTCCTTGTTCGTACGGTTCGGGCCGGTGACGGTCACCGTCGCGTGGCGCACGCCGGTGTTCGCGACGACGACCGCGTAGTCGAAGATCGACCACACCGCGTTCGGCGTGACCGTCGGCCA
>JAFAER010000037.1 GCA_023423895.1 Pseudomonadota bacterium
CGCAACTCTGCAGTACCCCTGATTCCTCAATTGTTCTCACGTGTTGCAGGCCCGAAAACATGACGCGGCCAGGATGTGGAAGGGGTTCTTGATGAAGCACGCTCGACGCTGGCTCCTCGCGGTGGCAGCCCTGTGGCTGTTGCCACAGGCTGCACTTGCGCAGCCTAAGAAGCCCGCTGGAGGCGGCAAGCCTCCTCCCACAGCTCCGGCTCCCGCACCGGCTCCCGGTGGCGATATCGAGATCGACGATCCGAACGCCCCCAAGCCCGCAGAGCAACCTGCCGAGCAGCCGGCGCCGCCCCCCGCGGGCGACACCGGCGCCGCCGGCGGCGGAATCTGTGAAATCGATCCAACCGCCTGTCCCAAGCAGGGTGACATCAAGAAGCTAGCCGAACGCCAAGTGAAGGCGGACGTCTACGCCGTGCAGCAGATCTATGCGCTGCGCCGCGGTCGCTTCGAGATCAATCCCTATTGGAGCCAGAGCCTCAACGACCAGTTCGTGAGCCACCCGGGCCACGGCCTCGCGGTGAACTACTACCTCACGAACGTCCTCGCGGTCGGCGTGAACGGCACGTACTACCAGCCGTTCAACGGAGACGCGGACTTCAACTTCGAGAACCGTCGTGCGACGCGCCTTGCGGTGCCGCTCAACGAGTACCTCGGCGGCTATGCCGTGAACTTCACGTACGTCCCGATGTACGGCAAGTTCTCCGGCTTCAGTAAGTTCATCTTCCACTACGACGGGTACATCGTCGGTGGTGTTGGTGGACTCTTCACGCGTCCGATCGCCGTCATCGATCCGGACAACCGCAAGTTCGACTTCGAGCACCGCTTGGCGTTCAACGTCGGCTTCGGTCTCCGCATCTTCTTGAACCGCTGGTTCGCGGTCGTCGGTGAAATCCGCGACTACATCTACATCGAGCAACTCGAGAACACTCAGGTTGCCGCGACCCAGGCCGACCAAGCGAACCGCAACACCTGGTTCAGCAACGAGAAGCCCCTCACCAACAACGTCCAGGCCCAGGTCGGCATCAGCATGTTCTTGCCGTTCAGCTGGGAATACAGGTTGCCAAAGTGATCTCCTCGAAGCGGCACCAAGGACGAACCATGAAGCGGATGGTCAAGGCGGCAGTTGCAGCTGCGGCGCTCGCGGCGGGTGTGATGGCCGCGCCGAAGCCGGCGCAGGCGCAGGAGATCCAGATCACGGGCCCGCTCGCAGGAGCACCGGCCGTGCGCAAGCTTCGCCTCTACCGCGAAGGTCGCGCGGAGATCGCGCTCGGAGGTGGGTTCACCCTCCTCGACGAGTACAAGCGCACGATCTTCATCTCCGGTCGGCTCCAGTACAACATCTTCGACTGGCTCGGCGTCGGTCTGTTCGGCGGTTTCTCGCCGGAGGCGCTCAGCCTCAACACGGACCTCACCGACAAGATCGAGTCGACCGCGCCGCGTAACAGCCGCACGGCGATCAACCTTCCGGGCGGCGCAGGTCCGGACAGCGGCTCGCGCGGCAATCCGAAGTTCGAGGATCAGACCGGCAAGATGGGCTGGATGGCGGTGCCACAGGTCACCTTCAGCCCGTTCCGCGGCAAGCTCGCTCTGTTCCAGAAGCTCTTCGTCGACACCGATCTCTATCTCCACGGCGGCGTCGCCTTCGTGGGAGTCAAGGAGCGCGGTGACTGCGGTGCGCCGGGTCAGACCCCCTGCACCGTCGCCGCGAGCTTCAAGACGGTCGACCGTCTCGCGGTTGCTCCGTCGTTCGGCCTCGGGCTCACGCTCTACCCGTCGAACTTCATCAGCATCAACGTCGAGTACCGCGCCTTCCCGTTCGCGTACAACCGCGGCGGATTCGACTCGCGTGGTGCGGGCACGGACGCGTCGTTCCCGGACAACCGGATCGACTCGGAAGACCGGACGTTCAAGTTCAACCAGATGATCTTCGTTGCGGCAGGATTCCACCTGCCGACCTCGCCGAAGGTCAGCGAGTAGCACGCCGCGTCCAGCGTGAGGGCCGCCGTCGATCCCCGTTCAACGAGGGGGATCCGGCGGCTCTTCTCTTTTGTGCCCGAGACGAGTGACCGGTTGAGGGCGCGGCCCTCGCCCTCTAACGTGTAGGAGCCGTCTCGAGCCGAGCGGCAGCCACGCGCGCATGTCCCAGACGCTTTCGCAGACCCGGCGCGAAGACCTGTCCTCGACGGAACGATCGACGCTCGCGCAGCCGTCGATCTACGTCGTGCTCGAGGGCGAACAGCCGCTCTCGGGCGGCCTCCGCGCACCGCTCCACAATGTGAACGAGCTGCGCATCGGGCGCGGTCTGACGAGATCGTTCCGCCTCGAAGACGACAAGAAGGCGGTCCTCGAAGTCCCCGACCCCCGAATGTCGAGCAAACATGCTCGGCTCCTGCGTGAGGACGGCGGGTGGCTGCTCGAAGACGTCGGTTCGACGAATGGCTCGTTCGTCGAGGGGAAGCGCACGGTTCAAGCGCTGCTCGACGAACCGACCGTCATCACGCTCGGCGCGACGTGCTTCCTCTTCGATCCCGAAGAGGCGGTCCCCGAAGGGACGAAGAACGACGTCGTCGATTCGACGGCGCTCAAGTCTCGACCACGCGGCACGGCCACGCTGGTCCCCGTCGTCGAACATGCGATGCCGCGCCTCGTGCGCGTGGCGATGTCCAAGCTCTCCGTGCTCCTCCTCGGCGAGAGCGGCGCCGGCAAAGAGGTCCTCGCGCGGACCATCCACCAGCTCTCCGGACGCCAGGGAGCGTTCGTCGCCATCAACTGTGGTGCGCTCGCGCCGACGCTCGTCGAGAGCCAGCTCTTCGGTCACATGAAGGGCGCTTTCTCCGGTGCAACGCGCGACGAGCCAGGCCTCGTTCGCGCATCGTCGGGAGGAACGCTCTTCCTCGACGAGATCGGCGAGCTCCCCGCGAGCGCGCAGGCGACGCTCCTCCGGGTCCTCCAGGAGAAAGAAGTGCTCCCGGTCGGCGGGACGAAGCCGATCGCCGTCGACCTTCGCGTCGTCGCAGCGACGCTCAAGCCGATCGACGAGACTCCGACGTTCCGATCGGATCTCTACGCGCGCGTCTCGGCGTTCGTGCATCGCCTCACGCCGCTCCGCGAGCGGCGCGGCGACGTCGGCCTGATGGTCGCCGACCTGTTGCCTCGCATCGCCGCAGAGCGCGCGCAGAAGCTCCGCTTCGCGCCCGACCTCGCGACCGCGCTGGTCTCTCACGCATTCCCGCTCAACGTCCGCGAGCTCGAGCACATCCTGTCCGTGGCGTGCGTCACGTCGACGGAAAATCTGCTGCGGCTCGAGAGCGTCGGCGACGCGCTCAAGCCTTCGCGCACGTCACACGTGCCCGAGTCGTCGTCCCGCAGGGAGCCGCGCGAGTCGTCGCTCGGTGAGGCCCGCCCTTCGAACCTCCCTACCCGCTCGGCGCCGCGCCCACTGAGCGACGAAGATCTGAAGCTGAAAGAAGAGCTCACCGCCGCGCTCACGAGGACGCGGGGGAACGTCAGCGAGATCTCGCGGACGATGGGCAAGACACGCATGCAAATCCATCGCTGGATGAAGCGCTTCGGCCTCGATCCGGAGACGTTCCGCAGCTGACGGCGCGTCCGCGCCGCCTGCGGGTTCGTGCTTTCCTCGACGCTCGGCAGAGCGAGCGCCGAGGACGCGTCAGCGCTTCGTGACCTTGCCGGCGCCGTCGATGCTGAACTGCGGCGGCAGCACCTTACGAACGGGGTCGCGCTGGTCGTCCGGGATCTCCCAGCCGAGCTGCACGAGGCCATCCGAGATCTTCGTCCGGATGCGCACGCTCTCTTCGTCGAGCAGGAGCGCGAGCAGCGGCTGGAGCGACTCGGGATCTTTCTGCGCCAGCGTCGCGACGACGGCGTTGAAACGCGCCGGATCGCTGTCGTCCTGCAGGAACGGCTCGACGGCTTCGCGAATGTCCGGATGCGTGTAGCTGCCCAGCTCTTCGAGCAGCTGGAGCTTCGGATCGATGAACTTCGCGTATTCGGTGTCCCACTTCGCGAGCCACACGATCAGCTCCTCGACGAGCTCGTCGTCTTCGAGAAGCTGCTTCGCGATCCGGATCGGCCAGCGGACACTCTCGGCCTTCGCGGCGAAGGCGCGGACCGGCTCGATTGCGTCCTTGCCGGCCGTGAGGATCCCTTGGAACGCGAGCTCCTTTTCTTCCTGGTCCGTGATCGAGGGGTCGATCTGGAAGGTGAAGCGCTTGAGCAGCGCCTCGACGGCGTCGGCGGTCCCGAGCTTCGAGAGCTCCTGGATGGCTTCCTGTCGATCGTAGGCCTGCGCCCGCTTGCTTCCGGCCGCTTCGGCCCACTTGGCAGCGGAGCCGGACTTCTTCCTCTCGCCGCCGCCGCTGTCTTTGCTCTTGCTCTTGAAGAGATCGAATAGGCCCATCGTGGGACGCCTAACCTAAGGCTGGTGCTTTTCGTTTCAACCGATCGACGCGAAACGCGCGTCGATCTTGATCAGAGCGGAACGGCGAGAAGGACGACCTCGCGGCCGTTGACCTGCACCTGGTAGCGGACCGGACGACCATGCTTGGTGGCGGCCTCCTGCTCCATGCCCTGGATGCGGCTACGGAAAGCCGCGTCCGTGATGTGGTCGACGGGCTCGCCGAGGGACCGTTTCGCCGCGATGTACTCCTGGTACAGCCGCGCGTAGTACTGCTCTGCCGGCTCCTGCGCGAGCGCGACCGGGGCCCCGGCCGGCGCTCCCGGCGCCGCTCGATCGACGGAGTAGGAGTTGTCGAACGCGGCCGGAGACGGCGCCTTCGATACGCGCCCATCCGCGTCCGTATTGTCCTCCTCGACGCCCATGAGCTGATTGAGGAGCTGGTCGATGCGGAAGGCGAGGCCGCCGAGCTCGGCATGATCGAGCTCGAAGCGCTTGTCGCTCTGTCCGTTGAGGATGGCGAGCAGTCCTTCCTCGAGCATCGCGATCGGACGCGAGATGTAGTTGCCGAGGAACCAGCCGCCGGCGACGACCAGGACGAGCCCGAGCGCCATCGCGCCGAGGATCGACCACGGGACGGAGCTCGCGCCGTCGAGGAGCGACGTCGGGGCGACCGCGACGACCGCGGTCTTCTTCTCTCCGAACCCGTCGAGCGGCGCGGCGGCGAAGTGCACGTCGTCCTTGCCACCCGCGACGACGGTGCCCGTCGAGACCGCAGCCTTCACATCGCCAGCGGCGTCGCGGACGGCCTTCTTCACGTCCTCCGACGTCTGTGTGTTCGCGAGGACGTCACCCTTCTCGTTCACGAGCAGGACACCACGACCGCTTGCGGCCTCGGTGACACGAGCGAGCGCGTCGTTCAGCGCAACGCCGATGACGAGCATCATGTTGCGGTTGTTGTCGTCGCGAACCGGAACGTACGAGGCGATGTACTGGTCGGCGCGCTTCGTGTCCGTCCAGACGTCCGAGCCCGGCGCCGTCTTCGCGAGCGCCTCCTTGAAGGCCGGGTACGTCGCCGCGACGTCATCGCCACGTCCGAGATCGGAGCCGTTTCGGCCCAGGATCTTTCCGTTGGAGTCGACGACCGCGACGATCGACGGCGTCGCGCCGATGGCGCTCGGGGCCGCGTTCGCGATCTGGTCGGAGAGCTGACGGGCCGCATCGCCGCGAGCATCCGGCGTCGCCTTCGTGAGGGCGGCGCGCGTCGCCGGCTCGGCCGCCTTCGCGGAGAGCCAACGCTCGGCTCGCAGACCATCCAGCTGGAGCTTCGCCGCAACGCCGACGGCATCTCGGTGTGCGCTCCGCTTCAGCTGGTCCGTGCTGCTCGTCGCGAGGGAGAGCTGCGTCTTCACGATCGCGAAGGCGAGGAGCCCCACGATGAGGACGATCACGGCGTTGACTGCGATGATCTTGTTTCGCATTCCGCCTCGGAGCGTTGTTTGAGGGGCGTGGCCCCACGGCGTGTGGGGGGGTGACGAGCCGGAGGTCCCAGGAACGAGCGCTCTTGGGACGGTACAAGGGGTCTTTCGTGACCTCTTCTCGCGGCTGGAGACTCCTCGTTCCTTCGCGAGACGCTATCATCCGTCACTCGGCTGCGGCAACCCATGACTGACGCGTTACTTCTCTCAGACCCGCGGTTTTTCCAGCACCGCTCGAGCGGATACCACCCCGAGCGGCCGGAGAGGCTCGACGCGGCGCAGGCAGCCATCGAACGAGCTCGGACCACGGCTGGCCTCGCGTTCTCTGCGGTCGAGCCCCGCCCTGTGACCGAGGAGGAGCTCGCCCTCGTCCACGAGCCCGACTTCGTGAAATGGATGCAGAAGCTCCGCGGCAACGACGGCTACATCGATGCCGACACGTTCGTCGGCCCCGAGAGCATCACCGTTGCGGAGCTCGCCGCGGGTGGGACGGTGGCGCTCACGGACGCGATCCTCGACGGTCCGGTCAAACGCGGCGTCGCCCTGGTGCGCCCGCCCGGCCACCACGCACGCCCGGGTCAGGCGATGGGCTTCTGCCTGTTCAACAACGTGGCCATCGCGGCCGCCCACGCGCGAAAGCGGGGGCTCGAGCGCGTCGCGATCGTCGACTGGGACGTTCACCACGGAAACGGGACGCAGGAGGCGTTCTACGGCGACCCGCACGTCCTCTACGTCTCCACCCATCAGTTCCCGTTCTATCCGGGGACGGGAGCCGTCCTCGAGACCGGGGAGCGCGACGGAAAAGGCTACACGATCAACGTCCCGCTCACGGCCGGCGGAGGGGACGGCATCTACCGCGGGGCGTTCGAGCGCGTCATCCTCCCCGCCCTCGAGGACTACCGCCCCGAGCTCGTCATCATCAGCGCCGGCTTCGACGCGTCCGCGCGCGATCCGCTCGCCGAGATGGCGCTGTCGCCCGCCGCGTTCGGATGGATGGGCCGCGCGCTCCGCAAGGTGGCGGACACGTCGGCCGACGGCCGCGTCCTCCTCGCCCTGGAAGGCGGATACGATCTCGTCGCCCTCGAGGCAGGCCTGCTCGCCGCGACGCGCGGCATCGTCGAGGGCACCGCGGTCGAGATTGCTCGCGACGTCGACCACGAAGACATCGCACGAGCGAGCGCCGTCGCGAAGCACACTTGGCGCTCGGTCGAAGCTCGCTGAGCGACCGAAGAAGGCGCGACGCCTGCAGTTACGTCACGCGTCGCGCCGACCGCTCGAGAGTCGAGAGGTCAGCGATGCGACGAATCCGATGGGGTGACTGACGGGGTTCGAACCCGCGACAACCGGAACCACAATCCAGCGCTCTACCAGCTGAGCTACAGCCACCGTGGCCCTGCTCTCCAGGGCGGCGGAAACATACCGCTGCCTATTGGACTTGCAAGGGAATTCGAGGTGGAGCCTTCCATTCGACGTCGAAGCGGCTCCGAACCCCGCCTCGTTCGGCGCGAACGACGGGTGCGGCGGCTACAGCGCCTGGGCCATGTCGAAGTCGCTCGTGATCACCTGACGGACCTTCGCGGCCTCCGCTTTGATGTCGGTGAGCACCCCGATTTCGCGGTTCTGATCGAGCGCCGTGGGCGTCATGTTGTGCGAGCCGACGAAGAGGCGCTCTCCGTCGACGACGATCGCTTTCGCATGCATGTCCGGGCTCTTCAGCCCGCGGACGGGGACGCCATATTGCTTCAGTTTCTCGATCGCTTTCGTCTGCCCGGTCGTGTTGATGGTCTGGGCATCGACGACGACGCGAACGTCGACCTTCGCCTGGTGCGCGAGCACGATCGCATCGACGACGGTGTTGTCGCTCAGCGACTGCGCTTCGACGTCGAGCGTGGTCTTCGCGGAGTCGATGAGCTGCTTGATGTGCGAACGCGCGGGATGAAGCGTGTTCGCGCCGTCCGGCGAGATGACCAGCTTGCTCGGGATGTTCAGCGCCTTGTTCGCGAAGTCCGCGTCGAAGATCTTCTCGAGGTCGGCGACGTCCTGCGGGTCCGTGTCCGTGGCGATGTACTCGCGGTTCGTCTTCGGGCTCGAGTAGGTCAGGTTCATCGTCATGATGAGCGCCTTCTCGGAGTCGATGAGGATCGTCTTCGCGTGGGTGAACGAGTAGTTCGCCGGCGCCCACTGCACCTGAACGCCCCGGTTTTTCAGCGAGTTGAACGCCTGCTGATTCTCGTTGTCCGACGTCGGGAAGGTCCGGTTCAAGACGACCTTCACGTCCTTGCCGGCCTGCTTCAGATCGCCGAGCGCGTCGATGACGTCGTTGCTCGTGAGCAAGTACATCGTCATGTGCACGCTCTTTTTTGCTCCCCGGATGGCGGAGAGAAGCGCGGCGCCGGAGTCCGTCGGCTGGACCTGGATCGTCACGCCGCTGCTCATCGCGAGCGGCGCTACGCCTTCGGGCTCGGGATCGCGCGTGCCCTCGACCGGCGGCAGCGAGCCGGTGTCGTCTTCGTCTTCGACGCCCGGGGCACCAGAGGTCGACGGCGCGACCGTGGCAGGCTTCAGATCCGCAGTGCTGCACGCTGCCGCGATCGCGGCGAGCGCCAATGTGTACCACCAGGTCCTCGACACGGCGGGTACCATGGCCCAGAGATCGCCATCAGGCCACCTCGCTTCTGCGTCTCGATTCAGGATTTCCGGACTGCATGCCCGTAGAAACGGCCGAAGACCACGTCGAAAAGCGACTGTCCTCGCGCGAGCGCACCGAACCCGAGGCGATCGCGCGCCTCCGCTCCGAGGCGGCTCTCCTTCTCCGGCTCGCAGGCAGCGGCGTCACGCCTCGTCTCCTCGCGCGCGGTGAGGATGCCCTCGGGCCATGGCATCGGGTCGAGCGGGTGCGGCTCCCGACGTTGGCCGAGCACCTCGCGCGCGCGAACGGCCCGCTTGCCCCGGAGTGGATCGAGCGCGCCGTCCAGTCGACGTTCGGCGCGCTCGCGACGCTCCACGAGACCGCCGACGCAGAGGGGCCGCTCGACGTCGTACACGCGGACATCACGCCGACGAACGTGGCGATCGACGAAGACGCGTCACGCGTCGTGCTGCTCGACTTCGATCTCGCGTGGTGGCGCGAGAGCTCCGCCCGCGACGGCGCGTTCCGTGGGACCGTCGCATACGTCGCTCCCGAGCAGGCACGAGGCGAGCGTCCCACGCGGCGAAGCGATCTGTTCGCGCTCGCCGCGACGCTGCTTCATGCGGTCACCGGCGCTCCGCCGCGCTCAGGCTCGTCCTTCGCGGCACTTCTGGCGATGGCCGCCGAAGCTCCGCTGCCGCTCGACGCGTCGCTCGCGGCGCGCGGACCCGGTCATGCTGCCCTGGCCGCGTGTCTCGCACACGATCCGACGCTCCGTCCGGTCTCCGCACGAGCGGTGGTGTCGATGTCCGGGGGCTGACCCGGCGCCTCGCTGCCGTTTTTCAGATCGGCCGCCATCCGGTCACGCTGTCGGAGCTCGACAGATGAACGGTTTCGGCGGGATGAGCACCATCGACCTGACGACCGGGCCGAGGGGGCTGCCCGGCCCCCGGAGACGAGGGGGCGGGCGAGAAAAGCTGCCGGCCTGGCCCGCGGACGCCGGTAGGAGGCGCTGGACGCGGGGCCGGACGCGGGGCCGGACAAGCGCGGCAGCCGCCCTTTAGGGTGGCGGGACCGACAAATGTTAGGCTGGGTGCTGTACCCTCCTTTTTCTCCCCCGCGGGCCCCGACCCAAACGGTCAGTGGCCACGCTTGCTTCGAACGGAGAACTCCGATGTTCCGACGCCAGCATGCGATCGTCGTTTCTCTCCTCCTCCCCACCTTCGGTGTGCTCAGCGCCGCCTGCGGTGACGAGGAGAAGGCCACTCCGCAGGTCATCTTCGACGGACGCCTCGAGCTCGGAGGCAGCGGCAACAACTGCAAGGACGTCGGTGAGCTGTTCGTCGTCGGCGACTTCGGCAATCGCGCGCTCGAGCCGCCCCAGGACTCGAAGCCGGTGAAGGACGGCGAGGCGTGGGATCAGGGCACGACCAGCGTCGCTTGCGCCGTCACTCCGGCCAGCGACGGCGCATTCGACGTCGCTGCCTCCGTCGCGCTCTCCGGTGCCACCGGCGGTCTCTTCCGCGTCGACGGCACGTTCAAGCCGACAGGCGAGCAGACGGGCATCCACGCCATCTTCTCGAGCCGCAAGAGCGGCAACAGCTACGAGCAGATCGACAGGCAGTGCATCGTCCGCTACGGCTCGTCCTTCCAGGGCGTCGCTTCCGGCCGTGTGTGGGGCGAGATCACCTGCCCGAAGGTGGAGAACCAGAGCGCGCAGACCGAGTGTGAGGCGATCGCGCAGTTCCGCTTCGAGAACTGCGCGCAGTAGGCAGACGCAGTTCCGTTTCGAGAACTGCGCGCAGTAGGCAGACGCAGTTCCGCTTCGAGAACTGCGCGCAGTAGCGACGCAACAAAACCGTGGCCGCGAGGGGATGCCCGCTCCTCTCGCGGGTGCGGCTCAGTTTTCTTCTTTGATCGGCCCGGGGCCTTCCATCGACTGGAGCAGGCCCTCGACCTCGATCCGGGTCTCGAGCTCCGGCTTCGCGCGGAGAAAGGCCTCGAGATGGCGGCGCGCCGCGACGTTGTCGCCACGCGCGAGATACGCGAGGCCGAGCGCATAGAGGACGTCGCCGTCCGTAGGGGCCTGCTCGAGCGCGATCTGCCCTTCCGAAACGGCGTCGCGCGTCTCGCCGAGCTTCCGGAGCACGTGTACCAGCGCCACGCGCGCACCGAGATGGTGCGGTGCGAGTCGAAGCGCGGCGCGGTAGGCGTCGCGTGACGCCTGGATCTCGCCGACCTCGTAGAGGCCCTGACCGAGGAAGAAGAACGCGTACGCGTTCTGCGGATCGTTCTTGATGATGTCGCGGAGCACCTCGAGTGCTTCGCGGAACCGCTCCTCGTGAAGGAGCTCCGTTGCCTCTTCCACGGCTGCCCAGTGTGCGGCGTCGCGATCCATCATCCCGCGAGCTAGCATGCCGCCCGGACCATTGCCATGGCTCGGCTTCTCGCATCGATCACGGACCGCGAGCGAGGTGGCTGGCTCGTCGCGGCCGCGCTCGCGTGCAGCGTCGGCGCCGCCTTCTGGTTGCCTGCTGCTGAGGTCGGCCGGGGATGGTTCCCCGCGCCACTCGACGACGTCTACATCCACTTCGACTTCGCGCGCTCGCTCGCGCAGGGCCACCCGTTCGAGTGGATCCCCGGTCAGGGCTACTCCTCGGGAGAGACCTCGCCCCTGTATGCCGTCGTCCTCGCGTTCGGTTGGTTGATCGGCCTCCGCGGGCGGGCGCTCGGCGTGTGGGCGGCGATCGTCGCCGTTATCAGCGTCGCGTCGCTCCTTCGGTCGATCCGCGGCCTCGTGCGCCCGTGTCCGGGATGGCTCGCCTGGCTGATCGCGCTCTTTCCGCTCTCGATCGGGGTCGTCGACTGGGCGCTCTTCAGCGGGATGGAGGTCGCGCTGTTCGCGGCCGCCATCGGGCGTGCGCTCGAAGCGCTCGCGCGCGTTCGCGCGCCGCGTTCGGCGTCGACGCGTGAGTCCCTCCAGTGGAGGCTCGGCGGGTGGGGAGCCGCCCTCGTGCTCCTCCGGCCCGAGGCGGCGCTCATCGTCGCGGTGCTCGCGGTCGTGGCCGCCCGCGGCGTCGGACGGAGATCCGGCCTCGCTGCGCTCGCTCGAGCCGCGCTCCCCGGCGCGCTCGCGACCGCCGCCATCCTGGGCTCGAACCTCCTCGCGACGGGTGACGCGCGCTCTGCCGGCGCGCAGCTGAAGCTCCTCTCGTCGAATCCGTATCTCTCCGAGGTCGACCGCGCCCGCGTCTTCGCCGAGAACCTGATCACGTTCTGGATGAAGGTCGTGCGCGGAGAGCTGGCGATCGTCCCTGCGCTCGGCGCCCTGCTCGGCGTGCTCGCGCTCGTCGGGATCGTGCGGCGCGAGCATCGCACGGTCGCGGGCGCCTGCCTCGTCTCGGCGCTGGGATGGACGCTGCTCGTCTCGTGGAACGGCAATGCCCCGCACCACAACTTCCGCTACTACGCACCGGCGCTCGTGCTCGTCGCCGTCGCGGCCGCCCTCGGCGCGGCGACCCTCGCACGCACCCGACGCGGCACGCCACTGGGCGCGCTCGTCGCGTGCGCGGTCATCGCTGCCTCCGCGCCGAAGATCCCGGGACAGGTACGCCACTTCCGCTCGGCGAGCGCGAACATCCGCGATCAGCACATCGAGGTCGGCGAACGCATCGCGCGTCTCCCGCCCGACGCCAAGGTCCTGCTGGGTGATGCCGGCGCCATCCCGTACGTGTCGAGCCGTTCGGCGGTCGATGCGCTCGGGCTCGGCGGGTATCGCCGCGTCCCGTTCGCGCATGCGGCGGTGCACGGAGAAGCGGCGACCATCGAGCTCATCGAGCGGCTCGCTCCGCAAGACCGCCCGACGCACTTCGCCCTCTACCCGAACTGGTTCGGAGCGCTGACCTCACGCTTCGGCATCGAGATCGACCGCGTCACGATCGAGGGCAACGTGATCTGCGGCGGTCCGACGAAAGCGATCTACCGAGCCGACTGGACCGCGCTCGACGTTCCCTCCGAGCGCTCGGCACCTCACGTGGTCGACGAGATCGACGTCGGCGACGTCATCGACGAAGCCGAGCACGGTTACTCCCCGCCCCTGCCCCATGGCGGATGGACGACGCTCGACGTGCTCCTCGACGAAGCGACCGGCACGCGTCGCTTCGACGGCGGACGGACGATCCCGGATGGAAAGAGCGAATCGTTCGTCGTGAAGAACGGCGCGAGCGGCCCGCTCGTCGTGCGTGTGCGGATCGACGGCGGCGCTCGCGGGGTCGTCCTTCGTACGCCGCAGACGACGAAGGAGCTCGTCCTCGAGCCGGTGCAGGATGGCCGCTGGCGATCGGCGACCGTCACCATCGATGGCGTGACCGCGGGCGAGCGCTTCGTGCTCGAAGCACGCGGCAGCGAGTACCGGAACCACCACGTCTGGATCGAGCGCGCGGCCGCGGTCTCGCGCTGACGCCGCTTCTGCGACTCTCCGTCAGCTCGAGCGCGGCTCGGCTGGAGTCAGGTCGCGTCGGAGGTCGGCGGCTTAACGCCGAACGCGCTCCGGACGGCCTGCGGGATCCGCACCGGACGGCCCGTCGCGATGTCGACGTAGCCCCACGTCGTCATCGCCCGCGCGACGACCGTTCCAGCTTCATTGATGATTTCCGTGGCGCGTTTGCACTTCGCGGCCATCGCGCTGTCGATCCACGTACGCACCTCGAGGTGTTCACCGCGTAAGACCGGACGCAGGTAGTCGACCTCGTGACGGCGGACGAAGAACACGCCGCCGAGCTCCCGGTACGCCGCGAAATCGAGCCCGACCGCCGCCGAGTGAGCGACCGCAACGTCCTGAATCCATCGGAGGTAGGCGATATTGCTGGCATGGCCGAGCTCATCAATGTCAGAGTCGGCCACGACGATCCCGATGGCGTGTGTGGAGTAGGCGCTCGGTTTCATGGCCTCGGCCTGCATCGGCGCGAAGCTTTACCAGAATCTTGGCCGCGCTCGCACGGATCGTGCTTCTTGAGAGACCAAGGACGAACCCATGCCGCCGCTCGACGACATGCCGCCCTTTCTAGGAAGCCCCTCTTCGCAAGACGCGGGCAGCCTTCGCGCATCCCTCCGAGCGCAGGTGACCGACACGCTGTCGACCCTGCGTGAGGTCGTGCTCATGCCGCGTGACCTCATCCCGGTGGTCCCGCCGCAGCTCCAGCACGAGGACGACGTGGTGGTCCTCGTTCACGGATTCTTCGCGACCGCCGGCGTGTGGCGTCCCATGAAACGCACGCTCGTCGCGAAGACCGGAGCGAAGGTCGCGAGCTTCACGCATGCACCGGGCGTGGGCATCGACCGCATCGCGCGGAGCCTCGCGAAGATCGTCGAGCGGGTCCCGCGTGGTTGCAGAGTGCATCTCGTCGGCCACAGCCTCGGCGGGCTCGTCGCGCGCTGGTACGTCCAGGAGCACGGTGGCCATGCTCGCGTCACGCAGACGATCTCGCTCGGCTCGCCGTTCGGCGGGACGGTGCGCGCGCACCCCTTCCCATTCCTCGTCGGACGGGAGCTCGGACGCGCGAGCTCCCTGCTCGCGAGGCTTCGCTCACGTGCGCACGAGCACGAGGTGCCCCACACGTCCGTCGTCGGCGACGGAGACATGATGGTCGTACCCGCAGAGAGCGCAGTCTTCCCGCGCGGCGATGTGCTCGTGCTCCCGCGTTGCGGTCACAACACGCTCCTCTTCCACCGCGACTCGATCGCTCACGTCGTCGAGAAGGTCCGGCTGGTTCAGGAGAGCGCACGTCTCGCGCGCGCCGTCTGAGTCACTGCCTCGCGGACTCCGGGAGGTCCGTCAGCGGCGTGTAGGTGGCGTCGCGCTTCTCCTGCGCGCGGTCTGCGATTCGCCGCTCGCGCCAGGTGACGCCCGGCGGTGATGCGTCGAGCCAGTGGTAGCTCCGCTCGCGGACGTCGAGATGGACGTATTGCGTCTTCGGATGGGTGTAGATGCCCACGCCGACACGCGGGAGCTTGCGCAGGTACGACGCGAGGGTGGAAGCGGCAACGCCCTCCACCTTGAAGTCGAGCGCCTCGCCGGTGCGATGCTTTCCGTGCGCGCGCTTGCGCGTGGCGCTCACGATGACGATCGGCTTGCCGCTGAACTTGTAGGAAGCGCGGACCGCGAGCTGCACGAGGCGCGTGTCGAGCGGCTCCGCGACCTCGCCGTCCGGCCGGTCCGCGAGCTCGGGATCACTGCTCGCGACGAGCATGAACGAACGGAGAGACGAGCGATCGAGCGTCCCGTCGTCGCCATAGAGTCGGATCTTCGCGCGCACCTCGGTGTTGCGGTTCTTCACGTCGATCGCTGGAAGGGCGCTCGCCCACGCCACCGTCTCCCCCGCCGGAACGGCACGGGCGTTCGGTAGATCGAGCGGACGTGCCGGCGTGCGCTCGACGATGCGTGCGTGACGCACCGGTCCGCTCGTTGGTGCGGCGTCCCCGGTGCCTGCGGCGAAGAGCACCGCAAGCGCCATGGTCCATCGCGTGCCTCGGCTCATCTCCACCGAGGAGAGATGTCGCCGCGATTTCGCGCGCATGCGCCCAAGTTAGCACCTTGCGGAAAGACGCCTAGCGCGGTACTTCGAGCCGACATGCTCGCGCTCCTGCCTACCCTGGTGCGTTCTCGAAGCCGCAGCGGCAAGACGCGAAAATGCCTCGCGATCGCGGCCGGTGCTCTGTGCATGCTGCATGCAGGCGCAGGACGTGCCGACGTGTCGTCCTGGCTCTCCGCCGGCGGCGGGTACGGCGTGAAGCACAACGACTCGACCGGCAAGCTTCGCGACGCGGGCAGCGCCAGCTTCGCGATCGGCGTCGGGAGCGATCCGACGCGAAGCTTCGTCGTGGGTGGCGTGCTCCGCAGCACGACGTACTTCGGGCTCGGCACCGACCTCGGCGTCTCGGCGCGGTTCGCGACCGGCGGCTTCGCGCGCGGTCAGTGGGGCCTCGCGGTCGACGCGGGTCCGATGTGGCGCACGTTCGGCACCGGCGAGTACGGGCGATGGCCGATCTCGGCGATGGTGATCGGAGGCGCGCCGTGGGGACTGCAGCTCGCGGTCGGCGGAGAGCTGTTCCGCATCGCCGGCAACGACGCACACGCACGCGGCGCGGTCGCCCTCCTCGAGATCGACCTGCTCCGCCTCACCGTCATGCGCCACGGCGGGACCGATCGCTACTGGGAGAACCCCTCGCCCGCCGGCGGGCGGAGCCCGCGCGCGAGCTCGCGTCCCCTCGCAGGGCTCCTCTGGTGACGACGACGTCGAGGACGCAGGCGTCGTAGGAGCCAGAGCGGTGGGCGACCAGCTTTCGCTCTTCGGTGGCGGTGGTGGCGGCGACGACGCCGGCGCGCGCGGCCACGGGACGACCTACACGAGCGGGCTCGTTCAACCGCACGTCGCCGACGAGGACCGCGAGCTCGCCGCACGCATCCCATCCTTCATCCGCTTCGGAACGAGCAGCTGGTCCTTCCCGGGTTGGAGCAACATCGTCTGGAGCGGGCGTCCGAGCGAGTCCGAGCTCGCGCGCAGCGGCCTCGAGGCGTACGCACGCCATCCCCTGTTCCGCGCGGTCAGCCTGGACCGGAGCTACTACGGCCCGCTGCGCGACGACGATCTCGGGGTCTACGCGGCGCAGCTCGACGTCGCCCGTCAGAAGGCGCCCTCGCTCCCGCCGTTCCGGATGGTGTCCAAGGTCTGGGAGGAGATCACCACGGCGGTGTACCCGCGCCATCCTCGCTACGGCGCCCGCGCAGGAACGCGTAACCCGCACTTCCTCGACGTCGAGCGCTTCACTTCGGAGGTGCTGGCCCCGTACCAGCGCTCGTTCGCGTCGGATGCGGGCCCGTTCGTGTTCGAGCTCACCCCCATGCCGCAAGGTGCCATCGAGGAGCGCGCGCTCGTCGCCCGCGTCGACGACTTCATCTCGCGCCTTCCGGGCGGAGGCCAGCGCTGGGCGTTCGAGCTCCGAAACGCGGAGCTCTTCGGCAAACGCTGGGTCGACATGCTGCGGGCGAACGGCGCCGCCCACGTGCTCACCTACTGGACAGCGATGCCAGCACTGCGCGAGCAACTCCGCGCGAAGGCGATCACGGCGCCATTCACCGTCGTGCGCCTGATGCTGCCACCGTACACGCGGTACGCGTCGCGGAAGGCGGACTTCGCGCCGTTCGACAAGCTCGCCGAGCCGCAGCCGGAGATGCGCGAAGACGTGGTCGCCGTCCTACGCGCCGCCGCGGAAGCGGGATGTGACGAGGGATTCGTCCTCGTGAACAACAAGGCCGAAGGCTCGGCGCCACTCACCGTACGCGAGCTCGCCAAGATGACGGCATCCGCGTTCTCGCGTTGAGCGCGCCGCGAGGGTTTGCTCAAGGCAGGGGGATGACCGCCGCCACGGGGCGATGATCCGACGCCTTCGTGTTCGGAACCCATGCGTGCGCCGTCTTCCCGAACGACTTGCCGCGATAGATGAAGTCGATCCGCCGCATCGGGAAGCTCGCCGGCGCGGTGAAGCCGAGCTGGAACCGGTGCTTCTCCTTGAAGGCGTCGACCATGCCGATGCCCGTGAGCAGATCGCCGATGTCCTTGCTCGGGGTTTCGTTGAAGTCACCGCACACGATCGCGCGCGAGGCGGTCGGACCGAGCGCCGAGAGGAGCGCGCGTGCGTTGTCGTCGCGCTCGGACGCGTGGAGGCTGGCGTGGACGGTGACGAACGTGACCTTGCGGTTCTTCGCGTCGACGTCCGCCGCCACCGCGATGCGAGGCTCGTAGCCGTTCTCGCGCTTCGTCCGGTCGTCGAGGCGGATCGTGCGCACATTCGAGAGCGGATACTTCGACAGGATCGCGAGCCCGTACTTGCCGCCGTCGAAGTCGAAGTTCGCGCCGAAGTAGCGATACCTCATCCCGGTCAACGCCGAGAGCTCTTCGGTCTCGCGCTTGTTGCCACTGCGACGCGTGCCTTCGTCGACCTCCTGCAGGCCGATTACGTCGGGATTCGACTCCTTGATGACCGCGGCGAGCTTGCCGAGGTCGAGCCCCGACTCCGCGCCGTATTTGATGTTGTACGTCATGACGCGGAGGCTCGAACCGCTCACCGCAGAAGCCTCGCTCGCGACGACCTCCTCGGCGCTCTCGTCCTCGCCCTCCTCGTTGCTGCCCGTATCGACTGCGCAGCCGCCCGACGTCATCGCAACGAGCAGCGAGAGGAGGGACAGGACGTTCGAGCTCCGCATGATGCCGGTGCATCGAGCAAGTGTCGGACCATGCCCCACACACGACCGACCAAACGATTTCAGGGTGTTGCAACGTGGCTGGCGGATCGTCGCGACGGGGGGTGGGCCGTGGACGCCACCGGCACCGGACTGCGCTGCGCAAGACGCGCAACACGGATCGAGATGCGTTCAGCGGGACATGCCGCATCTCGACGACACTCGCGTCAAACGCGCAACACGAGCTTCCCGGTCGTCGTCCCGGACTCGAGCGCGCGATGCGCGTCGGCCACGGCATCGAACGCGAACGATCGCACGGGCGGCGGGTGGATGGCGCCGCGCGCGACGAGGTCCATGAGCCTGTTCACTGCGTCAGCAAGGACCTCGCGCTCGTCGAACAGGTACGAGAGGTTGAACGCCATGACGCTCTTGTTGTCGTTCGTGAGATCGAGCGGGTTGAACCGCGGCGTGCGAACCCAATCGAGCGCGAGCTTCGGCCAGCTCGGCGTTCCCGCGCCACGTCGCATCATCGAGTGGAAGCCGTAGATCACGAGTCGGCCCGTCGGGCGCAGGTGGGCATAACTCTCCGCGAGCGTGGCGACGCCGTTCGCGTCGAGGACGACGTCATAGCCCTTCGGTGCGTAGCGCTCGGCGGCACGCCACAGATCTTCGGTGCTCTTGTCGATGACGTGCGTGGCACCGAGCGTCCTCGCCGCCTCCACCTTGTCGCTCCGGCCGACGACGCCGACCGTCTCGAGGCCGCTCGCCCGCGCGAGCTGCAAGATCGCGCCGCCGACTCCGCCCGCAGCCGAATGGACGAGCAACTTTGCTCCTCGACGCGGATGCGCGAGCTCGAAGAGCGCGTAGTCGGCCGTGAGAAAGACCACCGCAAAGCCAGCAGCCTCCTCGATGGACCAGGCGTCCGGGACCGGAATCGTCTGGTGGACGGGGACGACGACGCTCGTCGCATATCCGTCGAAGCGTGTGAGCGCGATCACGCGATCGCCGACCTTCGGATGCGTGACCCCTTCGCCGACCTGGTCCACGCGCCCGGCGACCTCGAAGCCGGGCGTGATCGGCCAGCCCACGTACTCCTTGGCGGAGGCGTAGAGCCCCATTCGCACGATGCAGTCCGCGTAGTTGACGCCGATCGCCTCGACAGCGACGCGGACTTCGCCTGCCGTCGCGCGCGGGTCAGGAGCGTCTTCGATGACGAGCCTGTCCCATCCGCCAGCCCCGTGGATGCGTACGCGCTTCACGCGAGACACTCTAGTCCGGCCGCCTCGCAGCGGCGATGGCCGCCTCGAAGGAGACGGTCATCGAACGACCGCCGCGATCAGCTTCGGCGCAAGCGACGACGAAGCCGCGTGAGGACGCCGGCGACGCCGAACAGGGCCAAGCCGCTTCCCGCGCCGATGGACGAGGGCTGCGTGACGACGTTGCATCCCGACCCCGAGTCGGACGACGAAGCAGCGAGGGAGCTCGTCGACGAGCCCACGGCAGCGTCGCAGGAGAGCTCGACGTCGAGCTCGTCGCTTGCGATGGGCGTGTCGCTCCCGGCGAGCCGAGCGACGACTCGGAGCTTGTGCGGCCCTGGCGCATCCACGTCCTGTGAGCAGGAGTTCAGCGGCCCCGGCGACTTGCACCGGACGTGCACCTCGAACTCGGGAGCTTCATCGCCCATGGGGCCGTGGCGTCTCGGCCTCCCGTCGAGCTCGACCGTCCACCGCGCGCTCGGAAGGAACGGCAACATCTCGGGGGCAACGGTGACGTGAACCGGGTACGCGAACACAGGATCGTCGGAGTCCTGCTCCCCCGCGATCCTCCGTTCGCCGACGGTCACGCTGCCCGCGGTCGTCGGCAACGGGAGGCTCGGGACGACGATGAACGACGATTCGTGACGGAGAAGCAGGTTGCCCTCCGCCACGCCCGCGTCGGACTCGATGACGGCTCCGCCGAGTCGCGGCTCCGCGCAGCTGCTGGGCTGCTCTGCGGTCGCGATGATCCGATGACGACCTGGCGCGAGCTCCGCTTGCGGGGTGACGAGGACCAATCCTGGACGATGCTCCACCGCAACGGCGACCGGGACGTCGTCGGGCCCCAGGAGCTCCAGCGATTTGACGACATCCGCCGCGTTCGTGCCCGGCGTGACGCGGATGGTGCCGATGTTTGCCGGCACCGTCTTCTCCAAGGCAGGCGCGAACGTGAGCGCACAGGGATCGTAGGCGTAGACACACGCCGACGCGTCGCGCTCGGCGGCGACGAACATCGCGGTGGCTCCGAGGACGACAGCCGCGTGGCGGAGACGATGAGCAGAGGTCATGCACCCCGTACTCGCAGCAAGCCATGTACCGCGCGGGATGACACACGGTGCCCGCGTTTTTCGCGAAAATCGTGTCGGCCGCGGCGTGCCACGGCGTGCCAGTGTGATCGAGCTATCGTATCCGACTTCGGCGCCGCGCTCAGTTCCCAGCCTTCTGCTGGGTGGGCGTGACGGTCGGCTGCGGAGTGTCGGACTTCACCTCCGCGTGCGGCTTCTCTTCGTTCTGCTTGATCGAGTAGCGGACGAGGGCGCGCAGCACCTGGTTCCGCTCGACATTGCCGACGAGGCTCTTGATGTCCTCGTACACGGTCGGGTCCACGAGGAGCGCGCCGACGGTGCCTCGCCCGGCCTTCATGTTCGCGACGATCTCGCGCAGGTCGTCGCTCATCGCGTTCATGTTGCCCATGAGGTGCTGCGTCTGATCGTCCCCGTAGACGATCGCGTGCGCGAGCCCGTTGCCCGTCCTCACGGCCTGGAGGCTCTTGTGCAGCTCCACCATCGTGCCCGTCATGCCCGCGGCGAGCTGGTCGTCGTAGACGATCGTGTGCGCGAGCCCAGGCCCGCTCTTCACGCGAGCGCTCACGTCACGCGCGTCGGCGCTCACGTGCGCGAGGTTGGCGGTCGTCGCCTCGAGATTCACGATGATGCGGTCGACGCGTTTCGCCTCCTCCGGGTCGAAGATCAGTCGATGCGCGACGCCGTCCTTCTCCGAGACCCCCTCGAGAATGACGCGCAGCGCGTGGACCGTGCCCTGGAGGTCCTCTTTGAACTTGTCGTCGGCGATCGACGCCGTCGCCTTCTCGAGGTTCTCGAGCACGAGCTGCGCCTTCTTCGTCGCGACGCCGACGGCGGCCATCGGATCCGCGCCCGGCCCTGTCTCGAGCCACCCGTCGGCGGGAATCATCGCGTTGGGATCTTTGCCCTGACGCCTCAGCTCCTTCGCGAGCTCGTCATCCCAGGCGAGCTGCACCATCTTGTCGCCGAGAAGACCTTTGCCCTCGATCGTCGCCCTCGTCGCGCTGCGGATGCGCCCCGCTTCTTCGCGGGCGACGGCGAGCGTCACATAGACCTTGTTGTCGTCGGCATGCTCATGATGACCGACCTTCTCGACCGTCCCCACGTCGATGCCGCCCAGTCGTACGACCGAGCCGGGCCGCAGCCCCTGCACGTCGTCGTACGCAGCCTGGTACTTCACCTTCCGGTCCCACATCCGCCAGTTCTCGCCAATCGTGAAGACGGCGATCGTCGACAGGACAAGCCCGATGAAGACGAACACCCCCACCTTGAGCGTTCGGCCTTTGTTGCTCACGACGTGGAGAGTAGCACGGAGACGTCCTCCACCTCCGGCGCCTTGCCGTCGATGAAGTCACGTACGTAGGGGTTCTGGGTGCGCCGGAAGTCCTCCGGCGTTCCCTGCATGATGAGCCGTCCCTTGCCGATCATGACGATGCGGTCCGAGACGGAGAACGCGGTTCCCATGTCATGGGTCACGACGACGCTCGTCAAGCCGAGCGCCCGTTTGATGCCGCGAATCAGGTTGTTGATGCGCGCGGTGTTGATCGGATCGAGCCCTGTCGTCGGCTCGTCGTAGAGCAGCACCTCCGGCTGGAGGGCAAGCGTCCGCGCGAGCCCGACACGCTTCTTCATGCCGCCGGACAGATCGCTCGGCCGCATGCTCTCGATTCCCGGCAAGCCGACGCTCTCGAGCGACTGCGCCACGCGACGACCGATTTCTTCGTCGGACATCGTGTTCCAGTTCTGCTCTCGCAGCCCGTAGGCGACGTTCTCGCCGACGGTGAGCGAGTCGAACAGCGCTGCGCCCTGGAACAGGTAGGCGACCCGCCGCCGGACGTCGTAGAGGTCCCGCTCGGTCATCTTCACGACGTCGCGCCCGTCGAAGATGATCTCGCCGCTGTCGGCCTCGATCAGGCCGATCAGCATCTTGAGCATGACGCTCTTGCCGCTTCCGGACGGCCCGAGGATGGTCACGGTCTCGCCGCGACCAATCGCGAACTCGAGCCCGTTGTAGATCACCTTCGGGCCGAAGGCCTTCTTGATGTTCCGGAAGTGGATGAGCGGCTGCGACGTCATCTTGCGCGCGCGGAGAGCGCTCCCGGCGCCCCGCGGGCCCAATCTACCCCAACTCGGCGCGTGCGATCTCAGCGCATCACAATCTCAGCGGGTCGCAACCTCAGCGCGTCGCGATCGCGAGCCACACGTCGTCGAGGCAGAGCTCGCCTCGCACGTCGTCCGTCAGCTTCAAATCGGCCGGCGTCGCGGGGCGGCCGTTGATCGTCACCTTGGTCCGCGCCGGGTCGATCTTTCCAGTGACCGCACGCTGGGGCGTCGCGATCGTCAGGGTCGCCGGCTCGATCGCGGTGATGACCCCGCGCACGCGACGTGCGGTCGCGAGCTCACTGCCCTCGCCTTGATGCCCGGACGGCCCGGCCGCCGGGGCGCTTGCGCCGAGCAGCGCAACCGCGAAAAGAACGAGCCCGAGCTTCTTCATGGCAACCCCCTTCCCTTCTCCGCGGCACAAGGGCGGACAGCGACGACCGCCTCGACCGGCCGCGCTCTTACCATGGGCGTGGCGGAGCGCACGGCGGAAATGGAAGAGCTTGGCCTTCGGCCAGGCTCCAGGCTCCAGGCTCCAGGCTCCAGGAAGAAGAGAGAGGAGCCCTCAGGCTTCAGGCTTCAGGCTTCAGGCCTCAGCACGCGAGAGAACGCGAGCCGCGAGACCGCAAGAACCGCGGCGATACGCGAGCCACGTCGCGGGACCTCCGCAGGCGCGCCCAGCATCCCGGTGACGCGAAAACGGGCGCTCCCGATGTCGGGGCGCCCGTCTTCTCTCTCTTCCTGGAGCCTGGAGCCTGGAGCCTGGAGCCTGGCGGGCGAAGCCCGCCTACGCCGGCTTCGCGCGGAGGCGTTTCTTCACGTTCGCGGCGTTGCCGCCGCGGCCGAGGCGCCTGTCGATCCACTCCGTGAGCGGAGCGGCGACGTAGATGCTCGAGTACGTGCCGGCGACGATGCCGACGACCATCGCGAACGCGAAGTCCTTGATGACGCCGGTGCCCCAGATGAAGAACGCGAGAACGGAGAGGAGCGTCGAGACGCTCGTGAGGATCGTGCGAGAGAGCGTCTCCGAGACGCTCAGGTTGATGATCTCGCCGAACGACTTGCCCCTGTACTTGCCGAGGTTCTCGCGGATGCGGTCGTAGACGACGACGGTGTCGTTCATCGAGTAGCCGACGATCGTGAGCACCGCGGCGATCGTCGACAGCGTCACCTCGCGGCGCGTGAGGACGAAGGCTCCGAGGACGACGAGCGCGTCGTGGAGGCAGGCGAGGACGACGCCGGGCGCGAACCGCAGGTCGAAGCGGAACGCGAGATAGATCATGATGAACACGATCGAGAGCGCAACGGCGTTGCGGGCGCTGTCGCGGAGCTGCTTGCCGGCCTTCGGACCGACCCACTCGACGCGGAGCGGATGATCCGGGACGGCGTCGTCGCCGAGCTGCTGGCGGAGGACGTCCATGAGCTGGTCGCCCTTGCTCTGGAGCTGGATCTCGACGCGGTTGTCGCGCTTGTTGACGATCTGCGGGTTCTTGTCCGAGACGCGGAGCTTCACGTTCGGGACGGCAGAAACCTGCTGCTTGACCTTCTCGAGGTCCGGCTCGACGTCGTAGCGGACGCTCAGCTTGTCGCCGCCGGCGCTGAACTTGACCTCGGTCGCGCGCGCGCTCTTCGGGCAAGTGGCTTCGTCGTCACCTTCGACGCCGAAGCAGAGCGCCTTGCGGAGCGCTTCCTTCGTTCCCTCGTCGACGGTGCTGATCTCCTGCACGCGGATGAGGAACTGGCTGACGTTGTTCGGCGTCTGGACCTGGACGACGTCCGGCTCGGAGAACTGCCCCGACGCCGTGACCGCGTGACGGATCTTGCTGGCGTCGACGGGCTTGTCGAACGCGACCTCGATCTCGGTGCCGCCACGGAAGTCCGTGCCGTAGTTCGGACCCGGGAAGTAGAGCGAGATCAGCGAGGCGACCGTCAACGCGATGGAGAGGAAGATCCAGTACTTCCTCATCCGCATGAAGTCGTAGACCTTGCGAGACTTGAAGAACTCCATGCTCAGAACTCCGCGCCGACGCTGAGACGCTTCACCTTCGCACCGCGCACCCAGTACTCGAAGACGAGACGGGTGCAGAAGACACCGGTGAAGAGGCTGGCGACGATACCGATGATGAGCATGATCGCGAAGCCCTTGACCGGGCCGGTGCCGTACTGGGCGAGGATCAGGCCCGAGATGAAGATCGTGACGTGCCCATCGACGATCGCCGAGAACGCCTTGTCGTAGCCGGCCTCGACGGCCGCGCGCAGGCTTCGCTTCGCGCGGAGCTCTTCGCGGATGCGCTCGTTGATGAGCACGTTCGCGTCGACGGCGATACCGATCGTGAGCGCGAGGGCCGCGATGCCGGGCAACGTCAACGTGCCGCTGAACGACGCGAGGATCGCGAGCTGCAGCAGCATGTTGAAGATGACCGCCGCGTCGGCGACGAGGCCGGACCCGCGGTAGTACATGAACATGAAGACGAGGACGAGGACGGAGCCGACGACCGCGCCGGTCGCCCCCTTCGCGATCGCGTCCTCGCCGAGCGTCGGTCCGATGACCGACTCGTTCGAGAGCTGGATCGGCGCCGGGAGCGCGCCCGAGCGGAGGACCATTTCGAGCTTCTCGGCCGACTTGAGCTGCTGATCGGGATCGCCCGCGCCCATCGTGATGCTCGCGCGGCCGCCGCCGATCTTCGACCGGATGACCGGGGCCGAGTTGATGACGTCGTCGAGGATGATCGCGAAGCGGCGGTTGATGTTCTCGCCGGTGATCTGCTCGAAGCGATCCGCGCCCTGCGGGCTGAACGTGATCGCGACGTAGACCTCCGGAACGCCGCTCCGCTGGTCGATCGCACGCTGTGCGTCGGTGATGTACTCACCGGTGACGTCGGCGCGCCCGCGGAGGTAGAACGTGCGCCAGCCGTCCTCGGTCGCCCGCCCGGTGTCCGGATCGTAGTCCTCGGTCTTCTCGTAGCCGACCGTGTGATCGTCGGGCACGTCGAGGGTCGCGACGAACGCCTTCAGCTTGTCGAGGGCCGCCTGCATCGCCTTCGTGCGGGCGATCTCGTCCTCCTTCGTGCTCTTGCCTTCGAGCTCCGAGGGGATCTTGATCGAGAAGAACTGCCGACGCGCGTTCTGCTTCTGGCCGTTGACCTCGCCGAGCGGCGCGTTCTCGATGCGGATCTCGATGCCTTCGGGGACGCTCTTCTCGTCGACCTTGGCGAAGAAGTCCGCCTCGTCGTCGACCATCTTGAACTCGAGACGAGCCGTCTTGCGGATGATCTCCTTGATCTCCTCGAACTGCGCGCGGTTCGAGCCCGGCACCTCGACGATGATGTCCTCGTCGCGCGTCGTGACGCTCGCTTCACGGAGGCCGAGCTCGTCGACGCGGCGGTTGATGGTGTCCTTCGCCTGCGTGACCGCGCGCTCGCGCGTCTGCGTCTCGACCTCGGCGCGCAGCTTGAAGACGACCTCGCCCTCGCCGCCCTTCATCTGGGCGAGCTCCTGGGCGAACTTCTTCTGGAAGCGCTCGTCGATCAGCTTCACGTCCGCGGGGTCCTTGAACTTGACGCGCAGGACCGCGCTCTCGGGCGTGTAG
>JAFAER010000067.1 GCA_023423895.1 Pseudomonadota bacterium
AGCTTCTCGATCTCGGCGATGAGCTTCTCGGCCTCCTGCTTGGCGGCCTCGAACTCCTCGGACGTGCGGCGGTCGACGAGGTCGTCCTTCGCGTTGTCCATCATCGTCTTGATCTCTTCGCGCGTCAGACCGCTCGTCGCGGTGACCTGGATCGACTGCTCGAGGCCCGTCTCGAGATCCTTCGCGCGGACGGACACGATACCGTCCGCGTTGATCTCGAACGTAACCTCGATCTCGACTTGACCCTTCGGGGCGCGCCGGAGGCCGGTGAGAATGAACTCGCCGAGCAGCTCGTTCTCCTCGGCGCGCTGGCTCTCGCCCTGCATGACGAGGATCTTCACGGCCGTCTGGTTGTCTCGGCTCGTGGTGAAGATCTTGGTTCGGTGCGTCGGCACCGTCGTGTTCTGCGGGATGAGCTCCTCGAAGTAGGAGCCGAACGTCATGATGCCGAGCGCGTGCGGCGTGACGTCGAGCAGGACCATCTCGTGCTTGTCATCGACGAGCGCTGCGCCCTGGATGGCGGCGCCGAGGGCGACGACCTCGTCCGGATGCACGCCCTTGTTCGGCTCTTTCTCGAAGAACGCCTGCACGGCCGACTGGATCTTCGGCATGCGCGTCATTCCGCCGACGAGCACGACCTCCTCGATCTCGTCCTTGCCGAGCTTCGCGTCCTCGAGCGTCTGCTTGCAGATGTCGATCGTGCGCTCGATGAGGTCCTCGGAGAGCTCCTCGAGCGTCGCGCGCGTGAGCGAGCGCTGGAGGTGAAGCGCCTCGTTCCGGCCGCTCGAGATGATGAAGGGAAGATTCACCTCCGTCTCGCGGACGCTCGAGAGCTCGCACTTCGCCTTCTCCGCCGCGTCCTTGAGGCGCTGCAGGGCCATGCGGTCCTGGCGGAGGTCGATGTTGTGCTCCTCTTTGAAGCCGGAGACGAGCCAGTCGATGATGCGCGCGTCGATGTCCTCGCCGCCGAGGAACGTGTCGCCGGCCGTCGCGATGACCTTGAAGACGCCGTGGGCGCCGATCTCGAGGATCGAGATGTCGAACGTGCCTCCGCCGAAGTCGTACACGGCGACCGTCTTCTCGATGTTGCGGCCGAAGCCGTAGGAGAGGGCGGCGGCGGTCGGCTCGTTGATGATGCGGATGACGTCGAGGCCGGCGATCTCGCCCGCGTCCTTCGTCGCCTGACGCTGGTTGTCGTTGAAGTACGCCGGGACGGTGACGACGGCCTTGTTGACGGTCTCGCCGAGGTAGTCCTCCGCGATGACCTTCATCTCCTGGAGGACCATCGCGCTGATCTCGGGGACGCTGAACTCCTTGTCGCGAAGGACGATACGCACGTCGTTGTGCGGGCCCTCGACGATGCGGTAGCTCGAGGTCGCGACGGCGTTCTTCACCTGCGGCGAGTTCCACTTGCGGCCGATGAGGCGCTTGGCCGCGTAGACGGTGTTCTCGGCGTTCGTGATCGCCTGACGTTTTGCGATGTGGCCGACGAGGCGCTTGCCAGCCTCGGTGACGGCGACCATCGACGGCGTGGTCTTGTAGCCACCCCGGTTGGGAATCACGACCGGCGTGCCGTTCTCCACGATGGCCACGCACGAGTTCGTCGTGCCGAGGTCGATGCCGATCACCTTCTCCATACGCGAGTCTCCTTCACCGACCGATAGAAGCTGTCTTCGTCGCGTTCGCCCGGGGCCGCTGAGACTCCCGGCCCGAGCGCACTAGGACCACAACACGATGCTACACCGCTTTCTCCGGTGCTTGCGCGACATCTGTCGCGTCTGTCGCATCTCGCGTCTTCCCCCGGCTCACGTGTGCGACGACCCGCGCCGCGCGGGCGCCCGCCGCTCCCGCTTCGGCTCGGTACTGGGGCAAAGATCCCCGTCGCGGCGAGCGAGGGGAGGGAGCGCGGCGCCGGGCCCGTCAGCCCTTTCCGATGCGCTTGAGGATGCCCTGGAGCCCTGCGTGTTTCGGGTCGAGCGTGCTCGCGGCCTCGGCCGCACGCCTCGCCGAGGCCGTGAGCCCGGCCTTGAGATAGATCTCGACGAGGGTGACGTGGTTCTCGATCACGTTCGGCTGCAGGGAGATGGCCTGTTTGGCGTGCTCGGCGGCCTCGTGGAGGTCTCCTTCGGGGCTACGCCAGAGGGCGTTGGCCGCTCGCTCGTGCGAGACCGCGTCGTTCTTCAGCTTCGCGACCTTCTGCCAGGAACGGCTCGCCTCGAACCAGTGGCCCTGGCGCTCCTCGTACTGCGCCTGCTTGAGGTAGCTGTCGCACAGGAAGCTGTCGGCCTGGTTCTTCGTCTCCTGCGCGCGCATCGCGAGGGCGACGTCGTCCGGGGCGAACTTGGTGGCGATGCTCAAGGCCGTCGACGCGGCGACGAGGTCGTTCTTCGCGAGGGCGTCTTCGGCGGTCTGGATGTAGCGGCTCGCGTGGGCCTGCGTCGCGCTCTCGATCCGCTCTTCGTAGCGGCGCTTCAGCGCGTCCATCGCGTCCTGCGGGCTGCTGTAGCGCAGGGGATTCGGCTTGTCCGATGACGGACGCGAGGCCTGCGGTGCGCGGACTCCACCGGTGAGGCGCATCGCGAGGGCCTGCTTCCGGCGCTGGATCTCGTCAGGCGTCGGGCCCGTCACGGCGGCGGGGGCGGCAGGGGCAGCAGGGACACGCGCAGGGGCGGAGGGAGGCGGCGCGGGGATGGGCGCCCGCGCAGCCTGCGCCTTCGCGGCGGTCTCCGCCTCGGCGGCGGCACGAGCGGACTCCGCCATCGCGCGCTCGAGCATCGCCTCCATGCCCCGCGTCGTGGCGACCTCGGCGAGGTAAGCGTCGTATTCGGCGCGCTTCTCCGGATCGACGAGGGTGTCGTGCGCCTCGGTGATCCGGTTGAAGAGCACCTCCATCTTCGGCTTGAAGGTGCCGAGGTTCTTCTTGAAGTATCGGTCCGGATGGAACAGCGCGGCGAGCTCGAAGTAGGCGCGCTTGATCCCTTTCTTGTCCGAATCGCGGGTGGCGCCGAGGAGCGTGTAGTGATCGAGGTCGTCGAGGCGGTAGTAGAAGTCTAGGATCCGCTTCTTCTGCTCGAGCGGCAGCTCGGCCGGCTCCTCGAGCTCCTTCGGATCGTACTTCGGCGCCAGCAGCCCTTCCTCGAACTGGGCGACCGCGCTCTTCCGTTCGATCGGCGTTTGCGGCGGCGGAGGAGGCGCCGGAGGCGGCGCGTTCGGGTCGACGATCTCGATGACGCCGAGCTTCTCGAGCTTCTCGAGCGCGCGCGTGACCGAGAAGTCGGGGAGGCCCGTCTCGCGCGCCAGATCCTTCGGACCGAGCTTCCCGTCGATCCGGGTCATCAGGAACCCGTCCATCGGGTCCAGCTTGAACTTCCGGATGTCGACGCCGGGAAGGAGTCGCGGGACCTTGTCGACCATCGTGATCAGAATAGCCAGAGACTCGCGCTCGCTGCGACGTTTCTACAAGCGTCGCGGGTGAGTCGCGTTCGCGTCTCGCCAGCGGCGGTGCATCCACGGCCAGAGCGTGGGAAGCGCCCGGATGCGTGCCGAGAGCTCGTCGTTGATTAGCGCGGTCAGCTCCTCTTCCGATGGGCATGCGCATGCGCATGCGGCGATCCGGACGAACGAGAGGGCGAGCGAGCCGTCGCCGGCCGGCGCGACGGTCCCGACGACCACGGCTGCGCCGGTGCGGATGGCGAGGCGGGCCGGCCCGACCGGCGTGGGAGCCGGGCTCCCCAGAAAAGGCACGTCCACGGAAGGCACGCGCGACGCGAGGTCCATCGGGACCCCGAGCACGCCGCCGCGCCGGAGGACGCGGACCAGCGCGATGCCTGCGCCACTCCCGCCGCGGTAGACGGTCCGGACACCGCGCGCGTCCCGCAGGCGGCGGTAGATCCGCCCGAGCCTGGGATCGTAGGGCTCACGGGCCACCACCGTCAGCGGAAGGCCGGCGTGGACGAGCGAAGCGGCCACGCGCTCCCACGGACCGAGATGAGCCGAGGCGAAGACGACGCCGCGTCCTTCGGCGATGGCGTCCTCGAGGCACTCGCGGGATCCCGGCGCGAAGGGCAGGGGATCGAGCGGGCGCCGCGGATCGAGCGTTCGCACCACGTCGGCCAGAAGGAGCCCCAGCTCTCGGTAGACCCGGCGCACGAACACAGGCCTCTCGGACGGCGCGATCTCCGGCAGCGCCCGCGCGACGTTCGACACCGCAAGGCGCCGGAGCCTCGGCGCGAGCGCCCACACCGCAAGACCGAGCGCTCGGCCCATCGTGCGGAGCAGCACTCCCGGGAGGCGCTCCGCGACGGCGAGCGCCCCTACGGCAAGCACGAAGAGGACGTCGTTCTTCGCTCGCTGCGCAAAACCCCAACGCCCGCCTTCGCGGAGGTCTCGCAGATCGGTCTCGAGCGGGACGCTCACGACTGCTCCCTACCACAGCGTGCACCACGAGCATCCACGACAGATGCAGAGACGCCGCGCGGGCTATCGCAGCCAACCCGCGCGGCGTCCCTTGTCTCGAGTCTCTTGTCTCGAGTCTCTTGTCTCGAGTCTCTTCGCGTGGCGCGCTTCAGGTCAGTTCTTGAAGATGACGACCTTCGCGTCCTTGAAGGTGCCCGCGGCCCAGAACTTCCGCTTCTCGCCGAAGTTCTCCTGCCACGTGCTCACGAAGGTGCCGTCGGCCGTCTTGCCGTCATACTCCGTGATCTTGACGATGCGCGCGTTGGGGCTGTTGCTGCTCGTCGTCTGCCGCGCACACTCCACGGACTCCACACCCTTCTTCGGTGCCTGGAAGTAGCCCTTGTTCGGACCGAACTTCTCCTCGACCACGAGCCCGGCCTTCGGGGTGCCCTTCATCGTCATCGACGGCCCGAGGAGGACGTCGTTGTGCGTGCGCAGGTTGATCTCGCCCCGTCCCTCGTAGACACAGAGCTCGATCTTCGGCAGCTCGAAGGTGTTCCCGCCGGCGTTCGCGTAGGCCTTGTCCTTCGGAGCATCGGCGATCTTGGGGGTCTCCGACCAGTCGAACTTCACGTCGGCGTACGTGAGCTCCGGGGGCTTGTTGCCTTCCGGGCACGCGTCCCGGTCGTCCTTCGCGGCGGACGCGGCCGGTGCAGGTTCCGCGGACGCAACAGGCGCGGCCGACGCGGCCGCTGCGGTGGAGGCTGCCGCCGAAGCGCTCGCGGCCGCGTTTCCTTCTCCCCCGTCCTTCTTCGCGCATCCGGCTCCGACCAGCATCATCGCGGCCAGAGCTCCCGACATCCAAAACGGCATCATTCGCATTCTCGTTAGCTGCTCCTTCACCCCACGAACCGAGCAGAAAAAGCTGCGGCGCGAGGCCGCTCCCGTCTTTCGACGGTCGAGCTCGATCGCTCTTTGCGGAGGCGACGCGGGTGCCGCCGTCCTCGCGTCGGCGACACCCCGACGCATCAAACGGCGTTGTTGCGAAAAACGACAAAATCGTCTTACGGGCGATAGAACTCCGCCGTTCTACGTGTTGCGCAGCGTTGCTCCGCCTCGGTCGACGCTCGAAGCGCACGCTCACAGACCTCGAGACCTCCTCACCCATGAAGACACGGCCAACTCGTAGAACGCAGGCCCTCTGGCTGCTCACCCCTTGCATCGCAGCCCTCCTCGCCGCGTGCTCGTCCGATGACGGACACCCGCGCGGCACCGGCAGCGGGTCGCCGCCCGACGGGAGCCATCAGCCTGCGGACCCCGGAACGTCGTCGCCGTCGACGCCGGATCCGGAGCAGCAGGACCTCTCCACCCTGAAGTGGAACCCGACGTTCGAGCCCGACTTCAACAACCTCCAGCCCCAGCCGTGGGTCGAGCCCGTCTCGACGGCGGAGCGCGATACCGTGGTCGTGCACGCGGACGAGCTCGTCTTCCTCGCGGCGGAGAGCCCCGAGGTCCGCGACTGGGCGCCCGGGCGCGTCGTCGTGTCCGCTCCCGGCGAAGGCATCGGCAAGAACCCGCTCGGGTTCGCGCGCCGCGTCGTCTCCGTGCGCGATGAGGGGGACAAGATCATCGTCGCCACGGAGACGGTCGGGATCGACGATCTGGTCACCGGCGACTTCCAGACGACGTACGACCCGGCGACGGCGAAGGACGTCGACCTCTCGCAGCTCGACCTCGAGTGGGCGGCGAAGAACCTCTACATGTACTCGCCCGACGTCTTCATGCCCGGCGAGCCGCTCCTCGACGACGAGGAGTTCTACGGCCCGTATGGGACGACCTACGGCCAGCAGCCGTTCTTCGGCAGCATCGTGAAGGCAGTCAGCGGCGCCGCGAAGGCCGTCGCCAGCGTCGCGCAGAACGCGATCAGCGCGATCACGCCGGCGAGCTTCAGCGGGTCGGTGTCGATCTCGCCGGAGATGAGCGGCCAGGCGGCGTTCCCGCTCTTCACCAACATGAACTACAAAAAGACGCTCCGCGGCGGTAACACGCCCATCGAGCTCTACATCAAGGGCAGCGCGGGAATGCGCGCGCGCGCGCTCGTCAACCCGGGCTTCCAGGTCGGCGCGATCGTGCCGAACATCGTCCACAAGAACCGCCCGCCGTTCACGAGCTGGATCAACGTCGACGCGCGCGCCGAGGCAGGCGTCCACCTCGACTTCGACCTCGAGGCGGGCATCGCGTCGGCCGGCGGCAAGGCCGGTAGCCAGCTGCAGGAGGCGCTCGACGAGGGCTCCGCCTTCGCCCAGGACGTCATGTCGCGCGAGCGACAGGCCCTCTTCGGCGACGCCGACATGAAGCCGGCGGGTGGCTGGCGCAAGCCGATCTACATCTCCAAACCTTCGACCAAGGTCCTCATGGCCGGTCCGGTCCCCGTCGTCCTCGTGTCGACGGTCCAGGTCGATGTCGAGTGTGGCTTCGAGGCGAAGGCTGCGATCAAGGGCTCCGTCGACTGGGAGCAGTCGGCGACCTTCAAGTTCTCCGCCCGCTACGAGTCCGGCGGCAGGCCGACGATGTCGGGCCCGTCGTTCGATCGCCGCTCGCGGCGTGACGTCCAGGTTCTCGGCAGCGGCAGCATCGCCGTCACCTGCGGCCTCATCCCGCGCATCAACACGATGCTCTACGACACCGCCGGTCTCACGGTGGGGATGCGCGCGTCGCTCGTCGCTCGCGCGAGCTACGAGTCGAAGTGCGCGGAGACGACGACCCGCCCGAAGGGCGCGGTTGCGGTCGGCCTCTACGGCAACGTCGGGCTGCAGCTCGGCGCGCGCCTCCAGGCTCCCGGCTCGAGCTTCGCTGGCATCGCGGGACAGAACGCGGGCTTCGACATCGGACCGATCGAGCCGTGGAACACGGAGTTCCCGATCTACGAGAAGACCTGGGACATCGAGCGTGGTCTCGGGTACTGCACCCCGACCTGCAAGAACGGCAAGCGTGACGAGCGCGAGACCGACCTCGATTGCGGCGGCGGCGGCTGCGAGGCCTGCAAGGCCGACAAGAAGTGCAAGGTGAACTCGGACTGCGCGGCCCCCGCGTCGTGCACCGCCGGCGTCTGCAAGGCTCAGCCCTGCTTCGACGGCGTCCTGTCCGGCAAGGAGTCGGATGTCGACTGCGGCGGGACCTGCGCCGCCAAGTGCTACGTCGGCAAGGCCTGCAACTCGGCCGCGGACTGCGCGAGCGGCTTCTGCAAGCGCTCGAACGGCCGGGGCGTGTGCGTCGCCGACCAGTGCTCGGACGGCATCAAGAACGGTGACGAGACGGGCGTCGACTGCGGCGGCTCCTGCGCGACAAAGTGCGCGACCGGCGCCCAGTGCGCGGTCGATGCGGACTGCGCATCCGGCTACTCGAACGGCACGCACTGCGTCGCTTCGTCCTGCCTCGATCGCAAGCTGACGGCCGGCGAGACGGACCTCGACTGCGGCGGCGTCAACGAATGCGCGCGCTGCGGCGTGGGCATGAAGTGCACCGTGCACTCCGACTGCAGCCGCGGCCCGCACGCGCTGCTCTGCACCGACGGCACCTGCCAGCGTCCGACGGCGCCGGGTTGTGACGACGGCAACTGGACCGGCAACGAGACCGACGTGGACTGCGGCGGCTCTTGCGGCGCGACCTGCGACATCAACATGATGTGCAAGAGCGGCTCCGACTGCGCGAGCGGGAGCTGCTACCAGAATCGCTGCGTCGAGTGCGAGACGGGCTCGCAGTGCGCCAGCAAGGTGTGCTCCTCGCATGCGTGCGCGGCTCCCCGCTGCGACGACGGCGTGAAGAACGGCAGCGAGGGCGACCTCGACTGCGGCTCGAGCTGCGCCGCGAAGTGCGTCCTCGGCCAGACCTGCCACGTCGGCGCCGACTGCGCGAGCACCCGCTGCTCGTCCGGCTTCTGCGTCGAGTGCACCGCCGGCGACCAGTGCCGGAGCGGCATCTGCACGGACAACGCCTGCGCGCCGATGCCCAAGTTCAACATCGGTGGCGCGGTCGACGGCCTCGCGGCCGGCGAGCAGGTGACGATCGCGCTGAACGGCAGCGACTCGCTCACCATCTCCGCGAACGAGGGCTTCACCTTCCCGACGAAGGTCGAGAAGGAAGCCCCGTACGAGGTCAAGGTGACCACCTCTCCGGGCACGAAGCACTGCGTCGTCCAGAGGGGCAGCGGCGTCGTCGGCAACACGGACGTCACGGACGTGAAGGTCTTCTGCGGCGCGCGGAGCTACCTCATGAGAGAGGCTCCGCCCTGGAGCACGACCCTGCCGACCTACAGCTGCCTCGAGGCATGCGCGCTCGTCTTCGGCGGAACCGCCGGCGACTATGCCTGCTCGATCTCCCCCGAGACGATCACCCACACCGCCTGGGTCTCGGGCTTCGGCGACAACTCGTACTGCTCGGTCAACGACAACCCGCGTCCGGAGACCTTCAAGGCCGGCACGAACTACGGCCCGGGCGCCTTCTCGGCCTACGTCTCGGACCACTGCTACCGGGACGAGGACCGCAACTACTGCTTCCCGAAGTGAAGCAGCGCCCACGCGCTGACGCGTGACCCTTCGAGCCGGCATTGCTTCCCGCAGTGCCGGCTCGATGCTTTCGTGGCACGGGTCATCGACGTCGTCGGGCGCGACGCGCGGCCAGCAGCGCGAACGCGAACGCGACGGCGAACGCAGGACGCTCCGGTCGGAGCCCGACGACGTCGCAAGCGCAGCTCGACGAAGGTTCGGGCGTGAGGACGTCCGCTCCGGCATCGTCGGCGCCGGCATCCGATGCGCTGCCCCCGTCCGGCTCGAGCTCCGACGGCGCCACGACGCTCACGATCACGTCGTCGTAGAGCCCGGCAAGCTGGCCTTCGTTGGCGATCTGGAGGTGGACCACCCTCGCACTGGGCGGGACTCGGAGCTCGGCGACGACCCGAGCGCCGCCGTCCGCTGCTACCCTTGTCGAGGCGTCCGGGGTGGCTTCAGCGTCGCCGGTGCGCGTCCAGGTGATAGGCCGATCCTCCCACGACGCGAGCACGACCGGGCGAAACGTGGTCCCGGGTCGACCGAAGAGGCGCGACGGGGAAGGCGATTGCGCTCGGAACGAGACGGCGAGCGCATGAGCGCCTGACGGCACGTCGAAGCGGAGTTGCATCACGCCGGGCGCGATGGTGTCGGCACCGACGTCGTCCGTCCCCGGCGCGACGAACGGATGTTGCTCCGCGCGGACGGGCACGTCGGCCATGATGTTCCGGATGGCAATACATCGCGAGCCGATCCCGCCAGCGGCGAGCGCCGCGTCGAGGAGCGCGCTCGCCTCCGGTACGTCGCTGGCGACCCGAGCACGCACGAGCGCGGCGACCTCCTCGAAGCCGAGATCACGACGGCCTGGCGAGAGAAAGAGAGCCCGGTACACCGCAGCGTCGAACGGCTCGCGGAGTGCTTCGGCGAGCCCGGTGCGCGTCTTCCACAGCGCTCTCGACAGCACGAGCGAGTCGCGGTGTGGCTCGCCGACCATCGTATCGGCACAGGTCGCATCGCCCGAGAGCGTCCGCACCGCGGCGGCCGCCGAGGGCGATTCCGTCGCCGCGTGGTCCCCGATGCTCGGATCGTTCGTGAGCGCGGCGGTGAAGTAGTCGGCGATCGCCTCGTCGATCGCCTCGGGCTCGGCGGTGACTCCCTCGGGCGTCCAGCGATAGCCGCCGACGGCGAGCGTCGAGGCGACGAGCGCGTGCGTGACCTCGTGCGCGACGACGTCGCCGTCGTACGAGAAGTCGACATTGGCGCCGTGACCGAACCAGACCGCGCTTCGCGTCGTGCCGTACAGCGCGCGGAACACGTCGCCCTCGCCGACGCCGGGCAGGAAGAACGCGCCCGGGAAGGGCACGAGGTCGAGGTCAGGACGCGCCGCGGTCGCGAAGTTGCCTTCCTCGACGCCGTCCGCGAGCTTCAGACCGGCGACGAGTTCGAGCGGCGGATCGCCGAAGGGCGCCCCGCCTGCCCCGTCCGAGAGCCTCTCGAAGAACGCGTGCAGCCGGGACGCGTGCCAGAAGAGGGAAGTCTCGGCGAACGGGTCCGCCTGGTCGCGAGCCACGATGGGCGCGGCGCGCGGCGTGAAGACGAAGTCGCCGTCGACGCCGGGAACAGCGACCTGCTCGAGCGCGCAGACGCGAATGGTCTGCGATGCGCCGGCGATCGCGATGACGCGCGTGCCTCCGCGGTCGACGCAGCTCCGCGCAACGAAGGTGCTGCTCGTGAGGCCGGTGGCGCTCACGCCGTCGGGCAGCGGCAAGAGCTCCGGCGTCGGCGTGCGGACGGGGTTGTCGCGATAGACGTAGGCGTTCGCGTGTCGGACGCGATCGCGCGCTTCGAGCACGCGTCCGGTTACCGCGTCGATCGCCACGCGCGGTGCGGTCGGGGCGGGGAGCGAGGCCGTGGGCGGTGTGATGAGCCATGCGAGTCTCGCGCCTCGCGGTCCGGCGTGCACGACGAGATGGGCGTCGGCGCTCGTCAGGGCAACGCGCGTGAAGGGCTGCGCTCGGATGACGGCCTCGGCGCGGTTCAGCGCCGGTTGCGCGTCGGAGGGCAGCTCGGGCTCCAGATCGACGACGTGAACGGCGGCGAGACCCGGGGCGACGTCGACCCTGCCGCGACCGAGGACGGGGAGCCCATGGAACGTCTGCTCGCGGCGGAGCGCGCGCCCGCGGACGAGCGTTGGCGTGGAGAGCGTGGTCGACGCCGAGCGGGCGACGGAAGATGCCGGCCGTGCGTCGATTGCCAGTCGTGCACCGGCCGGCGCCGGCATGCTCGCGAGCGCGGCGAAGATCACGCCGGCGCTTCGGACCGCACGCACGCTTTCAGTCTATCCGAATCGGTGAGACGTTTCGCCGAGTCGTCATCACGAGCGCGCCGGGCGGTTTGCGCGCGACCTTGCTGTCGAGCTCGGCACTCGCTCCTTGGCTGCGCCGCACGGCTGGCGGGCTGTGGGACGTCCTCTCACCGATTCGTGGACGCGATCGCGTTCCGCTCACGGATACGCGTCGAGACGGCAACGAGCGAAGGAGATGCGCCCGAGACGGGCTGTCCGGACGGCGCTGGAGAACGCGATGAAGAGCAGACTGACGGCTTGCCTCCTGCTGGCGACGACGTTCCACTTCGGTTGCGGCGCGAGCGACCCCGACCCTTCGAGCGGTGGCGGCGGACCGAACGGTGGTCCTGGCGGAGGCGGCACGAGTGAGGGCGGCGGGCGCGGTGAGGGCGTCGACAACGGCCCCGATGCGCGCCCCGACGAGGGCTGCCTCCCCGACGGGATCGACAACTCGACGCCGTACTCGAAGACCTATCGCGTCGTCCGGGTCGGCGAGACGTCGTTCGAGGGAACGAAGTACCCGATCGTGTCCTCGATGCCGTGGACGTACACGCTCTCGGCGGTGCAGTGCGGGAAGAAGTTCCCGATCGTCGAGACCGACACGCACTACGTCGTCGATAGCAATTTCGAGATCCCCTACATCAAGGGCGTCACCGATGACGTCGCGTGGACGCCCGGCGACAAGAACAAAGGCTGGGCGATCGGACCGAACGACGACCCTGCCGAGCTCGTGAACAAGAACGGCGGAATGCGCCCGTTCGTCTATCACGTGAATGCCGGATATGAATATGGCTACTTCATCTACAACCGCGATCCGCTCCCCGGAGATCCCATTCGATTCACCGGATTCCGGCCGGCATGGGTGGTCCACCCGCAGGGTGACGGATACAAGATGTTCTTCCTCGATCCAGCTGCGCCCGATTCGCAGGGGTTCGAGTGGCCGCGGCACGGCCAGAACTGGCAGCTGAACTTCGGGCTCTACGTCGATCCTACGGGCAAGGTCTACGTGCCGAAGCCCGAACGAGCGACGCTCGCCAATCACGACGAAGGCTGGGACGCCTACCACGGCTGCGTGACCATCAACAAAGCCAACGCTCCTATCCCGACGACGCGGACTCAGTTTCCCGGAAACGAGTCGTACTACGCGTCCGAGACGTTCTTGCCCGGATATGCCGCGCCCGGCGCGCCCGGACACAAATACTGGGGGCACAAGGGAAGGCCGATGGAGGAGGTCGCCATCTGGGAGGACGACGGCGCCCCCGGCCTCAACTCGCCGGGCAACTACCACAAGCCGTATTCCGGCGGCTGCGATCAGGCGGGCTACAACTTCGCGCACGCCGAGGGCTTCACCTGGCCCGAGCTCCGCGCGGCGCGCACGAAGATGGGCGACATTCCGACGCGCGACCAGCTCTACAAGATCACGCTCTACAAGTACCTCGGTAAGGACAAGAAGACGGAGCTCCTCGGAACGCTCTCGTACGAGCAACAACCCAACGGCGAATGGATCCCGACCGGCTCCGGGCCGGAGGTGCGCTCGCTCAACGATCGCAACGGGCGATGGATCGTCAACGGTCCCGTCTTCCAGGACCGCGGCGACCACGTCTTCGCGATCCTCGAGGACCTGTGAGGACGACGTCGATGCGCTCGCACCGTCGGCTCTTCGGCTCGGTCTTCGCCATCGCGCTCGGCACCTTCGCGGCGCTCGCTTGCGGCACGAACGAGGGCGACGAAGCTCCTGCCGACAACTCCCCAGGTGGGGGCAACGGCGGCGGCGGCAACGGCCCGGGGCCGTCGAGCGGCAGCGTGCCCACGGGCGATCCGGAGACGGGTACGTGGACCGACCTCGGGAACACCCACGCCCCGCCACACGATCCACCCGTCCCGACGAACACCGGTCCGGTCACGCGCGGAGGCACATTGACGTTCACCAACATCGGCGCGCCCGGCTACTGGGGCCGGCGTATCGAGGCGCAGCCAGGCGACCCGCGGTGCGACGTGCAGTCGGAGACGATCGACTTCGGCTGGGGCAGCGAGTTCTGCTGCCGGACGAGGCACGAGGTCAGCTCGAACGAGCTCACGCCGTTCAACGAGCAGCTCACGATGGTGCTCGACGGTCCGCTGCGCGTGAAGCAGTTCGCCGTGTACCAGCCGCTCTCCGGGAACAGCGGCCCCTGGGCGATCCGATCCTTCTGGGACCACCGTACGCCCGAGAAGCCGTACAACTTCCGCTTCTCCGGACCGGACAAGGAGACGGTGTTCCAGGGCGATCTCGGGAACAGCTGCACGTTCTTCGCGATGCAGCAGAAGGCGTTCCCCTGCGGCCCGGGCAGTAACCCGTATTGCCCGGGCTCGGACCTCGACTACGAAGGCTGGCCGGGCTCGAAGCTCGTCGTGCTACTCGCTTCGATGCCGTACGCCGACGATCCGGCGATGAAGCCGCTGAGCTGCAGCGCCCCCGGGCAGGATGAGCGGCAACAGGACTCCCCATGGATCGGCATCTCGCCCTCGGAGCTCAATCGCGATGGCTGGTCCGGCTATCACCCGTGTCATTGCTTCAACAACACGGACAACGGGCAGCTCGGTGACGGCTGCGGCCAGATCAACGTGTTCGAGGTGATCGCGGAAGCGTCCGGACCTCGCTGGGGCAACCGCGACGTCATCAGCACCGGGATCCGCTCGTATCAGGTCGGCTCGCTCGGCGGCGTGACGTGTGGCATCGAGTCGTGCGGGATCGACAAGTTCCCGGTCGACGCGGACCTGCTCGACGTCAACAGCCTCACGGCGATGAAGGCTGGCGCCGTCATCGACGCGAACAACCGCGCGATGAAGGAAGGCCCCGCGTGGCGGCGCGCACAGGACGATCGCTACTACCTCTTCCTCCTGGACGAGATGTCTCGCACCGTGCAGGTGGCCGTGATTCACCCGGCGCAGCTTCCCCCGGCTGCGAAGGCGATCGTCCCGGCGCTCCCGAACACGGTCCCGCGCGCGGTCATCGACGGGTTCGCGAACCTCAGGCTTCCGCAGTAACAGCCAGCATCGGCCGCGACCCGAGCATAGCGCGCGAGGAGGTCAGCGCGACGGAATCGGCGCGTCGCGGTCGACGCTCACGTCCGGGCAGGACCCGCACGTGTTCTTCACCTTGTTGCGTGCAGAATACAATCGCGTCTTCGCGTCGCCGCATCGCCGCATCTCGTCGTCGGACTGCGCGAGACCGCAGATGCGTCCCGCGGCGCGGTCCATCGATCCGAGCGCACGACACGCGTTCCGGCAGTCGCCTCCGGCCACGTCGAGCTCCCGCTGCGAAGCCTCGATGTCGTTCGTCGCCTGGCTCAGCGCGACCTTCCGGCTCGTGGGCGTTGCCGGCTGTGTGGCCGACGGCTCTGCCTCGTGTGTGGGGGGAGGAGGCGGTGCGGGAGCCGCTGGCGGAGACGCCGCGGCTCCGGGCTGCTGCTGCGCATAGGCGGCCGGCGCCTGCTCGGGTGGAGCGCCTGCCTGCGGGGCGTCGGCGGACTTACGCCCCGCAGCGCAAGCGACCAGCGCCGAGCCGAGCAGCACGATGCTCGCGGAGCGGGCCTTCACGTTCGTCGATGTCATCGCGGGTTCTCGTTGCCTCCTGCGTCTCTACTCGCGAGCGACCGCTGGATGACCTGATCCTGGATGCGCACGACCTCTTCGAGCAGCTGGATCGCCTTCTCGCGCGCGCGGGCGGCCTCTTCGAGCTTGCCCGCATCGGCGAGCGACGAGGCCCGCGCTTCCTCGATCAGACCGTCGACCTCGATCAAGTGGCCGCGGAAGTACGTCGGCTCCGGCGCGTGCGCGAGGCCCGCCTTGACCGCATCCGCTGCAGGCCCGAGCGCGTTCTGGCGCAGGTGGAGCTCGGCGAGGCGCGCGTACGCGTCGGCGAGCACCTCTTCGACCTCCGGTGTCTTCGTACCCTCGTGCGGTCGCCGCGCGTCGACGAGACGCTGCATCGCCGCGGCGGCGCCCGGAAGATTGCTCGCTTCTTCCTCGAGGTTCGCGCGGTGATGGAGCGCGCGTGCCTCCGAGAGGAACGCCATGAGCTCCATGTCGACCACCGGGCTCCTGTCCTGCTCGTCGCCATCGCGCGCGCGGCATCCGATGGCGATCGCGAGCGCGATCACGAGGACGGCGAGCGTCGCGAGGACGATGCGGACCCGCGTCATCGGACTCCCCACTTCGCGAAGCGGTTGTCGCGGTAGTCGGAGGCGCGCGCCACTGCGATGCGATCGATGCGGGCGCTCGTCTCTCCGGCTTTGAAGGGCTCGTCGAACAGCGACTGCGTCGATCGCGCTCGCGCCAGCGGCGCTTCGCCTTCGGAGGAGGTCGGCCCCGACGTGACCCAGACGACGACGCTGGCCGCGAGCGCGAGGACGGTCGTCGTCGTGACGACCGCGAGGCGCATCGTGCGCGGCTTCAGCCGGACGACGTTGCCGTCGCCCTTCTCCCTCTCGGCGGCCTCGCCGGTGCCGGTGGTGAGGGCGTTCGCGACGATGGCGCGATGATCGGCCTCGTCCAGCGCGGTTGGGCTCCATGCTGCTCGAAGGGCCCTCACGACCTCGGGCGCATCGCCGTTCGCCTCGAGGGCAACGCGGAGCTCTTCCGCGAGGGCGGCCTCGTCTTCCGACATCGGAAGGTCGTCGAGGACCTGGGCGTGCGCGCGCTCGTCGAGGGGCTCGGGTGACCACGCCGCCCGAAGGGACCTCACGAGGTCGAGGTCTTCGGGGGCCGCCGGGTCGCCGAGCGATGACTCGTCGAGCGCGTCCCGCAGGCGCTGCGACGCGAGGACCTCATCCTCGCTCGGCGGCGCATCCGGATCGATCTCGGGCGTCGGGGGCTGGCGCTCGTCAGCCATCACTCTCCTCACGTTCTCCTAGCGCCTTTTTCAATGATGCGATCGCGCGGTGAAGCAGCACATCGAACGTCGAAGGGGTGACGCCGAGCTCGGCCGCGACCTCGTCGCGTGGCTTCTCCTCGAGTACGCGGAGCCGGATGGCTCTCGCGTACCGCGGGTTGATCTTGGAGAGCGCATGCTCGACTTTTGCGCGCGCCGCGTCGCGGTCCCGCTGGTCGCTCACCTGTTGCTCGACCGGCGTCGCCGTCTGGGCGGCGTCGACCTCCCGCGCCAGATCATCCTCCTCGAAGAGGACGAGGCGCTTCTTCGCGCGGAGCTGATCGAGCGCGACGCGCAGCGCGACCGTCCGCAGCCAGGGGTAGAACCCGACGTTCTGCCAGACGAACTTGCCGATGTTCGCGACGACCTTCGCGTACGTCTCGCTCAGCGCTTCTTTGGCCGCGGTCTCGTTGCCGAGACGAGGCAACAAAACGCTCCGGTAGAGGCCCGGGCCGTGCTTGTGGAGGAGCTCGCCGAGCGCAGCGCGGTCCCCGGCTTGTGCGCGAGCGACGAGTAGACGGTCCGCCGCATCCGATTCCGCGCGGCGCTTCTGCACCGCGTCAAGGTCGTCCGCTGCTCGGGTCACGTGTCCTTCGGGCATCTGAGAGCCGGAGCGCTGCGCCTCGTGGACGAGGACGCGGGCGTCGCGTGCAGCAAAGATAGAGCGGAGCCCGACCCGGAGGGACGTTTTCGACGCCTCCCATCCGAACGCGGCTTCAGACACCATCGCGGTCCCGGTCACGGAAGGTAGAACGGGCGCCGAGCCGCGGCCTTACATCGATCCGGCGGGGTCGATCTTCGGCGTTCGCTCGTTGCTTTGGCGGTACGGGATGGCGTAAGCCTGCCGTCTCATGAGCACGCGTCTTCGGCCAGGGTTCATCGCTGCCGCGCTCGGGTTGTGCGCGGCGTTGGCCGTGGGCTCCGCATCGGCGGACGTCGCCATCCCGTACACGCGGAGCACGCTGCCGAACGGGATGACCGTCATCCTGCACGAGAACCACGACGTGCCGATCGTCGTCGTGAACATCTCGTATGGCGTCGGCTCGCGGCACGAGGCGGCGGGCCGGACCGGCTTCGCGCACCTCTTCGAGCACCTGATGTTCATGGGGACCCGCCGTGTGCCGACGAAGGCATTCGACGCCTGGATGGAGGGCGCCGGCGGCTGGAACAACGCATGGACGAGCAGCGACCGCACCGACTACTACGATGTCGGCCCGCCGTCGTCGCTCGACCTGCTCTTGTGGATGGAGGCCGACCGCCTGCGCGATCTCGGCCCGCTGATGACGCTCGAGAAGCTGGACGCCCAGCGCGAGGTCGTCCGGAACGAGCGGCGGCAGACGAGCGAGAACACGCCCTACGGCAAGGTGGAGCTGCGCCTCCCCGAGCTGCTCTACCCGGAAGGGCATCCGTACCACCACCCGGTGATCGGCTCGCACGCGGACCTCGAAGCGGCGACCGTCGACGACGTGAAGGGCTTCTTCGCGAAGAACTACGACCCGGCGAACGCGTCTCTCGTGGTCGCCGGTGACTTCGACGCTGCGCGGACGAAGGCGCGTGTCGAGCAGCTCTTCGGAGCCATCCCGTCGCGCGGCGCGCCTTCGGATCCGGGGGCTCCCGGCTTCAGCGACACGAAGACGACGCTCACGGGCGTCGTCCGCGAGACGCTCGAGGACAACGTCGAGCTCGAGAAGGTCGTGATGGCGTGGCAGACGCCGAAACACTTCGCTCCGGGTGACGCCGAACTCGACCTCCTCGCGACGGCGCTCGCGACCGGCAAGGCGAGCCGGCTCTACAAGGCCCTCGTCTACGAGCAGAAACTCGCCCAGAGCGTCGAGGCCGGCCAGGACTCGGGGCAGCTCGGGTCGCACTTCGAGATCGGCGTCATCGCTCGTCCGGGCGTCTCGCTCGACCGCATCGAGGCGGCGATCGAAAAGGAGCTCGAGGCGATGCGGAAGAGACCGATGAACGACGACGAGCTCGTTCGTGCGAAGAACCTCGTCGAGACGGGCTTCGTGACGCGGCTCGAGAGCGTCCGCGAGCGCGCTTCGCTCCTCAACATGTACCAGGCAGAGATGAAAGATCCCGGCTACGCCGCGAAGGATCTCGAGCGCTACCGGACGGCGACGAAGGAGGGGATCCGCGACGTCGCCGCGAAGTACCTCGTGCCCGATGCGCGCGTCGTCCTCCGCGTCGTTCCGACGAAGAAGGGCAAGGGCAAGTGAGCCGCGTCCTCCGCGTTCGACGAGGGCTCGCGTTCGCCGCGTTCGCCGCGTTTGCGCTCGCCGCTGCGTGTGGCGGAGGGGAAGGGGCGCAGCGCCCTCCGGCGACCGGTGGCCCCGTCGCGATGGCCGATGCGGCTCCTCCTCCAGTGGCCGATCCGCTCGGTCCGCGGCCCGAGCCCGGCGAGCCCGCGCCGTACACGCCGCCCGTCCCGACCAGCTACAAGCGTCCGAATGGGATGGAGGTCTGGCTGCTCGAGCGGCACGCACTTCCGATTGTCTCGATGCAGGTCGTGACGCCTTCGGGCGCCGCCTACGACCCGGAGGGCAAGGGCGGTCTCGCGCTGACGACCGCCAACATGCTCGACGAGGGCGCAGGCAAACGCGGCGCGCTCGAGCTTTCGCGCGAGATCGACCGGCTCGGCGCGACGCTCCGTTCGGGGGCGTATGCCGACTACGGCTTCGTGCAGCTCACGGTTCTGAAGAAGAACCTGGAGCCCGCCGCGGAGATCTTCGCCGACGTCGTGGCGAAGCCGCAGATGAGCGCCGTCGAGTTCAAGCGCGTCCACGATCTCTGGCAGAACGCGCTCCGGGCACGGCAGAGCGAGCCCGATGCCGTCGCTGGCGTCGTCGTGACGAAGAAGGTCTACCCGTCGGCACACCCCTACGCGCATCCGACGGACGGCACGCTCGCGTCCGCCGCCCGGGTGTCGCTCGACGACGTGAAGAAGTTCTACGCCGCGCGGTGGCGGCCTGACCGTGCGCGGCTGGTCGTCGTCGGCGACGTCACGCGGGCCGAGCTCGACGCGATCCTCGACAAGACGTTCGCGACCTGGAAGGCCCCTCAGACGCCTCCGCCGGTCGAGCTCGTCGGACCTCCAGCGGCTCTCGTCTCGAAAGGGGAGCCAGCCCCGCCGCCGACGCGGCGCGTGTTCGTCGTCGATCGCCCGGATGCGCCGCAGTCCGTCGTCGCCGTGGCACGTCCCGGCGCCTCGGCGTTCGACGCCGAGACGGCGGCGCTGACACGCGTGAACGCGGCGCTTGGCGGGAGCTTCACCTCGCGTCTCAACCAGGACCTTCGCGAGGAGCATGGCTGGAGCTACGGCGCGCGCAGTCGCTTCGCGTTCACGCGGATGCGCGGTGTGTTCGTCGCCCAGGCAGCGGTCCACACGGAGCACACGGGCGACGCGCTCAAGGCGATGCTCGCCGACATCTCCGGGATGGCGAAGGGCGGCCTCACGGACGAAGAGGTCGAGAAGACCAAACAGCTCGCGCGTGCGGATCTGGTCGAGGCTTTCGAGACCGTACAGGCCGCGGCGGCGCGGCTCGGACGGAGCGCCGGGGTAGGGCAGACGCCGGATCACGAAGCTTCGGCGAGCCGGGTCGCCGCGCGCGCAGACAAAGATCAGCTGAGGCGCCTCGCGGCGCAGTACCTCGACCTCGGCGCGGCCACGATCGTCATCGTGGGGCCGCGCGCGAAGATCGAACCCCAGCTCAAGGCGATCGGCATCACGACGATCGAGTCGAGCGGCCCGGAGGGGCAGTGAACGACATGGCGACGACGAACGGAACAGCCAAGGTGGGCAGCGGCGGCATCGAGCTCGCGCCGGGCGCGGAGAACAACGCCTTCGCGACGATGCTCGCGGACCTCGTGCGACAGAACCTCGACAGCAAGCCGCACAAGCGAAAGGACTTCGAGGCGCTCGACGGCACGGTCGCGCTCGTTGCGGACGACGCCGACGTCGCGCTGACGCTCGAGTTCACGCACGGCCGGCTCGTCGTGCATGACGGCATCAAAGGCGTCCCCGACGTCGCGGTGCGCGGGTCGGCAGACGCCATCATGGGCCTCTCCAACGTGCCGCTCACGCGGATGCTCCAGCTTCCGCTCCCAACCGATCGTTCGGCGTACGAGGTTCTCCGCGGGATGGTTCGCGCCTCGCTCACCGGCGAGCTGAAGATTCACGGGATGTTGGGGAACATGGGCTTGCTCTCCCGGCTCACCCGAGTAATGAGCGTGAACGGCTGATCGGAGCGCCGCGACCCTGTGGGAAAACCCGCGAAAGCTCCTTGACGATGCCTGAACACGGGGGTAGCTTCCGCGCCCCCGAAGGTGGCGAAAAGCCATCACAAGTGCTCGGCCGATGGTCGAATCCACTTCGCGGGGCCGGGAATCTCCGCTTGTTCTCGATTCCTCGTTCTGTTTTCTCGTTTCTCCAATTGCCACGTTGACCGGAGACTGAAGGTTCATGGCCGTTCACATCCGCCTCGCTCGCGCGGGCACCAAGAAGAAGCCCTTTTACCGCGTGGTCGTCACCGACCAGCGCAGCCCTCGCGGCGGTCGGTTCCTCGAGAACATCGGAACCTTCGATCCCGCCAAGGAGATGAAGGCGGTCGACGGGAAGACCCCGCTCCAGATCGACCAGGAGCGTCTGACGCACTGGACGGGCCGTGGCGCGCTCCCCTCGGAGACGCTCGGTCGTCTCCTCAAGGCCTCGGCGAAGGCCCAGGCAGCGGCAACGAAGTAAACCGTGCACCGAAGCGGGGCGGCCCAGCTCTCTGGGCCGAGTCTCGTGGAGGTCATTGAAGTTGGCTCGATGGATCCCCGCGCGCGCGCAGTAGTTGGGCGAGCCGGGGTGGGGATGATTCGGACATGCCGCTGAAAGAGCTGATCAAAGCCATCGCGATGGAGCTCGTGGACCATCCCGATCAGGTCGTCGTGACGGAGATCGCGAGCGAGCACAACAGCCTGATCGAGCTGCG
>JAFAER010000107.1 GCA_023423895.1 Pseudomonadota bacterium
AGCTTCTCCGTCTTCTTCGCCGGCTGCTCGCCGTTCTCGCCCGGCTTGCTCTCGCTCATCGTCGCTTCGACCTCTTCGACCCATATCGCCTTCGGCGACGTCGGGCAGAACTCCTAGCAGACGATGCACGGCGTCTGCATGCTCCACGGCATGGAGCGGCCGTGGTCGTAGATGGCGGTGCCGATCTTCACGGGCGGCACGCCCTGACCGAGCTTCTCCTTCTCGGTGATCTTCTGGATGGCGCCGGTCGGGCAGACCTGGCCGCAGAGGACGCACGAGTGCTCGCAGTAGCCGATGCGTGCGATCAGGATCGGCGTCCAGAGCCCCTCGACGCCGGCCTCGAACATCGCCGGATGGAGCGCGTTGTTCGGGCACACCTTCATGCACTCGGCGCAGCGGATTCAACGCTCGAGGAACGCGCGCTCCTCTACCGCGCCCGGCGGCCGGATGACCTTCGAGTGGTAGTTGACGTCGAGCGAGTCGGCGATGCGCGCCGCCGGGATGAACGCGGCGCCGGCAGCGGCCGTGGCGAGGAGCGTGCGGCGCTGGAGGTCCGGCGCGCCGATGCGGCTCTTGCGGTTCGGAAGGAACCGGAACTTGATCACGTCCTCGGGGCACGCGTTCTCGCAATTGAGGCACATGTGGCACTCGTCCTGCCGCCACTTCACGCCTCCCTGCGGGCTGTCGGCGCCCTGGCAGTTCACGAGGCAGAGGTTGCAGTCGGTGCACTTCGCGTGGTCCTTCTCCATGCCGAAGAGCGCGAAGCGGGCGAAGACGCCGAGGAACGCGCCGAGCGGGCAGAGGACACGACACCAGAACCGCGGGATGAAGCGGTTCATGAAGAGGACCGCGATGAAGAGCGCGACGATGAGCCAGGTCTGGTGGAAATAGAACTGGTGGGACTGCCACACCGTCGTGGCGAGCAAGTCCTGCGTGGCATCGGCCGCGTGCTGCACCGGGCGCGCAGGAACGTCCTGCACGGCGCCGAGCCCACGGTGCGCCATGTACTGGATGCCGGGGATCACGCCGAGGCCGATCGCGCGGACCGCGACGCAGATCGGATCGAACAGGCCGCCGATGGCGCTCCCCGCGAGGGACGCGAGGAGGAATGCGTACATCAGGTAGTACTTCGCGCGCTGGTAGCCGTGCGTCTTGTTGGCCTCGACGCGCGCCGCGCCCCGTCCCTTGCGCGACGGAAGGATCCAGCCGAAGAAGTGGTGGAGCGTCCCGAACGGGCAGATCCAGCCGCAGAACACGCGGCCGAAAATGAGCGTGATCGCGAGCAGGCCGACGGACCAGAGCAGACCGCGGTAGACCTGGTGGGTCGCGCCGAGCGTCATCGCGGTCACGAAGGGATCCGCGAGGAGGAACGCCTCGACCGGGTACGGCAAGCGAACGGGCGTATCCGCGCTCGCGGTGAACGTCCCGCGGAAGCCGGTCTGGAAGAGGAAGAACATGAACAGGCCGAAGAAGCCGACCTGTGCTGCACGCCGGACCCAGAGCAGGATCCGGATGCTCTTGCGCGGAGGGATGCCCGACCCCGGGAGCTTCTTGGCGGGCTTCTTCTTCGGCGGCGCCTTCGCGCCTGCGCCCGCACCGGCATCGCCGTCCGGGGCGACGCGCGCGTTCTCACGCGGCGTGCCGAGGCCGAGGATGCTCGCGAGCTCGGCCATGCGGCTCGCGGCGGCGCGCTTCATCGCGCCTGGATCTCGCGCCGGCGCAGCCTGCGGAGCGGGCGACGACGCGCTCTTGCAGCCACACGCGCCGCTGCCGCAACCGCCATCCTTCTTCGACGGTTCTGGGCCCGTGCGTGGCGGGAGCTTCGCCGTCGGCGCCGGAAGGACGCTCCAGGTGGTCTCGATGTCGAGCGGCGGCACGACGCCGACCTCGCCGGTCTTCCACTGGATCGGCTCCACCGGCGCGTGATCGTGGCCGTGCGAATGGCGCTCGATCGATCCGAGATCGAGGACGACGCCCGCGTGCGCGGGGACGCCGTTTTTGGCGGTCTGAGGAGACGTCGGTGCTGCTGCCACGTCAGACCTCCTGGACCTTGAGCTGCTCCCAATACATCGTGCCGAGGCCGCGCTCGTGTCCCATCTTGAGGTACGGGAGGTTGTCGCGGTGCTGGCCGATGAGCGTAGCTCCGTAGGCGTCCGCAGCGACCTGATCCACGGTCGCGAACACCTGATTCATCACCTTCGTGTCGTCGATGTTGCCGCCCTGCGGGCCATTGCGCATCAGGACGCGCATCGCGTCCACGACGACGAGGGTGGGACGCATGAACGTCGCGAGGTCGGCGATCGACGTGTCGATGTTCTGGTGGAGGCGATTGCGGCGGCCGCCGAGCACGCCGTACCAGTTCTTCATCGCCGCGGTGTACTTCGCGAGGTTGTGGTGCTTCGCGACTGGGACGTTGATGACCTTGTCGGCGTCGACGAGGGTCGTGAAGATCGGCCACTCGTCGAGGACCTCGCCCTTCATGCGCGTGGTCCGGAACCGATGTTCTGCGGGCAGCACGACCTCGGCGCCGAGCGAGTAGACCTTGCGCCAGATACCCGACCGCTGGAAGCAGCGACTGGGGTCGTTGCACGAGCCGTCGGCGACGACGACGCGCTTCGCCCCGGCCTCGAACGCGAGCTGCACGACCGCGCCGACGACGTCCGGGTTCGTGTTCGCGGCGTGGATCGGCATGCGGTCCCAGCCGATGTTCGGCTTCACGACGACGATGTCGCCGCGGCTGACGAAGCGCTTGATGCCGCCCATCGCGTCGACGGCGCGCCGGACGAGCGCGTCGGCCGAGATCGGCTCGCCCTCCTTCGACTTCGCGATGGCGAGCTCCGCGTGCTCTGGCGCGCGATCGTTGAGGCGATAGTCGCGGACCTGCCGAGCGCCCTGCCCCGACGCGACGCCGAACCCGCCGCGATCCCACACGGCGCGCCCCAGCACGGCGGACCCGGCGATCACGCCGGCCGTCACGCCGACGCGCGTCAACATCTCGCGCCGCGAAGGACGCTCGAACATCGGCGACACGGGGGCCGCAGCCGGGACGGAGGACGAGGGCTCCCCCGGGCGGTCTTTACCGTCCGTCTCGCTCATGCCCATCTCTTAGCGTGGGCAGTAGGGAGGAGGCAACTCCGCGGGACGATTGGGGTGCTTGGGGTTGCGACCGCAAGATGCTCGAGCCAACGGAATTTTTCGTGGTCGCCTCCGGGGTTCCGCGCATTTGGCGATGTGGCGACGATGTAGCCGGATCCCCGAGTCCGTCGTGAGATCGCGTTCCTCGCTTTGACCTGCGGGCCAAACCCTGGCAAAAGCCCGCGTCATCGATGGCGGACGAGAAACGCGAGAGCCGCATCCTCACAGGCCCGCTCGCGTGGGAGGTCGCCAGGTTCGGGACGCCGCTCGCCGTCGGGATGGCGCTGCAGACGACGTTCAATCTCGTCGACGCGTACCTCATCGCGCAGCTCCCGGCCGACGAGGTCGGCGCGGCCGTCGGTGCGATCGGCATCTGCGACCAGGTCGCAGCCCTCGGCACCATCATCAGCTTCGGCGTGTCGACGGCGGCCGCAGCCATCATCTCGAACCGCAAAGGCGCGCGCGACCAGAAGGGCGTCCAGCAAGCGGCCTGGCAGTCCATCCTCCTCGTGGGCGCGCTCAGCGTCGTCCTCGGCGTCTTCGGCGGGCTCGGGGCAGGCGTCGTCGTCCACGACCTCATCGGCGCGAAAGGCGCCGTGGCCGAGATCGCGACCTCGTACCTGCGCGTCGCGATGCTGGGCAGCTTCTCGATTTACTTCCTGCTCCAGCTCACGAACATCCAGCGCGCGCTCGGCTCGGCGAAGACGCCCGTCGCGTTGCTCATTGCGGGGAACGCGCTCAACCTCGTCCTTGCGGTCCTCTTCATCTTCGGCGCGGGCCCTGCTCCGTCATGGCTGAGCTGGGCGACCGGCATCGCGAAGACGCTCGGCATCCCACGGATGGGCATGATCGGCGCCGCGTGGGCATCGGTCATCGCCCGCTGCGTCGTCCTCCTGCCGAACGTCATCATCCTCGCTCGCCGGTTCGACGTGTTCCCGCCGAAGGGAAAACGAGCGCCCGACAAGCGCGAGATCCGGCAGCTCATCGACATCGCGTGGCCGTCGAGCGCGCAGTTCGTCCTCCGGATCGCGGCGATGCTCCTCGTCAACTCGCTCGTCGCGCGCTTCTTCACGACGAAGGAGGACCAGACGGCGACGACGGCCATGGGCCTCGTGTTCCGCCTCGACACGATGGCGCTCTTCGTCGCGATGGGCTGGGGGAACGCGGCGCAGACCTTCGTCGGGCAGAACCTCGGCGCCGGAGAAGACCGGCGGGCGCGCAAAGCAGGCTGGCTCGCCGCGGTCTACGACGTCGTCACCAACATCCTGCTCGTCCTCGTCATCTATCGGGCTGGAGAGGCGATCCTTCGCGTCTTCGATGACGAGACGCCGCCCGTGATGATCGCGCTCGACTACCTGCACATCGTCGCGCCGACGTACTTCGCGCTCGGGCTCGGGATCGTGCTCGGCAACGCGATGGCCGGCGCCGGAGCGACGCGCACGACGTTCGCGGTCGACGCGCTCGTGATCCTCGCCTTCCAGCTTCCGGTCTGCCTCGTCGTCGTCGGCGTGTTCCACGGGTCGCTCCGCGCCCTCTTCCAGAGCGTCGCCGTGACCAACCTCGTCAGCGCGGTCGCCTACGCTTTCGTGTACTCGCGCGGCGCCTGGACCAAATCGCGCGCGCTGATGGACGGTCGTCCCAGCGAGCGCCCAGCGGAATGACCCGAGACCGATGGCACGAGCCTCTGCGACGTCGACGTCCCGCCCTTCCACCAGCATGACCATCGCCGAGGTGATCGCCCTCGCGCGCAAGACGCCGCTCGGCCGAGGCGCCGTCGCAGACCTCGCCAAGAAAGTCGCCGCGTCACTCGCGCGCGATGCTGCCGTGCAGGCGCTCGACACCGCCGGCGTGAACGCCGCGATGGTCCTCGCCTTCGCGGCCGCGAGCGGCGGCGCGAAGCTCCCGCCGGAGCTCACGCGCGCGCTCCTCCCTGAGGTATCTTCGCTCGATCACGTGGGGCCGCTCGCCTTCGCGACCGAGGGCAACCCGCGCGACGTGCTCGTTGCGTTCCTCGGCGACAAGCGAGGCGACCTGGAGCTCGAGTGCCTCGTGATGCTCCTCGCGGCCGAGCTGCTGGGCGATGACGCTCGAGCCGAGGAGGCTTCGCCCCCCCAGCGCTCCCGAAACGCGCGTCCCGCGGCGAGCTCCCGAGTCCCCGACGTGCTGCTGACGCGAGGCCGCTGGCTCGCGCGCCATCGCCTCACGCAGGAAGCGTCGGTGTTCCTCGGCGGAGCCGCGCTCCGGATCAAGAACCCGGACCTGTCGTCGCTGGCAGCGCCGCACGTGAACCGAGCGAGGCGGGCCAAGAAGACGATCGAGGAGACGCTCGAGGCCGCGCGGCTCGGACCGCTCGAGGCGCTGTCCGACCTCGAGGGAGCGCGCGTCTCTACCGGCTTCACCGTCCGCCACGAGGGCCCCGCCGTCGGGCGCAACGACCCTTGCCCGTGCGGCAGCGGCAAGAAGTACAAGAAGTGCCATGCGCTCGCCGAGAGCGCCGCGCCGGCGACTGTCGAGCCGCCCAAGATCGACGCCGCGCTCCTCGGTCCCGATCAAGCTGCCCTCCTGCGTCCGTCGGAGATCGCCGCGCTCGAGACCGTGAAGCTCTCGGCGAAGGCCTTCATCGAAGCGTTCCGACGCGTCGTCGACTTCCGTCAGTGGGAGCTCGCGCTCCGCATGATCGACGAGGCGAAGGCGCGCAAGGACCTCGGCAAGGACCAGGACGTCGCGCTCGTCCTCGATGCACTTCACGGCGCGTACGACGCACGCGCGCCGGAAGCCGCCGAGAAGCTGCACGCGCTCTTGCCCGCCGATCTCGCGGCGCGCGAGGCGTTCGCGATGGACTGCCTGCGCGCGCCGGCCGATCTGCTCGCTCGCATCGAGGCGGAGGCGGAGCGCGCGCTCCGCGAAGACGCCGACGGCGCGCGCGGGATGCTCCTGGCCTCTGCCCTGCTGCGGTGGTTCCCGGCGCTCGGCATCTACGTCGCACGCGGGTCGCTCCACGAGGCGCGCACGCTCGACTCGCGCGCTCTGCTCGAGACGATCGAAGACGCACGCGATCGCTTGCTGCTCTCGCCCTTCGAGGCGTGGTGGGACGTCTACGATGCGTTCTTCGAGAACGTCGAGGAGCGTCGCGAGCAGAAGAAAGAAGACGCGAAGCGCGAGAAGATGAAGGAGGACCTCCGGCGCGCCCGCGCTGCGTCACGCAAGACCGCCGCCGAGATGGAGAAGCTCCAGCGGCAGATCGCCGAGCTCGACGAGACGCTCGCCGACGTCCCCGCGTCCGGCCGCACGGGCAAGCCCGCGCCGGCCACCAGCCTGCAGCCCGGCACGCCGGTCTCGCCCGACCTCGTCGAGGAGCGGCGGCGGCTCAAGACGAAGATCGACGAGCTGCAGCGCATCATCGGCGAAGGCCAGGAGGAGCGCCGCGAGCTCCGACGCCTCCTCGCGGAGCGTGAAGAGGACGAAGAGGAGGCCGCTCCCGTCCCGTCCACACGCGCACAGGCCACGGACGACGAGGGTGCAGAGCCCGAGGGCATGCACGACGCCGCCGCGGTCGACACGCCCCGGTCGATCCTCGTCCCGCGCTTCTCCGACCGCGCCTCGAAGGTGGTCGCGGATCTGGCCGCCGACGCGGCCGACGGCGTCCTCTCCGTCGTCGCGGCGCTGGCGGCAGGCAAGCCGAACGCGTGGGGCGGCGTGAAGCAGCTCACGAAGGTCCGCGGCGTCCTCTCGGCCCGCGCGGGCATCCACCATCGCGTGCTCTTCGCGGTGGAAGAGCGCAGCCTCCACGTCCTCGAGGTGCTGCACCGCAAGGACCTCGAGCAGGTCGTCGCGCGCCTGGCGCGCGTCTCCTGAAGCACCGCGCGCGGACCTCCAGAAACCGGCCGGCGGGCACCCGCCTGCCCACCGAAGGAGCGGACCACGGAACGTCGCCCTTCCTTTCGCCGTGAAGTTTGTCCGGAGAAGGACTAACCTCGGCCGTCCAGGAGGATGGCGAAGGTTTCGCAGGCGGCCAAGATTGGCCTGTTCGTCGTCGTGACGGCGGGCGCGGGCTATCTGGTCTACCGCACCATCCACAAGGAAACGGGGCGCGGTGGCGGCTACGTCGTCCACGCGTACCTGAATGATGCGAGCGGCATCGCGAAGCACTCGCGCGTCACCATCGCCGGCATCCCGGTGGGGTCGGTCGAGGACATCCGCCTCGAGAACGGCAAAGCCCGCGTCGACGTCCGCGTGAACGGCGACGTCCGGCTCCATCAGTCCGCGCGGCTCGGCGTGAAGAGCGCGTCGCTGCTCGGTGAGAACATCATCGTCCTCACCGAAGGTGTCGGCGAGCCGGACAAGAACGACGGCGACCAGATCGAGACGATGCCCGAGGCGGCTTCCGTCGAGGACATCAAGGCACAGGTCGCGCGCATCGCAGAGCTCGTCGAGCGCGTCGCGCAGCAGCTCGCCAACTCGATCGGGACCGAGGAGGGCGGGCAGAACATGCGCGCCATCCTGCAGAACCTCGCGGACGCGACCGAGGCGATCAACCTCACCGTCCGGGAAAATCGCGTCGTCATCAAGGAGACGCTCGAGAACATCGATCGCATCACCGCCAAGGGCGGGCCCGAGCTCCAGCAGATCCTCGTGAACATCAAGGTGATCACCGAGGACGTGAAGCAGATGATGGCCGCGCAAGGTGGCCAGGACGGCCAGTCGGGCGAGCTCCGACAGACGATCGAACGGGTCAACCGCGCATCGAAGAGCCTCGAGAGTGCGCTCGGCCACATCGACAACGTCGCCGGACGCATCGATCGCGGTGAAGGCACGATCGGCAAGCTGACGAAGGACGAGGCCCTCATCAACGAGGTGCAGGGCGTGGCCGAAGGCGTCAACGACTACGTCGACAGCCTCCGGCGGCTCCAGACCATCGTCGGCCTCCGCAGCGACTACAACTTCCTCGCGAACACGGTGAAGAGCTACGTCGAGCTGCGCCTGCAGCCGCGCGAGGACAAGTACTACCTCATCGAGCTGATCAACGATCCGCGCGGCAAGACGAGCTTCATGCAGACGGACGTCGACACGACGAATCCGAACGATCCGGCGCACTACCGGACCGTGACGACGACGACGACCGACGCGTTCCGCTTCAGCATCCAGTTCGCACGGCGCATCGGCCCGTTCACCGGCAGGTTCGGCATCAAGGAGTCCACCGGCGGCATCGGCCTCGACACGCACCTGCTGTCGAATCGCTTCGAGATCGTCCAGGACATCTTCGGCTTCGGCGAGGAGATCCGCCCGCGCTACCGCCTGTGGATCGGCTACGAGTTCATCCGGCGCCTCTGGCTGATCGGCGGCGTGGACCACGTGTTCCTCGGGAACCGTCGCGACTACTTCCTCGGCCTGCAGCTGCGGTTCACGGACGAAGACCTGAAGACGATCCTGCCGTTTGCCGGCGGCGCGACCTCCGGGCGCTGACCGCAACGACGCGCGCGCCAGCAGCTACGCTCCTACCTCGTCGCACGAAAATGGCGGGGTGCCGCAGCTATATCTCGATCGAGATGCTACCCTGTCGACTCCAACCAGGGAGGCGTGGTGTCCACTCGTCCTGCTACTCGCACGACCTCGTCACCGCTGGACCCGAGAACGGAGTCCGGTGAACGGCGGATCGCTCTGCCGGTGGACTTGCAAGCGACTCGCGTGAGCGAGCGCTTCCGCCTACCCGACGAAGCGCTTCCGAGCGAGCCGCCGCCGCCGCCACCCGACGACGCGGTCGGCCGAGCAACGGCGCACATCCCGATCCCCGAGAAGATCAAGCTGCTGAACGCTGCACTTCCCACGCCTCAAAGCTTCGAGCCGGTGGGGCTCGCGCTTCCGGGAGACGCGCTCGTGCCTCGAATCGACGTCGACGCGGCCCCCGCTGCGGAGGACGACGACGAACACGTCGGCGCTTCCGCGGCGTCCCAGCATCCGGCGTCCCGCGCGCTCTCCTCCCCGGCCGCCCCGGCCGCGGGCCGGCAAGTACTCAACGCCGTCGCGCTCTTCGTCGTCCTCCTCGGCGTGAGCGCGCTCGCGATGGGTTTGTGCGGCGACTTCCTGTTCCAGTAGATCAGGCCTCGATGGAACCTGACAGGATCTCGGCGAGCATCGCGCGCGCTTCCTGTCCGACCTCCTGCACCGTCATCAGATCGGCTTCGGCGTCGAAGAGGATCGCGAGGACGTGCGTCCCCGCCACGTCGTAGACCGTGATGTTGACGAGCGCACCGGCGAGATCGACGTCCTCGAGCAGGACGCGCACGCTCCCGGCCTCCGCGAGCTGCTTGCCGCTGAGGACGGTGCGCAGCGCGACGGGGATGTCGTCCTCGTCGCCGGAGACCGCGACCGCTCCTCCATCGGCATCGACGAGCAGAACGGTGATCGCCTGCGTCAGGTCATGGATGTCCTCGACGGCGCGAAAGAGCGCAAGCTCCTTCTCGCTCGGGACCATCGCCGAGGCGTTCTCGTTCTGGATCATGCATGCACGATAGCAACGTGCGTGCTCAGCGGGAGATCGTCGTGACGCGTGAGCTCGGAGTGTCGGCTCGCGACCGCAGCTGCGCTCGACACAGGAGCGTCTCCGGAGCGTGGATGACGCTGATTTGTGGCGTGCAAACATGCCTCTCACGAGGATGCACGCGCGCAAGCAGCACACGACGCCGAAACAGTCGTGCCGCTGCCGAGATCGACGGTGAAGCTCCTCGGCATCGCGACCGCACGAAAGCTCTCATGCGCGCGCGCATCGCCGCAGTCCCCGCACCGCAGATGCGGCGCGGGCGAGAGCGAGCGACAGAGAGCGCCGGACGAAGCTTCGGTTCACATTCTCAGCAAGAGCGCGACGACCGCGAGGACGAGCGCGAGCCACGTGATCGCGATCGCGAGCATGATGCCGATGAACGGAGCGTTCCTTCGGACGTCAGCAACGAGCCCCATGACGGGAGCCGCACGGTGCATCGGACGTGCCCGACCGATGCGCGTCGGACGAGCGAGCTCGGCGAGTCGACCGACGAGCTCGCTCGCGACGAACGTTCGTCGCGTCGCTGACACGTCGTGAGAGGACGCGGCGCCGCTAAACGCCGAGTGCCGGAGCGGCCGCGATCAACCAGGCTCGAGCACGCACGTGCCCGCGAGCGCATCCGCTTGGACGTCGCAGCGCGCCTTCACCGGAGGGCACGCTGCGCACACGACCCCGTGCTTGTCCCCCGGACATTGCGAGGTCGCCGCGCGCGTCTCCGCCTCGTACTGCTCACTGGCGAGCTTCGTGATGGCGCCGTTCGGACAGGCGCATGGTTGGCATCGGTTGCCGAACGTCGCCGGACGGCAATCGTCGTCGCTGGAGCACGACTTCGGGTAGCCGTTCTCCTCCATCATGCCGCTCGCCGGATTGGTCAGCGTGCACGACGTCTCGGATGCCCCCGCGGTCACGACGAGCTCGCGCGGAACGAGCCCCGTTCGGTCATTTTCACCGGACACGACGACCGTGTACTTCCCCTCGGCGAGCGGCGGCACCGCACACTTCGCCGACGGGATCGCGCACACGGCAGGGCAGCCGACGTCCTTCTTCGGCGTGCACTGCGTGCCGTCCAGGCCGAGGGTGATGACGTTGCCGGCCACGGCGACGGTGCAGCGGTCGACCGTCGTGAAGCAGGAGAGACAGCCTTGCACGTCGTCGACCTGGAGAACGAGATCCTGGTTCGCCGCCGCCGTGCCCGGCACACAGGCCCGCGTCGCCTTGATGTCCGTCTTCGCGCACGAGCCCTTGGAGTCCGACTCGTTCGAGCCGCTGCCGTCGCCGCGACCACCACCGCCGCTGCTGCTGGTGCCGTCCGACGAGGACGAGACGGAGCCTCCACAAGCGACGAGCACGGAGGACACGGCAAAGGCCCAGGCAACACGGCGCATGCCCCACGCTCCAGCAATGGCCGTGCCTCGTCCTCGGACGGCAATGCGAGCGCACATCCCGGCGAAAACGAGTGTGTCAGGCCCGGGCTGGCACACCTCGCCGGCGCGATCGCGGCATCGCCGTCATGGCCGCGAAGCCTCGAAGCACATCCGCGCGTGCTCGAGGATCTCGTTCGAGCTCGCATCGAGATGCCCGCCACGCGAGAAGAGCGCGCGTGTCGGCACCCGAGCATGCGGGCGACGATGGTAGTAGCATCCCGCGCATGCCACGATGGTGCGAGGAGACGCTCCTTCGCGCCGCCGTCGCGGTCGGGCTCGTCACGTGCGCGTACACGTTTTCTCCGAGTCGCGCCGCCGCCGCGGAGCCAGAAGCTCCCTTGCTGGATCTCGAGTGGATCGCGCCGACCCGATCGGGCTGCCCGACACGCGAGGAGGTGGTCGCGCGCGTTGCCGACGTCGTCGGACACGTCCGGTCGTCGAAGCAGCGGGCCATCTCTGCTCGCGGCCGGGTGACGGAGAACGGGCGCTCCGCGCGCGAGCCGCGCTACCGGCTCGAGCTCGTCATCATCGGGAGCGAGGCGAACGAGCGGATCCTCGCAGGCGATGATTGCTCGCACCTCGCCGACGCCGCCGCCCTGATCCTCGCGCTCGACATCGATCCCGAAGCGCTGGCCAGGTCCGATCGATCCGACTCGTCTGCCCCGTCCGGGTCTCCCGAACCAAGCACGCCTCGTGCGGCTGAGGTCGTGGCGCCAGCGTCGCCGCCGCACGCGCCATCGAAGCCGACACCTCCCGCGCCGGCACGCCGAGCGGAGACTCCGCCGCCACGTCCCTTTCACCTTCACGGCGGCGCCCGATTGGTCCTGGACGACGGATCCTTGCCACGACCAACCCTCGGCGCCGCGGCGTTCATCGGGATCGTTCGGGGGCCGCTCGTCCTCGAGACCCAGCTCACCACCTACAACGAACGCTTCACCGTCACCGGTCCTCGTTCAGGCCGCGGCGGCGCGTACGTGTCGCTTGCTGCCGTCGAGGCGCATGCCTGCCTCCGACCGCCGCTTGCTTCGGGAAGCCGCATCGACGGGCGCGCGTGCCTTACGGTCGAGGTCGGCCTCGAGTCGACGACGGGCGTGAGCGTCACGCACCCGGAGACGGCGCGCGGCCTCTGGAGCGCGGCGGGGTTGATGATCGCCGGGCGCCTCCTGCCACGGAGCCGAGTATCACCAACGGCAGGGCTTGCTCTGGCTCATCCGATCCATGCGCCGCCTGTGTTCATCGAAGGTTACGGCACGGTCTTCGAGCCGCCGTTCCTCGTAGTTCGCTGCATTCTCGGGCTGGACGTGCTCTTTTTCTGACCGTCGTGATGGTTTCGTCGACGGCCGACACTAAACGATGTGCATCCCGCGCACTCTTCGCTCCTCTCGGGGACCGCGCCGTCTGACGTAGTCGTCGCGGCGGCCGAGGAGCGTCCGGTGTCCGTCGTGCGGTCCCGACCAACGTTCGACGAGGTGTACGAACGACACTTCGCCTTCGTCTGGCGTGTCCTTCGAACGTTCGGGCTTCCCGCGGACGCAGTGGACGACGCGGCGCAGGACGTGTTCATCGTGGTGCACCGGCGCCTTCCGGAGTTCGAGGGCCGTAGTGACATCCGCACGTGGCTCTACCGCGTCGCCCAGTGGGTCGCAGCGAACGAGCGGCGCCGATCACATACGAAAACGGAGCACGAGCTCGTCGACGAAGGCATCCCCGACGAGGCGGATGGCCCCTTCGACGTGCTCGCGCGCAGCGAAGCGGTCGAGGCGCTCGAGCGAATCCTCGACCAGATGGATCCGGAAAAGCGAATGGCGCTTCTGCTGCTCGACATCGAGGAGATGACGGCAAGCGAGGTCGCCGCGCTCCTCGAGATCAACGTGAACACCGTCTACTCCCGGCTTCGATTGGCGCGCGAGCAGTTTCGTCGCCTGCTCGAAGCAAACACCGCTCACTCGGAAGAACCCAAGCGATGAGCAAGCTAACCGATCGCGAGCAGGCGCTGCTCGACGCGGCCCGCAAAGGCTGGGGCCCGAGCCCGAAGGTCATGCGCTCCGTGCGGGCCGGGATCCCCGAGCGTCTTCGTGAAGAGCCGACGTTCGGAGCGGACGCGCCGGGACCACGCGACGTCGCCTCCTCCGTTGGTCGACTCGAGGCCGCAAAGGCCTTCGTACGAAGCCCGTGGGGCGGAGCCGTGACGGGCCTCGGCGTGCTGGGCTTGTGCGTCGCGTTCGGAATGGGCGGCGCCGACGGCGATCGCGCAGCGCCGCCGCCTCCCGCCGTCGCGCCGACGAGGGCGGTCGCGCCCGCATCTCCGTCGCCTCCGCAGATCGCGGAGCCCTCACCTTCACCCGCGCTCGAGACGGTCACGCTCGAGGCGCCGCCGGAAGCGCCTCAGCCGCCGAGTCTCGACCGACGCGGCGATCGGGTCGGCGCGGCAGCCAAGGCGGCACGTGCGTCGAGCAATCGGCCTGCTCCGGTCAAGGACACGGACGACCGGCGAGCCGGCACGGACACGATCGCCGAAGAAGTGGCTCTCGTGCGGACGGCGCAGCGTGCGCTCCGCGACGGTGCGCCGGCGGAGGCGCTCGCGTCGCTGGCGACGCACGCGTCTCGCTTCCCGAACGGCGCGCTCCGCGAAGAGCGGATGACGCTCCAGGTCCTCTCGCTCTGCGCGACCGGAGACCTGGCGAAAGCACGCAGCGTCCGCGCAGAGCTCGAGCGCCTCGCGCCCGCGTCGTCTCACCTCCAGCGCCTCTCTTGCGCTGCTGCTCCTGCAGAGTCCGAATGAACCGTCGAAAGCTCGCAGGTGCCGTTCTCGGCGCCGCCGTCCTCGCGATCACCGTTCTCTCGGCCTGCACCGACACGCTGCGCGCAGGCATCGACGGCGTGCCCGACGGTCCGCAGTTCACGAACCGCGACGCCGCCACGGAACCGGCCACCGAGATCCCGCTGTGCATCGCTCGCGAGTGCCCGGCCCCCTACGCGACGTGCACCGATAAATCGGGGCTCTGCACCACGAATCTCAGCAACGACGTCGAGCATTGCGGCTCGTGCGACGTGAAGTGCCCGTCCGAAGCGGCGGGAGTCGACGCATTCTTCATCTGCGCCGAGTCCAGATGCCAGATGATCTGCCGCGAGAACGCCGGTGACTGCGATCACCTCATCGACAACGGGTGCGAGGTCGCGCTCGACTCGGATCCGGCCAACTGCGGGGCATGCGGAAACGCGTGCGCAGCCGGCGAGATCTGCTGGAAGGGCGCATGCGGTTGCCCGTCCGGGCAGACCGTCTGCAACGGACAATGCGTCCGTCTGTCCGACGATCCCGAGAACTGCGGAGCATGCGGTAACGCGTGCGAGGGAGCTCCTGTCGAGGCCGTCACTTGGAGATGTGGTGAAGGTGTCGTCCCCGACGGAGCGAAGATCGCGTGCGTGAGCTCCAAGTGCCAGACGACGTGTCAGCCGAGCCGCTCGGACTGCAACGACGACTTCTGCGGTGACGGCTGCGAGGCCGAGCTGGAGACCGACGCGAAGAATTGCGGCAAGTGCGGGAAGAAGTGCACGGACGACCAGATCTGCGCCGACCGCAAATGCCTCTGCGACGAAGGCATGACGCGCTGCTCGTTCGACTGTGTCGATCTACAGACCGATCCGAGGAACTGCGGCGCCTGCGGGAACATGTGCCCCGGGCCGGATGGCGCGTCCGGCAGCCCGGTGTGCATCATGGGACGCTGCTCGTACGAATGCGCCGTCGGCTACGGCAACTGCGACGGACGGCTCGAGAACGGCTGTGAGGTCGACCTCACGAACGACGTCCGCAACTGCGGAGCGTGCGAGGTCCAATGCGACGTGGCCGCAGGCCAGCCGTGCATTCGCGGCGCGTGCTTGACCGGCCCCTGCGATGCAGGAGTCATCAATTGAAGAAGCCCGGCTCCTATCCGATGACCGCGGCCGCTGCCGTCGCCGCGTCAGTCCTCTCCGGCGGTGCACTCGTCGGGATCCTCGCAAGCTGCGCCACTCAGGGCGAACCGACGGTCGGCCCGCTCGTCGACGGGGACGCGGCCACGGATGCACCGACGGTGGTCCCTGGCCCCGACGCGGCCGCGCTCCAGCAGTGCACCGACGGCCGCTGGTGCGCGGTGACGTCGCCGGCCGGCTCGCCGTATTCGTTCAACGGGATCTGGGGCTCGGGCCCGTCCGACGTGTGGATCGCGGGCAGCCCCGATCTCGCGATCCACTGGGACGGAAGCACGTTCACCTCGGCGACGCTCGGCACGGACCAGACGATTTTTGGCGTCTGGGGCAGCGGTCCGAAAGACGTCTGGGCGTTCAGCACCGGCGACGCCTTCTGGCACAACGACACGGGCGATCCGCGTGTTTCGTCGTGGGCGGCGTCGGACAGAGACGCCGGAACCACGACGGACTGGTCCGCCGCCGTCCACGCGATGTGGGGCCGAAACGCGACGGACGTGTGGGCCGTCGGCAAGAGCTCCTTCGGACTCGCCCAGACGACCGTCTGGCACTCCGATGGATGGAACGGCGGAGCGCCCAGGTGGACTCCGACGACGACGACGCCGGGCGCGATGCCATGGGACACCGAACCCACGTTCAACGCGGTCTGGGGTACGCCCAGCGGCGAGATCTGGGTGGTCGGTGACGGCGGAAAGACGCGCTACTCGAGCGGCTGGGAGAACGGCGCCGCGACCTGGGCGGTCGTCGACAGCGGAACGTCGCTGCCCCTCTACGCGCTCTGGGGCACCGAAAAAGAGGTCTGGGCTGTCGGCGCTTTCGGAACCGTTCGACGGTTCACGCGTGACGCCGAGGGCAAGGTCACGACGGAGGACGTTGCGTTCCCGAATCACTCCACACTTCGCTCCCTCCTCGGGTTCGCCGGCGATGACATCTGGGCGGGCGGCAGCGACGGAACGCTGGCTCACTGGGACGGAGCGACGTGGACGCTCGTGGACGTTGCCGTGGACGACACACGTTCGACGGAGATTTTCGCGCTCTGGGCTTCGTCCCCGGCGGACATCTGGGCGGTCGGACGCAACATCTTCCTCCACAAAGGGACCACCCTCCTGCCGGGCACGCTGACGCCATGAGAAGAAGACTTCTTCATCTGAGCTCGTTCTCACTCCTCGGCGCGGCCCTCATCCATTGTTCTGCCGACGGGACGGCAACGCAGGAAGACATCGATGCGGGCGGTCCGCCGGCGGACGGCGGCTCGCCCCCGACCGACGCGGGAGACGCCTCGCTGGACGACGCTGCGGCCCCGGTCGAGGACGCCGGGCAGTGCAGCGCCGACCAGTGGTGCCGAACCGTTCTTCCGGAGCCCGACCTCCAGCTCACGGCGGTCTGGGGTTTCGCCGCCGATGACGCAATCGCCTCGAGCACGGGCGCTTTGTTCCACTGGAACGGCGCGGCATGGACCGCGGTGGACGCCGCCGGCACCGAGGGCATCACGGGCCTCTGGGCGAGCTCACCGAACGACGTGTGGGGCATCTCCGAGCTCAACCGCCGTCTCGTGCACGGGACGCGCGCCGGCGGCGGAGCGCCGTTCACGTGGACGAAGCTCGAATACGACGTCGAGACGACACCGACGTTGGACATTCTCCGCGGCCGCGGAGACAGCGAGCTCTGGACCTACGGACAGCTCTCCGGCGAGCACGTCCTGCAGCGAGGGACGATCGCGACGGCGAACGACGCCGACGGTGGTCCGGTCACGACGGTCTCCTGGACGACGTTGCCGATCGCCTTGGACGACCTCAGGAACGTGAGCGCGTTCTGGGTGACGCCGGACAGCAAGGTCTGGATCGCCGGGACCATTGCGATGGGATTCTCCGAGACGGGCGTAGTGATCTTCGGCTCGCCGCGCAACGACGACCCGGACCGCTACGACTGGGAAAAGGTCCTCGAAGGTACGGTCGCGGAGCCGCTTCGAGTGAGCACGGTCTGGAGCGAGGGCGCGGAGCTCTGGGCGATCGCCACCGCCGGCGAGCACTATCGCGGCGCCTCGGACGGCGACGGCGGCGTCGGGTGGACCACGGTGCCGAGCAACACGAAGACCACGATGCGGAGCATCTGGGGACGCGGCTCGAACGACATCTGGCTCGCCGGAGAAGGCGGCGCGATCCGTCACTGGGACGGATCGAAATGGAGCGTCGCCCGGCTGTCGATCGGCGGCATACCGATGTGGAACGACCTGTACGCCATCCATGCCGGGCCCGCCGGCGACGTGTGGGCCGTCGGACGTGGCGTGGCGCTCCACCGCCTCGTCGGAGGTGCGCCGTTCCGAGGTGCACCTTTCCGAGGTGCACCTTTCCGAGGTGCATCGTTCCGAGGTGCACCGTTCCGAGGTGCACCTTTCCGAGGTGCACCGTTCCGAGGTGCACCGTTCCGAGGTGCACCGTGAGAAAGCTCGTTGGTCTTCTCGTTCTCGCAAGCGGGACGGCGGGATCCCTCTTCGCATGCTCGTCGACCGACACGACCTCGCCGCCGGTCGTCGACGGCGGCGACGGCGATTCGAGCACGCTCGATGCCGGGCAGAACGATGCCGACGCGTCGTGTGAGAGCTGCGACGCGGGCGACGAAGACTTCGTCGTGCCGGATGCCTCCGTCGTCTGCGAGACGACACCTTGTGTCACCAGCATCGTCGGAAGCGGCGACGCGTACTGTGCCCTCCTCGACGACGGGCACGTCGCCTGCTGGGGCGCGAACGACTTCGGTCAGCTCGGGAGAGATCCCGAGGGGAACCTGGACATCACCACTCCCGCCCTCGTCGAAGGTCTCGCGGACGTCGCCGAGATCGGGATGAGCACCGACAACACCTGCGCCCGCACGAAGGACGGGAGCGTGTACTGCTGGGGAGAGGCTGCGCTCGTCCACATGGGCGCCGAACCCGATGCCGGCGAGCCCCCCTTCGGCGCCGCCCCGACGCCGACGCGCCAGGAAGCGGTGCCGCGGGCAGAGACGCTCGGCGTCGGCACCGGGTTCGCGTGCGTGACGGTCGCGGGCGGCCAGCTCTCGTGCTGGGGGACGAACGAGCGCCGCGAGCTCGGACGCGGCCCCACCGAACAATCGATGGTGTCGCCCGGAGCTGCGACGCTCCTCGAATCGAGCGTCATCGCGCCGATCGGCGGCTACGGTCGCACGTTCGTGATCGCCGCCGACGGCAAGGTGCTGTCGTGGGGCGCGAACACGGCGTTCGGACGCGACAACTACCTGCTCGGGCGCGACTCCTCCGAAGATCCGAACGAGCGGCCTACCGTCGTTCCGTCGCTCTCGAGGGTGCGTGGCCTCTCGACGAACTTCTTCCACTCGTGCGCCGTCGCGGGCCGGTTCGTCGAGTGTTGGGGCTCGAACAGCGGCGGACAGCTCGGCCGAGGAACGTTCGAAGACATTCCGCACCTGCCGGCCCGCAGCATCCTCGCGGACGTCACGGACGATGACGACGCGGATGCATCGATCACGGGCCACGACGTGCCCGTGCAGGTCGTGACGGGCCGACGCCATTCGTGCGCCGTCCTCGGCAGCGGACGCGTCTACTGCTGGGGCGACGCAGGCTCCGGCCGCGTCCTCGGCGCCGAGGTGAAGACCTACGCGGTCCGGGGCACGCCCACGCGCATCGACGGACTCAGCGGGCCCGCCGTACGGCTCGCCGCTTCGACCGGGGGAACCTGCGCGCTCACGCGTGCAGGCGCCGTCGATTGCTGGGGAACGAACGATCGCGGGCAACTCGGGATCGGCTCGATCGACACCGGCCCCCATCCGACACCGGTCCGCCTCAGCTTCCCCTCACCTTCCCCGCGCTGATCCGCACTGATGGAGTCGACGATGCTGCCGCCCTCGCCGAGAAGGTACCTGGTTGCCGCTTTCACGTTCGCCGCGAGTCTCGGCGCGCTCCACTGTTCGTCGGATCGTGACCACTTCGAGCCCTCGAAGGACGGCGGCCCGTCCGGGCCCGCTTCCTTCGTCGACGCCTCGAGCGAAGGCGACGCTGCCGCGCCGCTCCTGGACTGCGCCGACGAGAACAAGCTCATCTACGTCTTGTCGTCGAAGGACAACGAGCTGCATCGCTTCAATCCGGAGACACTCGCGTTCACGAGCATCGGCCAGCTCCGATGCCCGACGTCGAGCGACACGTTCTCGATGGCGGTCGACCGCCGCGGCACGGCCTGGGTGGAATACGGCGACGGCCGCATCTTCAAGGTCAGCACCGAAGACGCGAGCTGCGCGCCGACGCCGTACCGTCCAGGCCAGCACGGCTTCGAGGTGTTCGGGATGGGCTTTGCGAAGGACGATACCGACGGCGGACCGCTCTCGGAGACGCTCTACATCGCCGGGACGGCGCTCGGTCGGCTCGATCTCACGACGTTCGAGGTCTCGCTCGTCGGACATGCGACGCTCGGTCAGGGAGAGCTGACGGGAACGGGCGCAGGCACGCTCTACGCGTTCCTCGGAGCGAGTGGCCGCATCGTGCGGCTCGACAAGACGACGGGCGACGTGGTGGAGACCTATCGCCCGGACGTCGACGTCGGCGGCGGCTATGCCGTCGCGCAGTGGGGCGGTGACTTCTGGATCTTCACCGCCCCCGGCTCTGCGTATTCGCGCGTGACCCGCTATTCGCCGGCCACGAACACGACGACGGTGGTGGTCGAAGACGCCGGGATGTTGATCGTCGGCGCCGGTTCATCGACGTGTGCCCCCGCCGGTCAGGTGAAGTGACACGGCGCTCAGAGCGCCGGTTCGAGGATGCGGCCGAAGAAGACCAACGTCTTCGTCGCCCGATCGACGATCGCCACGAAGAACGGCCGGTCGACCTTCATCGTGATCACGTCGGTCGGCAGGGAGGTGAGCACGACCGTCACGGCCGTCGCCGCGGCAGCCTCCGTGCCCTTCTCGTCGATCTGCAAGAACGTCTTGTGGAGGACGTCGGAGATCCGGAGCTTCTCCGCCGTGCTCATGCCCGAGAAGTCGGCCGAGCGATCGAACGCCTGATTCATACCGAGCGACTGGAGCGGCGCCTTCAGCGACATCGCGCTCTCCACCTTCAGCTTCGGGAACCCGAGGTCGACCTCCCGCGGCTGGAGGCGGCCGAGAATGTCGAGCACCTTCTCGCCCGTGAGCGACGCTTCGAAGTCCGCGAAGGAGCCGGTTGGAACGACGACGAGCATCGAGAGCTCGTCGCCGACGTAGGGCATCTCGACGGCCTCGAAGCCGCCCTCTCGCAGGTACGGGCGGGCGACCGCTCGCGTGCTCATCATCGACACCGGGACCTTCGTGCCGTCGAGCTTCGTGAAGCTCGCCTCCGCCGTCCCCTCGGGATCGAACTTCGTCGCCCATGACGCTTTGAAGTAGATGGCGTTCACGAGCACGAGCCGCGTATCGCTGTCGACCGACCCTTGCGGGAGGATGTCCTTGATACGGCGCTCCGTTTCCTCCTCCACCCAGCCGTTGATCGTCTGGCGTGACTTCTCCGTGGCGCGGACGAAATCCACGAGGTTCAGCCCGGCGCCGTAGTTGACGGCGAGGGTGTCGAGGAAGGGCTCTTCGAACGGTGTGCCGGACTGGCCCCAGAGCGAGCTCGAGACATCGAGGCGGAACGGCTGTTCGTCCTTCGCTTCGGTGCGTGTGCCTCGGCTCGCGAGCTGCAGATCGAGGTAATCGAACGCCGTGTGGAGGCGCTCGTCGGGCAGATCGAAATGAAGCGCGTTCTTCATCTCGCCCGCGGTGCTCCCGCGCGCGCCTGCGTACGTCATCGCGAGCGCGATCGACACGCTGTGCGGCGAAAGAAAGAGGTTCTGTTCCGCGCTCTCGGGACGCTTGCGAACGGCCTGATAGAGGTCGACGGCGAGGTTCGCCTGGCTCTTCGTGAGCCTCTCGAGCTCGGTGGGCTCGAGCTCCGGCTCCATGTTCCGCTGCTGCGCGGATCGCACGACGCCGATCGGCACGGCATCGCCGCTGGGGGAATCGGCCGCCGGCTCTGCGGAGCCGGGCGTCGGCTGTGGACCGGACGAGGTCGAGCGCGGCGACGAGGAGCACGCGACGGTCGCAAGGAGGCCGAGAGCGAAAGAGATAAGTACGTTCTTCATGACGGCGCGAGCAGCGAAGACCGTGCCGTGACGGCGCGGCTCCGCGCACGGCAGCGCTCAAGCGCCGAAACGGAGCAGCTCGAGCAGCTCTGCCGAGGTGATCGCCTTCGGGCTGCCCTTTCCTTCGAGGACGGCGGACGCCAGCTGTCGCTTGTCGGCGTGCATCTCGAGGACCGCCTGCTCGATCGTCCCTCGCGAGACGAGCCGATACACGGTCACGGGGTTCTTCTGGCCCATGCGATGCGCTCGCGCGGTGGCCTGCTCCTCTGCCGCTGGGTTCCACCACGGGTCGAGGTGGATGACGTAGCTCGCACGGGTCAGGTTGAGCCCGGTGCCGCCGGCGAGGAGCGACACGCAGAAGACGTCGAAGTCACCCGCTTGGAATGCATCGATGATCGGACGGCGCTCCGTCGTCGGTGTTCCCCCGGTCAGCATACCGACGCGCAGGCCCGCCTCCTCGAGCGCTGCGCGGACCTTGTCGAGGAACTGCGTGAACTGGCTGAAGACGAGCACGCAACTGCCTTCGGCGGTAATCTGCTGCGCGAGCTCCACCGCGCGCGCGGCCTTGGTGGACGGGCCGGTGAACTCCGGATCGACGAGACGGACGTCGCACGCCATCTGCCGAAGACGGGTCAGCGCCGCGAGGAGCATGATGCGCATCTGCGACGGCGGCTTTCGCGCCGTCTTCTCGTTCTCGAGATGTTTGGCGCACTCGTTGCGGAGCGCGAGGTACCGCTTGCGTTCGGCGAGGCTCAGCTCGATCTCCTCGGTGATGTCCTCGCGCGGCGGCAGCTCGTCGAGCACGCTGGCGCGCGTGCGCCGGAGGAGGAACGGCCCGATGAGCGCGCCGAGCACGGCGAGGCGTTCCTGATCGCGGCTCCCCTCGATGGGCTTACGGAACTGCTCGCGGAACGTCGGCTCGTCCCCGAGCAGGCCCGGGAACGCGATGTCGACGATGCTGAACAGCTCTCCGAGGTGGTTCTCGAGCGGCGTCCCCGTCAGCGCGATCGTGAAGTCTCGCTGCAGGTTGCGGACCGCATCGCTTCGCTGCGCCTCGACGTTCTTCACGTACTGCGCCTCGTCGACCACCATCGTCGCCCACCGATGCTCGCGGAAAGCCGCGCTCTCGCGCTGGAGCAGGCCGTACGAGACGACGAGCACGTCGCGAGCGCCGAGCTCCGAGAGCGGGGCTGCGCGGTCTTCGTTGTACCAGCGCACGTTCAGGCTCGGCACGAAGCGCGCGAGCTCGGAAACCCAGTTCGACGAGACGCTCGCCGGCGCCACGATGAGCGCCGGTCCGAGCTTCGCGCGCGCCTTGAGGACGGCCGCGGTCTGAACCGTCTTGCCGAGGCCCATGTCGTCGGCGAGCACGCATCCGGGCGCCCAGCTCGCGAGGCGGAGCATCCACGCGACGCCGTCGCGCTGGTACTCGCGCAGCTCGCCTTGATCGAGCGAAGGCACCTTGATGCGCTGCTCGCGGTTCGTGAAGCGCTGCAGGTACTCGTGGACGTCGAGGCCATCCCCCTCGATGGTGCCGAACACGTCCGAGGCCTGCGCGAGCAGGCCGCCGAAGCCGGCGTGGAGCATGGCCGCCGTACTCGCCTCCGTGTTCGGGTCGGATGTCGCCAGGCTCTTCGGCGCGAGCTGCGCGGCCATCGCGATCGGCTTGAGCTTCGCGATCATCTCCCGCGACAGCTCGTAGAACACGCCGTCGCCTGCGCGGAGGTAGCGCTGCGCGAGCCGGGCGGCCTCGAGCATCTCACCGAGCGTGATCTTGATCCCATCGGCATCGAACGATCCGTCGATGGCGAGCCACCGCCCCGCGCGACGAACGACAATGTTGGTGTTCCTCGGCAGCGGACGGAGCGCCGGCGGCCGTCCGACCTTGACCTCGATCCCGAGGCCGAGCGGGTTGCGATCGAGCCACGCCGCGAGCGCGAGGGCGACGTCGAGGTCCTTCGTCCGCCCTACCCCCTCTAGCCAGTCGAGATCCTCGACGTCGATCGCGTCGACCGTCAGCCCCGCGATCTGGAGCTCGCGACCATGATCGCGCTCGACGTAGACGCGTTTGCCTTCGTCCTCGAACGTGAACAGCACCGGGCCACGCCCCGCCGGCGCCGACGGCGCACGGGGATGGGGCTTGATCATCACCTCGACGACCGCCTCGATCTCGAGCCGGTCCGGCAGCCACTCCACGCGCAGCGTCGCAGCCGGCTGATACGGCAGCTCGTCGCCGAGCGCCACGCGCGGCAGCTCGACGATCCCTGCCTGCATGAGCGGCTGCGTCGCCGCAGCGAGCTTGGTGACGGCCTCGGGCGGGAACGCGAGCGAGCGTCCGAGCCTCGCGGACATCTCGACCCACGCACGAAGCGACGCCGGCACCTCGACCGAGACGATCGAAGCCGCGTCCACATGATAGCGATAGAGCGCCATACGCTCGCCGGCAAACGCGGACATGGGAAGCTTCAAGGGCTCGGCGTCGACGTGGAATCGGGGCGAGAGGGTCGCGCCGGCGCGTCGCTCGAACTTCATCGTGAGCGTGCCCGCAAGGATGGCCGCGGGAGCGTCCTGGTCTCTCTCCGCGCCCCGTACCGCGTCTTTCATGACGACCGCAGGATGGCGAGCGAGGAGGCGGAGCAGCTCGTGGCCGAGCGGCGTCCCGAGGTAGAAGCCGTAGATCTCGGGCTGGCTCCCGCGATCGCGGCCCCGCCCTGTCGGGCTGGAATGCAGTGCGAGGCGAGCGACGTCGTGCTCGAGCGCGGAGGCGGGCTCCGCGAGCAAGCGCTGAAAACGTTCGCGCTTCCACCTCGCCTTCGCCCCGAGTGCAGGATCACGAGCGTAGGGAATGAGCTCCACGTGGTCGTACTGCGGGAAGCACACGAGGCTGAACCGCCACTCGCGCGCAGGCTTGTTCGTCCCCTGCTCTGCGGCGATTTGCTCGAGCACGATGTCCCAGACAGGACGGTCGAGCTCGCGCTCGAGCTCGACGACCGCGGGATTCGTGCGCGCGGTGAGAGCTTCGAGCACCGCACGGAGCGCGAACAGATCCCATGCATCCGTGGCGCCGTGGTCGGCAAACGCGTGCCCGCCGAAGCGGACCGGCTTACCCGGCTCGTCGACCGGGATCACGATCGCGAGCTTGCGAAGCTTCTCTTCGTCGAGGATCGGTGTCGGGTTCTCGCTCGCCTCGAAGATGCGCCGCTCTTTGTCCCACGCGAACGTGAACCCCGGATGACGGACGCCGTCGAGCGGCCCCGGCACGGCCGAGCCCACCTTCGCCGTCTCCGAGCGCGCGGCGTAGACCTCTGCGAGCGCGTCGTAGACGTCCGTGAAGGCGGTCCGGGCCACGCGCGGGATCGCCGGCGCGCGCCACGCGCGCAACGTCGCGAGCGTAGCTTCGACCTCCGGGGCGCACTCGACGACATGCCGCGCGAGCTTCCTCAGCGCAGCGCTGGAGCCGTACACGGCGCTCCACCACCAGTCGGTGAGCGGTAGGTACTTCTCCGTGCCGTGCGGCAGCGGCTCGCCGAGATACAACCCGAGACGCGTGAGGAACGACGACGTCGAATAGACGTCGTGGAACACCTCCGGCAGCGCGGGCGGCGTCGTGCCTGGACTCGACCGTGCCGTCTTGCGGCTCGCCGAGAGCGCCCACGCCACGGCGGCGATGTGCTTGCACTGCCAGTCGTCTTTCCACGCCGGGCACGTGCACTGCGCGAGCGTCCTGCCCGTCTTCCCGCCCTTTCGCACGACGACGCGGTACGGCTCCGTCCCCGTGACCACGGCCGTGACCCCGGCCTCGCTCTCCTCGAGCTCCGTCACGCGGCCCTGCGCCGCGTACATCTGCCCGCGCGCCACGTTGCGGTGCTTGAAGGATTGCAGGATGGTCGCGATGGAGTCGCTCACGGCTGGCGACCAACCAGGTACGCCGGCGCGCGCCGCGCGACAACGGCCGGAGGCGTCACGGTCGGAGGAGCTCATGCGTGCAGGCCATGTCGGCCACCACGCGCGTCAGTTGCGTGTGCGGCCGACTATTTCGCGACCTTCAGCAGCGCGCCGTTCTCGGCGTTGCCCCCGCGGGCGATGAAATAGACGTACTTGTCGTCCAGCCCGATCGGGCCAGGGTTGGAAGCACCGCCGGCCAGCGTCTCGGCCTCCGTCCCGCATCCCTTCACCAGGTCACGGCAGACGCGGACGGTGCCGCTGCTGCCGCTCGTCCAGTATGCGCCGGTAGCGTCGACCGCAAGGCCGTCGATCACCTGCTCGGCAGTTGCGATGACCTTCGGTGCGCCGCCGCATCCCGAGGGAGGACACGCGAGGATGCGCCCGGTGGCGCCGCCGTTCGTGCTCCAGTCGGCCCAGTAGACGACGTTGTCGTGCGACGTGACGTGATTGCTCGTGCTCTGCGTGATCGCCGGAGCGAGCGCGAGCGGTGTCCCGCAGTCGCTTGCTCCCTCGTAGCTGGACGCGTTCGCAGGCGGGCGCGGGCACGTCTGCACGGTGGCGCCGCCGGAGCCGTCGTGGATCGTCCAGGCGTAGTGTGTCGGGGTGAGCGTCACGCTGGTCGGCGTCTCGTTGTTCGACAGGACCGCGACGTTCTCGCAGCTCGCTGCGAAGCACCGATGGCTGCGATAGGGCGACACGAATGCGTGCTCGCGCGCGTCGGTGGTCACACGCGTCGAGTTCCCGAGTGCATGGGCGGGCGAGAGCGCGGTCGTCTGGTGCGAGGGGATGCTGGCGATGATCCCATCGAGCGCAACGCGATAGAGGTTGGTCTCCCACGGGAACGGCGGCGTCGTCGTACGTCCGAGCACGAACGCATGCGAGCGGTCCGCGCTGAGCGAGAGCGCTCCCGGCACGAGCGTCCATTCAGTGCTCTGCCACAGGCGCGTCGCTCCTTGCGCGCAGCCATCTTTCCCGCACCGAACGGCGACGTCGCCGAGCGCGACCACCACCACGGCCGGCGCGACCGCGAGGGCCGACGGCGAATCCAGTCCGCTCGCGAGGACGACCGGGGAACAGCTCCCTGCGCTGCAGGTGCTTCCCTGCCCGCACGCGCGCTCGCATCGTCCGCAGTGCTGGCCGTTCGTCTGCTTGTCCACACACGCCGTCCCGCAAGCCTCGAGCGGCGCGTTGCAGGTGACGCCGGGTGGAGCGTCGTCCCCAGCGTCGACGACGATCGGAGCCGAGTCTGCGTCGACGCCTGCGTCGGTCCCCGGCGAGCTCACGTCGGGGCCGGGCTGATGAAAGACGCCAGGGTCATCACCGACACATGCAGCGAGACCGGCGATCACGACAAGCAAAGCAGACACCCCCAAGCTGCGGAGTCGATCCATGCGCCATACCTAGCGCGCGCGGATGCCGCGGCTCTCGTATTCATACGAGTGACGAACAATCAGTGATCAAAAGCGACTGCTGCCGGGATCACGTCGATCGGAGCGATCGGCTCATCGACTTCCGGCTCGGGTGCGGACGCGCGCACCGCCGACTCTTGCCCTTCTTCTGCCGCGTGGAGTGGTGGCAGCCCGAGCGCCACGCGCACCGGATCGAACGACCGGCGATGCACGGCACACGCCCCGAGACGGCCGAGCGCGGCGACGTGCTCCTTGACGGGGTAACCCTTGTGCCGCGCAAATCCGTACCCCGGATACTGCTCGTCGAGGTCCCGCATCAGCGCATCGCGCGAGGTCTTCGCGAGGATCGACGCGGCGGCGATCGACAAGCTGCGAGCGTCGCCTTTCACGATGCGCGTCTGGGGGACCTCGAGGTCCTTCAGCCGCCGTGCGTCGATCAGGAGATGCTCGGGCGATAGACCGAGTCCTTCGACGGCGCGTCGCATCGCGAGAAGTCCCGCCCAGTAGATGTTGATCGTGTCGATCTCTTCGACGGAAGCCCAGCCCACGGCCCACGCAGCCGCCGTCTCCTTGATCGCGGCGGCGAGGCGCTCGCGCTCCTTCGCGTCGAGCTTCTTCGAGTCGTCGACGTGCGTGATGCGGCTGCCCGGGTGGAACACGACCGCGGCGGCACAGACGGGCCCGGCGAGCGGGCTCATCCCCGCTTCGTCCACGCCGGCGACGTGGACGAGGCCAGCGGACCAGAGCTCCTGCTCGAACGCGAGCATCTTCCGGAGACGCTGGCCCTCGGACCGACGCGCGTGGCGCCGCTTGTCGATGGCGTCGAGGATTGCCTTCGCGCCCGGTCGCGGATCGGCACGAAGCGAAGCCTCGAGCGCGCGCGGCAGGGGTCGGTCGCGCTCGACATAGCGCGCGCGGATCGCGGCGAGCGTCGTCACGGGAGGCACGGCGATCGATTACGGTGTCGCGCGCGGGCGGTCAACCCGAGCGCTGCGCCAGCTCAGCCGCCGCGCGCTTGCGCCTCTCAAGGCCGTGCGAGCGTCTGGGCGAAGCCGTCGACGCGGAGCGCGCTCCACTTCGACACGCCATCTTCCGGAACGAGCAAGAGGCCGCCGGGGAGATGATCGAAGCGGAAGAAGCGCGCCGAACGCGTCGCGACCTCGACACCACGATCAGAGAGGAAGTGTGCAGGCACGACGGAGCCGCCGTTGATCTCCTCGCTCACGACGATCTCGTCTGCAGCGCCATCACCCGCACCACCACCAGCAAAGGTGAGCTCGCCAGACGCGCCGACCGTCGCGATGCGGTAGCGGCGTCCCTGCTCGGAAGAGGTGCTCGCGTTGCTCTGGAACGAGAGGGTCTTGTTCTTCGACGTGCTGATGGCGGCCATGCGCTCGAACAGGGCGTTGTACGTGTAGTCGCTCACCCATTCGTTCGGGCAGTAGCCCATCATGTCGCGCCCCTTCGTCGGAGAGATGAGGGTCTTCCCGAAGATGTCGTAGCCCCACACGCCGAGCTGCGCTTGCGGATACGGGAACTGCGGGTCCACGCCGGAGGCGCCGCCGCATGGCGCGTGCTCGCGGCCGTGCGCATGACCCAGCTCGTGCGCCATCGTGTTCGCCGAGTCCTGACCGACGAAGCCGAGGCCGACGCTCGCCCGCATGACGGGTGTGTCCTCGTCGGTCACGGTGCTGAGACCCGTCACGCATCCGCCGCGACAGAACGAGCTCATCGAAGCGGCGGGCGAGAAGATGCCGTAGTAGTAGACGTCGTCGTCGACCTTGTCGCGTTGTCGGAGCTGGTGCATCGCGCGGAGCGCCGCGGAGAAGCCCTGGCCGTTGGCAGCGATCGTCGTCGTCCAGGGGTACGGATCGCGCGTCGTCACCTCGACCTCGGACGCCGGGTAACGCTGCATCAACGTCTTTCGGTACCGCTCGAGCTGCGTCGTCCCGAGGTCGGGCGTTCGGCCGGAGCCATCCGTCTCGTACTTGAGGGGGACGATGACGACGCGGAGCTTCCCGGACAGCTGCGCGCCCAGATCCTTGAACGACCCGTCTTGCGGGAAGCGTCCTTCGCTCTCCTCGCCCTCCTTCACCGCCTCGCCGTCGGCGGCGGTGAGCGTCACCTGGAACGTGACGCCCGGCAGGAGGTTCTCTGCCGGCACCTCGAGGTTGAACGTCGACTTCGGGTCTTCGTCCTTCGACGAACCGGAGATGGTCTTCGTCTCGCGCAGGATCGGGAACTTCTCGTCGTCGACGACGAGGCGCACCTCGGCGGTGACCTCGCGCGCCTTCCAGCCATCGCCGGGCTCGACGTAGACGCGGATCAGACCCGGCCGCTTGGCGACGACCGGCGCATTGCGCTTGGTCGGCGAGACGTACGCGCCGCCTTTGACGACGTCGACCTTCACGGCCTGGAAGACCGCCACACCGCTGATCGCGATGTTGGAGACGACCGGCGACGGCGCTTTGTCCGGGTTGCTCGGATCCTCGTCCGTGCCTTCGGGCGTCGTCGGATCGGTGCTCGTTCCGTTCTCGCCTGCCGCGCCCGCGCCCGCGCCTCCTGGTTCGGTCACGACTCCCGTCGCGGTGCACGCGACGAGGCTGATGATCGCGATGAGCCCAACTCCCGACGTTGCTCGCATGACCGCCCTCCGTCCCTCGAATCCCTCGAACAAGCGCGGCAGTTTCTGCACGCCGGAGGAGCTCGTGACAATGCTTCGGCCGGAAACGAGCCCTTTCCAATCTGGAAAACCTCGGGCAAGGGCTTCCGAGCGCGCGCGAGCGCCCGTGTAGAAGGCCCATCGTCACGAGGACTTGGAGGTGCGCGGTGCACACGCCATGCGGCGGGCGGGCGTCGAGCAGCAATCCATGCAGACTGCACAACAGCAGTCTGCGCGGAGCATCAATCGCGTCTCGGTTCCGGAGCGGAGGGGGTCAGTAGCAGTTCGGGTAGTCGTCGATGCATGCCTTCGCGAACCGATCGAGGTCGGCGCGCGACGGAATGAGGCAGAGGCCGTTCGTGTTGGTCTCGCTGATCCACTTGATGAGGCGCTGGTTGTAGAGCCAAAGCTTGCGGTGCGAGGCCATCCCGTCGCGGTCCGCGTCCGTGTAGTCGTTGTTCCAGTTGAAGAAGCTCGACACGCCGTGTTTCTCGCGCAGCTCGAGGAGCGAGCGGGGCGGGTCCTGGAGGATCTTGGCGAGCGAACGCGTCGCCTCGGCCATGCAGAGGCGTGCCGGATCGCTGCCGCTCGAGAATCCCCACTGGATCTTGCTCGGGTAGAGCGGCTGCTCCTCCTTGTACGGCCAGTATTCGTAGCCGCCGATCGAGAAGCCGTTGATGCTCGTCTCCGTCGGCAACGTCTCGCCCCCGTTCTCGCCGTTGGGACGGAACCGCCGGAGCTCGTCCTCGCCGCTCGCCGTTTCGTCATCGGCCGCTTCGGCAGAACAGCCTGCAGCCAGCGCAGTGAGGGTCCCGACCGAGAAGAGGAGAGCGAAGAGGCGGCGCATCATCGTGCGCCCACCCATACACACACCAAACCACCAGTTCGAAGCCTCTGGCTCCGAGAGATCTCGGCAGGTTGGGAGGTCACGTGTTCGGCGTTTGCTCCTCCCCGAGGCCCGCGCGATCCACCAACATCCACCAGTCGACCGCGCGGGCCGAAGGAGCGTAGGGTGCAACGTCGATGGCAAGCGACGTCCTCTCGTACACGCTCGAAGGAAACACCGCGGTCGTTCGGATGGACGACGGCAAAGCGAACGCGCTCTCGGAGGTGATGATCGACAGCCTCCTCGAGGCCCTCGCGCGGGCCGAGAAGGAAGCCGGAGCGATGGTGCTGACGGGCCGTCCGGATCGCTTCTGCGCCGGCTTCGATCTGCGCGTCATGATGAGCAGCCCGGATGCCGCGAAGGCTCTCCTCTCGCGCGGCTCCGATCTCCTGATGAAGCTCTACGACGCGCAGGTCCCGCTCGTCATCGCTTGCACCGGCCACGCGCTCGCTGGCGGAGCGCTCGTTCTCCTCACGGGTGACGTGAGGATCGGCGCGGAAGGACCGTATCGGATCGGGCTGAACGAGGTCTCGATCGGGATGCCGGTGCCGGTGCTCGCCATGGAGCTCGCGCGCGATCGCCTCGCGCCGACCGAGCTCACGCACGCGACGCTCCTCGCTCGGATCTACGGGCCATCCGAGGCGGCCAAGGCGGGTTATCTGGACAGCACCGCGGCCGCCGATGCGGTCCTCGATCTCGCCAAGGCCGAAGCCGCGCGACTCGCGGGGCTCGGCCGCGCGCCCTTCGTAGCGACGAAGAAGCGACTGCGCGAGAAGACGATCGCTCACATCCGCGCGACGCTGGCCGACGACATGAAGAGCCTCATGACGCCGACGGCGTGATCGCCGGCATCCTCTTCCGCCCTTCCGCCCCTTCCGCCCCTTCCGCCCCTTCCGCCCCTTCCATGATGGGCGGAACTTCCATCCATTGATGGAATCGCCCGCCTAGGCGGACCTTTTCCTTGCCGATGTGCGATTGGCGGCCCATATCCACCTACACGTGGACCTCGCCTACGTCGCCCATTCCGAGCGGTGCGCGCTCCTCCTCGATGCGGAGGGGGTCTGTCGCTGGGTCATCCCGAAAGTCGACGCGAAGGATGCGATGGTGGCCGCCGCGAAGCGCTGCATCGGCGCGCAGTTCATCGCCACGCTCGATCGGGACATGCCCGGCTACATGGGGCACGAGCCGCGCGTCAGCGCAAACCTCCTCTTCGCGCTCGTGACCGATGGGCGCGTCGCGCTGGTGCGCTTCGGACCGCTCGTCGCGTTCGAGGAGCTCGATGCTGCGAGCGAGCCGGCAGAGCACGCAGAGCACGCAGAGCACCACGCAGACGATGTCGTCGAGAAGCCCGCTGCTGAAGCGCGCGTGGACGAGACGCCCACGGTGAGCGCTCCGGCGATCGAAGCCGCGGACGCGGAAGACGAGCCGCTACCGCCGACGGTGGCAGCGGCCATCGACGTCGACGACCTCATCATGTTGCTCTCGGACGACGACGTTTCGGCCCCGGAAGGAGCGGCCGACGACGGCACGAGCGCCGTCGTCGAGGACGAGGCTCCCGCCGAAACGCGGATCGCGCGCGCAGCCGAGGCAACCGAGACAACCGAGGACCCAACGCCCATCGCTCCGGCGGCCGGCGCCGCCGAGCTCGAAGAGGCGCAGGCCGCATCCACCGGACGGCCCAGCGAACCCGCCCCGCTCGACGACGGCGACGACGTGGCGATCGTGACCGGCTCGTTCTCGCGGATCTCGGAGAGCGCGCTCCAAGCCGTCGAGTCGAGCCCGTCCGGCCTCGACGCGCTCGATGCGCTCGTTTCGAAGAGGCGCTCGACGACCGAGGGGGAGGACTCCCGCGATCGATCGCTCGAGCCAATCGTGGAGCTGCCCTCGGCGAGAGAGCCCGACGACGCTCAGCTCGACATCATCACCGTGGCGTTCACGCGGTCCGAGCAGCTCGCCGTGCTGCTCACGTCCGAGGACGCAACGCTCGACACGTCCGAAGACGCGACGCTAGACGCGTCCGAGGACGCGACGCTCGACACGGCATCGGACGACGTGGTCCTCGACACGGGTTCGTTTGCGCTCGCGAGTGACAAGTCCAGCAGCGATCTCGACGGCGGCGATCCCTTCATGGCGGACACCGAACGCGAGCCGGTTCGCCCGTCGGGGTTCGTCGTGAAGCGCGCGACGCAAGCAGGAGAAGCAGGACCAGCGACGCAAGCGACGCCAGAGCGGCCCTCCGCGTCCGATGACGAGACGCGCCGCTTCTCGCGTGCCGCTGGCGACGTCCCGTTCGTCGAGCTCGTGCTCGACGAGGAGCCTCCCCGACGCGGCATGCTCCCTCGCCGCTGACACGTTCCCGCCCAGCGCCCTGAAAGCGTCCGTCACACGGCCTGGCGCGGGGGCATGTGCTACCCCTTGCCGGTGAGGAACATGCGCCTCTTCGCCACTTGCCTCGTCGCCGCCGTCCTCGCGGCTGCATGTTCGACCAGCAACGACGGTTCGTCTGCACCCGCGAACGGCTCGAGCAGCGGAACCGACAGCAACGGTGGGCCGGGCAGCGACGGTGGCGGCACCGCGCCCGAGCCGATCGACGTCGATCCCGCCACGGCGTGTCCAGCGGCGTTCGAAGCCGCGGATAGCGGTCCGAAGGCAGGCACGAACGCCGGCTTCGAAGCCGGCGGGCAATCGAGGAAGTTCGAGCTGCTCGTGCCACCTTCGTCGTTCACTGGACCGCGGCCGATCCTCTTCGCATTCCACGGCACGACCGAGAACGGGCCGAAATTCGTCGCGCGCGCCAGGCTCGCCGACTTCGCCGCGAGAGGGTTCTTCGTCGTTGCTCCGGACGCGAACGGCAACGGCTCGTTCTGGCCGGTCTGGGACGCGATGCGCGCGCCGGGAACGGAGTCGGCGCCGAACGCGGACGTCGAGCTGTTCGATCGCCTGCTCACGTGCGTGGCAGCGCACCACCCGATCGACAAGAACCGCGTGTTCGCCACCGGACATTCGGCGGGCGGCATCTTCACCAATCGCTTGCTCCGGAGCCGGTCGAACATCCTCGCCGGCGGCATCGTGGGCTCGGGGGTCTTCGATTTCACCTCGTCGGGAATGAAAGCTCCGCTCGAGGGCATGACGGTCGTCGTCACCTGGGGCGGCGACAACGACCGGTACACGGGCACGACACCGAACGGCGTGACGGTCCCGGCCTTCAGCTTCGTCGAGCAAGCGTCGCTCGCCTCGAAGTTCTACGCCGCCGAGGCGTCGGTCGCGCATGCGCGCTGCCGCGGGGACAACCTCGGTCACGCCTGGCTTCCGCTCAACGACTGGTTCAGCGAGCTCCTCCTCGCGAGACCGAAGGGATCTCCCGCAGCGTTCACGCTCCCGCCGCACCCCGCAGGGGCGAAAGGGAGCTGCTCGACCGATCCGTACGAGCTCGCGCCGCTGCCCGACATGACGTGTGGAGCGACGGCGCGTGCGGGCTGCCGAGAAGCGTGCCAGCTCTTCGCCGACTGCGCCGTCGAGAACCGCACCGTCGGTCCTTCGCTCGCCGCGGAGCTCGCGAAGATCGGCTTCACCCAGTCGAGCTGTACGGGTTGCGTGCAGCGCTGCCAGACCGGCGCGACGACGCAGGCCGACGCCGAAGCGCTCGGGTGTTTCGGCGCAAAACAAGCCGCGGCCACGTGTGGTCCCGGCATCGAGGGCTCGACGCCGCTGTTCCAGGCAGTCAACGAGTGCTGCAAGGGCAGGTCAGGCTCGAACCTCTGCGTCGATCTATGCACCACGCTCGTCGGCAACTCGGCCGCAAAGGCGTTCTTCCCCACCTGCCAGCAGCTCGTGCAGTGACAGCGACGCCCGCCTCGCGTGCGCGCTGAGCGATCGATCACGCGCCGGTCGCAGACCTCGATTTGCGCCAGCCCGACCTCCGATTCCCGCCGAGCTTCGTACGGAGCCCCGTCTCGAGGCCCAGCGCGACGGGCAGCTCGGCGATGTCGTCGATCAACGAGGTGTGAGGATGCTCGGCGAGCTCCACGCGCGAGTGCGTCCCGTACGTGACGCCGATGTTCCAGCCGCATCCGGCGCTCTTGCCTTCACCGAGATCGGCCGGTGTGTCGCCGACCTTCGCGACCCTCCTCGGATCGTCGACACCAGCGCGGCGCATGGCCTCCAGGCAAAGGTCCGGAGCCGGTCGTCCGCGAGCGACCTCGTCGCTCGCGACGCGCGTGTCCACGAGGCCGCTCGTGAGCCAGCCGAGACGCTCGAGGACCGCGTCGACGATCGCAGACGAGAAGCCGGTGTCGATGGCGATCTTCGCGCCGTGGGAGCGGAGCGATTCGAAGACGTCCTCCACACCGGCGATCGGCACAACGGCCCCGGGTGAGCCGTAGTGCCTCAGGATGTTCTCCTGGAACGCGGTCGTTGCGCGGACGACGCGCTCCGACGACACGTCGACCGAGCCACCATCGAGCTTCGCGAGCAAGTGCGCGATGGCCACGGGCTTCGGCATTCCCATCACGACGTTGGCATCGTCTCGATCGACGGTGGCCCCCACGGTGGCAACTGCATCGACGAGACATCTCGAAACGACGTCGTGGTCCTCGATCGTGGTTCCCGCGAGGTCGAACACGACGAGAGCGAGCGAAGGCAACTGCATGGCGGCGTCCTCCTCGCGAGCGTCATGCATATTCCGAACACAGGGCAGGTGCAGCAAACGGCTGCGTTCGTGCGGCGCGAGTGACGTCAGCCATTTGCGCCGAGGTCGAGCGCGACGGGTTGGTTGGGCATGCGGCAGGAATGGATGGCGCGCTTCGATGGTAGAGTCGGCACGTGATCTCGCGTCGCTTCCTCTTCGCTGGTCTCTTCGCTACGGCCCTCGCCACGAGCGCGTGCTCGAAGCCCGAGCCCCCTACCCTCGTTCCGAAGGAAGTGAAGGTGACCGCGGTCAGCACGGCCGGCCTCTCGGTCCTCGTCAAGATGGAGGCGACGAACCCGAATCGCATCACGCTCTCGGTGCAGTCGGTGACGGGCAAGGCCAAGCTCGACGGAAAGTGGGACCTCGGGACGGTCACGATCGCGAAGCCCGCCGTGCTTCCGCCGAACGTCCCGACGATGGTCGACGTCCCGCTCACCATGCCGTGGAAGGACGTGAGCGTGCTCGGCGTGCTCGCGTCTTCGCCCGGCCCGGTGCCCTACGACATCGAAGGCACGGTCACGATCGGCGGTGAGAAGCTGAACGTCGATCTGCCGTTCCGCCTGTCCGGCACGATCACGCGCGAAGAGATCGCGAACGCGGCGCTGCGATCGCTGCCGGTGATCCCGGGGCTCACCATCCCGACGGCGCAACCCTGACGCCGCGCCGCGAGGCGGACGTCCCACATCCGCGCTCGCTCGGTCACCGCGAAGGATGCGAAGGTTGCGGAGGTTGCGGAGAGCGACCGCGCGCGCGTCCGTCACTCCCCTGACAGCGATGTCCCGTTGTTCCACGAACGGCTGTGGACGGCGATTCATGGCGCCCGCCGCGCCCGACCGACGCCGCTCCCGTCGCGTGGAGTTCCGCGCGGTTGCATCGACGTGGCGGGCCGGATCGTCAATAGCTCAGGCGGCCCGGTTGTTGCTGTCGAGCTAGCCATGCGCCTTGCCCTTGTCGCGTCGGGTCTCGTCGGCCTCGTCGGCCTCGTCTCACTCTCTGCGTGCAGCGTGACGAACGTCGAGCCCCCGACGCCGGACGAACCCGAGCCGGCGTTCATCCCGCCTCCTGCGCCGCCGCCCGCCGACGACGACCGCAAGCCGTTCGCGCAGCCCAAGCCGGAGCCGGAGCCGGAGCCGGAGGTCGCGGAAGAGACCTTCGCCGAGGTCGTCTACGTCTTCATGCGCGACAGCGACCAGGATCTTTGGTTCTGCACGGGGACGCTGGTCGCGAAGGACAAGGTCGTGACCGCGTCGCACTGCCTCGACCCGAAGATGTTCCAGAGCTACCAAATCGTGGCGCCGCTCGCGCCCGGTAAGCCGCGCGTGAGCGCGTCGAAGCCGAAGATCTTCGGCGGCGATCCCGAGGTGGTCGAGAACCCGGACATCGGCTTTCTCACGCTCGACACGCCGATAACGCTCCCTCGGTACGCGCAGCTCACGGATGTCGTCAGCCGCGTCGAGGCGGGCGAAGAGCTCGCGGGCGTCGCCGTGGTCCGGACCGCCGAAAAGCCGGAGGCGCCGCTCGCGATGTCCCAACACCTTCCGCTGTCGTCGACCGTCGCCCTCGGCTACGTGCACGGCTTCGGCACGCCGTACTTCTCGAACGGCGGCGACTCCGGTGCAGGCTTGTTCCTCGTCGAGAACGGAAAGCCGACGCACAAGCTGATCGCCGTCGCGCGCCAGCCGGAGCCCGATCGCGACCTCGACCACTTCACACGCATCGGCTCCGATTTCCTCGCCTGGTACGCCGCGAACACGGCGCCGTGACGATCGAGCCGCAGAGCTTCAGCGCTTCCGGATGAGCCCCTCTTGGGCCGTCGACGCGACGAGCTGCCCGTCCCTCGTGTAGATGAGGCCGCGGGCGAGCCCGCGGGCGCCGTGTGCCGCGGGGCTGTCCATCACGTAGAGCAGCCAGTCGTCGATGCGCGCGGGCTTGTGGAACCACATCACGTGGTCGAGGCTCGCGATCTGCATCCCGGGTGTGACCCAGGTGACGCCGTGCGGAAGGAGCGCGGTCGAGACGAACGAGAAGTCGGACGCGTACGCGAGCAGATATGCGTGCAGCGCCGGATCGTCGGGCAGCGGTGCGATCGCGCGTAACCACACGGCCTTCCGTGCCGGCTTCTTCTGCGGGTTGAACAGATCGTCCTCTTCCGCCGCGACGCGGAGCTCGATCGGACGTTCGGCCGTCGCTGCCGCCATCGCGAACTTCGGCAGGCGATCGGCTGCATGCGCAAACCGCTCCTGCTCCGTGATGAACGACTCCGGAGGCGGCACGGCGGGCATCGGCTCCTGGTGCTCGAACCCGGGCTCCTCCTTCTGGAACGATGCGGCGAGGTTGAGGATCGCCTTCCCGTTCTGGATCGCCACGACGCGGCGCGTGGTGAACGACGTGCCGTCACGGATCCGATCGACGTCGTAAACGATCGGCTTCCGGACATCTCCCGGGCGGAGGAAATACGCGTGGAGCGAATGCACATGACGCTCGGCGGGAACGGTCTGCGCCGCCGCAGACAACGCCTGTCCGAGCACCTGTCCGCCGAACACCGTTCCCCAGCCGAGGTCCTGGCTCTGACCGCGGAAGAGATTCTCCTCGATGCGTTCGAGCGCGAGCAGGTTCACCAGATCGTCGAGCACACGGGCCATGGCCGAGCAGCTTAACGCACCAAACGCGTGCGTCGCTCGGGCGTTCGTGCTCGTGCTCGTCTTGAAGCGCTATTTCCAGCCGACGAGCCCGGCCGCGAACAGGATCTCGATCGCCCGGAGGACGTCGCCGCTCGAGAGCTTTCCTTGTTTCGCGGAGGTCTGAAGGACCTCACGCAGCGTGAGCGGCTTGCGGATGAGGTCCATGACGCCATCGATGGGCTGCGGCCACGTCACGTCCTGGAACGAATACAGGCCGTCCTTCGGCAACGCCGGACCGATCGTGCGATCGAGGTTGGCGCGGTGCTCGGCGAGGATCGCGTCGCCCGGCTTCGCCGTCTCCAGCCCCGCGAGCATGAGCGCCGGCAGCTCGAGATCGAGGGGAAACTCGACGTGCGGCGCCGTGTGGCCGCGATAGAAGCTGAGCGTCCCGCCCCGCCAGAGGAAGAGATCGGCGACGCGATCTCGCCCCTGCTCTCGAATCGCGCGGAAGATGTCGACGGGCCCGACGAGCCCCATCGAGATGAGCGTGTCGCCCATGCGGCCGCTGTACCGAGGCAGCACCGCCAACGCGAGGTCGAGCTCCTCGCGTTCGAGCTTCCCGCGGCGAACGAGGTACTCGCCGAGCAGCTCGCTCGCGTTGCTCGAGGCGACATGATGGAGCTTCCCGTTGACGAAGTAGAGCTCCTTCTTGC
>JAFAER010000143.1 GCA_023423895.1 Pseudomonadota bacterium
ACATCGCGGAGGGGGCCGGCAAGGTTTCGAAGGCCGACAAGCGGCGCTACTACCTGACGGCGCGAGGCTCCGCGACGGAGTCCGCGGCGCTGCTCGATGCGTGCCTGCGGCTGAAGCTCCTGGACACAGGGCCGCACGAGGCGGGCAAGGAGAAGGTCGTACGCATCGTCTCGATGCTCATCCGCCTCGCTCAAGCCTGCGAAGAACCGCGCGCGCGGTCAGATCCGTAGCCAGAGCATCGCACACCCGAGCGCCACCACGGCGGCGTAGTTGCGGAGCGTTTGCGCTGGCCCTCAGTGATCTCGAACGTCAGCGGTAGCCCGACCGCATCGACGACGAGGTGGACCTTCGTCGAAGGACCTCCACGCGAGCGGTCCGATGTCGTGCGCCGCGCCCCCCCTTTTGCGCCGGCCGCGTGTTGGTGCGCCCGATTGATCGTGCTGTCGAGCGAGTGCCACTCGTCGTCAGGGTCGCGACTCGCAAGGCCTCGAACAGCCGCGTCCATCGGCCATCCTCGGACCAGCGATCGAACCGGTTGAACACCGTCTTCCACGAGCCGACCTCTTCCGGGAGGTCGCGCCATGGCACGCCCGTGCGTCGCCACCAGAGCACGCGGCTTCGATGAGGTTCTGATCGTCGCGCCCTCGGCGCCCAGAGCGGCGTTGCGAGAGCAGCACGTGCTCGACCTTCGCCCACTGCTCGTCGCGCAGCTGCCTGCGAACCATGCGACATGGAGCATGCTGCACACCCGATGGAAAGGCCGTGCAGTGAGCACAGCAAGTTCCGCTCGGACCCGATCGGGCACGGGCACGGGCACGGGCACGGGCACGGAGAGACCGAGCCTGTTCAGGGTCACGCCCTAGAGCGTGGCCGGCGCGCGGTGCTCGCTGCGGAGCAGCTCGCCGAGGACGAGCCGCATGGAGTCGACGTCTTCTCGGCGTTCGGCTGCGAGGTCCCGTTGCTCCAGGGGATCCGCTCGCAGGTCGAAGAGCTCCTCGTATCCGAGGCGGTAGTGGAGGATGTACTTGAGGTCGCCGCGGACGACGCCGACGATGGCGTCGTTCGGTGGTGCTGCCTTCATGAGGAGCGCCTGCGACGGCGCGAACGGGGCGCCGGTGGCCACCGAGAAGATGTACGGCGCCACGTCGATCCCGCCGGCCGGCAGCGCGCTCGGCAGACCCTGCTTCGGGTCCGGCCCGCTTCGCCATGCGAGGAACGGCACGCGGATGACCTCCTCGTAGAGGGTTCGGCCGTGGTCCGTGCCGCCGTGCTCTCCGAGCTCGTCTCCGTGATCCGCCGTCACGAACAGGGCGAGGTCGTCGTTCGGGACGACCTGCTTCAACGTCGAGACGAGGCGGCCGACGGCGCGGTCCGTGCGCTTGACCTCCTCGACGTACGCGTCGTTGCGTGACCAGACCCAGCGCGAGTCGGGCGACTGCACGTAGGGGCTGTGCGTGTCGTAGTAGTGCGCCCAGACGAACGTGGGCGAGTCCCGGCGCATCGCTTCGTCGACGCGGGCGAGGAGCCGATCGGTGACCTCTTCGGAGGTCGTGGCGTTCGAGCGCTGAGAGATGGGAGCGAGGCTGTCGTCCGGTACATCGAACGACGCGCGGAGCTTCGGGATGTTGAGGAGCGCCCGGTGGGTCGTGATCGCCTCTGTCCGGTAGCCGCGCTTCTGGAGCGCCGCGGGGAGTGTCTCGACTCCGGCTTCCGTACGATGGGCGAAGATGCTCGAGAGGCTGCCCAGCGTCTCCGGCGCACGCGCGTACGCATGCGGCTGGAAGTGCGCCTCGCTCGCGAGCGCGGCGAGGTTCGGGCAGGCGTGCGTGAGCTCGGGACGTTCGGTCTGACCGAACCCGCAGCGGAACGCGTCGATCGTGACGAGCACGATGATCTTGGGCGCGGTCGAGAGCAAGGACTCGCTGCCCGTCGCGATCGGGCCGCCGGCGAGCGCGGCGTCCGGACGTGCGCCCTCGTGCGGGACGATCGCGAGGCAGTCGCGCCCGGACGTCGAGAGAGGATAGGCGGCCGCGTCGTCGTCGTCGCAGTCCGCGCCTCCGAGCCAGGCGCTGTAGCCGTCGCCGTCGCGATCGAGCCGGTCGCGTACGGCGACGAGCAGGGACCTCGTCCCGGACGTCGTTCGCATGAACGCGCCCGGACCCAGGCGTTCGATCGCGAGGCCTGCGCCTGCAACGGTCGTGACGAGCGTGACGAGCCCCATGAGGCGGACCACGCCTCGCGTCCGGACGTCGAACAGGTCCGTGTGGCAGTGGCAGGCCACGAACGCAGACAGGGTGAAGCCGGCGAGGGCGACGAGGATCGTCACGGCGTGTGCCGCCGGGAACGCATGCGTGAAGCAACATGCGTCGACCGCGGTTGCGCCGACGCCGGCAGCGAAGCACAGCGCCGCGAAGATCGCGCTCCACCGCCGAGCGAACAGCGCTCGAGCAGACTCGGTCCGCAACCCGAGCACGATCGCCACGAGCACGATCGCCGCGACCACCGCCGAGAGCGCGTAACCGACGAGCGTCCAGCGCTCTACCGGACCGTCGACGAGGAGTGTGTTCGAGAACGCGGCCCCGACGAAGAACACGGCGAACGCGACGAACGCCGCGAGCAGTCTCGGAGTCCAGCGGAGCCCGAGTCGAGGCCAGGCGTTCGGCGCGGCCCGCCTCGCCGCGAGAGCTGCGCTGGAGAGGACGAGCGACGCCGGAAGCAGGACGGCCATCACGACCGGAAGCGGCGCGAGTCCAATGAACGGAGCTTCCGCGAACGCGAGAGCGAGCAAGGCAAGCCCGCTCGGAGCCGTAACTCCGAAGACAGCTGCCATGACTCGACCCCAGCGCGACGCCGTAGCGCCGGTCCCCACCCCTGGGAAGACCGACTGATTCATCATCTCCTCGGCCCGCCGCAACAGGATGTCGCGGCGGCAGTGCGTCTTGGGATTACTGGAACATCGGCACGGACTCTAGCCGTGCGAGGATGGGACCGAAGGTCGCAGGACGCCGGCGATCGCGTCCTCCTCAGCCATCCGTTCGCGGCTCAGCTCCGCGAGTCTTTCTGGGCGGCCGCCGCGAGCTCCTTGGACCAGCGACGGAGGCGATCCTCGTCCGGACCCTCGAGCATGATGCGGAGCTTCGGCTCGGTGCCGCTCCAGCGGATCAGCACGCGACCGTCATCGCCGAGCGCGTCCTTCACCTTCGTCGTCGCGGCCGTGAGCTGCTTCATCTTCTCGAGCGCCTGCCGCTTCGGGAGCGTCACGTTCTCCAGCACCTGAGGGACACGCTCCATCGCTTCCTGCGCGAGCTCGGAGAGGGGACGCCCCGTCCGCACCATGATCGCGAGCACCTGCAGCGCCGCGACGATGCCGTCGCCCGTCGACGCATGGTCGAGGAAGATGAGGTGCCCCGACTGCTCGCCGCCGAGGTTGTAGCCGCCCTTGCGCATCGCCTCGACCACGTAGCGGTCACCGACCTGCGTGCGGACGAGGTTGCCGCCGCGCGAGTGCATCGCGCGCTCGAGACCGAGGTTGCTCATCACGGTCGCGACGAGCGTGCGCTTCGCGAGCTGACCGTCGTCCATCATCCGCGCGGCGCACATGGCCATGACGACGTCGCCGTCGACGATCTGGCCCTTCTCGTCGATCACGATCAAGCGATCGGCGTCGCCGTCGAGCGCGACGCCGAGGTGGGCGCCCTGCTTGACGACCTCGGCGCGGACCTTGTCCGGGTGGAGCGCGCCGGCGTCCTTGTTGATGTTCACGCCGTTCGGCTTCACGCCGATCGACGTGACGCTCGCTCCGAGCTCGGACAGGACGAGCGGCGCCACCTTGTAGGCAGCGCCGTGTGCGCCGTCGACGACGACGCGCACGCCGTCGAGCGTCAGTCCGCGAGGGAAGGTGGCCTTCGCGAAGACGACGTAACGGCCGCCCGCGTCGTCGAGGCGCGAAGCCTTTCCGATGCCGGGGCCCGTGGGCCGCTGCCCGAGCAACGAGTCGTTGCTCATGAGCTGCTCGATCTCGGCCTCCATCTCGTCGGGGAGCTTGAACCCGTCGGCGCCGAAGATCTTGATCCCGTTGTCCTGGTACGGGTTGTGGCTCGCGCTGATGACGATGCCCGCGTCGGCGCGCATGCTGACCGTGAGCTGCGCGACCGCGGGCGTCGGGATCGGTCCGCAGAGGATGACCCGCGCGCCCATCGAGCAGATGCCGGCCGCGATCGCCTGTTCGATCATGTAGCCGGAGAGGCGCGTGTCCTTGCCGATGAGGATCCGAGGCACGTGCGCCTTCGGCGTGTTCCTGCCGGCCACGTGGGCAACGGCCTTCCCGAGGCAAAGGGCAATCTCCGGGGTGATCGGCCACTCGTTGGCGGTTCCGCGGATGCCGTCGGTGCCGAAGAGGTGACGGACCACCGCCGGCGCAGCCTTCGCTCCGCCCTTCGCGGCTTTGCCAGAGGCGGCGCCGTTCGTCGCGTGGGCCCCGTTCGCTTCCTTGCCATCGTGCGTGGGAGCCTGCCCCTTGGCGCCGGCCGCCTTCTTCGTCCGCGAGGTCTTCGTCGTAGCCACGTCTGACATTGTCGTTCCTCTGCCGCTTGTCGGGGGCGCTGCCGGCCGGCTGCTGGTGCAGCGCTCGGCGAATCTCGTACTTCCTCAGTCGCGTTTCTAGTCGCGGAAGTTCACGAAGGAGAGCTCGATCGCCAGGTCCATGCCTCGGACGAGCGCGACCGCCTTCTGGAGATCGTCCTTGTTCTTGCCCGTCACGCGCACCTGCGCGTCCTGGATCGAGGACTGAACCTTGAGCTTGCTCTCCTTGATCGCGTTCACGATCTTGCGGGCGGGCTCTCCCTCGATGCCCTCCTTGACCTTGGCGAGGATCTTCGAGCCGCCCTTGCTCGTCGACTGGGGGTCGCCCACGTCGAGGAACTTGAGGCTCACCTTGCGCTTGATCAGCTTCTCCTGGAGGACCACGAGCGCAGCCTTCGCGCGGTCCGTGCTCGAGGAGCGGACGACCAGACCTTCGGAGGTCTTCTCGACCTCGGTCCCGGTGTCCTTGAAGTCGTACCGCTGAGCGAGCTCTTTCTGCGCCTGGTTGAGGGCGTTGTCGACCTCGTTCCACGGGACCTTCGAGACGATATCGAAGCTCGGCATGACCCCTCCGTTCCGGGAGACGCTCGGAGACCGTTCAGACGTTGCGGTTCACCTGACCAGATACCAAGAAAGGCCCTTGCCGCTCCGCGTCGAAACAGGCGGAAAAGGTGGAAAGGGCCGGCGAGGATACACCAAGAACCTGTTGGATCCCCATGGCTACGTCGCTGGCCCGATGCTAAGTCCGCCTCCCCATGAGTGACTGGCCCGACAAGAAGCCCGGCGGCCTCGACGCGAGCGAAAAGACCAGCTTCGCCAAGGGCGTCTTCCGCAAGTGCGACGGCTGCGGCGAGACGATGCCGGCAGAAAGCCTCGAGCACAACTTCGAGGTGTGCCCCCACTGCGGCCGGCATCACCGCTTGATCGCGGAGCGCTGGCGCGAGCTCCTCCTCGACGACGGTAAGTTCGAGGACTGGGACAGCCACCTCGAGCCCGCCGACCCGCTCGCCTTCGTCGACGGCAAGCCCTACCCGGACCGCGTCGCGGCTTCGCAGAAGTCGACCCGCGCGAAGGAGGCGATCGAGATCGGCAAGGGCCGGATCGAGGGCGTTCCGGTCGCCTACGGGGCGTTCGTCTTCCGCTTCATGGGCGGCTCCATGGGCTCGGTCGTCGGCGAGAAGGTCGCGCGGCTCTTCGAGCGCGGTGCGTCGCTCCGCCTCCCGGTCGTCCTTCTCCAGGCGTCCGGCGGCGCGCGCATGCAGGAGGGGATCCTCAGCCTCATGCAGATGGCGAAGACGGTCGCCGCCCGTGAGCGGCTCCGCGACGCAGGGGTGCCGTTCATCAGCGTGCTCCTCAACCCGACGACGGGCGGTGTCGCGGCGAGCTTCTCGTTCCTCGGCGACGTCAACATCGCCGAGCCCGGCGCGCTCATCGGCTTCGCTGGACCGCGCGTCATCGAGACGACGATCCGTCAGAAGCTGCCGGAGGGCTTCCAGCGGAGCGAGTTCCTCCTCGAGCACGGCATGATCGACCGCATCACGAGCCGCCTCGAGATGCGTCGTGAGATCGGCCTGCTCGTGCGTCATCTCCACACGGCAGCGCGCGAACCGCTCGTCGCCTCGGCGTGAGCCCGGCCCGCGAACGTCTCGCCGCCGCGCTCGCCGCGCTCCATGAGCGGGTACCGCTCGGGATGCGCCTCGGCCTCGAGCCGATGCGTGCGGCCTGCGCACGCGCGGGCGGTCCCGAGCACGCGTTCGAAGCCGTCCACGTCGGCGGAACGAACGGGAAGGGGTCGACGTGCGCGATGGTCGCCGCCATGGTCCGCGCCGCTGGAAAGCGGGTGGGGCTCTACACGTCGCCACATCTCGTTCGCTTCGCCGAGCGCATCCGCATCGACGGCGAGCCCCTCGACGATCTGGCGCTCGCCGAGGTCCTCGAGGAGGCGCTGACGATCGGCGCGGACCTGTCGTTCTTCGAGACCGCGACGTTCGCCGCGTTCCTCGCGTTCCGGCGGGCCGGCGTGAGCCTGGCCGTCGTCGAGGTCGGCATCGGCGGTCGGCTCGACGCGACGAACGTGCTCCCGTCGCCTCTATGCACGGCGATCACGGGCGTCGCGCTCGACCATCAGGACATGCTCGGTGACACGCTGACTGCCATCGCGCGCGAGAAGGCGGCGATCGCGAAGCCCGGCGTGCCGATGGTGCTCGGGCCGATGCCCGAAGAAGCTCACCGCGCAGCGATCGAGATCGCGGCGGCGAACGGCGCGCGCATCATCGAGACGAGCGACGTCATGCTTCCACCGGAGGTGATCGTCGGGCTCGCCGGGCCGCATCAGCGAGACAACGCGCGTGTCGCGTGGGCGATCGGCGGGGAGCTCGGCTTCCGTGACGATGAGCGCGCGCGCGGGCTCTCGGAGGCGCGCTGGCCTGGCCGGCTCGAGCGCATCGACCTTCCGGAAGGCGCGCTCGCGGGAGCGTGGATCCTCGACGGCGCGCACAACCCGGACGGTGCGCGTGCGCTCGCGAAGGCGCTCGAACGCGAACGCATCGGCGCGGTGGTGTTCGGCGCGCTGGCGGACAAGGCGTGGCCGGAGATGCTCCGCGCCGTCTCCGCGATCGCCGCGCCGCGCGTGTACGTGGCGCCAGGCGGGCGGGCGCCGGCGGAGCCCGAGGTGCTGGCGGAACAAGCGCCGGGAAGGGCGGCTGCGAGCGTGGTCGAGGCGCTGGCGGCAGCGCGACGCGTGGCCGGCGACAGGCCCGTCGTCGTGTGCGGCTCGCTCTATCTCGTCGGAGAGGCGCGGGCGCGCCTGCTCGGTCTCGCGTCGGACCCGATCGTCGCTCTGTAGTCGCCGCGCACCGTCCGTTGACCGCGCGTCCATTGGGCGTAGCATTTCGACGATGCGGCCGAACGCGCGGATGTCCGTGGTCTTCGTCGCAGTACTCCACCTGGTGGCCTGCCACGTGGTCCTCGGGCTCGATGACCCTAGAATCGAGGCGCAAGATGCTGCGAGCGTCGACGACGTCGGGGACGCTGCAGACGAGACGGTCGTGTTGGGCCCTGCCATCGACGGTGGCGTCGATGCGGGCAACGACGCGGAGGTGGACGTCGTCGTCAACTACAACGAGAACTGGGACAACCCCACTCTCTGGAACAAGATCGATCTGTCGACGTTCAACGGCGGCGTGACCGCGTTTGCGGGAGCCGTCTTCGACGGGCGATACATCTACTTCGCGCCGAGCAACAACACGAACTCGGTCGCGTTCGCGGCTCGCTACGACACGCTCGGCAACCTGCTCACGGTGAACACGAGCTGGTCGTTCTTCGACACCGGATCGCTTCACCCGGATGCGCGCGGCTTCCAGGGCGCGTTCTTCGACGGCCAGTACGTGTACTTCGTGCCGTTCGCCGGTCCCACGGTCCACACCGGCCGCGTCGTTCGCTTCGACACGAAGGCAGGCCGTCAGTTCAGCGATGCGCTCGCGTGGAGCCACTTCGACACCGCGAGCCTCAACGCCAATGCACGGGGCTTCATCGGCGGCGCGTTCGACGGACAGAAGTACGCGTACATGGCGCCGGGCCTCGGCTCGTTTGCGGACGGGCTGCGCGAACAGGCGCTCGCCGCGCGGTTCGACACGACGGCGTCGAACGGCTTTTCCTCGGCGGGGGCCTGGCAGTTCTTCGACACGCAGACGATCGATCCCACGCTTCCCGGTGGCGGTCCGCGCGGCTTCTTCGGAACGCTCTTCACGGGGACGCACCTCTACTTCGCGCCGTACGGCTACGGCGGCGCCGTTCCTGACGGATGTCGGGGCAGGGTCATCCGGTACGACGCGTCGAAGTCGTTCGTTGCGAAAGCGTCGTGGGAGCTGTTCGACACGACCACGGTCGACAGCCATGCCCACTGCTTCCAGGGGACCGCGTACGACGGACGCCACGTGTACTTCGTGCCGCTGATCAACGCGGGCGGCTACAGCGGGGCGGTGACTCGCTACGACACGACGAAGCCGTTCGCTCAGCCGGGTTCGTGGAACGTCTTCGACGTCTCGACGCTCGACGGTGGAGTTGCGCCGAGCCAGGTGGACGCCGGTGTTCCGCCCATACGGAAGGGATACGTCGGCGCGACCTTCGACGGTCGCTACCTCTACTTCGTTCCCAACCAGTCGCCGCAGGCGCACGGATGGCTGGCGCGTTTCGACACGACGAAGCCCAACCTCGACGATCCTTCCGCGTGGAGCTTCTACGACGTGCAACGCGCCGTCCCGCGTGCGGGCGGCGCGCCCGAGACGGATGCCGTCGCCTTCGTCGGCGCCGTCTTCGACGGGCAGTACGTGTACCTCGTGCCGGGCTTCAAATCGGTCGTGGTCCGGTTCTACGCAGCCTACCCGGCGAAGCTCGCGAAGTTCATGCGTGGCGGTAGTTTTTTCTAGGCGCTTTCAGCGCTTCTTGCGTGCTGGATCCTCCCTGGTCGCGCTGCTATTCACGCGCCCATGCGCGAAGCGTTGCTCGAGATCCTCGCAGAGCCCGGTACCCGTGCGAACCTGAAGCTTCGCGTTTCGCGCCATGAAGGCGACGTGATCGAAGAAGGGGAGCTGACGTCCGAGGCGACGGGCGCGAAGTTCCCGATCCTCCGCGGCATCCCTCGTTTCGTTCCGCAGACCGCGTACACCGACACGTTCGGCAAGCAGTGGAACATGTTCCGCACGACGCAGCTCGATAGCGCGACGGGCACGAGCTACTCGGAGCAGCGCTTCGACACGGAGACGGGATGGTCCCGTGAGCACCTCGAGGGAAAGCGTGTTCTCGACGCCGGATGCGGCGCGGGCCGCTTCGCGGAGATCGCGGCGAGCCGCGGCGCGCATCTCGTCGCCCTCGACATGTCGTCGGCGATCGATGCCGCGCGAGATACGCTCGCGCGCTTCCCCAACGCGGAGCTCGTGCAAGCGAGCCTTCTCGAGCCGCCGTTCAAGAAGGGCGTGTTCGATCGCGCGTATTCGATCGGCGTGCTCCAGCACACGCCGGATCCGCCGGGCGGCCTCCGCACGGTGATCGAGTGCGTGCGGCCCGGCGGCGCATTTGCGTTCACGATCTACGCGCGGAAGCCGTGGACGAAGCTCAACGCGAAGTACCTCGTCCGTCCGCTCACGCGCCGGCTTCCCTCGGATGTCCTCCTGCGAGGCATCGAGACGGTCATGCCGGTCATGTTCCCGATCATGGACAAGGTCTTCCGTCTGCCGAAGGTCGGACGCGTCGCGCAGTTCATGGTTCCAGTGGCGGTGTACGTCGACGAGAAGGGCTTCACGGACGAGCAGCGCTACCAGGAAGCGATCCTGGACACGTTCGACATGCTTTCGCCTCGTTACGACTCGCCGATGACGTGGAAGGAGGCCGAGCGCGTCCTTCGAGCGACCGGCGCTGCAAGCTGGAGCTACCGGACGCGCGTTCCGCTCGTCATCAACGGCGTGCGCTGAAGCTCGCTCTCGCTGCGCACCTCGGGGTATGGGGTGCGAGCGAAGTGGAAAATTCCACGCCCGGCCCTTCAGGATTCGTTCGGCGCGCCGTTTCTACCCCCGAATGCCGAGAGCCGATGTTCGATTGGGAAGGGTCCGTCGCGAGCCAGGAGCTGTTGCTCCTTTCGCGACTGCACGCTCGACGGCACACCGGTTGGGGTGTCACGATGACCGATCGGCGCGGCTCGCCGTCCGGCGCGCATCGTGAATGGCGTTGGCGTTGAACACTAGGGGCTCATCATGCACGTGAAGAAAAGCATCGCGGTACTCGTCGGACTCATGGTCGTCGGCAGCGGTTGCGCTGCGTCGACGGAATCGGACGAAGCGGTCAACGTCGACTCGACGCAGCAGGCGCTCGGGGAAACGGTCGCGGTGAACAAGACGTCCTACGTCTTCGGCGAGCCGGTCGTCATCTCCTACGCGGGCCTGCCGGGCAACCCGCAAGACTGGGTCACGATCGCGCCGGCGGGCGCGGCGAACAACGTCATCCGCGAGTGGCGGTACACGGGCGGTCGCGTCTCGGGGTCGATCAGCCTCGCGGCGCCTGCTCCGGCTGGCCAGTACGTCGCGCGCGTGTTCGCCAACAACGGCTTCACGCTGCTCGCACAGAGCGCTCCGTTCACGGTCACCGCGGCCGGAGCCGCCGCGACGACGACGAACAAGGGGCTCTACACGCCGTCCGAGCCCATCGTCGTTTCGTACAAGCACCTTGCGGGGTACGCGAATGACTGGGTCGCCATCGCGCGTGCGGGAGCGCCTGCGAACTCCGTGCTCAGCTGGAAGTACACCGGCGGTGGCTTCAGCGGCTCGATGTCGTTCCCCGCGTTGCCAGTGGGCCGCTACGTGGCGCGCTCCTTCCTCAACAACGGGACCCTCCAGGCCGAAAGCGCAACGTTCGACGTCGTCACCGGGATCAGCGTGAGGCCCGAGAAGACGGCGTACTACAACGACGAGGTCGCGCAGATCCACTTCATCGGACTGTCGGACTCCGGGTCGGACTGGATCGCGATCGCTCCCGTGGGCGCGGACGCGATGGGCTACAGGCGATGGGACTACGTCAGCACTGCCGCGGGCTCGCAGCCGATGTCGCTCGTCGCGCTCGAAGGTACCTTCGTGCCGCGCGCCTACCTCAACGACACGTTCGACGTCGCGTACGAGGGTGAGCCATTCACCATCCAGCAGCGTCCGATGACGTCGACGAACGCAGGGGTCGCGACGCTCTCCGTCACGACCGACAAAGCTTCGTACCGCGACAACGAGCTCGCCGCGATCACCTTCGGCGGCATGTCCGGGTCGCAGGCTGACTGGATCGCCATCGCGCCTGCAGGCTCGCCGCCGGAGACCTTCAACCGCTGGATCTACACGAGGGGTGTCGTGTCGGGCGTCCAGCCGTTCGCTCTCGGTTACCTCGAGGGCACGTTCGTCGTGCGGGCCTTCTTCAACGACGAGTTCGTCGTCCGGGCCGAGAGCGCACCGTTCACGGTCACCAAGGCACCATGAGAGCCTGACAGACTGACTGACTCTACTCGACGAGCGCGCGAGCCGACCTTCCGGCTCGCGCGTCGCGTTTAAGGATCACGCGGGGTCGACGCGCGCGAACTGAGCGAGCGCGTCGCCCTCGAGCCGCACGGTGAGCCACTCCCGGTGCACCTTCGCGCCGAGCTTCTCGTAGAAGTCGATGGCAGGCTGGTTCCAGTCGAGCACCTGCCACACGAAGCGGCGGCACTCACGGTCGACGGCTTCCTTGGCGAGCGCCTTCATGAGCGCGAGCCCTGCGCCACGGCCGCGGTACGCCGGCTTCACGAAGACGTCCTCGAGGTAGAGACATCGCCTTCCGTTCCACGTCGAATACGTGAAGAAGTAGAACGCGAAGCCGATGATCTGCCCGTCCGAGAGCGCGACGAAGATCTCGAATGCCGGCGGTACGGCGTCGAATCCGTCTCGCAGGAGGTCGGCCTCGGTGGCGACGACGGCGTCGGGCTCTCGCTCGTAGGCCGCAAGCTCTCGGATCAATCCGAGCACCGCGGCAACGTCGTCGCGCTCGGCACGGCGAATCTCGATGGGTGCGGGAGTGGATCCGATGGTTTCGGGGCTCACGGCTTTCTGTTCGCTCGGTGGGGAAGACGTTGACTCATCGGCCGCCGATGGGGCGGTCGCTGCGCTGTATAGACGAGCTGGACGCGACCGGCGAGCGTCGTGCGCCGGAGCTCGGCGGTACGCATGACGTCTGCTTGCGTCGATGCGGGGATTCGGCCAGCATCCGGCCCGCCGCCCGCCCAATGCTCTTCAATTCCTACGGGTTCATTCTTCTCTTCTTGCCCATCGTCCTCGGCATCGCCGGATGCTTGCGGGGGCAACGTCTACTCGCGTGGGTCACTGTCGCGAGCTTCGTGTTCTACGCATTCGCAGGGCACGTGTGGTTCCTCGCGCCAATGCTGTTCACGACGGTGCTCGACTACCTGCTCGCACCGCGGATGGCTCGCGCGAGCTCGCCGGCACGCAAGCGAGCACTCCTCGTGCTCTCACTCTGCGGCAACCTCGGGCTGCTTGCGTACTTCAAGTACTCGGGTCTTCTCGCCCACTCTGCGCACTGGATCTACGCGGCGCTCGGCGGCGCTTCGCAATCGCCTGCGTGGTTGCGGCTCTTCGACGTGATCCTGCCCGCCGGGATCTCCTTCTACACGTTCCAGACGCTCTCATATATGATCGACGTGTATCGAGGCGTTTGCCCGCCGGAGCGAAACTTCCTCAAGTTCGCGGGCTTCGTTTCGTTCTTCCCGCACCTCGTTGCCGGTCCGCTCACGCGACACAACGAGCTGATCCCGCAGCTCTCTCGCATTGCCGAACGAGGGATCGAGCCGCGCTGGCGGGCAGGCGTGTTCCTCTTCGCGGTAGGTCTCTGCAAGAAGGTCCTGATCGCGGACCGCATCGCCCAGATCATCGATCCGATCATCGACGAAGGGCAGCGCTTCGGGATGACCGGAGCCTGGATCGCGATGCTCGGATACGCGGTTCAGATCTACTTCGACTTCAGCGGGTACTCGGACATGGCGATCGGTCTGGGCCGCCTCTTCGGTATCGAGCTACCGCAGAACTTCGACTCGCCCTACCAGGCGACGAGCCCGAGCGACTTCTGGAGGCGCTGGCACATCACGTTGAGTCGCTGGCTTCGCGACTACCTCTACATCTCGCTGGGCGGGAACCGCTGCTCGCCGGCGCGCCGGCAGCTGAACCTGATCGCGACCATGGTACTCGGCGGGCTCTGGCACGGCGCGAACTGGACCTTTGCCGCCTGGGGATTGTTCCACGGACTGCTACTGGTGCTCTACCACTCCACGCAGAACCGCTGGGATCGCATGCCGTTGGCGCTTCAGCGCGGCGTCACGTTTCTCCTCGTCTGCGTCGGCTGGGTGTTCTTCCGCGCGCGTTCGTTCGAGCACGCCGCGCGCTGGTTCGGTGCTCTCGTCGGCCTGGAGGGCGTCCGAGGCCCGACATCCACCATCCACCTGCTGGGTGGGGCCGCGATCATTTCTCTGGCCCTTGTCATCGCGAACTTCACCCGGAACGCGAGCAAGTCGAGCGCGCTCCCGGAGCTTGGAAGTGCACGTCAGGTCGCGCTTGGGCTCGCGACTGCGATGGCCCTCGTGTTCATGAGCTACTCGTCGAAGTTCCTCTACTTCCAGTTCTGACGCCGATGCGACCGTTCTTCGCGACACTCCTCATCACGCTCGCGGCCGTCGCTGCCACGGTGGCGATCGGCGATCCCGCACATCGCTGGACGAAGCGGCTCCGCATCGAGACGTTTCCGGTCGATCACGGACAACTGCTGGTGCATCCGCCCGACGTCGACGAGCGCGAGTTGAAAGTGAGCCTCCTGCACGCGAAGCAGCACAACGACGTCGTGCTGCTCGGTAGCTCGAGGGTCATGTCCGTCAGCTCATCGATGTTCGACTGGCAAGGTGAGTTGCTCAATCTCGGCGTTTCGGGTGCGTCTGCCGAAGACTACGTGGCGCTCTGGGAAGCCCTTCGGAAGGAAGGGAAGCTGCCGAAGAAGGCGCTGCTCTACGTCGACCCGTGGGTCTTCAACAAGCACCGCGACCAGAGTCGATGGGTCACCAACAGAGCGCTCGTGAGCGCGTTCCTCGAGGAGGTCGACGCCGACCTGCTGACGCGCGCGGCTGTCGGCCTCGACGCCATGAAGGCGCGTGCCGACGAGGTGCTCGACCTTCTGAGCTGGGTCTCGCTGCGAGCGGCAGTCGCAAGCCTTCGGAGCACGCGGGATCCCTATCGCGCTTGGGTCGTGGACGAGCGCCAGGCGGCGCCCGAAGATCGAGGAACGCGCTGGGACGGCTCGTACCGGTACGAAGAGCGCAAGCTGCGTCGACCTTCGCTGGCTGACATCGACCGCGCCGCGCGCGAGTATGCGCTCGCGCCGACGGTCTACTCGCTCCGGGATTTCGAGGTGGACCCGCGGGCGATCTACCTCCTTCGCACGCTCATCGCGGATATGCGCCGAAACGGCGTGGATGTCCTCATCATCGAGCCGCCTTACCAGCCGACGGCGCTCGATCTGATGCGCCACCGCGCGGTGACATCGCGTGCGCTCGAAGCCTCTTCGAGCGAGATCCAGCAGCTGGCGGCGGAAACGGGCGTACCTGTCTGCGATGCGATGGACCCAGCGTCGTCCGAGTGTGTTGCCGACGAGTTCCTCGACGGCATGCACCCGCTTCCGAGCTGTGACGTGAAGGTCCTCCGCCGTTGCCTCGGCGGCGGACGGTCGGTCCATCGGTAACCTGCCCGGACGATCTCCGGGCCGGGCATCGTTCCGACGTGGCCCCCGCGCTCGACCCTGAACACGAGCGGCGCCGCGCCGTTATCGCGAGAGGTGCAAAGGACCACGACCGCCTCGACGGTCTTGGCGCCCCATGTCGTGCCCTGTAGCTGCCTGCGCGCCGGAGCGAGCGCTCGACGGCGTCCTATCGGCCATCTACATCTTCGAAGTCGGGGAGGAGCGTCGAACATGGGGATGAAGCCAGTCGTCGGCCTCGTGGTCGTCATGGGCATCGCGCTCGGCTCGTGTGCGCCCGCGCACGATGGGACCGAAGACGAGACACTCGGTGCGAGTCGCCAGGCGATCGGTGAGTCCGTCACCACCGCGAAGAGCTCGTATGTCATCGGCGAAAGCGTGGTCGTCACGTTCTCCGGACTACCGGGCAACAGCCACGACTGGGTGACCATCGCCCCGTTCGGTGCACCGAACGTCGACATCCGGGGCTGGCGCTACACCGCAGGCCTCACGTCGGGTGCAGTGACCATCGCGGCCCCGGCACCTGCGGGGCAGTACGTCGCGCGAGCCTTCCTGGACGATGGGCTGACTCTGCTTGCAGAGAGCGCGCCGTTCTCGGTCGTTGGTGGCGGCGCGCCGACCACGACGACGGACAAGGCGGTCTACAATCCATCGGAGTCGGTCGTCGTCTCCTACAGCAACCTCGCCGGCTACGTGCACGACTGGCTCGGGCTTGCGCCGGTCGGAGCGCCGCCGTCGACGGTCGTTAGCTGGAGCTACACCTACGGCCGACCCAACGGCTCGCGCGCATTCAAGGCTCCTGGCCCTGGGCAATACGTCGCGCGCTCGTATCTAAACAACGGGAGCACGATCCAGGCGGAGAGCGCGCCGTTCACGGTCGCCGCCGGGACGACCGTCACACGGGACAAGCGCGCGTACTTCGACGACGAGATCGCGCTCTTCAGCTTCACGGGCATGTCGGGGTCGCCCACGGACTGGCTCGGGATCGCGCCGCTCGGGTCGGACGCCTCGGTCTACCTTCGCTGGAACTACGTCGACGCTCGCATATCGGGCTCACGACCGTTCGAGATCAAGCGGCTCAGCGGCACGTACGTCGTCCGCGCCTACTTCAACGACAGCCTCGTCATCGAAGCCGAGAGCGAGCCGTTCACGGTCGATCGGCGCGGGACGCCGACCACGACGACCGACAAGACGACGTACGGCGGCGCGGAGTCCGTCGTCGTCTCGTACACGGGGCTCGTCGGACGCCCGAACGACTGGGTCGCGCTCGCGCCGCTTGGCTCGCCGCCGACGTCGTATGTCGGTCGCGTGGACACCGGCGGCACGGTCAGCGGCTCACGCGCGTTCGTCGCGCCACCGCCCGGACAGTACGTCGCGCGCACGTACCTCAATGGCGAGACGACGGTTCAGGCGGAGAGCGCTCCGTTCACGGTCACGGGCGGAGCGAGCATCGCGTCGGAGAAGACGAGCTACGCGAGCAACGAGCAAGGCGTCTTCAGGTTCGCGGGGATGTCGGGTTCATCGACGGACTGGATCGCGATCGCGCCCGTCGGCGCAGCCGCGAACGGATACGTGCGCTGGTCGTACATCCAGGGGCGGACGTCGGGGACATGGCCGCTGTCGCTCGCGGGGCTCGGCGGCACCTACGTCGCGAGGGCGTACTTCGCGAACAGTCTGGTGCTCGAAGCGGAGAGCGCGCCGTTCACGGTGACGGCGACGCCCTGACTGCGGGCGAGGGGAGCGTCGTCCCTCCAGATCGCTTTCGCTCGTCGAGCGCGGCGCAGGGGTCGGAGCGCACGGTCCGCGTTCGTGCGATCGCGATCGGGCAGCTTGGGGGTGGCGACTTCGCAGTCGAGCCGAGGAGGAAGCCGGACGGTGAGGACTGCGTCCGAATGGCATGTCGAGCTGACTTCGGTCGAGACGGGATCCGGCTCCTGAAAGTGCTTCGGGGGCGCGGTGGCACTGCCGATCGGGAGGACGGCAGGCGGGCGGGATGCTCTCGGCCTCGAGGCGACACGGCGTTCGCGTCCGTGGCCGAGCGCTCGACGCTTCGGCTCGCAGCTGTC
>JAFAER010000231.1 GCA_023423895.1 Pseudomonadota bacterium
CGGCGGCGGCTTCGTCTTCGGCGATCTCGATACGCACGATGCTCCCTGCCGCTACCTATGCCGGTACTCTGGCGTGCACGTGCTCGCCGTCGATTACCGACTCGCGCCCGAGCACCGCTTCCCGGCCGCGCCGCTCGACGCGTTTGCCGCCTTCTCGTGGGCGAAGGAGCATGCCGCGTCTCTCGGCGCCGATCCGGATCGCGTCGGTGTCGGTGGCGACAGTGCGGGCGGCAACCTTGCCGCCGTCGTCTCACTCATGGCGCGCGAAGCGGGCGAGGCCTCCCCGCGTGTCAGCTCCTCGTCTATCCGCCGGTGGACAGGCGCTCGCATTGGCCCTCCGTGGACTCGTTCAGCGAGGGGTTCTTCCTCACCAAGTCGAGCATCGACTGGTTCGACGAGCAGTACGGCATGCACGACGCCGAACGCAGTTCGGACTGGCGCCGCAATCCGCTCGTCTCCTCGAGCCACGCAGGTCTGCCGCCCACGTACGTCGCCACCGCCGGGTTCGATCCACTTCGCGACGAAGGAGAAGCCTACGCCGCCGCCCTCGCTCGGGCGGGGACGCCCGTCAGTCTGCGCCGTTTCCCCGAGCAGCTGCATGGCTTCGTGAACATGGTCGGCATCAGCCGGACGGCTCGGGACGCGGTGCTGGAGATGGCAGGCGCGCTTCGGGTGCTCCTGCACCAGTCGTCACTCGCGTTGGCGATGCCGTCGTCCGCGTGTGCGCTCAGTGAGTCTGTTCTGGGACGATCCGATTGCGCAGCGTGCCGACGCGTTCGACCGTGACCTCGAAGACGTCGCCCGGTTTCATGAAGACCGGAGGCTTTCGCGCGAAGCCGACGCCGCCCGGGGTGCCGGTGGCGATCATGTCGCCGGTCTCGAGCGTCATCACCTCGGACAAGATGGCGATCGCATCAGCGACGTCGAAGATCATGTCGGACGTGTTGGCCTCCTGCATGACCACGCCGTTGAGGATGCCGCGGAGCACGAGGCCCTTCGCTCCGGCCGGGAGCTCGTCTGGGGTGACGAGCCCGGGGCCGAGTGAGCCTGTCGCATCGAAGTTCTTTCCGATGGTCCACTGCGCGGTTCGGACCTGGTAGTCGCGGATCGAGCCGTCGTTCAGGAGGGTGTACCCGGCGACGTGATCGAGGGCTTGTTCGCGAGAGACCCGATGGGCGGGCTTGCCGATCACGACGACGAGCTCGGCCTCGTAGTCGAACTGACCCGACACCGACGGGAGGACGAGGCGCTGCTCATGACCGACGAGGCTCGTCGGGTAGCGTCCGAAGACGACCGGGTAGTCCGGCGTCTGGTGCTTGCTCTCCGCGGCATGGTCGACGTAGTTCAGCCCGAGACAGAGAAGCTTGCCCGGATGCGGGATCACCGGACGGAACGTGACGTCGGCTGCGCTTCGGAGCGCGCTCGCCGGCGTTCGCTCGACGACCTCGGCGATCTTCGCGAGGTCGTACGACGGCGAACGGAGGAGGGCGCCGACGTCACGGGGCAACGATGGGATCGCCGCGTTCAGATCGACGACGCCGTCCGCGCGCCGGACGCCGATGAAGGGTTCATGGTTCGCGAGCAGTGAGGACAACTTCAACGTCCACCTCCGACTTCAACCTAGGCCAACCCCACCACCGGTCAATGTGTTTTGTCGACAAAAAAGGCGAGCGGATCCCCGGGCGCTACGCAACACGTCACACGGCTGCGGCGACGATCGGGTCGAGGTCGCCGACCGCGAGCCCGTCGCGGATCGGAACGACGTCCGGCGGTAGATCGGTGACGAGCTCGATCCGCTCGTGCGCGCACACCTCGAGGAAGTCATCCAGGCGCTCGAGACACGCTCCCTGGATGTCGTGGAGGACGACGACGGCGTGCTCCTGCGCGAGGCAGTCGGCGAGCGCCCGCTCCGCCCATCCGTCGGGGTCGACCCAGTCACGCGGCACCGAGTTCCACAGCACGCACGAGTAGCGATGTGCGACGAGATGATCGACCGCTGCGCGGCTCAACAGGTGACGCCCGAGGACCCCTCCACCGCCGAACGGGCGAAAGCGCTTCGGTTCGGGAACGAGCGGCGCGAGGAGGGCGTCGGTCGCCGCGATCTCTGCCTCCACGGCCTCGGCGGCCGGCCGTGGATCCTCTCCAAGAGGAACGGCATGCGTGAACGAATGGTTGCCGACCAGATGCCCTTCCGCAACGGCTCGGGCAACGAGAGCTCGACCGGGTGCGTCGGCGATCTGCTTCCCGAGCACGAAGAAGTGTGCGCGGATCCCTCGCCGCGCGAGGACGTCGAGGACCGCAGGTGTGACCTGCGGATCGGGGCCGTTGTCGAACGTGATCGTCGCGCGCTTCGTCTTCAACGGTACGTGTTGTTCGAGGTGTGGTCGCCGGCGAGCCAACGTGTGAGCTCGCGACGTGCGTTCTTGCGACGCTCGTCTTCGACCTCTCTCGTCACCGCCGTCGGACTGTCGCACGTGAGCTCGACGATCATCCCGTCGGGGTCCGTGGCATAGAGAGAACGGCAGTACCCGTGCTCGAGCACGTAGGTCTGCGGTACGCGGTATCCGGCCTTCTCGAGCCGCTCGGCGATCGACTTTTGCGTCTCGCCATCGACGCTGAGCGCGATGTGGTGGAACGGGGAGGCGGGCATCTTCGGGCCGAAGAGTTGTTGGTCGCGCTCGTTCGCGAACTGGAAGAAGGCGAGGGCGCTGCCGTCCGCCAGCCCGAAGAAGCAATGGCAGTACGTGCGCATCTCGCCAAACAGCTCGTCGGACTCGCACCACGTGGCGACGAGAGGCAGCCCGATGATGTCCTCGTAGAACGCCCGCGTCTTTTCGAGGTCCTTCGAGACGTACGCCGTGTGGTGCAGGCGGCTCGGCAGTCGTGCGCTCATGAGCATCTCCTCCGTCGAGTCGAGGCTAGTGTTGGATGTCGATCGGTCAAGGAAGTTTGTCGACAAAGCTGTCGAATGAGCACAACGCGCCGCGCTATGTGCGAGCGCTCGATCGCGCGCGTGATAGGGTGGAGTTGTCATGTCTCGCGCCAAGGTGCCGGTCCCTCGCTCCGTGAAGCCTCGAGCCCTTCGGGTGTTGCCGCCGCCGGAGCCGACGCTCGCCTCGACCGTGCTCGATCGCCTTCGCGCGGACATCGTCCATGGCCGGCTCGCTCCGGGCGAGAAGCTCCGGCTCGAGCACCTCACGACGACTTACGACGCCGGCCGGACCCCGCTCCGGGAGGCGTGCTGTCGCCTGGCTGCCGAGGGGCTCGTCGCCATCGAGGACCAGCGCGGATTCCGCGTGATGCCGATCTCGCGTGCCGACCTCATCGATCTCACCCGAACCCGCCAGCAGATCGAGACGCTGGCGCTTCGCGCGTCCATCGCGCGCGGCGATCTCGCATGGGAAGGGGAGGTGACGGCTGCGCTCCATCGGCTCATGCGCCTCTCGAAGTCGGGGGCCACGACAGGTGCTGCGCCGAGGACGAAACCCGCCCCTCTCGACGATACCTGGGAGAACGAGCACGGCCGGCTCCATCAGACGCTGCTCAGCGCTTGTGACTCTCCGTGGCTCTTGCGGTTCCACGCGCTCCTGTTCGATCAGAGCGAGCGCTACCGGCGGCTCGCCGCTGCCTACGGGCAGCCGGAGCGAGACATCGACGGCGAGCACGTGGCGCTCGTGCGCGCGGCGCTGGATCGCGACGCAGAGCGGGCGTGTGCGCTGCTCACGGAGCACATCGCGCGAACGACGGATCGCGTCCTCGCGGCCCATCCGGCTCTCGCTCCGACGGTGGCGGACAGCGCAGCAGGCCATCGCCGGTAGCGGTTTGTCGACAAAAGGAATTTTTGTCCTTGAACGGTGCGGCGGGCGTGGCACGCTCTGGACGTGCTCACCGTGCCTGCCGCCGATGCGCTGCACGTGTTCGTCGCCCGGCTGGCGACGCGCTTCTTCGCCGCGCCCGCACGGACACGGCAGCGCCTTCTGAGGTCAGCCGATGCGAGCGCGATGCGGCTCGCTCTCGCGCTTGCGGTACGCAGCGAGCTGCTCCGCGACCCGAGCGCGACCCAGGCGGAGCGATCGCTCGAGAAGGCGCTTCGCTCGAGGCTCGCCGACGCGCTCCGGGCGGAGAACCTGCGCGCCCGCGCGTTGGACGCGGGATCCCCGGAGACGCTCCTCGACGCCGTCCGCTATCACGACGCCGTTCATCCCGTCGTGAGCGAGGCCGATCTCCGTCGTCGTCTCGCGCCCGATCGTGCGCTCTATGCGCTCGTCCACAAGAGCAGGCCGAACGCCGCGCTCGCCTTTGCCGAGGTGGCGCTCACGCGCGGTCTCCCGAAGCGCGTCGATCGGCTGCTCGACCCTGCCGCTCCGATCTTGTCCCCGAGTGCGGTGGATCACGGTGTCTTCTTCGGAATCTCGAACACGGAGCCGGGCGCGGCGGGGCTCTCGCTCGGTTCGACGCTCATCGAGCGGATGCTCGATCTCCTCGGCATGCGCTTTCCACACGTGCCGCACTGGGTGACGCTCTCCCCCATCCCCGGGCTCCGAGCGTGGCTCGAGGCCTCGCTGAAGGATCCGGAAGCGCGAACGCCGATCGAGGCGATCGGTGCGGAGAGCGGCGTCTCGATCGCGGAGCTCTCGGCCACCGTCGATGCTGCGCAACATCGGACGGCGAAGGTGGCGCGCTCGGGGGGCACAGAGTCGAGCTCGGTCCTTCGCGCGCTCGCGGAGCACTATCTTGCGAGCACCGACGAGCGAGGGCGTCCGATCGACCCGGTCGCGCGTTTCCACATGGGGAACGGCGCGCGGCTCGACGCCGTGCTTCTCGATGCGGACCGGTCGATCAAGGGCATGGCGCAGTCCCTCGGCGTGATGGCGTCCTACGCCTACGTCGTCGGAGGACGGCGCGTCGGAGAGGGAGCAGAGGCACCGTGATCGCGCGATCCATCGAGGCGCCGGATGGCGTGAGGATCGGCGTCGAGGATGCGGGTCGCGTGGACGCACCGGCGATCGTCTTCGTCCACGGCTTCGGCCAGAGTCGAGCCTCCTTCAGGAGCGTCCTCGAAGGCCCGCTCGCGGCGACGCACCGGCTCGTAGCAATGGATCTCCGCGGGCATGGCGACTCCGACAAGCCCGCAGAGGACGGGGCGTACGCCAGCGAACGTCTCGGCGATGACCTCCACGCCGTGATCGAAGGGCTCGCCTTGCGTCGTCCGATCGTCGTTGCCTGGTCGTACGGCGGTGTGGTGCTCGGTGAATACCTGCGACGGCATGGGAGCGACGCCCTCGGCGGGATCTTGCTTGCGGCCGCGGCGATGCAGGTTGGCAAGCCCGCCCGCGAGCTGTTCGGGCCCGTGATGATGTCGAACGCGCGAGGCCTGCTGGCGGACGACGACACCGTGTACGAGGCGGCCGCGCGGGCGTTCATCAGCGGGTGCTCGGCGTCGCCGCTCGAGCCTCCGGCCGTCGAGGATGCCGTCGGCGTGATGATGCGCGTCCCTGTTCATGCCCGGCGTTCACTGCTTTTTCACTCCGGCGACTACCTCTTGGAGATCACCCGGTGCACGGCGCCCGTCGCGACGATCCACGGCTCGCTCGACGCGGTCGTCTTGCCGCGTATGAGCGAGCTCGTCGCGGGGGCGGCTCCGAGCTGTGAGAGCACCCGATTGCCAGGTGTCGGCCACTTGCCGTGGCTCGAGGCGCCCGACGCGTTCATCGCATCGCTTCGCGCCGTCGGCGCGCGCACCGCCCCGGACGTCTGAAGTCTCCGCAGGCGCACCTCGGTGCGCGATGCGAACTCGCAACCCCACGCAAAACCCGTCACGACGGAGGGCGCCTCATGGCCTGGCAGGTCGATTCGGTTCATAGCCACGTTGGATTCACGGTGAAGCACATGATGGTGACGACCGTTCGAGGTCGCTTCACCAGCTATCGGGGGAAAGTGACGCTCGATCCAAAGGACTTCTCGCGCTCGTCTTTCGAGGGCGAAATCGACGTTGCGAGCATCGACACGGGCAACGCCGATCGCGACAACCATCTCCGGACGAACGACTTCTTCGATGTTGCGAACCATCCGAAGATCTTCTTCAAGAGCACGTCCATCGAGCCGAAGGACGATGGCGAATACGTCGCGCACGGCGATCTGACGATTCGCGGCGTGACGAAGCCCGTCGCGCTCGATGTAGAGTTTCCCGGGACTTCGAAGAACGCGTCCGGCGTCACCGTCGCCGGCCTGAGCGTCCGCGGTACGATCAATCGCAAGGACTTCGGCGTGAGCTTCCACGCGGTGCTCGAGACCGGCGGACTCGCGGTCAGCGACAAGGTGAAGCTGGAGCTCGACCTGCAGATCGCGCAGGTCGAGGACGCGGCGACCACTGCATCCGCGTCCGTGGCCTGATACTCGGGCGCGACTCGGAGCTCGGCTGAGCGCTACGCACTCAGGCCCCCGGGAAAAGCGCCGACGTGGCCGGGTTCGGGGACCGACCTCGAAGCTCCGTGCAAGGTGTCGACTCCTCGGATGCTCCCGACTCGGACCTCGCGGAGTCGATTTGGCGTGCGAGGGAAGGATGATGCCGAACGGCGTGTAGACTCGAGGCGTGTACGCGCGCCAGGCTCTGAAGGTCTCGTTTCCGCCGCCCGGGTTCTTCGTCACCGACGTGCGCGTTGCGCTGCAGCTCGATGGCAACACCGTCTACGACGGCGGGTTCAGGAGCGGCTTCGAGCTGGAGCTGCCAGTGAGCCCCGGCCGACACACGCTCATGACCACGATCGATCTCGGAGTCGTCCAGCGCCGTCGCGCATACACGCTCGACGTGAGCGCAGGGCAGGCGAAGCACGTCCTCCTTCGCTACAGCCGCTTCTGGGGGAACTTCACCCGCGAGCTCGCCGACTTCGGGGAGCTGCCGGCGGTGAGCGCTCGGACGTTCCGCTGGGGGCGGGCCGGGCTCGCGTTCGTCGTGAGTACGCCGCTTGCCGCCGTCTTCGTCTTCGCCGTCGCCGTGAAGATCGCGCCGCCGTATACGGCAGACGGACACGCCGTCATGGCGATCGGTCAGCTCCTGCTCGCGCTCGTACTGGCACCCGTGCTCGGCGCATGCGCCGCGGCGTTCGCCGGCCGACCGCACGGGCGTTGACGACGGGGCGCCTTCTCGTCCGAGAAGACGCGTGCGCTCGACGACGTCAGCGCGATCTCCGTGAGCTCGAGCGAGCACACGTGGCGGCGTGCCGAACATGTCGCCGCGCGCGTGTCGCGTGTGGCGACGGCCTCGTCGCAGGCCGACAGTCGCGAGCGCGCGCCCGCGCGCAGTCGTTGCCCTTCGCCATTCCGGTGAGCCTCACATGGGCGCCGCGGAGCCACTTCCTCGTCATCATTCGAGAATCCCGTCCGAACGGTACGCGCCCTGCTTGCGGGCCCGTCGGGGCACGCAAGCCCCTTCACAGCAGGAGCTCACATGCTTGGCCTCAAGTACATCATCGCCATCACGATCGTCGCCTCGACTGCCGTCGCAATGACGGCATGCACGGGAGAGACGGCAGACGACAGCGAAGCGGCGGCGGCCGCGGAGCTGCGTAAGGATCGCAAAGGCGACAAGATCGACCTCAAGGATCTCGAGGCGTTCTTCGACAAGAAGTTCGACTTCAGGAAGGAGCTCGACGGCAAGGTCGCCTTCGACGACATGAAGGACTTCCTGGATGGGAAGTTCGACTTCAAGGGTCTGAAGGATCGCAAGGACGGCAACGATGTCGACATGCTCGATCTCGCCGGTCTCGAGAAACACTTCGAAGGGAAGTTGGACTTCAAGGACTTCAAGGACACTCGCGTCGACTTCGACGAGCTGAAGGAGCTCCTCGACGGGAAGATCGACATGAAGGGCCTCAAGGAACGCAAGAACCGCAAGTACCGCGGCGGCAAGGCCTGGTAAGTCCCATGCGACGCGCTCTCCCGTTGCTCTTGCTCGTGGCCTGCGCTGACGCGCGAGACGCGGGAGAGCAGGTCGCCCCGGCGAAGCAGACTTTCACGAGCGTGCAGGCCAGGCCGTTCGACTTCGAGCTCGACGGCAAGGTCATCACGGCCACAGAGGATTCGGCGACCGTGCGCACGTTGATCAAGACACAGCTTCTCTTCACGATCGGACAGCTCAATGCCGACCAATCCGTCGGCCGCCTCGGGCTGCTCGAGCTCTCCGACGTGCACGCGACGAAGGTACAGCCCCCTCCCGACGACGAGGGTGAGCGGCCTCCGGCGCATTTCGAGGTGACCTATCACGCGAAGCTCCCGGTGGCGTGGGCGGGCGCATTCGAGCCCGACCACTACACGTTCACGCTGCCGGCGCGCGTCGCCGAGGGCGATCAGGTCGCCTTCGCGTCGAAGTACGGCGCCACGTGTGTGGATCCGGCGGAGGCGCCTGCCCAGGTCGGCAACCTGTTCGTGGTGTATCGCCCGAAGGAGGCAAGCTGCGCGCTCGACGCCGGAGACGTGGTCTCGGTCACGGCGAGCGTCACGCCGTCCACGGAGCTCACGCGCGGGAAGTACCCCGAATACCGCCGCGTCTGGGAGGACGGCGAGCTCCATGCCGTGGCGCTCTTCACGCGCGAGTTCGAGGACGGGCGGGAGGACGACGGGGGCGCACGCGCCTACGACGACTTCGTGTGGCACATGCACGAGTACCTGGAGCTGGTGCAGCCGGATCGCGCGAAGCGGCACGTGCCGGCCGATCTGCCGTGGTCGCCGTCGGCCGAGGGTATGTCCTCCATGCGCCTCGCTGCGGATCTGCCGGACGGCCGCTCGATGACCCTCGACATGCGGCTCGTCAACGTGCAGCTCGGGAGCGAGGGGCCCGCCTTCGATGCCTGGTACGACGGCGTGACTCCGTCGGCCGATCTCGTCATGTTCAACGGCCACGCGGGCCTCGGCTCGAACGTGCGATCCCTCATGGCCAAGGGATCGTTCCGCTCGGGTCAGTATCTCGTCTGGTTCGCGAACGGCTGTGACACGCTCGCGTACGTCGATCGCACACTGACCGAGCGTCGTGCGCCGCTCAACTCCGACGATCCGGAGGGCACGAAGTACCTCGACACCGTCACGAACGTCATGGCCGGCTACTTCGGCGACCTCGAGGCGACGGCCGTGACGTTCCTGCGGGCGTTCGTCGAGGTCCGCTACCCCGAGATCGGACCGAAGACCTACGAGCAGATCCTCGGGGAGATCGATCCGATCCAGGTGGCGGTCGTGACCGGCGAGGAGGACAACGTCCACGAGCCTCTGCCGCCGGGCGCGGCTCCACCGGGCCCGCCGCCCGGACCGCTCCCTGATCGGGACGAGGAGGAGGAGGCCGCGGACGTCGAGACGGAGGACGTCGCGACGGATGCACCACCCCCTGCTGCGCGCACGCGGAAGGGATCCAGCGGATGCGCGTTCGGCGCGAGAAGCCAACGAGGCTTCGCACTGCCGTCGCTCGTGTTCCTCGCGGCCGTGCTGTTGGTTCGGCGGCGACCACGTGCGACTGCCGTACCGAGGTGACGAGGCGGTGCGGCGCGCCCCCGACACGCCGCACCTGCAGGTGGTCGTCCCAGCGTCTCAGTGCACCGGCACGAGCGGCGTGTCGACGAGCTTTCGCTGCGCCTGTCCGCCCGGATAGGCGTAGCTCGAGTACTGGGACCATCCCCACAGCGTCGCCGTGAAGGGGCCGTCGCTCTTCATACGCTGCAGACCCTTCTGGCAGACGCTCGACCCGAAGGATTGCCCGGGACCGAAGTTGCGCGCGAGATCGACGCGTGTGAATTCGTACTCGCCGCGCGTCCCGACCGGCTTCCAGTCGGTGAGGTTTCCGGCGCACTCGAGCCACACGTCCTCGAAGCTGTCGCCGCTCTTGGCGCGCACGATGGTGATGGCGGTCTCCTGGTACGACGGATCGGCGAAGAAGCTGTACACGCTCTGGTACTGCTTCGCCGGGACGACATTGACGAACTCGGGATCGCCCCGGCCGTTGAAGTCGAGTGGGCTGAGGTAGTCCGTGCCGTTACCGACGCTCGAAATGATCTTGCCGCCGCTCGACATGTACGCGGCCAGGTAGAACGGGTGCTCGCCGTCTTGACTGCGGACGACGAACGGCTGGCCCGTGCCCGACCAGAACGTGACGACCTCACCGGCCGACATCTCGAGCGGAGCACCCGACGGCACGGCAGGGTCGTAGTCGAGCCGCGTCCCGTCGCGCGCGGCGACGATGCGATAGGGCATCGGCTCGAACTCGCTGCCGAGGCGTGGCCGGTAGCCGACGCCGACGTATTCGGAGCCCCATTGCGCGAAGGGCGGGAGCTGCTGGAGCGCGGCGTCACACGCGGCCCTCATCGAGGGGATCTGCATGCACTCGTGACCGCCGAACACGCTCGTGGGCTTGTTCGAACGCACGATGCTCCCGGAGAGCTCCTGCGATTGGTTGATCTGGAGGAGCTGCCCCTTGGCGAGGTGATAGGTCACCGGGACGTTGGCGGCCGCACCCACGACCCCGACACCGTCCTGGATATCGCGCTTCGGGATGATCGTGATCTCGGTGTCGTCTTCCGACGCCACGATCTGGGCCGTGGGCCCGCGGTCGGTCACCTGAAGCGGGTGGGTCAACTGCTCCCATGCGTTGACGATGATGTGCTCCGTGCCCCAGGTCGGGACCGGCAGGAGCAAGGTCGCCGACGCGATGTAGCTGTCCGCTCCGCTGTACGGGAAGATCGCCGACAGGCTCACGGGCGCGTTCGTGCTCAGGTGGAACGATGACCCGAAGCCAGTCCCGTCGGGCAGCGTATTGCGGTAGCTCGCGGGGACGGCCTCGTCGGGACACGCGGTGTGGTTAGCGCCCGATGGCACGGATCCGGGCTCCGCATCGGAGACGAAGAGGGCCGCGCTTTCGCCGGGCGCGATCGGGCCAACCTGAGGTGTCCAGGAGACGTCGCCGCCCGGCTTCAGCTTGAAGAGCGCCCTCGAGAGATCGAGCTTCTTTCCGTCGAGTGAAAGCTCCACCTCGACGGGCACGGTGGACGTGTTGACGACGTATGCCGCGTAACAACTCTGGTCGATGTCGACCTCACTGTACGGCGGCGGCTGGAGGTAGAACTCGCAGCCGTTCGAGCTCCGATCGGCGGCGGCCGCGGCGCACGGCTCCTGGCACGCGCCCGCTCCGCACGCGAGGTGCGAAGGGCACTCCTCGACGACCTCGCCAGTGCATGTCTGGATGACCGAGCGGCCGTCCAGCGAGCACTGGAAGTAGCAAGCCGGCCCGTCGGTGGTGGAGGCATCCTCGACGAAGCCGCCTTGCGGATTGTCGAACCCCGCATCCCGGTCGCTGCAAGCGGCAAGGCCCACGGTGCTGACGGCGAGCACGGCCCCCAGCGCAGTGACCACGGTCGTGACGGAAACGCTCGACGAGCGAATCATGGCAAGAGCACCTCCTGCGGAACGGTGCTCGAGACGAGGATGTCGCCGTTCCCGAGCTGGCCGTACCGGTTGTCTCCCCAACAATGGACCTTCCCCGTGGTGAGGAGCGCGCAGGTCGACAACTTGGTCGTCTTCACCTGCGATACCCGAGCCGGTAGGTCGATCTTCACGGGCTGCATCGCGAACTCGCGTGTGCCGTCACCGACCTGGCCGTACTGGTTGTCCCCCCAGCAATAGAGGGCGCCCGAGAGCCCCACCGCGCACCCACGCTGCTGAATCTTCGGATTGACGACGTTCGAGTGCGTTGCGATGTCGACGACGGGCTCCGGCATGGCCACCGCCCGTGGGAGCACGAACTTCAACGGTTCGACGCCGTTGCCGTTTGGATTGCTGCCCCAGCAGTACGCGATCCCGTGCGCGACCGCGCATGCGTTCTCGTGGAAGACGTCGAGCCGCGAGACCCCATCCAGCACCGTCGGTCTCGGGTAGGGATCGGGGAACAGCGACGAGACGCGCGCGAGTGGCGGGTTCTCTCCCCAGCTCAGCGCCGTTCCGTCCGTACGAAGCGCGAAGGCGGCGCGACCGACGGCGAGGCTCTGGATCGGCGCTCCCGGCGGCACCGTGATGGGGCGCGGATCGTGAGGCACCGTAGTGCTGCCCTCGAGCGGCTGCGGTCCGAGGTGTCCCATCCCGTTCGTCCCCCAGCAGATCAGGCCCGAGTCCACCGTGGCGCAGCCGACCGCGTACTGGTCCTTGGCAACACCAAGCCGATAGAACCCGATGCTCACGCGCGTCGCGGGCGGGATGGGCAGCTTCACGGGAAGCCCTTCGGTGGTGAACGCCTTCGTCGTCGACCGGAGATACGGTCCCGTCCCCCAGCACCAGGTGTCGCCGGCGCCGTCGACCGCGCAGCCGCGATCGAGGTAGCGGATGTTCGTCAGGCCCTCGACGCGCTCCGGGACGGCGCTGTCCTCGGTCATCGTCGGCCCGCGCCCGAGGTCCAACGTCCGGGTGGTTGAAACCCCATTGGCGCCCCAGCAGGCAACGGTCTTGTCCTCGAGCAGCACGCAGAACGTGTCGTCGCGCGTCGCGACGAGCGAGACCGCGCAAGGAGAGGATGCGCAGACGACGGGCTCTGGAGCCGCGTCGGACGTGGCGGCATCGCGAATGGGGCTGCGTGGCGCGTCCGCGTCCGCGTCCGCGTCCGTCTCCGCGTTCGCAGAGCCGTCGGACGCGTCCTCGTTGGCCGACGCGTCGGTCTCTTGACCGAGCACGACGTCATCGTCGTTCGTGCAACTTGCACCTGCCGCCATGGTCGCTGCGATCGAGGCGACGGCGAGCAGAGCCGACGTGCAGCGCTCACGGAGTCGATTTGAAGTACGCACGGTCTCCTCCGACTGCCCAGATGTTCTGCTTCGATGTCCCTCGAATTCGGGACAATCTCGATGTATTCGGCGCACCGTTGATGGCGAGTGTCGAGAATTCGAACTTGCCGGCGTTCTCCCATGGCGAGCTCGCGCGCAAGATGATGCCGGGGCCATTCAGCGTGCGCGATGCGAGCACCCAGAGCTCGTCCAGCGACTTCGCCCACACGTCCGTCAATACGACGTCCATGGTGCTCGCGGGACCCGTCCGCTCGATCTGGGGTTCGGCGCCCACGACTGTGACCTGGACCATGTCGTTGTCGACCGCCGGTGACCACCCGATGGCGTGAACAGCGACGAGTCGATCCTTGGCCGGCGCATCGATCCGGTGGAGCCGGCCCGGGATCATCGCGATACCGTCCTTCGCCACACAGACTTCACCCGCCTTCGGCACTCCGTCGATGACGGTCGAATATCCCTCGGAGGTCTTTCGGATCAGGACGACGCATTGGTTGAGCCCAACGGCGCGGGCGCCGGCAAACCACACGTCGCCGGTCCCGGTTCCCGCTATTGCCTGCCACGAGTGGAACTGGGGATCGCCGTCCGTGTATTCGAGCTCCCAGCCGTCGCCGGTCGTGGTGCCACCGTCCTCACCGGCGTCTCCACCGTCCACACCGGCGTCGCCGACGGACGCGTTCCGGTTCAGGCGATACACGTTCCCGCAGACGGCCGTGTAGACCTCGTCGCGACTCACACCCCATAGGGTGGGGGCGACCCGGGTAGTGTTGAGGTCCGGACAATCGATCCGGGAGCGGGTCCAAGACCACGCCGTCTCCGGCGGGGTCGGTCGCGTTCCACGCATCACGAGGGCACCGATCTTCCCGCCACCGATGAAGCCGGAGAGATCCGTGAGCGCGACGAACACTTCGTCCTCGTCGGGAGCCCATACGTTGGCCGGACTGACCAAGTTGCCAAATCCCAGCTTCTTGTCGATGAACTTCCAGCCGTCCGTCGCGTCCCATTCGAGGTATTTGATTCCCTGCGCCGCGCTCGTCGCGATGGCGAAGGCCCGAGAGCCGACCGGCCAGACGTCGGTGAGGGAGAGCTCGGGTGCGGGCAGCTCCGTCCGACACCAGCCAGCCGGGCTGCAAATCGGCGTCTCGCCCAGACCTAGGTCCGATGATGCATCGCGTGGCTGGACATCCGCGTCTCCGAGCACGGTGGAGCCGCTGTCGGTGGGATCGATCGACTCCTGTCGCGACGGATCGATCTCGCCCGTCGCGGTGCAGGCGGCGAACGCGGCGAACGTGGCGACAGCGCCGGAGAGGAGCGCGAGGCCTGCGAGTGGACGTCTCATGGCTTGCCTCCAAGCGAAAGAATGACGCCTTCGCCGCCGACCCAGACGTGACCTGGAGCGGGCGACCAGACGGTGAAGAGGTTCGGTTTACGCTCGCCGAGACCCCGGACCTCGACGCGCGACCATGTGGCCCCGTCGTAATGGAGGACGGTCGCGGCATCGCCGACGGCCCATACGTCCGAGGACGACGAGCCCCAGACGCCGTGCAGATCCTCGGTGGTCGGTACCTCGTCGACGACGTCGAGCGAGACTGCGTCGCCCGTGTAGTGGCGGATCGTGCCGGCGCCGCCCACCGTCCATACGTCCGTCGCGGAGGCGGCCCAGACACCCTCGAGCGCAGCCCAAGTCTGGCTGTCGAATGCGGTGATCGTCGGCGTCTCGCTCTGGGCACCCGTGATCTGGAACGCGGCACCTCGGACGCCCACCGCCCAGAGGTCGTCCGCGGAGGTGCCGTGGATCTCCAGCATCTGCACACATCCGAGCCGCGCGCACGCGCGGGCCGGCAGGACGGGGGCGACCTCGAGCGTCTGTGTCCCGGGCGCGACGCGCGCGCGCCAGAGGCCGTTTTCGTTGAAACCCGTGCTCGAGCTCTCGGGAAGGCTGTAGTTGACGCTCGTTCCCCAGACCCACTCCGCAGACGGCGGAGCCCAGACGGACCTCACGGCGTCGGCGAAGGCCAGGTCGCTCCGGCCCATCGCGGGCGGGTTCGTTCGGAGCCAGCCGCCCTCCGAGGGCACGCCTCCGTCGGGGCCGTCGAGGCCGGCGTTTCGTGCGTAGACGACGTCGAGCGACGCCAGCGCGATCTCGCTCGTTTCGCGCAGCCAGACGGCCTGGAAGGACTCGAGAGCCCCGGTTTCGGAGCGTGACCAGGCAGTTCCGTCGAAGTGCGCGACGGCGCCGCGCGCTCCGAGCGCCCACACGTCGCTCGCGGAGCGGCCGCGGATCAAGTGGATGCGCGTACGGAGATCGAGCGCGCCGCCGGGCGTGGACGGATCGAAAGGACCGAACGGGCAGAGGGCGTCCGGAACACACGGCTCGTCCTCGGGGCCAGCCTCGCTCTGACCAGCATCGGCGTCCGCTGCCGCGTCGAGCCCGGGCACGCCGCTCTCGTTGTCGGGGGCGGCGAGCGTCGGGTCGTCGTCGGACGCGCAGGCGATGAAAGAAGCGGCAAGACCCAGCGCGCCGAGGGTCGCGATCGCACCAGCGGCTTTCATCGCGCCTCCTCCTCGCCGTCGCTGCACGGACGAACGGCGCACTGCCCGCCGACGCAGGGTTGCCCTGCGAGCACATCGCAGGTGACTCCGCACGCTCCGCAATTCAGTTGATCGGAGTCGAGGTTCACCTCGCACCCGTCGCCCGGGTCGCCGTTGCAATCACCCCAGCCCTGCCGGCATTCGTTGATGCAGTAGCCGTAGGCGCACGTCCCGACCTGATTCTTGGCCGAGCCGATAACGGAGCAGCGGTTCATGCAGGCGCCGCAGTGCGCGGGATGAGTCGTCAGGTTTACGCATTCGTCGCCGCAGAGAGTCAAACCCGGAGGGCACACGCATTCGCCGACCCCGTCGCGGTTGGCACGGCATGTCTGTCCGGGCGCGCAGGCGTTGTTGCACGCGCCGCAATGCTCGTTGCTCAGCAGTGACGTCTCGCAGCCGTTCGAGATGTCGCCGTCGCAACTGGCATATGGTGCTTGGCATTTCAGATGTCCGCACTCGCCCTTCGAGCAGCCGTAATAGGCGTTGGGCGGCGGCGCGCCTCCGTCACTTCCAGCACCGCCATCGGCGGGATCGCAGGCATTGTCACAGGCACCGCAATTCTTGTCGTCGTCGCTGCGATCGACGCACCTGTGCTGGTTATTCGCGATTCCGCAATAGGTGAATCCTGGTTTGCATCCGCAGCGGCCGACTTGAGTGATCTTGTCGTAGATGCACGGCTTGTTCGGATCGGGACACTGGTCGCCGCAGCCGTTGCAGTTGTCGTTCGTCCCGAGCGTGACCTCACAGTCGTCATCAACGATGCCGTTGCAGTCGGCCGTGCGGATATTGTACGGCTCCGCGCAGCGGATGGCGCACTGCCCGTTCACGCAGTCGAACTCGGCGTTGCCGAGCGCCTGGCACTGAAACCCGCAGGACCCGCAGTTCCTCGGGTCGGTCATCAGGTTGATGTCGCACGGATTCGCCGACGTCGGGCAGGTCGCGAACGGCATCGGGCATGTCGTCAGCGGGCAGTACTCCGTGAGCGCGAGCTCCGGCGCGGGCGCCTCGGCATCCGGCTCCACGAAGGCCGGCGGCGCCCCTGCGTCGTACGACTCGGCGATGGTGACGTCAGGCCCGCGGCAGCCGCCGAAGAGCCACACGAGCGCGACGGAGGCCGTCAGCGTGAATGGCGCGCCGTAGCGCGCGATGGGTCGAAGCATCTCGGTTTTTCCTTCGGGGAGAGGCTTACGGGGTCGCGGTCGAGTGCGATGGGTCGCTCGGCTCGGGGGTCGAGGCGCCGGAAGGCTCCGGCAGCGGGCGCCCGATCGCCATCTCGAGGCGCGCGGCGTAAGGGGTCTGCGGGAAGCGGCGCACGAAAGCGAGCGCGCGTCGCGACGCCTCCTCGTTTCGCCCGAGCCGCGAAAGCGCCTCGACGGCGATCACCTCGCGCTCCTGCACGAGCTCGCCCGTCGGATACGCGTGCGCGTGCTCCTTCGTGAGCGAGAGCGCACGACTCGGATCGGATGCGAGCGCTGCCTGGGCGCGTTGGACCAGCTCGAGCTCCGTCGCGCGTGGCGCCGCCTCGGGGCCGCCGGCCGGCGACTTCGTGCTCCTTGCGCCAGCGGGGGCGGAGTTGATGCCTTGCGCGGGGGAGGGCGCGGCGGGGAGCTGATCGACCGAGACCACGGCCGAGGGCGGAACAGACTGCGGCGCCTGCGCGACCGGCAACTCCGACGTCGGCGACACGACCTCCGGTGCGGGAGAGGTTGCCGTCTTCGAGGATGCCTGCTCGGCGTTGACGGCGAACAATCCCTCCGCCCGGTCCCAAGAGACCGCGAGCACGCCCGCAACGGCTGCCGCGAGAAGCCCAGCCTTGTAATACGCGACTCTCCCAGTGGCCGCGGGCCGTGCGCCCGCCGGGCTCCGCGTGGGGTTGAGGACCCCGGCCGTCGCGAGGCGCTTCGCCATGCGATCCAGGGCGGCATCGCTGGGGCCGGCCTGACGTGAGCGCACGAACGCGCGCAGCGCTGCGGGATCCTGCTCGCCCGCGCGCGGAGTGTCGGGTTGCTCCGTCTTCATGTTGCCTCTCCGAGCGCGCGCGTGAGCTCGCGCCGTGCAGCGTAGTACCGGGTGAACGCGGTCTTGAGAGGGCACTGGACGGCCTCTGCGACCTCGCGCATCGACATCCCTTCGACCTCGTGGAGGATGAAGACGAGCTGCTTGTCCTCGTCGAGCGTCTGGAAGACGCGATTGAGCAGATCGATCTCCGCGCGGAAGGACGGGTCTCCCGGGTCCGCCTCCTCGGGCACGGTCGCGACGGACTCTTCGTGACGGCGATGACTGCGCCGGCGATAGGCCGACGCACAACGGCGCGCGATGGCGAAGAGCCAGGCGCGGGGATGTTTGCCGTCCCAGTGGCCGATGCGCCGGTGGGCGATGAGGAAGACCTCCTGGGTCTGGTCCTCGAGGTCGGCGCTCGAAACGCCGAACTGCCGCAGCGTCCGCCAGACGAACACGGCATAAGACGCGAAGAGGTCGTCGATCGTCATCGGCGCGGCAATCACGTCTCCAGCGGCTTCCCGCATGGCGACGTCACGAGCGATCAAGGCCTCCACGCTGGGATCAATGCACGCCCCCCGCGACTTTTCCTTCGCGACGGCCTCACTTTTTCGGGTGCCGGGATCGATTAGCGAAACTCGTAGCCGATACCAACCGACAGGCGCCCTTCGACGGCGCTCGGGCGGTGCACATGGTAGAGCTTCGCATCTTCGCGAATACGGAAGCCTTCGCGATGGAAGATGCCCTCGATCTCCGGGAGGGCCTCCACGAAGAGCGAACGTGCGACCTCGACGCGGACGAGGACGCCAGGACCGGCGAGGACCGTGGGGCGGACTTGCTGATGAACCGCCTGGAAGCCTCTCGGCGAGTTGTGGATGAGGCCGAGCCGTGCGCCGAGCGTGGGGATGAGCTCGAACCGCGAGCTTCGAAGCGCCGACAGCCCGACGCGCGCGGACGCCCCGAACAGCGCAAACCGGACCTCGCCCGCACCAGCTCGCACTGAGCCACTCGTCTCGGCGTTCGCCTCGAGCCCGAAGAGCACGATCGAGCACGGCGAGTAGAACGCGCGGATCGCGAAGCCGCCTGCCGTCGAGGGAAGCACACCGCGCGACGCGACGGCGCCTGCGCCGACGAGCAGGCGATGCGCCCACCGTCGAGGCTCCGGAGCCCGGGCAGAGGCCGGAGGTCGACTCGGCGTTGCTGGGGGAGGTGGTCGAACGACGTCACGCTCTGGTGGCGCTGCCCCGCTCGGCGGCGGCTCGACGTGATCGTCCGGGCGCGCGGGCGGCTCGATGGGTGGTCGTGCGACCGCGATCATCATCGCGAGCACGAGCGACGTCGGACCTTCGACCTCCTTGCACGCGCGGCTGTCGACGCGGACCTGACGTAGTCCGATGCGACGTCCAGAAGCGTCGTTCATCACCAGCGTGACGCTGAACCCCTCGTCGCGCTCGCTGACCGTGCCCTCCACGAACAACACCGGGGTCGCCGCGGAGCGAGGCTCCCCGAGACGGTCTCGCGTCGCTTCCATGATCTCGTCGCGCGAGGGGCATCCCTCCGGAGCGGACCACACGAGCTCGAACGGCGCGGCATGGGCTGACTTCGACCAACACCACGACGCGAGCACGAGACCGATACCGCTCACCAGGGCACGAACACGTGCATGAGTGCCGGTGAGCCTCACGGTCTTCGAACCCTCGAGGGCGATGCTACTCCGAACCACCGGCCAGCGAACCAGATGAAAGGACGAAAAGGGGGCTCCGCGCGCACGACTTCTGCACGCGGTACGCCGATGACGGAGCAGTCGAAAGCGCGAGAGCGAACGTGGCGGGCGCGGGTAGCTCACCGCCGCGGACATCCAGATGAGCCGTAGCGGGTCAGCGCGATGCGGTGCGCTTCGCGGGGCTACGGGCTCCGCGAAGCCGCCAGAGCATCGGCGCGGCGCTCCCGAGCAAGTAGAGGAGACCGAGCCCCACGAACAAGACGTAGAGGGCGCGCCACTTCGGGCCGAGCCAGCTGCCCTGATGCAGCGACATGAGAAGCTTCGTCCCGTCCTCCGACCAGCCGAGCCAGCTCCGACCGAGCCGGTAGCCGATCCCGGTCGCCGCCGACAGCGCGAGGGGCGCGGCGAAGACGAAGCTCGCGAGGTGATGCCATCGGCGTGAGCGCGGTGAGCTCGGCGTCGCTCTCGCGGAGCGCCGCCACATCGAGACGCCGGCGCCGATCATGACGAGCAGCGCGAGGCCAACGACGAGGACGTAGATCGGCGCGAACGCTTTTCCGATGATCGAGCCCTCGTGGATGCTGCGGACGACCGCGCCCGTCTCCTTCGACATCCCGAACCAGTTGCGGCCGATCCGAAAGGTGAGCCCGGTCACCGCGGTCATCAGGAGGAACGGGTAGGCGACGAGCCCGATCGATCGGTGGACCTTGCGGAGGTTCAATCTGGGACGCGATGTGGCCACATGCCCTTTTCAGCTGCGTGGTCCAGCCTGTCAACGCGTCGCCGACAAGCCGTGAGCTCGGCAGGAGCGTGTCGAGAGCTCGATCGGGAACGAGGGGGCCCAAGCCCAACCTTCTACCGTGGTAACGTCCGCGATCTTGAAGTCGCGCCTACGACTCGGATTGGTGTCGATGCTGGGGGCGGCGGTTCTCGTCACCCTCCTCGTCGCTCGCCATGGCTGTCGGCGATCGGAGACGACGCCCGAGTCACCATCCATGGCTGGATCGGTCGCCGCCTCGGCTTCGAACCAGCCTCTCTCGGCTCCATCGTCGCTCGTCGCGCTTCGGCCGACGAAGCGGCTGTCGGTCACCCCGTTCGACGAAGGGCTGCCGCCGAGCGGTCAATGGCGCAACGGATTCGACCTCGCGGATCTGGACGGGGATGGAGAGCTCGATCTCGTGCACGGACCGGCGCGGAAGCTCCTTCCGCTTCGCCCGGTCATCTACCTCGGCGACGGTCGCGGGCATTGGCGCGCGTGGAAAGAAGCGACGTTCCCGCCCCTCGGTTACGACTACGGCGACGTTCAGGCAGCAGACCTCGACGGCGACGGAGTGCTCGACCTCGCGCTCGCAGTGCACCTGAAGGGCATTGCAGCGATTCGTCACGATGGCCACGGGCACTTCTCGGCCCTCGGACGCGGGCTCGATCTCCAGAGCGGAGCCGCGTTCGGTTCGCGCACTCTCGTCACGATCGATTGGAGGGAACATGCTCCGGCATCGATCCTCGCGCTGAGCGACGGCCCGAGACCACCGTCGAAATCGGAGCGTAGTCCAGCGTCTCTCGGCGTGCGCCTCCTCACGCTGACGGACGGAGACGCCGGTGACGGAGCGCGTGACTGGAGGCTCGATGCGCTGGCGACGACCGCGCTCGATCGGATGTTCGGAGACTCCCTCGCGCTTGGCGACGTCGACGGTGACGGGAAGAAAGAGCTCGCGGTCGGGTCCAACACGCTCGGCGAGACGCGTATCCTTTTTCGCCGGGACGGCGGCGTGTTCGTCCCCGTGCCGATCGAAGGTGTGCGTCCACGAAGCCTCGTGCGTTCGGTGGCACTTGCCGACTTGGACGGCGACGGGCACGACGATCTCGTCGCTGCGTACGCGAGCAGTGAAGGTGAGCGCTGGTTCGTCGGCGTCGATTTGTTCCTCCGTCGTGGAAGCTCGTTCGAGCGCCGGGAGATCGCTCGGGAAGAAGCACGCAACGACTACTCGGCCGTCGCGGTGTGCCGCTTCGACGGCTCCGACGGCGACAAGGCGCGTAGCCTCGCGGTCGCGCGCGACGACGGGACGATCGCGCTCTTCGCCGCCGACGGCCACGGCTTCCTGACCGAAGACCTCCGCATCCCGAGCACGGGTCACGAAGGCTGCCGCGGCTATCGCGTGCGCTGCGTCGACCTCGATCACGACGGTCGGGACGAGCTCGTCGCGTCGTTTGCGGGGGAGAGCGACGGGGCTGACGCGCCGGGGGCATGCGCTTCACAGGGCGCGCTGAAGGCGTGGAAGGTCGGCGCCATCTCGCCCTGACTTCCCGCGCTGTCGTGCGGCGCGGGCGCGTGCACCTCGTTCGAGACGTCCGAGACGGTGCGCGCGTGCGTACCCGGGGCGGAAGATATCTGGAAAATCGATTGTTGTGAGGCGAGCGGTCACAGTAACGTCCCCGCTAATGTTCGCCGTCCTGCATCGAATCGTCCCGATCCGCTCCAACACGGGATTCGAGATGGGGAGAGGCGCGCTCGCTTTCGCCGCCGCCGCCATCGTGATGCTCGCGCCGGCGCGGGCGTCCGCGCAGAGCTACGCGTGCATCGACGCACCGACCGCGACGAACTGCGAAGCGGTCTTGCCGGACAACCAGACCGTCACGACCTCGTTCCTCGTCCAGCCGGGCGCTTGCGATCCGCAGGCCACCATCGTCGCAACCGGCGTGCGCGCGAAGCTCTCCCACCAATGGGTGGGCGATCTCAGCCTGACGCTGGTTCACCCGGACGGAACCGAGGTCACGCTGATGACGCGGCCCGGCATCTCGCCGAAGGACGCCTACGGATGCGCCGGCGAGGACATCGACGTTCTGTTCACGGACGGAGCCACGGCCTCCGCTGCGGAGCAATGCAGCCCGAAGTTCCCCGCAGTCTCCGGCGCCGTAACCCCACTCAATCCGCTGTCCGTTCTGAACGGCAAGGCACGAAACGGCACGTGGAGCCTTCGCGTGACCGACAGCGCCGGATTCGGCATCGGCGCCATCGACTCGTGGACGCTCGACCTTCCGTGCACCCTGCCGAGCGTCACGACGATCGCGAGCCAGCCGACGGCGACCGTCGGAGGTCAGCCAGGGCAGTTCACCTTCACGCGCGCCGGCGACCCTCTCGGTGCACTGGCTGTAAAATACACGATCTCTGGGACGGCGCCGCCGAGTGCGTTCGCGCCGCTCCAAGGCTTGGTCACGATCCCGGACGGAGCCGCGTCGGCCACCGTCGACGTGGTGGCGAACGCCGGCGCCCCCGACGGTGCCACCGTCGTCGCCACTGTCGCGCCGAGCGTCATCTACTCGGTTGGCACCAGCAGTGCCGCGACCGTCACGATCCGCGCCGCGACGTGTGGTGACGGGAAGCTCGATCCCGGTGAGCAGTGCGACGACGGGCCCGCGAATGGCCCCGGCGCCCGGTGCGCCAAGGATTGCACGCTCGCCAGCTCGGCGGATGGCGGGATCGACGCCGGAAGCGCGAGCCCGAGCAACGACGGCGGGTGTGGCTGCAAGGTCCGGGGCCCGAGCCAGACCGCAGGAATGTTCGGTCTCGTCTTCGGTGTCGTCGCGTGCGTCGGCCTGATGCTCCGCCGGCGCCGCTCCGGAAGGAACATGAAGGGGATCTGGACCAAGCTGCTCGCGCTGCCCTTCGGCGCGGGTGCGCTCCTCGCCGCGCGGCCGGCGGAAGCGGCGATCGGCACGCTCGACAACGTCCCCGCCGCCACGCTGCTCTATCCGTACTTCGAAGTGGAGACCGGTGCCGGCAAGAGCGACACCGTGATCACGGTCCAGAACTCGAACGCGGTCGCGGCGCTGGTCAACGTCACGATCTGGAGCGAGATGGGCGTGCCGGTCCATCACTTCCCGGTCTACCTCACCGGCTACGACGTCCAGTCGCTCAGCCTCCGCGAGCTCATCGTCAACGGGAAGACGCCCCGGACTGCGACCGCGGGCCAGGATCCCGTCGACACGATCAGCCCGAAAGGGAGCTTCTCGCAGGACATCAACTACACGAGCTGCAACGACGTGCTCCCGGTCGCAGACCTCGGCGCCGGCGCGATCGCGGGGCTGAAGGCGGC
>JAFAER010000003.1 GCA_023423895.1 Pseudomonadota bacterium
CCACCCGCGGCGACCAGCGATCCATCGCGCACCTCCAAGGTGCACGAGATCATGATCGCCGTGCTCCGTCGATCCCCTCGCGCAACCGAGCGGCTTCGCTGTGGAATCAACGTGATCGGTGCTCTAGTTGCTCGGCTCGACGCCGCCGAGGGGGCATTCGGCTCAGAGCTCGTACGACACGCGCAGCGCTGCGAACGGCTTCGCGCGCAGACCGACCTGCGCTGCGGCGCCGGCCCCGAGCTGCACCTTCAGATGGTGCGTCGGGTTGAGATGCACCTGCGGGAGTACGGTCGCCACGGGGCGCTCTCCGCGAGCACCGCGGTAGCCCAGCTCGAGCCCGGTCGTGACGTAGCGGCTCATCTGCACGAAGAGGCTCGGATTGAGCGTCGCGCCCGGAACCGGCCGCGCGTACCGGAAGTCCAGCGTCGGGCCGACGACGGTGAGGCCGTGCACGATGCGCGTGAACCGCACCCCCGTCACGGCGCCGAGTGTCGCGCGGCGCTCGGGGCCGCCGAGCGAGTGCTCGTAGAGGCCGATCGTGCCGACCTCCATTCGGCGACCCGCGAGCGAGCCGATCGTCCACTGCGCTCCGGCCTTCAGCGCCTCGACGTGCCCGTTCGTGAACGGGACCTCGAGCTCGACACCGAAGTTCCTCACCGGCGTCCATTCGACCTCGGGGCCCCAAGCGACCGAGTCGAAGGTCGTCGTCATGAGCACGTTGGCCTCGAGCTCGTTACGACGCGAGCCGAGGTTACGGATCAGATCGAAGTAGAGCGGCTCGGGGATCGGCGGGACGTCGTCGGCTCGCGACGGATCGGTGCCGAGCTGCCGTTCGAGACCGTCCGGGACGTTGTCATGATCCGTGTCCGCGCTCGTCGGGTCGGTCTCGCCCGGATCGACGATCCCGTTGTGGTTCGCGTCTTCGTCGTCGTCGGCGATCCCGTCGCCGTCGGCGTCGGCGCGTTCCGTCGACGAGCACTCCGAAGCCGTCGTGTCCGAGCACGGGGTGAAGGAAGCTTCCGCAGCGACGGAAGAGCTTCCGATCGCGGCGGCAACGAACAGCCACATCGCGGACAGCTTACCAAACGACGACACGACGAGAGCGACGGCACGCGTGCGTCGGACAAGGCTCAGCTCGCGCGAGCTTCGAGCTTGGGCGCGCGATCGTGGCTACTTCCAGACTTTGATCGGGCCCGCAAGGTCACCGGTCTTCGCCGGCGCGCCCGTTGCGGTCGACGGCGGCGGTGACGACTTCGGTGTCGGGGGCGCCGGGTGCGGAGGGGCGGCGGCTTGGGACGCGCGCTTCACGCGCGACTTGCCCGGGCGGCCTGGCTTGCTGCCGTCCTCGAGGTCGCCCATGTCGATGATCGGCGTGAGCGTCGAGGCGCCGGGGACGAGTGATGCGTTGTTCGTCTGTGTGGAGAGCGGCGAATCCTCGTCGAGCTCGAGCGTCTCGGCGATCGGCGTGCGTTCTCCGGGCGACTCCCGCACGAGGAGCGCCGCGCCGATACCGAGAACGCCGACGAAGCCTGCGGCCGCGAGGATGAAGCGCCACGATCCGGCGTTCGAATCCGGGACGCGCTTGGTGCGCATCGTGGCCATGGCGTTGTCGTCGAACAGCGAGGGCTGCCGTGCCGGGATCGACGCGGCGGTCACGAACGTGAGCTGCGGCGGAGGCTGCGAGGCACCCGGCGTGCGGACCCGCGTTCCGATCTCGTTCTCGTCCGGTTCTTCGATCGGCGGCGGGAGCGGAGGCACCTCCCGCGCCGACGTGAATTCCTCGTGCTCTTCGCGCGGGTCGAACCAGGCGAGGCACTGGGCGACGTCGGCGTGTTTGTCCGGCCCGCCGAGGTCGACCAGTGCGAGCTCGATCGCCTCTTGCATCTCCTGCGCGTCGGCGAAGCGGTTCTCCGGACGGCGTGCGAGCGCGCGCCGCAAGATCCACTGCACCGGCTCGGGGAGATCTTCGGGGACGAAGACCGGGTTGGTCGAGAGGAGCGAGTTGATGATCGCGAGCTCGTTCGGTCCTTCGAACGGCGCGCGGCCGGTGAGGAGCTGGTAGACGATCGCGCCGACGCTGAAGAGGTCGGCTCGACGGTCGATCTCCTTCTCCAGCGCCTGCTCCGGCGCCATGTAGCGGACCTTGCCCTTGAGGCCGCCGCAGACCGACGCGTCGCTGCCGGTCGCGAGGTCACGCGCCTTCGCGACGCCGAAGTCGATCAGCTTCGCCACGCCTTCGCGCGTGACGAGCACGTTGTGCGGGGAGACGTCCCGATGGACGAGCCCCAGGTGCTGCCCGTCCTCGCCGCACAGCTCGTGAGCGGCATGCAGGCCGGCGCAGAGATCGGCGGCGATGCGAAGCGCGATGCCGTGCGGGACGCGCTCGCCGGTGTCGGCCACGGTGCGGGCGACGTTCCGGAGCTTGAAGCCGTCGATCCACTCCATGACGAAGAACGGCACGTCATCGTGCAGGCCGACGTCGTAGAGGCGCACGACGTTCGGGTGATCGATCGCCGCGGCGAGGCTCGCCTCCTTCACGAACATCGTGCAGACGCGCGGGTCGGACGTGTACTGCGCCGAGACCGTCTTCACCGCGTAGAGCTGATCGGGCGCGTCGTACGGGTGCGCAAGCCAGACGGTGCCCATTCCTCCTTCACCGAGGATCTGAACG
>JAFAER010000028.1 GCA_023423895.1 Pseudomonadota bacterium
GACGAAGTCGCGAGCCTCCGCCCTCGCGGCATCCGGCGCCATCGCCTGCGCGTCGGCGGAGGACGTTCGAGCCGACGCGAGTGCCGGGCGTCATGACCCGGCCAGCTCCGCGTCGCTCACCCCGAACTTCGTAGCATCAAGCGCTCATGTCTTCGTGGTTGCGGCGGACCGCCCTCGCGATCGCAGTCATGGCGGGGTTCGCTTCGGCTCGGCGAAGCTACCGAGCCCTCCGTACACGAGCCACCCGACGGATGCACTCCAGCCGGTACCCTATCCGCCACCGGCGGCCCGCGTCGAGGACGACCCTGTCCGGCCGACCGAGGAGGCCGTCTGGATCGACGGCGAATGGATCTGGCAGACGCGCCGCTGGGTATGGCGGAGAGGCCGCTGGGTACGGCCGGTCCCCGTGCCGGGTACGCGCCATGGACGAGCGTGCGGGACGCGGACGGCAACCTCTTCGTTGCCGCCGGAACCTGGCGGGATGCGCGCGGCCGCCTCGTCGCGGAACCCGGTCGTCGATCAGCGACGAGGCACCACCCTTCCCACCGCCCCAGTGAGCCTCACTGGATCGGAACGAGCGGCGTCTCGACGAGCTTTCGATGCGCCATCCCACCTGGGTAGGCGTAGCTGGCGGCGAAGTCCCATCCCCACAAGGTCGCCGTGAACGGCCCCTCGCTTCGCATGCGCTGGAGACCGGTTTGGCAAACCTTGTCCCCGAAGCGATCGCCCGCCTGCCCCTCGCGCGAGAGATCGACGCGGCGGTACTCGTACTGGCCGCGCGTCCCGATCGGCTTCCAGTCCGTGAGGTTCCCCGCGCATTCGAGCCACACGTCCTTGAACGAGCCGTGGCTCTTCGCACGCACGATGACGAGGGACGTCTCGCCGTACGTCGGATCGGCGTAGAAGCTGTACGAGCTCAGCCACTGCTGCGCGGGAATGACATTGACGAAGTCCGGATCCCCGGCCCCTTGGAAGTCGGGCGAACCGAAGTAGTTACCGGTGCGCCCCGTCATGTAGGCCCCGAGATAGAAGGGATGCTCGGCATCCTGGGAGCGCACGACGAAGGCGTCCCCCACGCCCGCGGGGAACGTCACCGACTCACCCGCGGAGAGCTCCGTTGGCGCGCCGGCGGGGATCGCCGGATCGTAGTCGAGACGCGTCCCGTCGCGCGCAGCGACGATGCGGTAGGGCATCGGCTCATGCTCGTTTCCGAGGCGAGGCCGATAGCCGACGGCCGCGTACTCCGCACCCCATTGCTCGAACGTGGGGATCTGTTGAAAGAGGAGGTCGCACGCTCCCGACTCTTTCGGAACGTTGGCGCAGGACTGCCCCGAAAAGACCGTCGTCGGCTTGTTCGACAGGACCATGGTCCCCGTCAACTCCTCGGCCTGCGCGAACTGAAGGTACTCGCCTTGCTTCAGACGGTAGGTGAGCGGCACCTTGGCCGGGCCACCTTCCAGGTCCCGACCATTTTGAATCTCCACCGACGGAAAGATCGTGACCTCCGACTCGTCGGACGACGCCACGATATACGTTTGGGGGACGCTGAAGCTCGTCGCCTCCCACGACCCGACGAGGATGTGCTGCGTTCCCCACGTCACGGTGGGCAAGAGGAGCGTGGTCGCGGGAAGGAAGCTCGTCGCACCACCGAACGGATACATGGCGACGGTCGAGACGGGCTTCGTCGCCTTCAAGTGAAACGACGATCCGGTCCCGCTGGTGCGCGGGCTTCGCCCGACGAGATAGGCAGGGACGACACCGCTCGGACACGCCTTGGAACCATTTCCGGACGCAGGAATGGCCGGATCGCGGTCCGAGACGAAGAGGACGACGCTCTCGCCCGGGGCAATGGGCCCGGAGTGCGGGATCAGCGTCACGTCGCCGGGATTCGTGCGGAACATCGCCTTCGAGATGTCGGCCTTCGTGCCGTCGAGACTCAGCTCGAGCTCCGTCGGCTGCGCCGAGGTGTTGACGACGAACGTCGCAAAGCACGAATCGACGTTGTCCGGCGCGGGTGACGGCTGCATGAAGTAGAACTCGCAACCGTTCGAGCTCTTGTCCGCGGCCGCGGCCGCGCATGGCTCCTGGCACGAGGCGGCGCCACACGCCAGGTCGTCCGCGCACGTCTCGACCACCTCACCGTTGCACGACCGGATGACCGAACGGCCGTCGAGCGAGCACTGCAGCGGGCACGTCCCCGCGTCCGTCTCCTCTTCAACTTCGAAGGTTGCCGGTGGCGTTTCGAACCCGCTGCGGTCCTCGGTACAGGCCACGACGGCAGCGAGCGCCGTTCCGACGACGGAGACGATCGCTACGTTGAGAATGCGCACGCTCATGGGAGCAACACCTCCACCGGAACCAGGCTTCTCCCCCGAATTTGACCGTTGCCGAGCTGGCCGTAGTAGTTGGCTCCCCAGCAGTAAACCTTGCCGCTCGTGAGCAGCGCGCACGTCGTGTCCCGCGTGGACCGAACCGCCGCGATCTCCGTCGGGAGCCCTTTCACCAACGTCGGACGCGTGGCGAACTCTTGCGTGCCGTCCCCGGCCTGTCCGTTCGTGTTCAGCCCCCAGCAGTACAGAACGCCCGACGCTCCCACGGCGCACCATCGCGTGCCTTGCACGTCGGACCAATCGAGGGTGTGCGTGCGCGTCGTGGAAATTTGAACGAGCGGCTCCGAGCTCGCCACGGCTTGGGGCAGCGCTCGTCCGATCGCCGACGTGTGCTTCCAGTGTGTCCGCGCTCCCCAGCAGAAGCCATAACCCCCTGCGGTTGCGCAAGCGTCGTCGTAGACGAGGTCGACCGAGGAGACGCCAGCGACCGCCACGGCCGCGGCGTACGGATCCGGAAAGATGGACGACATGCGTCCCATCGGAGGATTGGCTCCCCACGTCAGGAGCTCGCCATCATCGCGAAGAACGAAGGTGGCTCGGCCAACCGCCAGCGAGCGGATCGGGGCGCCGTCCGGAAGCTTCATCAGCCTCGGCTGACCGTCTTCCGCGGAACCGAGTGGTCCGAGCTGACCGTCCGCGTTGCTGCCCCAGCAGCGAAGACCATTCTCGACGACGGCGCAGGCCACGTCGTACCCGAGCCCCACCTTGGTCGACGCCGGAAGATCGAGCTTCACGGGCGTGCGCTCGGTCGTCGGTGCGCCACCGTCCCCGCGAAGGAACGGCCCTGTTCCCCAGCACCAGACGCCGCCGCTCTTGTCGACGGCGCACGTGTGATCGAGCTCGACGATGTTCGACACGCCTGCCACGCGTTCGGGCGTCGAGCTTCCCTCTCCCTCGGCCTCCTCTCCGCGGCCGAGCTGCCCCGCTCGATTGGAGCCCCAGCAGGCGACCGTGCCATCGTCGAGAAGCGCGCAGTAGCCCTCGTCCAGATCGTCCGGACGGGCGCCGAGCGTGGTCACGAGCGCCGTCGCGCAGGGCGGCGTCGTACACACGACTGGGCGCGGCGCGGCGTCGCTCCAGCCGGCGTCGCGCGTGGTCGCCGCGTCAACGCCCGCGTCCGCGTCCACGTCCGGTGTATCGGAGCCGCCGTCGATCGGGTCATCGCTGCGTTCGGCGTTGTCCTCGCGGCTGGCGCAGCTCGCCGAGACGCCGACAACCGCAAGAAGCATCGCCGCGAGGACGATGCGCGAGGCATGGCGTTCAATCCGGCTCGGCCTTCGCCGAGTCTCCTCGTTCCTCACCGGACTCCGTCCAGAGGTGCTGGACTCCGTCCACTTCGGTTCAAGGTGTCGTCTTGTGAAGAGCATAGCGCTGTCCGACTGCCCAGATGTTGGTGTTGGAGGTTCCGCGAACTTGATGAAACGGCACGTCGAGGGCCGCTCCGTTGAGTGCGATGGAGGAGACCTCGTAGCGCCCCGCATCGAGCTGATCCGTCTTCAGCTGGTAATCCGAAGCGATGGCCTCACCGTTCTTCCATCGTTGGTGATCCGTGTTGGTCTTGAGCACGGCGCCCCAGCCGCCAATCCACGCGTCCTCTCCGTTGATCCAGATGGAGCTGAAGGCCGCGTGGACATCGAAAGTCCCATACGCGCCGTCGAATCGGACCGTGTTTGTCACGCCGGACCACTCCCCCTCGTCGCGCATGTAAACAAGATAAAAGTCGTGCATGCCGACAGCGACGTTCGGCCCCGATGACTCGATACGGGGGATGTAGCCACCGACGTCTATTGGAATGACAAACGTCGTGTCTAGTGGAGCAAAGTAAAAGAGCCTGGAAAAGTGGTTGTGGCCCGACTTCGCCGTGCACGCCCCATTGGGCTGGTTGACCTGATTGATGTCATGGTCCACCACGCGCCTGTAACCGTCGGCGGTCTTGTGCAAGACGACCGGGCACACGTGCGTCCGCCCGTCGATATAGCGGGCGCGCGCACCCGAAAACCACATGTCCTCGGGGCCGCTCCCAGACGCGCTGAGCACGTAGAGTGCTTCGTTCGGGGTCGTCGCGTCTTCCACGACATGCTCGACCCCCCATGAGGCCTGACCGCTACCGTCCACCTGACGGCGGAAGATTGTGTTCGCGTACCACGCGTACACGTCGTCCTCCGCGCGCGCCCAGACGCCGATGGCTGCGGACTTCGAGGGCTTGCCGTTCGACCACTTTCGGTATTCGACGCGGCCGTGATCGAGCTCGGGCCCGCCTTGGCCATGATCTTCGAGCCGGCTGCGCTCCCACGACCACGGAGAGGAGGGATCCTTTCGTGTGCCGTGGTAGATGAAGCCCGGGGCGACGCCGTAGTGGATCTCGTTTTCGTTCGGCGCCCAGAGCGTCCCGGCGTAGACGCCGGAGCCATAGGCGTTCTGCGTGTTGTCGTCGATGTATCGCCACCCGTTCGAGGGGTCCCACTCGAGCGTCTTCACGCCCAGAGACAGGCTCTCGGCGATGGCGAACGCGCGGCCCTCCAAAGGCCAGATGTCCCGAACATCGAGGTCATCGTCCGGCAGCTCGGTCGCGCACCAGCCAGCGTCGCTGCACGCGGAGCGAACGGGGAGACTGCCCGCGTCGCGCGGCGGATCCGAGGAGGCGTCTACTTCGGTCGGAACGACGGCTGTCGTCTCGCCTGCGTCTGCGAGCTGTCCCAACGTCACGTCCGCAGGGGATGCACATGCGACGACGATCGAGAGCGCCACGCAGGGGCCAGCAATGAGCAAAGCTCGTCTCATGGTTTTCCTCCGAGAGCGACAAGGATGCCGTGACCGCCGATCCAGACGTGGCCTGGCTCGGGTGCCCAAACGGTGTAGAGGTCGGGCCGGCGATTGCCGAGTCCGGCGATCTTCATCCGGCTCCACTTCTGTCCGTCGAAATGAAGAACCACGCCCGCGTCTCCCACGGCCCAGACGTCGTCGGGTGACGTGCCCCACACCGCGTTGAGGTCGACGTCCGTCGGAACATCACTCACGACGTCCCAGCTGATCTCATCGCCCGTGTAGTGGCGGATCGTTCCCGTTCCACCAACGGCCCAGACATTCGTGTCCGAAGCCGCCCACACACCGTTGAGCCCTACCCATGTCCGCGAGTTGAGCGGCAAAGCGGTCGGCGTATCGGTATCCGCTCCGGTGATCCGCACGATACGACCGGTTTCGCCGACGCCAAACAGGGTGGTCTGGGACGCGCCGTGGAGACGGCGGAGCCGACCGCATTGGACGTTGCTGCAGGCGGCTGTACCGATTCCGGCGAGACTCACGAGCTCGGAGTCTTCGGTGAGACGAAGCCTCCAGAGACTGTCCCCCGTGCCGATCCATAGCGTATCCGCATCAGGTGGCGCCCACGCGGACCAGACCTCCCTGCTCGAGTAGCCCGCCGGGAGAGTGATCGCTCGCTCCGTCCAGCCGCCGGCCGACGCCGCTCCCGCGTCTGCCACGGGAACGCCACGCGTGCGAACGGAGAGCGGATTGGCCATCGTGGCCTCTCCCCGGCTGGGAAGCCACAAGACGCGCTGGGACTCTTTCGTCGCAAGATCGGAGACCGTCCACGCGGCGCCGTCGTAGTGGGCCACCGAGCCGGCGGCCCCCGCCATCCAGACGTCCGAGCGCGAACGGCCGAAGATCGCGAAGACGCGCGTACGCCAATCCATTCCGCTCGTCGGATCCGTTGGATTGAAGGGGCCGCTCGGACAGAAGACGTCGGCGGCGCATTCGGCCGGGTAGAACTCGCAATCGTCCGCCGTGCAGGGGTCCACGTCGCCGTCGGTGCTCGATCCGGCATCGGCCGGAGGCAGCATCGCGGAGGCGTCAGGCTCTCGGGCCTCGACCAGCTCTTCACTCGAGGCGCACGCACCAAGGCACAAGCCCGGGCCCACACACGCGAGCGTGGCAGCCGCGAACCATCGCAGAACCGTATACGTCGTCTTCGCCGTCATCGGGCAAGTTCTCCTGCATCGCGTTCGAGGTCGCTGCACGGCTCGACGACGCACCGACCCGCCACACACGCCTGACCGAGAAGGAGATCACACGTGATGCCGCATCCGCCGCAGTTGTTCGGATCGCTCGCGGTGTTGGTCTCGCATCCGTCGCTGCTGCTGTCGTTGCAGTCCGCCCACCCCTGGTTGCATCCGTAGGTGCACGTGCCGTAGTTGCACGAGGAGAACGCGTTTGAAACGAAGGGCGAGCAGGTCGCTCCGCAGGCTCCGCAATTGTATCGATCGCTGGTCAGATCGGCGCATGCCCCCGGGCAGACGGAACCTTCCGGGCAGGGCGGACCGCAGAGGGTGAAGCCCGGCGCACACATGCACTGAGGAACGTCGTTCTCGCCCAGTCGACACTCTTCGTCGTCGGCGCACGCGTTGCCGCAGGCACCACAGTTGGCCTTCGTCGGGATCGGGGTCTCACAGCCGTTCTCGGGGTCGCCGTCGCAATCGCCAAAGCCTTCCGAGCACTTGATGTGGCCGCACTCGGCCTTACCGCAGCCGTAGAAGGCGTTCGGTCGCTCCGGCAAACCGGGCCCCGTGCGATCGCAGGCGACGCTGCACGCCGAACAATTCTGATCGTCGTTGTCAACGTCGATGCACCGCGTTCCACACGCCTTCTTGCCGTCCGGGCACCCGCATTCGTGCGGGGCGTCGAGCGTCTCTCCTATGCAGGGCTTTTCCGGATCGTCACACCGGATGCCGCATCCTCCGCACGATTCGCGTGAAGATGGCGTCGCCTCGCATCCGTTGTCCGGCAATCCGTCGCAATCGAGGTACCCGTCGAAGCACTTCATCGTGCACTCGCCCTCGACGCAGACGTACGACTCGCGCCCGCTGCCCTTAGGGCAGACGACGCCGCAAGCCCCACAGTTGCTCGAGTCCGCGCGCACGTTCGTGTCGCACGGGAAGCGCGAGTTCGGGCAGGTCGTCCATCCCGGAGGACATGCGCTCGACGGGCAGTACGTGATGAGGCCTTCGATGCTCGCTTCCGGCGCGCTCGCGTCCGCCGAGGCGAGAGGCGGCGGCTGCTCCGGTTCGACCAAGACTCGCTGCTCGCTCGTCCCGCAGGCACCGACGATCACGCAGGCGCCGAGCAATGCCGCTGCGAGCTCAACGTTCCTCAGCTTCATGCCTATCCTTTGCCGCACGCCCACGATCCTTCACCGAAACTTCACACGCCCGAGCGTCAGGGCGCCCCTGCCAGCTCCGCGTTGATCCGATCGACGAGGGTGCTCTTCGGATATCGGCTCACGAACGCCGTCGCCTTGGCGCGGGCGTCGTCACGACGGCCGAGGCGCGCGAGGGCGATGACGCTGAGGCCCTCCCGCTCCTCGACGAGGTGCCCGTTCGAGAAGCGCCGCTGTCCGCTTTCGGCGAGGGCGAGGGCGGCCGCCGGGGCCCGATCGATCAGGGCGCGGATCTCCCGGATCTGAGCAAGCTCCTCCCGGAGCGCGTTGTCGTCGAGCGCTGCCGGTTTCCCCGTCGCGAGCGCGCGTGGCGCTTTCGCCGTGGGCGCCGCGGGGAGCGCGCTCACCGAGATCACCGGAGCGACGGCGCCTTCGTCCGCGGTCAGGGCTTTCGGTTCTTCCGCGCTCGGGCTCGCAGCGCCGGTGGCTTCTTGCACGGCGAGCTCGCTCCGCGGCGCGGTCGGCGCCTCCGCCGGCGTTGGCGCGCCGACGAACATCCACGACAACGCTGCGGCGGCGACCGTCGAGATGCCGATACCCCATTGGATCGAGCGGGACGTGCCAAGGCCGAGCCTTGCTCCCGACGTGGCCGGGGCGTTGGCCGCCGGAGGCGCGGCTGCCGGTTCCCCCGTGGTCGACGCGCCGAGCGCCATCGAAGAGGCCGCAGCGCGCAGCTTCGTCCAGCCCGCGTCGAGGTCGACCAGACCCTTGGAGGTCCGCTCGCCTGCGAGCGCCTCGCGGATCGAGGCGGACACATCGGGATCGTCGATCAATCGGCGCGGGTCGTTCACGGCTGGCCTTGTCCCTTCGGCGGGGGTTCGCCCACCTTCATTCGACTGCGCGAGATTCTGGCGAACGATTCGTTGAACGCCGTCCGCGCGTAGTGCAGGCGGGAATGGACGGTCCCGACGGGCAGCCCCAGCGTCTCGGCGATGTCCGCGCATGCGTGCTGTTCGATCTCGAACAGCACGAAGACGGCCGCCTGCTCGGGCTCGAGCGTCGCGAGCGCTCGCTGAACGTCGGAGAGCTGCTCGTTCGCGGCCTGGCGCGCAAATGCGTCCGGCGCACCATCGGCGACCGCCTCACGTTGCGCCTCGGACGTCTCGCTCGTCGTCAGGATCCCGTCGCGCCGACGGAGCCCGCGCCGGTGAGTTCCCACGATCCGCCACGCGATTGCGGCGAGCCATGTCGTCGGTTTCGCGCCCTGCGCTCGGTACCCGCCGCGTCTGTGCGCGACCAGGAACACCTCGTGGACGAGATCCTCTACGTCGCCACGAGGAGCTCCGATGCTCGCGATGAACCTCGCGACGAAGGGGGCGTGTGTATGGTAGAGCTTGCCGAGATCATCGAGGGTCATGTCGAGCGAAGCGGCTTCCGGGCACGAGGGATCGGCCGCGCGACGCTCTTCGCGCTCGAGTGGACTCCAATCCTCGGCGTGCCGTGAAAGCACGACACGCTCGTGAATGCGCGCTGTCGACATGATGTTTCGAGGCTCGGACCTGCCGGCTCGGCATCGGAGCTCACGGTTCTATCGTTATTGACCGGTACGAAGCGCGAGCTTCAAAAAATCGTCCAGCGGACGCCGAGGAAGGCGGCCAACCCGAAGGAAGGCCCCGCCCGGCTGAGCTCCCGGTCGGCGCGAGCCGTGACGAGGCGAGACGGACGGACCACCCACCACGGCTCCACACGCGAGACCAGGGACCAACGTCCAAACGCGAGCGTCAGCTCCGGCCCGATCGCGAGGGCACCCCAGAGCGCCGAGTCCGCCACGGAGGCCGCCGGCGTCGAAAGCACGACGCCCTCGGCGCGATGGACGCCGACGATGGCGTCGACGCACGGGGCGATCGGAACCTTGGGTATGGGAGGAGCGAGACAAGCGTCGAACCGACCGGTGACGAGACCGACGCGCGCGCGATCGCCGCCGAGGTCCGTGTTCGCCGGCAGGGTGACGAACGAGGAGAGCCCGAGCCGTCCGACGCCGCGCTGCGCGACGACGAGTCCGAGCGCGCCGCCGATGGTCGGTTCGTGCAGCGCCGAGAGCACCGCTGGCTCGAAGGTGAGCGCGAGGGAGGGGCGAGCCGCCGGTTTCGTGGGGCTCGGCGGTGGCCGCTTCGTCGGCGCCTCGGGCGCTGGCGACGTCGTAACGACCGCAGGAGGTGGTTCGACACGGGCGCCCTCATCCGCCGCCTCCGCCGCGTTCACCTCCACGGAACTCTCCTCGGCGAGCAGTGCCGAATCGACCGCGACCGCGAGGGCAAGCGCAAGCACCGAGAGGAACTCCTCGCAGGTGAGGTTCCTTCGCGGCACGAGCCGCTCGCCGATGATCACTCCGGTGCGCGAGAGCTGGAAGAACGCATCCGAACCTTGCATCGTGACGGCCATCGAGAGGCGCGCGTCGATCTGATCGCGATGCAGGAAGCTCGCCGTCTTGTCCGCGAGCGCTGCGCGTGACAGGCACTCGGTTGGCTCCACGTCAATCGCCTCCGCGAGAGCGCGCGCCGGCGCAGCCACGTCCGCCCGCGCGTCTGCCGTCAGGTGCGCCGCCGCGACGAGGCACCCGACGAGAGCGCCGTGACGAGCCATCCTTTGGATCTTTACCTCTCCTCCGCTCGAAAGCGGACCCCTCCAAAAGTGCTCGTCGGGATTGTATCCGTTCCCGCCGTCCAACCCCGGCCGCACTGCTCCAACGAGTCGGCGGTTCCGTCCTCGCTGAAATTCGTGGATCGGGTGATCCGTCCACTCGGACGCTGCCCGGTCTTCCAGGTTCGATCGGCTTTGGAGTTCCTTCTCCCAAGGCGCTCGACCCGAAGACGGTTTCGAACGTCCTCACTTCTGGCGGGATCAGCGCGAGAGCGCGCGGAGCTTCGCGAGCGCGGTCGCGTCCGTGTCCTGCGGCTCGATTGTCCCTCGCGGCTCACCGCTCGGGCCGAGGAGGAACAGCGTGCTCAAATGGCCCGTCGTGGCGCCGGTACCGCGCGCGAAGCTGCGATAGGCGTCGATCATCCGCGCACGGTCCGCCCGGCTGCCGGTGAGGCCGACGACGGGCAGCGGGAACGCCTCGAGCCAGCGGCCGACGTCGGCCTCGCTGTCCTCGGGGTCGACGGAGACGAAGAGGACCTTCAGCGCCTCGCCGTCGGGTCCGAGCGCGCGGCGGAGGCGCGTCAGGCGCGTCATCGTCAGAGGGCAGACCGCTTCGCAGCGCGTGAAGCCGAAGAACACGACGCACGGGGCACCCGCAGCGAGGCGTCGGTCACGGTCGCTCCGTGTTGATCGGTGAGCGCGAACGGACCACCGAACGACGCGACGCCGTGCGGGACGAACCCGACGACGGCCCCGCCGAGGAGGATCAGGCCGAGCGCAATCGACCAGAGGGGGGGCGGACGGCGCATGCGAGGAGCCCCATTCCGAGGACCGCGGGCGTCATGACCGCGGGAATGTCCCTCGCGAGCGTCGACGGCGCGCAGATCCCGGCGAGCGTCTCCCAGACGTGGAGACTCCCGTGCATCGCGTGGAAGGCGGTCGCCGCGCCCCAGAGCATGCGGGGAGGGTGCTCCCCGCCACGCCACCGGAACAGGTCCAAGAATGCGCGAACCCGATGGACCATTCGCCTTCGAGCTCGACCGCTCCGGCGAGCGCTCGCTCGCCGAGCAGCTCCAGCAGCGGCACCGCGCGGCGATCGAGGCCGGGCAGCTCCGGCCCGGCGCGCGGCTACCGTCCGAGCTCGCCTCTTGATACCGGACGGTGGACCGCCTCGATGAGCTCCCGTCGCGCCGCTGCCGTGATCGCCATCGCACCTCCATTGGTGAGCTACGCGCGGTGGCAAACCTCGTGCGGCAACGGCGCTCCCCCGGTAACAATTCAGGCGGAGCAATGCGGGGTCGGTGGCCGCTTCCGCGTATCGTTTACTCGTTACACGACACCGGAGAGGGGCGCCCCCTTGCTCGCGCTCGACGGAAGGTCGACCCGGTCGATCGCTTGCGCCCTCGAACGTCGCTGCGAGCGCGAGATGCCGAAGCGCAGCCCGCGCCCCGAGGCGGCGTCCCGTGGCGGTTCAGCCTTTCAGTGCCGCGATGCGCTCGAGAACTGCCTTGCCCGATGAGCAGCCTACGGGCCTAACGGCCTAAAGGTCTACGACGCGGTAGACGACGTCTTCCTCCAGGTTCTCGATCCGAAGCTCGCCATCGCGCACGAACACATCGGCGTCGGTCTCGAGCTCGAAGCGTCCCA
>JAFAER010000029.1 GCA_023423895.1 Pseudomonadota bacterium
GACGAAGTCGCGAGCCTCCGCCCTCGCGGCATCCGGCGCCATCGCCTGCGCGTCGGCGGAGGACGTTCGAGCCGACGCGAGTGCCGGGCGTCATGACCCGGCCAGCTCCGCGTCGCTCACCCCGAACATTCCGAGTGTCCGGCACTGGTCTCGACTTCTGGGCGGACTTCGTTCCGCGAGCTCGCCCCGGCTGCGATGGTCGCAGCTCCTCCGGCGCACGTTCGACGTGGACGTCCTTTCGTGCGCGAACTGCGGAGGCCGTCTCCGCATGGTCGAGGCGGTTGTCGACACCACCGCGGCTCGTGGCATCCTCGAACGCCTCGGCCTGCCGACCCACTCTCCCCGGTCGAGCCGCGCCCGCGATCCGACCATCCCTCGATGGCGAGGAGCCGGACGTCGCGTAGCGAGCCGCGCCGAAGCTGGCTCGCTCGGGAGGCGTGTGCCTTTGGACGTGGTCAACGAGCTCGGCGGTTCCGTCCTCGCTGAAGATCGTGAATCGGGTGATACGTCCACTCGGACGCTGCCCGGTCTTCCAGGTTCGATCGGCTTTGGAGTTCCATCTCGGCTTTGGAGTTCCTTCTCGCTGTCGCGCGCCTCGAACGCGAATCGTCGCGTGCGCATGGGGGCGTGAGATAGGGCGACGCGAGAGGCTCCTCGCCCCACGTCATTGTGGTGACGCAACACTGAGCGGGCGGCGCCGCCTGTTCGGTGGTTCCGCGATCCGCCGACCCGCAGCGGAGACTTTGGGCACGTCAGAGGACGGTCGGACTCGCCTGACCCAGCAGGATTTGCATGTACCCTGTGCCTCCGAGCGTGAGGAAGCTGTTGATCGCGTCGCCATTGCCGTCGCACGCAGGCCCGGGAAGCTCAGGGACCCTGAAATCGCTTGCGACCATGCAGAATGTTCCGGTGGATCTGTCATACGGCGTCGAACAGACGCCCTGCACCACGGGGCTCCAGTTTGCGGTCGACAGATCGATCGAGAAGTTGCTCGTCGTGCAAGGCGTTCCGCTGTTGTACGTGAACCGCACGCGCGCCTGGATGTTGTAGAAGTCGAGGCTGCTCGTCTGGACGTCGACGACTCCCTCTGACGTGCTCCGGAACTCGAGCGTCGCTTTGATGGTGTTGCTTGCGACGTCGACGAACGTGCCGACGGGAAAAGAGGACCCGACGTCGGACGCGGTTCCATCCGACGCGAGCTCCGCAGAGAAGTATCCGGTGCCCCCGTTCGAAAGTTCCATGTGGTGACCGGAGGCGAACCAGAGTGCCGAGTCATGGCCACTTGTCACGATGAACTCGAAATATCCAGGGTTCGCGACGTCCGCACGGGCGTCGGACGCCGTGGTCACGACGCTCAGCGCTCCGAGCACACCGACGACTGCACCCATTGTCCGCATCGTGTTCGTGGTCATCTTCGTAGCTCCTTTGTGACGAATGGGATCGTTGTGACGGTTTAATTGAATTTGGTCAATCCGGCTCATCGTTGACGCTGGAGCGGCTTCTCGGTGCATGTGCGGTGCGGAGTGCTAGGTTGCGTTCATGGCGCGCGCATTCGTTCGAATCGTGGTCGCCTCGATCGGATTCGGGGCTGTCGTCACGGCGTGTGGCTCGACGCGCGACCGGGTGCCGCATCCGGCAGCTGCGAGTCCGCAGAAGGACGGCGGCATCACGGACCCATCGCTCGGCGAGGGAGGCGCTGCGCTCGGCCCTTGCTCGCCGCCAGCGCTGGAGGGAGCGCACGGGCTTACCGGTTGCCACTTCGTCATGACGGCGCTCTCGGCTGCGACCGGCACGTTCTCGAGGGTAGGCTCGGGATGCTGGGCGCTCGTGGTGTCGAATCCTTCGGCCGAGCGTGTGCGCCTGCGTCTTCGTCACAAGGGTCGCGACGCAAGTGAAGCGCGCGAGGAGGACGCGTCGCCGTACGCTCGTCGCGCCGTCGTCGGCGGGCGAGACGTTCGATACGAGCCGCTCGACGATGGATCCCTCGGCCCGCGTGAGTCCGCCGTGGTCTCGGCGCTCTTCGTGCCTTTCTACGACACCGACACCTCGCAAAACAGCGTGTGTCCGACGCCTGCGTTCATCGAGAGCCGGGAGCCCGGCGCCCGGAACGAGCAGGTCACGCCGGCGATCGAGCTGCTCTCGGACCGGCCGGTCGGCGTCATCCATGCGGGACTGTTCGAGCCTGACGCAAGGGGCCGAGCGGCCGTGCCGAGCCGGCCCTTTCCGCTCGTTCCGGTGCATCTCTGGGAGACGTCTGCGATCGAGACCGGGGTCTTCAAGCCGGGTCATCCGTCGAAGCTCGTCGTCCAGGACGAACACGGAGAGACGTACGACGATCCGTTCGAACCGGCGAGCACGCTTGCGATGGCGGCGTTCGACGATACGCACGTGCAGCTTCCGACGGCCGACGGCGCATCGCGTTCCGTGACGCTGCAGCGTGGCGAGGTGTTCGCGCACATCACGTCGGAGGCAGCGACTGGGCGCGTGGCGGTCGCGGACAAGCCGGTCGGGCTGATCACGTACGCGGGCAGAACGCTGATCCCGTGGGATACGCCGCTGCGCCTGTTCCCCGATTCCCCGCCGTCGTCGAGCATGGCGCTGCCGACGCGGGTGTGGGGCTCCGAGTACGTTGCCGTGCGTCACGGCGATCGATGGGAGGGTCGTCCGGAGGAGCCAGCGTGGCGGATGCTCGGCGGAGCGGACGACACGGTGCTCGCGTACGAGCCGTACAAGCCGATGGGGGCGCCGGATCGGCTCGCGAAGGGCGAGCTCGCGGTCTTCTTCGCTGACGCGCCGTTCGTGGTTCGAAGCCAGGACGAGGCGCATCGGTTCTACTTCGGAGGGACGATGACCGCGTCGGCGTACCAACGCCAGCGCCACGAGGACTTCGAGCCGTACCACGAGAGTCGGGGCACGGGGTTCTCCGTGCACGTCCTTCCGACGGCGCTATTCGAAAAGCAGTACGCGTTCTTCGCGCTTCCGAGCTTCCCCGAGCAAAGCGTGGTTCTCGTGCGCGCGCGCGGTGGCGGCGAGGTTCGCCTCGACTGTGCGGGCGTGGTGGGCGCCTGGGAGCCCGTGGGCGATCGGTTCGAGTACACGCGCGTGCGTCTGAGCGGTCACCTCTACGAACCGGTGGATCATGCCGGCGGCCGCTGCGAGGCCGGCGAACACTGGATCGAATCGGACGGCGCCTTCTGGGGCACGGTCTGGGCGTGGGGCAATACGGACACGAATGCCGCGCTGAACCGAGGCACGCAAGCAAACGCCTATGCCCTCCCGTTCGTCGCCGCCACCTCACGCCCCAACCCGAGCGCGCAAGACTAACCCGCGCTCCGTTCCCAGTTCCCAGTTCCCAGTTCCCAGTTCCCAGTTCCCAGTTCCCAGTTCCCACTTCGCAGTTCCCAGTTGCCAGGT
>JAFAER010000039.1 GCA_023423895.1 Pseudomonadota bacterium
CGAGAGGTCCTCTGTGAACTCCGTCGGGTAGACGAGACCGACCGAAGTCGGGGCGTCCGGCTCCAGGTCACGCGCGGCGAGCGCATCGACCATGCCGACGAAGCGCGCTTCGAGATCGCGGTTCGGGTCGACGAGGCCAGGCCGCAGCGGGGCCTCCGACGCGAGCGCGCCGAGCACGACCGCCTCCGCCTCGCCCGTGGGCGTATCGCAGTTGATCTCGGTGAACGCGAGGCCTTCGTCCGTGACGAACACGTCCGCGCGGGCGATGCCGTGCCAGAGCGGCTGGGACGCCATCCACATCGCCTTCTGGAATGGCGTCATCATGAAGAAGTCGTCGAGCAGCCGCGGCTCGTCGGCGACGATGAGGCACATCTCGTTGTAGACTGCAGCGACCTCCTCGGCGGCGTGGCGGAGATCGCGCGCCAGCTTCGCGTCCAGGACGACGGGCTCCGCACGGAAGCGAGGCTGGCCGTCGATCCAGGGATCGGAGAGCACGCCGCTCGCGACGATCCGGCGGGCGAAGGCGTCGTAGTCGGTGCTCATGGCTCCAGAACACGCTCCTCGTTTTTGCTCACGCGAGGCGCGCGATCGAGAGCGCCGTCGCGACGTACGTGACCGCCTCGAGCGCGCCGATCCCTTCGCTCCGCTGGACCGCGATGCCTTCGTCGAGCGCTCCGCCGCGGAGCTTCAACGGCGCACGGAGCAGGAGCATCTGCACGAACACTTGCCGCACCGGATAGAGCGCCACGACGGACGCGAGGACGCCCGCGTAACCCTTCAGCGAGCTCTCCCAGTCCGTGAACTCTCCCTCGGTCGCGCGCGCGATGATGATCGCGAGCGCGATCGCCGCCCCGGCGTAGCTGAGCGCCGCGGCGAGGTTCTCTCCCGCGATCTGCTCGGCATCGTCGTAGGTCGTCAGCGCACGGAACAGCGACACGCAGACGTGGAGCGTCAGCTGACCGAGGAAGAAGAAGACGACGGAGATCCCGAGCTCCCGCACGTCGTCGCCGGCCATCGCGCGCGAAGTGATGATGCCCGTCGCGACGTAGTGCGCTCCCGCGGCGAGGCCCGCAGCGACGTTTCCTCGCTCGATCTCGGCCGGCAGGCGCGATTGGAGGAGCAGACGAACGCCGAAGTGTCCCGTCACCGCGATCAAGAGCACGCCAACGACGCCGAACGCCCCGACCCACGTGGCGTCGTGCACGATGTCGTCGCTCTTGACGACGGATCTCACGGCGTTCGCTGCGACGAGGAAGGTCGCGGTGACCTGCCCGACACCGAGAAGGCGCTGCGCGGAGTTGCCCTTCGTCAGATCGTTCGCGAGCGAGCGTCTCCCGAGGAGGAAGAGCACGAGCATCACGAGCGTGGTCGCGGCGCCGAAACAGACCATGTACAGCGGCTTGACGTCGACGTCGTCCATGTACCGGCGAAGCTACTGGCGACGTGTTCGATGTCAACGACGGAGCCGCAAGCCGAGGTACGCGGAGAAGGGTCCGGCGCGGTCGGGTCGCCTGGGTGAGTGACTTGTCTCTCGACGCGCAGTTCGCTACGCCTCGATCGTGCCTCACCGTGGCGTGTTCCCCGGCGCTTCCCTGCCCTACGTGCCGCTGGACCGTTTCGTCGACACGAGCGCGTTCGATGCCATCCACGACGAGGTGTGCCTCGCGCTGACGCAGATCCCGGTCGAGTACACCGGCGGAAGCCATCGCTCGATGGCGATCATGCCTCCTTCTCGCACCAGCGAAGCGCACGTCGACTACGGCGAGGTGATCCGAAGCCTCTCGCCGGAAGCGTTCGAGACCTTCCGCTCCCTTGCCGACGACCCGTCGTCGATCGATCCGGCGCGCACGCATGAGCTCGAGTTCGGGGAGGAGCGCGAGCACCCGCTCTCTCGACGCCAGATGTTGTGGCTGAAGTTCCGCCACAAGGTCTACTTCCCGTGGAAGGTCTACGTGGAGCTGATCCCGAACCGATGGTGGGGGGACAAGTCCAGCGCGGAAGGGAAGGACTTCACGCGCATCGCGAAGGCGTTCTTCCCGAAGACGATCGCGTTCGCGCGGAGCCTTCCCTTCCATCACATCGGCCGGTGCAACGTGATGGGGCTCGAGGCGAACGACCACGGCACGGTGCATCGCGACGGAGATCCGGACGAGCAAGACGCGCCCGATCACTTCATCACGTTCTGCCCCTCCGGCGACAAGCGCCTCTTCCTCTGGGACGAGGAGAAGCAGCAGAAAACACACCTCGAGGGACGGGCGTACTGGTTCAACGACCACGACTACCACGGGGTCGACGCCGATCCGTTCTTCCGGTACTCCATTCGCGTCGACGGAGTCTTCCGTCCCGACTTCCTCGAGACGCTTCGCAAAGAGTACGGCGGATCGTGACGAACCAGCAGCACCCGCATCCCGAACCGACGTTCGAGAGGCAAGAGGCCGTCGACAAGCCCGGCATCATCGGCGCGCGCTGGTGGCAGGAGAGCATCGCCTCTCAGGTGCCGCGACGGCAGGCGATGACGGGCCTCCTCGCGCTCGGCGGCGTCCTCGCCGCGATGGCCACGATCGGCACGTGCGCCGCCCTCAGCTCCGAGGACTCGGGCGAGGACGTCTCCTTCCAGCCGCGAGCGGCGCTCGACATGCAGAAGGAGTACGGCTGGAGCTTCGGCGCGACCGGCGAGACGCTCGTCTTCGACGGGACCTCGACGCAGGCGTTCGATCGGAGCGCGCTCGGGCGCATGCCCGACGACCTCGCGCCGACGGATCCCCGTCTCACGCCGTTCTTCGTGCCGACGCTCTTCCAGTCGCCCACGGCGCTGCCGAAGTCGACCCCTGCGGGCGACTCGTCCGCCGCGCCGTTCCAGCCGCTGAAGGACGCGCTCGTCCCGCTCTTCGACTCGGCGATGGAGACGGCGTTCAACCAGGGCAAAGCGCTCGCCTCGTTGCTCGACAAGGAGCCGCGCGCCAGCGACGTGACCGTCGTCGTCGATCTTCCGGGTCCGCAGGCGGTCGCGTTCGCGGCAGGCGCATCGGGCGTCCTCGATCCCGTGTTCCTCTTCGACAACTGGCCACATCCGCGGGGTGTCGTCCCGGCGCACCTCACGCTCGCTGCGGCGGCCTACTACCAGCCGCTGTTCGCCAACGCGAAGACGTCTCGTCCGAAGGGCGCGCGGCCGATGTTCGTGCTCGACCGGAAGCGCCTCGCTTCGTACACGGACGACGCGTCTCAGTTCGACAATCGTCACACGGCGCGCCTGCCGAGCGCGGCCAATCTCGCGACGCTCGGGACGAAGACCGTCCTCTACGTCTCGCCGAACGCGATCGACCGCCAGGAGCTCGATGACCTGGCCGACGACTTCCTCGCGTACGCGCCGGCGAGCATCGCAGTGAAGCTCCTGCCCGCGACGGCCTTCGAGCAGCGCGCGGCCGCGCCAGCGGGCACGCTGTACTACGGCGGAACGCCGGACACGCACGCGACGTTCTGGACGCACTGGTCGGCTCCGCCGAGCGGCCTGTCGACGAACGAAGTGCAGTCGTACACACCGACGCCGCGGACGACGCCCTTCTCGAGCGGGACGCCGACGCCGACGTCGGCGTCACCGCGACCGCGACCGACGAACTTCGGCATGGTGCCGGTCGCCGTCGCCCTCGGCACCGGCGTCATCCTCGGCGCGAAGCTCAGTCGAAGCGGCTCCTGGAACCGGACGTACTCCACGAGCTCGGGGAGCTGACGATGCTGAGCTCGATCTTCTCGATCGAAGTCGCGGCCCGCCTCGATCGCGCGCCGAACCTGCTGCCCATCCTCAAGAGCGCGATCACCGATCATCCACACGCCGTCGGGCTGCACCAGAAGTGGCAGCTCTACAAGCGCGCGTCCGACGCGCTGCTCGGCAACCTCGGCTTCATCGAGCGAGGGTGCTGGGACTACTTCGACGATCACCAGCGCGCCGAGAAGGACTTCAAGATGTGGCTCGGCGGCATGACGACGGAAGAAGGCGCGCGCCGCCAGCCGTCGGGCAGGCCCGATCCCTATCGCGGCGACCCACGCTACCTGACGTTCACGATGACGTTCCTCATCGTGCGTCCGTCACCGACGGACCACGCCCTCAGCCGGCTGTGCAACATCCCGGAGCAGCACCTGTGGCGGCGTGACGTGTTCGGGCGTCTGCTCGGCGGGATGGGCGTCATCAACTTCGCGAGCGTGAAGTCGGACGTGATGTACCTCATTCCCCGCGACGACGACTGGGGGCTCACCGTCGACGATCTCGCGCAGGAGAAGTTCCACTACCTGCGCGCGCTGCAATGACGTAGCGCCGAACGCCCGCGACCTCAGAACCAGCACTCCCACAGGTTCGTGTCGATCAGCGCCGCATGGACCGTCGCGCTGATGCGCTCGCGCGATCCGGCGAACGGCTGGATCTGATGAAGCCGATAGCTGTCGATGAGGACGACGTCGCCCGTCCGATACGTCACGGCCGCGTGCGGAGCACGGAGCTCGTCTTCCGTCGGATGATCGCGGCGGTCGTACCGGACGTCCCACACCTCGAGTCCGCCGTCGACCTCCGTCGTCTGCAGCATCGCCACGAGCGTGATCGCCGGCCCGCGCCGCTGGACATGGTGCGCCGGCAGCCCCTCCGTATCGAAGTGATGGACGCCACCGCGCGACGCGACCGGTCCACCTGGCGGAAAGACGTGCACTCCCGGCCCACACCATCCACGCCGTGGAACAGCGCGGCTCTCCCCGGTGACGCGAGCGACGAGATCGCGCATCGCTCCTTGCAGCCCAGGGCAGTAGGTCTCCACGAGGGCGTCCGAAGCAGCGGTGTCCGTGAAATAGGCCCGGCTCTTTCCTTCTTCGAAGTGCGTGTAGAACGCACGACCAAGACAGAACTGCTCGCCGCCGAAGTCGTGCGTCCAGACCGCGCGCGCACGATGGACGCCCTCGATCCACCGAGCGCACTGGTCGGGCGAGAAGTGCTCTTCGATGACGACGGCACACGACGACGCGAGCGCGGCGAAGGCGCCGTTGGCGCCGTCCACCCGGTAGATCAGCTCGCTGTCCGCCATCTTCCGGCATCTTACGTCGGCCGTGCGGCACGCGTGCCGGATCGGCGATTGTCAGGAAGCAAATCCTGGCGTTCGGCGTACCCTCTGGCCGTGGAGCTCGGCTGTTCGGCTCCGGCACCGAAGACGACGCCGTGTACACACCCTACAGCCCGCCCGCCGCCCCTCCGCAGCACCACTACGATCCGACGTCGTCGTTCCGCCCGCTCGGCGGCCTGACGACAGCCGCGTTGGTCGCCGTCATCGCGTCCGTTCCGGTCCACCTCGCGACGAACGTGGTGGTGATGACCGTCGCGCCCGGCGCGGAGCAACTCGACGGCGATCCTCAAGCCGCGCTCGGCGCAGCGTTCGTGCTCCTCGGGGCGGCGGCGCTCACGATCGCCGTCAACCTCGTCGCGATCATCCTTTTCCTGATGTGGCTTCACCGCGCCGCCACGAACGTGCGCGCGTTCGGCCACCAGGGCCTCGAGTTCACTCCCGGCTGGTGCGTCGGTTGGTGGTTCGTGCCGTTCGCGAACCTGTTCAAGCCTCTGCAGGTGATGAAAGAGGTGTGGCGCGCCAGCGATCCGGATGCGGTGGGGACCGGCGACCAACACGACCAAGGATGGTCCTGGCGCGCAAGCACCGTCGCTTCGACGATGGGCCTCTGGTGGGGCGCCTGGGTCGTGAGCGGCATCCTCGACCGCGTCTCCGGGAAGATCGAGGAGCCAGCGCTCTCGGGTTCGATCGGGATCGCCTCGGCGCTCGTATCGGGGCTCGCCGCCCTGTTGCTCCTCCCGATCATGCGCCAGCTCGCGGCGCGTCAGGACGCGAGCTGGGCGAAGCTTCAGTCGCGCTATGCGCAGGCCGCCCAGTATTACGGCTATCGCGCAGCGTGAGCGGACGTGCCTTCCACGACGAGGAACGCTCGTCACGAAGGACACGAAGACGATGTGCCGCGAGGTGCGACGCCTAGCGTCCGAACCCGATCCAGGAAAACCGGGAGTCTCCTATACTGCCCAGGCCGGTGCGACGCGCGCTGCACGACGACCACGACCTGCATCCGGGCCGAATTCTCGGGCCTTATGAGTTGCTCGCGCCTGTCGGGTCCGGTGGCATGGCGCACGTGTGGGCCGCCCGCCATCGCGGAGCGGGCGCGATCTTCGCGCTGAAGATGCTCTTGCCTCATCTCGCGGGGAACAGCGCCTTCCGCGACATGTTCTTCGACGAGGCGCGCATCGCCCAGCGCATCCGGCACGAGAACGTCGCGCGCACGTTCGAGCTCGTCGACCTCGACGGCATTCTCACGCTCGTCATGGAGTGGGTCGACGGCAGCTCGATGATCCGCATGCTCCGTCCCGGGCCAGACGATCGCGACGACCTACCCATCGTCGCGCTGCCCCTCCGGCATGCGGCGAAGATCGTCGCCGAGACGTGCGCGGGCCTGCATGCAGCCCACGAGCTCGTCGGCGACGACGGGCGGCCGCTCGCCGTCGTGCATCGCGATGTCTCTCCGCACAACGTTCTGTTGACCCTCGACGGTCGCGTGAAGGTCACCGACTTCGGCGTCGCCAAGGCCATCGGGAAGAGCCACATGACCATCGCCGGCCAGGTCAAAGGCAAGCTCGCGTACATGTCCCCGGAGCAGCTGGTCGGCGGCGGCCTCGACCGGCGAAGCGACATCTTCTCTCTCGGGTCCGTACTGTACGAGAGCACGACGGGGCAGCGACCTTTCCAGGGCGAGCACGATCCCCAGGTCATGGCCGCCATCGTGATGGGCAACTTCCGCCCGCCGAGCGAGGTCGTCCGCGGGTATCCCAAGGGGCTCGAGGAGATCCTTCTGCGCGCGCTCTCGACCGAGCCGGACGCGCGCTACGCCACGGCGCTGCAGCTCAAGCAAGCGCTCGATGGCTGGCTCGCCGCGAGCGGGCCTCCGATCCGCGCGACGCAGATCTCGCTGCTGCTCCAGGAGCGCTGCGGCGAGGAGCTCGGCGCGCGGGTGAGCGCGGTCGCGATCACGCACCCGGCGACGCCGCCAGCACCGTTTGCGCCGATGAGCCCGCCTGGCCCGTCTCCTGCGACGAGCTCGGGCCCGCACGCACGCGTCGACTCCAACAACGCGATGGAGATCGACCGGCGCTCGCCAGCCCCGAGGCGCGCGCCTCCAGGCGGCACGAGTGTCGTATCGACGCTGATCGCGGTTCTGATCGGGATCGTGCTCGGGCTCACCGTCCTCGTCTTCGTTCGGAATGCGCGGCGCGACCGTCGACTCGCGGCGGAGGCGGCCATGCTCGAGGCAGGTGCGCCGACGACCACCGCTCAGGGGATCGCCACCACGGCGCAGGCGACGAGCATGCTCGATGCGAGCGCCGTGGTCGTGGGCGACCTCGATGACGATCTCGTCGACGAGCCGACCTCCACCGAGGTGACGCTGCGCGTCCCGCCGGGCGCGCGTCTCTACGTGGACGGGAGACCGCTGCCCGCCGGAACGGCGAGCGTGCGCCGGCCCGACGCCGGCGTCGTCACCGTTCTCGTCAAAGCGGATGCGCATCAAGATGCACTCGTCGAGATCTCACCGACGTCGCCCGATGAGGTAGAGGTGACGATGGCGGAGAAGCCGAAGCCGAAGCCGAGACACGTCGCGCCGGCCGATCCCGCGTCGACGATCGCGATGCCGCCGAACCCGTACGAGTGACGCGGACGGCGGCTGTGGGCATGGCGTCATCACGTCGGCCGCCGACAGGTAGCGTCGTTCGGGCGAGAGCAAGAACGTGCTCGCGAGAGGAAGAGCGGCGCCGGCCACGAGCGTGAGGTGCACACCGCTCTCAGCCGCGGGCACGGCTCGACCTGCGTGCTCCGTCGTCGGTCGACGGTGACACCTTCCTTCGCATCAAAACTTTTCCACCTGCACGTGACCCGTTCGGACGGGCACGGCGACCGTAGTCATGCCTTCGTTCGCTCTCGCGAGCCCGTCCTCGGGAGAGCGGCAAGGCGGCGTCGAGACCGCCAACCCGGACGAGCGCGCACGCGTGAGCGGTCGTGGTCGATCCGAGAGCCACCGGCTCCCCTTCTTTCACGAACCGACAATCGCTTGCGCTGCCTGGCAGCGAACACTGCGGCAGCAACAGGAGACAACGGACATGGCCAACAAAATTTTTGCTCTCGCAACCATCTCGGCCTTGATGTGCGCCGCGATGGCTGCTGGCGCGGCGGGGTGCTCGTCGAACGACGACCCGGTCCCCGCGACCGACGACGATGCCGGAGTGAAAGACGCTGGACGTGACAGGGCTCTGCCGAACGACGAGGAGGACCCGCCCCCGGAGTCGTGCGCCTCGAAGGAGGCCGTCGACGCCACGAAGCTCCCGTACACCAAGGCGCTGAAGTCGCCGGGCGCGTGCACGAGCGACGAAGTCAAGGCGCTCATCGACTACTTCGACAAGACGGACCAGAACAAGGTGTCGATCGCCGCCTGGTCCGCGACCGTGAGCGACACCTGCGCTGCATGCGCGTTCACCCCCACGACGGCCGAGAAGTGGGGCCCGCTCGTTTACGAAGGTGACAAGCTCTCGGTCGCGAACCGTGGCGGTTGCATCGAGCTCGCGAGCGAGAAGGAGTCGTGTGGCAGGGCCTACGAGCAAGTGCTTCGATGCCCGATCGTCGCGTGCCTCCCGACCTCGCAAGGCGGCTTCGGGACCTGCAGCTCGCAGGCGGAGTTCGACGAGTGCCGGGGCGATACGACCTCGTTGTACGAGGGCCCCTGCGCGGGCGCCATGGCAGCGGTCCAGCAGGAGTGCGGCACGAGCCTCTCCGCTGCCGAGACCGCATGCAAGCCCGCGGCGGGTGCGAAGTACATCTTCGAGGCGACGATCCCCGCGCACTGCGGCGGCGAGCCGACCGAGGATCCGGACGCGGGCACCGGCGACGGCGGCAACGAAGACTGACAGCCACTGAGCCAACGACGACGCGGCGCCGCTCCGAGCTCTCCCCTGAGTAGCTCGAGTCGGCGCCGCGTGCGCATGAGCGGCTCGACATCGCACCGCGTTGCGCTCGTTTCGTCGGCCCGAGCCATGGAGCTGAGCCGCTGTCCCCGCGCCCGCGGTTCGATAACCGACGCCGGAGGGACCAGAGGCAAGCGCCGACCAAAGCTTTACGCGCCCCCCGAGGCGCGCGAGACTTGAGCCGTGCGGAAAGAGTTCCTCTCGATCGCGGCGGTGGCGGCTGGTCTCTTCGCGGGGCTCGGTCTGACGATCCCGCTCGCGCGTGGCGACGCGAAGCCACGCACCATCCCCGTCGACGAGATCAAGGACGGGATGAAGGGCTACGGCCTGACGGTGTTCAAGGGGACCGAGCCGGAGCGGTTCGACGTCGAGGTCGTCGGCGTGCTCCGCAACTTCCGCCCGTCGCAAGAGCTCATCCTCATCAAGACGCCGCACCCGCGCCTGAACGTGACCAAGAACGTTCGCGGCATGAGCGGGAGCCCGATTTACCTCGATGGCCGCCTGGCCGGCGCCTACGCGTACAGCTGGAGCTCCTTCCAGGTCGAACCGGTCGCTGGCGTGACGCCGATCGCGCCGATGCTCACGGAGATGCGCCGGCCGATTCCGCCGGGGTTCTGGCCGCTCGAAGGCGGCGCGCCCCTGCCCGGGAACGCAGGCAAGAAGGCCGAGAAACACGCCATGAGCGGCGGCCCGTCGAGCGGGACCACCGCGTTCGACGGCGCTCCCGGCACCTACGATGTCGAGGCCCATTCCACGCAGGTCGCGACGCGTCTGTCCGCAGGCCTCGATCCGTCGCGTCCCGTCGTGCCCACGGCGACGCCGTTGATGCTCGCTGGAATGAGCGATCGTTCGATCGCACTCGTCCGCAAGCTGTTCGCGCCGCTCGGCCTCGAGCCGGTCCAGGCCGGCTCCGGCGGGGGCAAGGACGACCCGAACGCCCCGAAGCACTACGTCGACGGCGGTGGCGTTGGTGTGCAGATGGCGCGAGGCGATGTCTCCTTCATGGGCCTCGGCACGGTCACCCACGTCGAGGGCACGAGGCTCTGCGGCTTCGGTCACCCGATGATGGAGGCCGGCGTGACGGCGCTTCCGACCGCGATCGGGCGCGTTCACTGGATCTTCGCGAGCGAACAGCACTCGTCCAAGATCGGCGAGTCGGCACGTGCGCTCGGCGCGCTCGTGCAGGATCGCCAGAGCGCGATCGTCGTCGACGAGACGAAGAACGCGCCCCTGTTCCCGCTGATCGCGAACATCCACGGAGCCGAGGGGATCCCGAAGAAGAACTGGAACGTCGAGATCGCCGAGGAGCGCTTCATGAGCGCCGGTCTCGTCGCGTCCGTGCTCGGGTCGATCATCGACGCGTCCGTCAGCGAGCGTCGCGACGTGACCTGGAAGCTCAAGTCGAAGATGACCGTCCGCAATCACGGGACAATCGAGCTCGAGGACTTCGGCGTCGCCACGGGCGGAATGCCGGACGCCGGCGAGCTCGCGCACTCGAAGATCGCCCGAGCGGTCGGCGAGGTGCTCAACAATCCGTGGGAGCTGACGCACATCGAGAAGGTGGAGACGGAGCTCTACGTCGACTACTCGCGCGACCTCTGGAAGCTCCGCGGCGCCGACGTCCTCGATCCCATCGTCGACGCCGGCGAGTCGGCGCGCGTGCGCGTGCATCTCGTTCCCTTTGCCGGACCCGAGACGACGAAGGTCCTCGAGATCAAGATGCCCGCCGAGCTCGCGGGCCGGGAGGTCGAGCTCGAGATCGCGCCCGGCTACCAGGTCATCCCGGATCTCGCCGCGCCGCAGAACCTCGCCGACCTCCTCGCGAACTCGACGCGTCAGAGCGTGACGCCGCGAAGCATCGTGCTGCAGTTCCGCGCGCGGATGCAAGGCGTCGCCTACAAGGGGCACGTCGCCGATCGACTGCCCGCCTTCGCCCTCGACGCGCTTCGTCCGTCGAGCACCGACGTCGCGCCGGACGCCTTCCCCTCGTACACGCGGACGGTCGTGGCGCTCGATCGCTACGTCGACGGCTCCACGCGCGCGAAGGTCAAGGTCCGCCCGATCGTCCGCTGAGCGCCGCCTGGACGGCGTGCTCGTCGTGAGGGCGACGCACGTTCGTCCCGGCACGGGAGTCGGTCTGCACGGAGTAGCTCCTCTACGACTCGGCCCCGCCTCGTCGCCCCGTTGCCAAGGCGGTGGCGCGAGTCTCGCCTCGGCGAACGTTCTCCGCGATGAGGTCCGCGAGACGGTCCCAGATGCCGGGCGGAAGGTCGTGGCCCATCCCCTCGATGAGCACGAGCTCGGCGCCCGGAACGGCCGCGGCAGTCGCACGTCCTCCGCTCGGATCGCGGAGCGTGTCGGCTAGCCCGTGGACGACGAGGGTCGGAACGGCGACGGCATGGAGTCGTTCCGTGCGGTCACCGGATGCCACCTGGGCGACGGCCTGGCGTGCGATGGCGCTCTCGTCGTAGGCGCGGTCGTACGCAAGGCCCGCGGTCTCGGCGACGGCCTCGAGGTCGGCAGGGAACCCCGGCGATCCGACGATCGTATGACCGTGCACTGCGCGGGCGATCACATCGTCACGCGTACGCGCGGGCGGTCCGCCGAACAACGCTCGCATGGTCTCCGGGTGAGGTTGTCCGACGCTGCGGTTACCGGTCGTCGCCATGATCGACATGAGCGACCGTACCCGCGAGGGATGTTCGATGGCGATGGTCTGAGCGATCTCGCCGCCCATCGAGGCGCCGACGATGTGAGCGGCCTCGACATCGAGCGCAGACAACAGACCGACCGCGTCGGCCGCCATGTCGGACAACGTGTAGGAGGCAGAAGACAGATCTCCAGCGAGTGCCGCGGCGACGTCGGCCGGCGGCGCGTCGTACATGTGCGTAGTGCGTCCGGAGTCGCGATTGTCGAATCGGACGACATGGAGCCCGCGAGAGACGAGCGCGGCGATGAATCCAAGCGGCCAGTGGACGAGCTGCGCTGCGAGGCCCATGACGAGAAGGACCGTGGGGTATTCGTCACGGCCGCCGCGTTCTTCGTAGGCGACGTCGATCCGAGCGGGGCCGATGTCTCGTGCGATTCGTTCGTCGAGGTCGTGAGCCGTCATGATGCTTGCTCCTGTTCCTTTCGAAGGTGGGTCAGCGCGTCGTCGAGGTACCGCACCATGGCGGCGTTCCATCCGGCGAGGTCATCTCTCGGCGGCGCCGTGCGCCGAAGATGGGCAAGCGCGTCGAGCGTGGCGCGGTCACCCCCCGCGAACTCGTCGAGCTCCACCTGAGCCTTGCGAGCCACGGCGAGCGCGCGCCGCGACGACGGCTTGGAGCCAGCCTTCATGCATGCGCGAAGCTCGGCGCCGAGAGCGCGCCATCGCTCTTCGGTCTCGTGCGATCGTCCCTGTTGCTGGCGTGCCTCGCCGCGCCGCACGACGAGCGTCATCGCTTCGATGGTGGCGAGCAGGTCCTCGGCGCCGGCATGCTCCTGTGCACAGGCGTGCGCGACCAGCAGTCGAACTCGCTCGAGCCTTGCGATCTCCGCATCGACGTGAGCGAGGTGTTCTCGCAACAGGTCAGAGAGCGAAGCGCGGTCGTTGACGCGTCCGATGTCGGCGAGGGACAGTCCGAGCTCGCGGAGCGCGCAGATCCGGTAGAGCCGCCGAACGTCGCGTTCGGAATACAGCCGCTGCTGCCCCTCGGTCCGCAGGGGCGGCGAAAGCAATCCGATCTGCTCGTAGTGGTGGAGCGCGCGGACGGAGAGCCCCGTCGCAGCCGCAAGGTCGCCGACACGCCATCGTCGCGGTCGCGCCCCGGAGGTCGCCTTCGTCCCACTCGCCTTCTTCATGAGTCGAGAAGGTACGACCTGACGTAACGTCAGGTTCAAGCTCGAGCTGATCCTTTCGTCCCGACCTCCCCTTCGCCTCGCTCACGCAGCGTCTCCTTCGACGACGCCTCGCGTTTCGAGCGTCACCCGATCGCCCTCACTGGGGCACGCACGCCCAGCTCGTTCGGCGCTCCAGAGTTACATAAGTGGGGGTCGCGCCCGCTTCGCCTCGGGGTTTTCGTCGCGCCTGTCGAGTTGATGTAGGATCGGCGGCATGCTCGCGATCCTCGGGATCGGCCTTTCCTCTCTCTTCTCCACGGTTCGGGTCGCTCGTCGACCCTTCGTTCGGACCACCCTTGCTGCCGGCCTCGTGCTCACGCCGATCCTCGCCACCGAGGATGCGGGCGCGGTCGGGACGCGCACCTTCGTCCTCGACTCGCAGGACAAGATGTCCGGCGGCGATCTGAAGGGTGTCTCGGTGAGCTCGGACGGGACAGTTCGCGCCGGCTTCACGCTCGGCAGCGCGCCCGTTCCCGACGCGACGACGATCTTCTCGGCGGTCACGCTCGCGGACGGCTCGACGCTGATCGGCACGAGCCCGAACGGCAAGGTGTACAAGGCCGTCGGCGATGCGATCACGCTCTTCGCCGACACGGGCACGCTCGCGGTCACGTCGATCGTCCAGGCGAAGAACGGGACGATCTTCGCCGCGACGATCCCTGACGGGAAGATCTTCAAGCTGTCGCAGGGCAAGGCCGACGTGTTCGCCACGCTGCCCGACGCGAGCCACGTCTGGGCACTGACGCTCGACAAGGGGGGGAACGGGCTCTTCGCGGCGACGGGTCCGGAAGGCAAGGTGTTCCACGTCGAGGCGAACGGCTCGAGCTCGGTGTACTTCAAGAGCACCGAGAGCAACCTCGTCTCGCTCGCGCTGGCGGAGAACGGCGATCTCTTCGCCGGCTCGAGCGGCAAGGGTCAGCTCTACAAGATCACCGGTCCCGGCCGCGCGACCGTCATCGGCGACATGCCGGGCGAAGAGGTGAAGGCGCTCGCGGTCGGCAAAGGCAACGTCCTCTGGGTCATCTCCAACGAGTACGGCGAGCCGCCGGAGCCGCCCAAGCGCTCGCCGGCGGCCGGCCGCCTTCCGCCCGGCCCGAGCTCCGCGGCGAGAGGCAAGCCCGGAAAGGGACAGCTTCATCGCTTCGATGCGCAGGGTCGCTCGGAGCGGATGATGAAGCACGACGACACGCACTACATGTCGCTCGCGCTCGACGAGAAGGGCAACCCCTACGTCGGCACCGGCGCCGAAGGCCGCGTGTACACCGTCGACGACGCGCACACGGTGACGATGGTCGCCGATACGGACGAGCGTCAGGTCGGTGCGCTCTTCGTCAGCGGCGGTAAAGGCTTCGTCGCGACGAGCGACCCGCCCGTGCTCCGTCGCATCCTCGGACGAGGCGGGCCGGACGCCGTCTGGACCAGCAAGGTGCTCGACACGACGCTGCGCGCGCGCTTCGGCACGGTCTCGTGGCGATCGACCGGCGCCGTCGAGGTGTCCGTTCGGACCGGCGGGACCGGCGTTCCCGACGCGACCTGGAGCGGCTGGAGCAACCCGATGACCGCGCCCACGGCGATCAACCAGACGGCGCGCTACATCCAGGTGCGTGCGCGGTTCTCGCGTGATCCGAACGCGCAGCTCGCGGAGGTGACGATCCCGTTCGTGACGGACAACGTGCGCCCCGTCGTCACCGAGGTGAGCACGTCGACGAAGGGCGGCCCGACCAAGGAGCCCGCGAAGGACATCCCTGCGAGCGGCGCCGAGCCGCCGAAACACGACCCCGTCGTGAAGGTGACGTGGAAGGTCGACAATCCCGACGCCGACCCGCTCCGCTACCGCGTGGCGTTCAAGCGTGAGGGCCAGGCGCAGTGGCGCGACGCGCTCAAGCAGGACGAGGTTCACACGAAGTCGGAGCTCGAATGGGACACGTCGGCGCTCCCCGAAGGTAAGTACCGCGTCCGCGTCGAGGCGAGTGACGAGCCCGCGAACCCGCCGGATCAGGTCCTCAAGCATTCGCTCGAGTCCGATACGGTCCTCGTCGATCACACGCCACCGCGTATCGAGACGTTGACGCTCACCGGGCGACGTCTTCGCGTGCGCGTCGTCGACGGCACCTCGCCGATCGCGCGCGTCGAGATCTCCGTCGACGGCAAGCCCGAGTGGAAGCCGCTCGCGCCAGCCGACGGCGTGTTCGACACCGTGGACGAGAGCGTCGACAGCGACCTCTCTGCGGTCGTCGCGCCCGGATCGCACATCGTCGTCGTCCGCGCATTCGACGCGGCGGGCAACTCGGTCTCGCGCGACGTCGAGGCCAAGTAGGTCTGACATTCCTGTCATGGCGGTGTCGGAGGACGGTCATCTCCTCCCGTCCCGCCATGGTCGAGCCGTCGATCAGCGCGCGACTTTCCGGGGCATTTCTCGATGGATCGCGCACCGGCAAGATCCAGGCGACCGGCCCGCGCCCATGCCGCAGGGCGGCACGAGCCGTGAATCCTTACGCAACAGCCCTCGCGGGCGTACCCTTGTGATCGACGTCTTGGTATCTCCCAACTCTGGTCGCGGTTGAAAACCAGGGGTGGGCAAACGCCGGGGCAACCTCTTGCGTAGCACCCTTCTTCGATTCTCCGTCATCGCCGTACCGCTCGCGCTCGTGAGCGGTGTCGCCGGTCTTGCGTGCAGCGACGACGACTCCGCTTCGTCCTTTCGAGCCCCCGAGGCGGCCGGAGCGCCGGGTCCGGGGTCCGGGCCGAGCACATCGTTCAATTCGAGCGATGGCGGCTCGAGTGACAACGCCGTCCCGATCGGGAGCCCGCTCTGCGCGGTCGCCGAGGGACAATGCTTCCCGGACGACGACGGTAAGACGTCGCCTGCCTACAACACGGCGGCATGCGCCGAGACGCCGGAAGACATCGACGGCGGCGCGCTCGAGGAGCCTGCGCGGGCGTGCCGGATCGTCGAGCACGAGGGCAAGTACGTTCCCAGGTGCGAACCCGCGAGCGCCGACCGATACGGCGTCGACGGTGTGTCGTGCTCCACGAGCTCGGACTGCGCTCCCGGCTTCGACTGCGTCGACGGCGAGAAAGGTCCCGTCTGCCGCCACTACTGCTGCGCGGGGACGTGCGAGGGGCAGACGTCCCAGAACGGCGGCGCGACGTTCTGTGACGTGCAGGCCCTCGTCGACTACCGGCACCACGGCGTGAAGGCGCCGGTCTGCATGCCGGTCAAGACGTGCAAGCTCCTGCGGGACGGAGAGTGCACCGACGACGAGACGTGCGCCGTCATCAACCGGAAGGGCGACACCGGCTGCGTCGCGCGCGGCCCCGCAAAGACGGGCGAGTCTTGCGACACGGACCACTGCGCGAGCGGCCTGACGTGCCTCGGCAGCCCGGGCGATCGACGCTGCTACCAGCTCTGCCGGGTGGACGGCGCGGACTGCGGCCCGATGCAGACGTGCACGACGGGCTCGGTGTTCCAGGACACGACGTACGGCGTCTGCAAGGACGACTAAAAGCCGCTCACGTCTTGGGAAGCGGCCCCATCTGCTTTCGAACCTTCTTGAGGAAGGTCTTCGTGCACTCCCCGTGCGTCGCTTCGTGATCGATGATCTCGCGCGTGAGGCGCTCCTTCGTCTCGGGCGTGAGTGAGGAGGCTTTGATCTCGGTCGCGAGCTGGGCCCCCGATACCGAGGTCGGCCACGTCTGCTTCGGAGCGGGTGCGCCGAGGCGGTTCGTGTTCCGGTGGTGCGACTCTTTCGTCTTCGTCACGTCGTGGAAGCCCGTATCGAGGCGGCGCCTGCCGCTTCCACCACAGCTCGGGCATCGAGCAACCTGACCCCAAGCGTTCTCGAGGCGACCGTCGCCACCGCACACCCCGCAGACGTTCGCGTCGATCTCTTTCATCCCCGAACCATAGCGCACCCCTCATCGGCGGCCGGGACGTTGTTCTGCGACCTCCGATCGAGCTTCCGCGACCGTGCCAGGCGCCCTCGGCGGCTCGAGCGGAACGCAGGCAAACCCGGTGCGGGACACGACGACGTGGTCGAGCAGCACCACGCCCGCCACCTGCCCAGCAGCGGCCACCTGCGCGGTGAGGACGACGTCTTCCCTGCTCGGCGTCGGATCGCCGCTCGGATGGTTGTGCACGAGGACGAAGGCGCTCGCGTCGACGCGCAGCGCTGCCCGGAGCGGATCCGACGCGCGCACCGCGGCCCCGTGTAGACCGCCTCTTGCGATGCAGCGCGCCCCGCGCAGATGGCCTCGCCCGTCGAGCCCGAGCATCCAGAGCTCCTCGTGCGCGAGCGCTGCGAGGCGAGGCGTTGCCCAAGCGGCCACGGCAGCGGCCGATACGAGCTTCTCCGGCATGGGCGCCCGCGCGATCTCCATGCGCCGCCCGAGCTCGAACGCCGCCGCGACGGCCTGTGCCTTGGCGAGCGCTGTACGATTCGGGAGAGCACGACGTTTCCCCCGCGCGTGCGTGCGGCGGAGGTCGTCGAGGTCGCGGTCCTCGAGGTGCGCGGCGATCTCGAAAGGGTCGGAACGCGCGAGCGCCTCGATCCCTCCGGCACTTCCGACGAGATCGCGGGTCGGCGACGACTCGCGGAGGACGAACGCGAGGAGCTCTTCGATCGAGCGCGACGACAAATCGAGGAGGGGCTCTTCCACGCCGGCCACGTCGCAACGGCCATGCCTCGGCTGCGCACGCATGATCCTCGCGACTTGCCCGTGTCGACGCCTGGCCCGGGGCCAGATCGGGGCCGGGTCGGGGCCAGGTCGGGGCCGGCCCTCAGCACGCGCGCTCGCGCTGCGTGGCGACGATGGAGTGACCGGTACGACGTTGCGGCACCACCAGAAAAATCCGTCGAAGTCGTCTCGAGCGTTCTATTGTTGGGAGGACGCAATGCAATCACGTGCCCGCTCGCTTGGTCCTCTTGTCCTCATCACGTCGCTCGTCGGTCTCGCGCTCGCGTGCGGAAGCGCGAGTGAGTCGGTCTTCAACGGCGGCGAAGACGCGCTGAACAGCAGCGGCGGATCGAGCGGCGACTTCGGCACGTCGAGCGGATCGAGCGGGTCGAGTGGATCGAGCGGATCGAGCGGCGGACTCGAGGACGGCGGTGCGTGCGCCGCCGAAGAGGCGATCGCGGAGCGTGCGCCCGCTCACCTCTTCTTCGTCTTCGACGTGTCCGGCAGCATGGGAAGGTCGCCGTGGGGCGACCCCACGAAGAAGTGGGATCCCGTGACCACCGCGTTCAAGGGGTTCCTCGCGTCCCCCGACGCTACGGGTATCTCCGCCGCGATGACGCTCTTCCCCGACACCGGGAGCCCACACTGCGAGGTCGACAGCTACACGACGCCAAATGTGGCGCTCACCGCGCTGCCCGACGTAGCGCCGTTCGCGGCGGCGCTCCCGCTCGCAGCCAACCTCGGCACGGATACCCACGGCACCCCCACGCTCCCGGCGCTCCGAGGCGTGCTGCCGGCGGCGAAGGCGAATGCGCTCGCGCATCCCGAGGCGAAGACCGTCGTGGTGCTCGTCACCGACGGCGAGCCGAACGGTTGCAGCGGCAACAACATCTCCAACATCGGCGCCGAAGTCGAGAAGTACAAGGACCTGGTCCCCACCTACGTCATCGGGGTCGGCGACGCACTGACCAACCTGAACACGATCGCGGCGAAGGGTGGGACCGGGACCGCGATGCACATCGTCGTCGGCAACCCGAGCGCCACCGAGAAGCAGCTCACCGACACGATCAACGCGATTCGGCTGAAGGCGCTCTCCTGCGAGCTCGCCATCCCCGCGCCGCCCTCCGGGGAGACGCTCGACTACGACAAGATCAACGTCTCGTACACGCCGTCGGGCGGCGCCAAGCAGACGCTCGCTTACGACACCGCATGCACCGCCGGCGGGTGGCGCTTCGACGACGAGAACAACCCGACCAAGATCGTCCTCTGCGACTCGCTGTGCGACACGGTGAAGGCCGACCCGAACGGCATCGTCGGCGTCGAGTTCGGCTGCACGCGGCGCCAGTCGTCCGATCCGAAGTAAGCCGCAGCCGCCTCGTAGGGATGTCCGAGGCGTCCGCTCGAAGTCGAAGTCGAAGTCGAAGTCGAAGTCGAAGTCGAAGGAAGCGCCTGGGTCGAACCTCATGCAGGCGCGCGCCCGCACAAGCGCGTACCAAAATTGGCCCGCCCGCATGGCGGCAATGGATCTCTGGACGCCGCTCGGGTACGGGGTGAAGCATGCCCCTTCTCGTCCGCCGACCATCTGCGCTCGCGTCGCTCTTCGCTACCGTCTCGCTCGTCCTCGTTCCCGCGTGCAGCAGCTCCGATAAGAACGACACGAAGCCGAACGACACCGGCACCGAAAACGACGCCGGCGTCGAGAGCGACGACGTCGTCGTCCGCTATGTGAACCGCTGGGGCCACGCCGACGACACGGTCGTCGAGAAGGCGAATCGCTACGGCACGTATTCGCCGACCATCATCGCCACCGTCGACGGCAAAGAGGTGACGTTCCAGCCGACGGTGCGCGACGACGGCGCCTTCGTCTTCACCGGCGTCCCGCGCGCGCCGTACATCCTCGAGTCGCGCTTCAAGGGCACCTCGGCGCCCGCGGAGGATCCGAGCTACCTCATTCGTTATCCGATCGACGGTCTGCGCAACCTCGAGATGGGCGGGGACTATTGGGGCCGCCCCGATGCCACGACGATGACCGAGGACACGAAGCTCGCTCTCACCCTGCAGGTGCCCGAGGGCATCGCGGACGGCGACACGTTCTCTTGGCTCGGGCTCCACTCGTATTTCTACCGTGCAGCCACGTTCTACGACGGAGACGAGTCGGAAGGGATCCAGAACCCGCCCGCCGCCGACGCGACGTCGAGCCAGGACTGGACGTTCGACGGCACGGTGCTCTTCATGCCGTACGGCGAGGATGCGAGCGGCCTGCCGTCAGCCGCCGCAAACGACGACCTCTTGCTCCTCCAGGATCGAACCGAACGGAAGCGCATGCCGTCGGATCCCGCCGATCCGCTCGCACGCTTCGCACCGTGGGCCACGATCAACAGCAACAGGGTCATCGGCGTACTGCGCGTGCCGTCGCCCGACTTCGCGAACGGCAAGACGAACACGGTGACCGGCACACTCGACGCGCCGAAAACCGAGAGCATCACGATCGACTTCCACGGCGAAGCGTTCGATGCCGTCCGCGAGGCGCTCGGCGCCCCCGACGAGACGACGCGCAGCACCGCCCGGGTCACCATGTCGCAAGAGGCCGGAGCCGGGCCCGTCGTCTACACCTCGGTCGCGCCCGACCCCTGGTCGATCTCCGCGACTGCTCAGCGAAAGCCGGTCGACCTCAGCTGCTTCCCCGATCCCGGGAGCACGACGTGCGATCCAAACACGTGCGCGATCGGCTGCGAGAACGCGCGACAGGGCTACATCCACCCGGGCGAGCTCTCGAAGCTCACCTTCGAAGCGCCTCGCGTGTACGACACCGGCATGCGGGACTTCTACTCGGTCTCCTACAGCTACAACACGGAGGTCAAGCTGCCCGACGGAAGCAGCCGATACCTCTCCGGCGGCGTGAGCGACTCGTTCCCGAGGACGACGAGCACGCCTTCATTCAGCCTCGAGGTCGGCCCGCCCAGTGCCATCACGGTCGACGGAAAGGCGCTCGCCTGGGAAGAGATGATCGCATCGATCGCGGACGACCACGCGCCGGTCGTCGCCTTCACTCCGGCGACGAAGGGCGCGCCCGAATACCACCGCGTCGAGCTCATCGACCTGACGCCCGACCTCGGCAAGGACCTCGAGGCACCGCGCACGAGCGTGACGGTGGCGGCGTTTTACACGCACGATCCGTCGGTGACGGTTCCGAAGGAGCAGCTCCGCAGCGGCCACACGTATTACGTGCGCGTGGCAGCCGCCAAGGAGGGCTGGAAGTTCGGCGAGCGCTCGCCGCGGAACACGACGTACCGGACGAGCGTCTACACCGCCCCCTTCGTCTTCGGCGCCGCGCCCGCACCCGCCAAGGAGTGACGGAGCGCAGGAGGTCGCCGCACTCGCCGCGCGCGGAACGCTGGGTTCAGCCGTTCCCGTCGCGGCGCGGATGGCATCGGCCGATGAAGCCGCAGTAGATCGACTCGCACCGTTCGATGGCGACGCGCGGGAACGAGTCGGTCCAGCGCGCTCGAACGAGGTCGGCGCCGAGGACTGCGATGCGTGCGCGGAGCTCCTGCTCGTCCGGGAGCTCGCGCCAGATCGGCTCGCCCGTGCCCGCGCCGAGGAATGCGAGACCGACGCGCAAACGCCGCGCTTCGGGATGGCGCGCGCGCGCCGCGAGCGCGTACACGTCGAGCTGGAAGGCGTAGCTGTCCGTGTCGCCGCTGCGCGCGCTCTTGTAGTCGACGACGTCGACGGAGCCGTCCGGCCACGTCACCACGAGGTCCATGCTCCCGCGGAGGGAGACGGCACGGCCAGCGGCATCCTCGACCGGCAGCACGAACGCCACCTCGCGTGAGATCCTCGCGCCGCCCTCCGCGATCGTGCGGACGTAGCTCGTTTCGAGAAAGCGCATCGCGCGCCCCGCGATCGCGGCGTGTTGCGGATGGCCCTCCGGTACGCCAGCGCCCTCGAGCGAACGAACGACGGCGGCCGAAGCGCGCTCGGGATCGAGGAACGTCTCGACGGGGAGGTGCTCGAGGACCTCGTGAGCGATCGTGCCCTGCGCGCGCGCATCGAGGACCGCATCGTCGCCCGCCGTGGTGTCGGGAGCGCGCCGGCCCCGGACGTGCTCGGGCAGGCCGAGCAGATGGACGAGCTCGAAGCGTCGGGCGCAGTGATCGAAATCGGCGAGCGCCGTCGGCGCGATGGGAAGCACACGCCACTCGTACGGCCGCCGAACGAGCGGCGCAGCTTCGGCCGCCGGAGCCGCGATCACGTCGTCGTCCGCACGTTTTACGGGAGGCGGGACGAGGGCCTCCTCCGTCGCGAGGAGCTCCGGACGTTCGGCCGCGAGGACCTCGACCACGGCTAGCGACGACGCGCCGGGATCGAGCGTGGTCTCTCGCGAGCGGCCACCGACCATGTACATCGCGCGCGCCGCGCGGGTGACGGCGACATACGCGAGGCGCTGGCGTTCGGCGCGCTCGCGCCGCTTCGCCGTTGCGTGGGCGCGCGCGTACGACGGCGGGTCGTGGACGAAGCCCGTGTCGTCGGCGACGCGCACCGAGAGGACGTTCGGCGAGTCACCGCTGCCGAGCACCACCTTCGCGACGCCACGGTCCGTGCGCGGAAGCGCGGCGCCGACTTCCGGGACGAAGACGATCGGGAAGTCCAGCCCCTTGCTCGCGTGGATCGTGAGCAGACGAACGGCATCGTCCTCGTCGGAGAACGTCGCCGCCTCGGACTCGGCGATCTCCTGCTCCTTCGCGTCGTCGAGCCACGTCCGGAACGCACGGGCATCGGGATGGCGATCCGCCATCGCGAGGAGCTTCTGCACGTTGGCGACCCGCTGCTGGCCGCGCGGCATCGCCGCGAGCACCGCCTCGAGGCCACACGTCGCAACGGCCTCGCGCAAGATCGCGCCTGCGCCGAGGCGCCCGGAACAGCGCGCGATGGAGGAGACGAGCGACGCGATGGCGGCCAGCGCCGGCCGATCCTCCTCGTGCACGAGCTCGGGCCGCGGAGGGTCGGCCCAGGACGACGGCGGAACGAGCCCCCTGCCCGGCTCGACGAGGCCGAGGAGCGTCTCGTCGTGGACGCTCGCCCACGGTCCGCGAAGGACCTCGAGCATCGCGAGGCGATCGCTCGGCTCGAGGACGAAGGCGAGCATCGCCGCGAGATCGCTGATCTCGCGCGCTCGGAAGAAGCTCTTGCCGGCGACGACGTACGGGATCTCCGCCTGGGCGAGCGCAAACGCAACGGCGTCGAGCATGCCGTTGGTCGTCGCGAGGACCGCGAGGTCGCGGAACTCCGCAGAGCCCTCTCTCACGAGCTCGCTGATCTTCGTGCCGATGACGAGCGCCTCCTCGAGGCGCGTCGAGGTCGCGCCCTTCGGGACCACGCGGAGCCACGTCGTCGCCGGAGCAGAAGACGCCGCGTCCTCGACCGCGCTCGCGCGCTCGGGCGGGACGAGGAGATCCTCCGTCGAGGGGACGTATTCGATCTCGAAGAGCTCCGGCGGAGGATCGCCGACCTGGAAGCGACGAGCGCTGAACGCGTTCGCGAACGCGAGGATCGACGGCACGCTCCGGCGGTTGTGACGGAGCGCGTGGAAGTCGGCGAGCGGCTCTTTCGGTTCCCACGTCACGCCCGCGGGGATCCCGAGCGCCTCGCGTGCGGGCGCGCCCGCGAGCCCGACGGCGAGCTCGGCGAAGATGCCGACGTCGGCGCCACGGAAGCCGTAGATCGACTGCTTGCGATCGCCGACGACGAGCAGCCCGCCCGGGCGCATCGCCGCGAGCGGTGGGATGATGCCGGCGGGCGGACGCGCATCCGGCCTCGCCCAGAGGAGCTGCAGCAGATCCCGCTGCACGCGAGAGGTGTCCTGGAACTCGTCGACGAGGAGCGCGTCGATTCCGGAGCTCACCTCGTCGGCGACGTCGGGTCGATCGCGGAGCAGCTCGCGAGCCGCGCGGAGGACCTCGCCGAAGCCGAGCATCGCGCGCGCGCGGCCCGACTGCTCGATGTCGGCCTCCGCCTCCGCGAGGACATCGCGGACGAGCGTGGCATGGCGGGTGAACGCATGACGCGAGCGCCATGCGCGTGCGAGGCGCCGCCCCTTCTCGTCATTGCGCGCGCCCGCGAGATCGGCGCGGAACAGGAAGAACGACTCGAGCTCGGGCGTCTTCTTGCCACGCGCCGGCAGCGCGGTCAGCGCAGCGGCGGCATCCTCGATGCGCTGCTCGTCGCCGGCGTCCCAGGCGGACGCGAGGTCATGTGCGGCGACGGATGCGGCGGGGTGCCCGGAGATCGCGCGCGCATGGTCGAGGAGCTCGCGCATCTGCCGTTCGACGGTCGCGGCGTCGTTCGCGTCGAGCTGGAGGTCGCGCGCGGAGCGGCCGTCCTCCTCGAGCTGCACGAGGATGCGACGGAGCGAGAGCACGAGGCGATCGATCCCGCCGGCGGCCTCGGCGAGGGCGCGGAGCACGTCTGGGCTGTCCTCGAGGCGGCGCTCGAGCGCGCGCGCGATCGCGTCGTCGGCCCGGGCGCGCGCGTCGGCCTCGTTCGCGAGCTCGAAGCCAGGACCGAGACCGAGCTCGACGGCGTACCTCTGCACGATGCCGGTAGCGAAGCTGTGAAGGGTCCCGAAGCGTGCGTGCGGGAGGCGGGCGAGCGCCTTCTTCGCGCGCCTTCCGAGCTCGGCATCCGTCACGCGCGGGCCCATGACCTCGCGCAGGCCGGCGGCGTACACCGAGGCCGCCGGGTCGACGGCGAGGCGCTCGACCTCGCTCGTCACACGTGCGCGGATCTCGGACGCGGCCTTCCGGCTGAACGTGGTCGCGACGATGCGCGACGGGTCCACGGCTCCGCCCGCTCTTCCGCCGACGAGGAGATGCACCACCACGCCGACGAGCGCGTGGGTCTTGCCCGTGCCCGCGCTCGCCGCGAGCACGAGGTTCTTCGGCATGGCGTAGAGCTGCGCGGTGCTCACGACGACTCCTTGTCTTCGAGCTCGTCGGAAGGCGCCATCGCGAAGCGTGGCTTGCGGCAGCCGCCGCTCACGCTGCAGTGGGTGCACTCGGCCTCGCGTGCGGGCAGCGGCGCGAAGCGGCCTCCCCGCGCGCTGTCCGCGAGCTGGAGGACACGGCGCTCGATCTCCGACGGGACGCCCGGCGCCTCTCGACGTGCGAGATCGGCCACCCGGTCCTCGGCCTTCGTGTTCGGCTTCGTGTCCGTCGCGAGATCGCGCGGCTGCATCGGCACGTAGGCGCCGGTCGCCGGAGCCTCGAGCCGGCGGCCGGCAACGAGCGCGTAAATCGGGACCTGAAGCGCCGTATCGCCGACCAGCGACGACGAGTCCTTCACCGTCCCCTTGCTCCGCTTGTAGTCGATGACGCGTACGGCAGCGCGGCCATGCGCGCGATCGATGCGGTCGACCGATCCGCGCAGCCACACCTCGGCGTCGTCATCGGTCACCTGGAACGCGGGCCACGGCTTGCCGTTGCCGAAAGCTTGCTCGGCGAGCGCGAAGTCCCAGGCCTCGTCCTCGATCGCGCGAGCGAGGACGGCGCGCACCGACTCGCGCACGCGCAGCCGAACGATCGCGCGGAGCGGCGCATGGCCCGCGGTCTCGGCGAGCGCGGCGTCCGCGGCGGCGAGGCCTTTCACGAAAATCGTCTTCGCGTCGCGTGGACGACGTGGCCACTCGTCACGCGTCGCGAGGAACGCAGCGGCCAGCGCGGTGTGGCCGAGGTTTCCTTCTTCGCGCGCGTCGGGAAGCTCGCGCTGCTCCTCCCCTTCCCGCGCGGAGAGGACGACGTGCGCGTAGCCCTTGAACGCGCACTGCGCGAAGCGCTCGATCGACGTCACGGCTAGCGCGCGCTCGCGCCTGGCGCCGGTCTCCTGCGACACCACCTGCCGGATCGCATCCGGGCTCGTGCCGCCCAGCGCGAGGTTGCCGACGACGTCGGACTCGGGACGCAGCGGGTCGAGGAAGAAACCCTCACGCGCGCGCTCGCGAGCCGCCCGGCGCGCGACCTCCGCCGGAGCCTGAAGCCCTCCGGCCGACGCCGGCGCGAGCTCGGCGACGCGCGGAGCCTCCTCGATCGCGATGCCCGCACGTGCGAGCGCGACGACCACGCGCGACGGCGACGCCGGGGCATCCGTGCCGTCCTCCGCCGTCGTGACGAGCACGATGCGGGCGGCATCGGCAGCCGCGGTGGCGAGCGCTGCGAGATCGCGCGCGGCGAGCTCGGACGGTTGATTCACGACGAACACGTCGCGCGCTGCACGCGCGACTGCCGTCTCGAGGGCCTCCGACACGAGCGTTACCGGCTGGACGTCGCGCGGGAGCACGCCGTCGTTCGCGTCGAGAACGACGAGCAGATCGAGCTCGTCGCCCGCGACGTCCGCGAGACGCACGATGCGCACGGCGCCCGCACGGCCGGCACCGGGGAGCTGCGCCGAGACATCGAGCAGCTCGGTGAGCTCGAGGCGGAACACCTCGGCATCGAGCGGACGGTCCGACGCGCCCACTTGACTGCGGAGCGCCGTCGTCTCGTAGGCGTCGAGCGCCGCCTCGACGACGTCCCACGCGCGGACGTCGCGCGCGACCGCGAGCCGCTCGGCGCGATCGACGCCGGTAGGAGCCTCGTCGCGCGCGAACGTGCCGAGCGCACCGCGCCCCGCTCGCGAAGCAAACCCGAGCTCATGGAAGAGCGCCCGCGCCGCGCGAGCTCTTTCGCGACGCGATTTCGCCGCGCGCGCACGCGCGAGCACGCCGGCGACCTTCCGCGCCGGCGCCTCGTCCTCGGCTCCGCGCCCCGCCGCCGTGAGGACGAGCCGCTCGAGCTCGTCGGCGCCCGCGACCGTGGCGCGTGTCTCGAGCGCACGCGCAAGACGGCCGAGAATGCGCTCGGCATCGCGGAAGTCGAGCGGCGCGGCGCCTTCGTCCGAGAGCAGGCGCGGCGCATCGATGTACCCGGACCGAAGGAGCCGGGCCACGGACACGCGATCGAGCGACTCCGCTGCGACGAGCGCGTGGAGCGCGGCCGCGACGACCGGCACGGTCGACGGCGGCGCGCCGATCGCGTCGTGGAAGACGATGCCTTCGTCGGCGAGCGCTCGGCGCAGGGGGAGCAACGTACGCTCGTCCCGTGACGGATACGCGATCGCGACGCGCTCGACGCGAGCACCGCCCTCGAGCGCGTTTCGCACGAGCCGGGCCACGGCGCGCGCCTCGGTCCGTGCGTCCGCGGCGCGGACGAGCTGCACGCGTCCTGCGGCTTCGCCCGGAGGAGGCATTGCGCCGAGGTCTCCGAGGACGGGAGCGATCGTCTCGGTGTCGGGCGCGGCGTCGAGATGACGCGCGATCACGTCCGCGATCACCTCGAGCGGATCCCGCTCGCGTGCCCCTTCGAGCCGCTTGTCGAACGCCGGCAGCACCACGCGTGCGTCTCCGAGGCGCCCTGCGCCGAGCGTCTCGTCGAGCGCTCGCCACCAGAGGAGATCCTGCGGATCCCACGCGAGGAGCCATCGCGCTCGCACGACCCGCGCGCCGAGGACCGAGCTCAGCGCCTCCGCGCCTGCGCTCCGGATCGCGGGCGCGAGCACGCTACCGACGAGCCGGCCGTCGCGCGCTCCAGCACGGATGAGCGTGTCGTCGAGGGCCTGCATCGCGGCTGCGAGCGTTCGCGCACGCGCAGCGGCGACGCCGGAACCCCGCACGCGGAGTAGGTGGGCATCGGTCGCGCCGCGCGAACGAAGTGCGCCGATCGCCTCGTCGATCGCCGTGACGGCGCGCACCCACGATGCGCCGCCTCTCCCGCGCAACGTCGCGAGGAGCGGATCGTCTTTGCCGCCAGCGGATCCGCCGAAGAGGTCGAGCTGATTCTGCGCTCCGCCGGGCTGCTTCGGAGACACCGCTTCCTGGAGCGCAACGGCAAGCGTGAGCCGTGTCTCCCTCGCATCGGCGAAGCGCACGTCCGGAAGCAACGTCGCCGCGAGACGGGAGCGAAGAGACGTCCGCGTCTCGGCGCGCTTTCCTTCGCGTGCTAGCCGCTCGACGTGGCGTTCCGCTGGGACGACGAAGAGCTCGTCGAGCTCGAGTGTCACCGCGCCAACCGGAGAGGGATCGCGAGCGCCGCGTCGAACGTCTTGCGCTCGTAGAGGTAACCGTAGGCCGCCACGCTCGAGAGGACCCGCTTGATGTAGTTCCGCGTTTCTTCGTACGGGACGTTCTCGACGAAGAGATCGAGATCGTCCGTGGTGCGGTTGTTCATCCAGCGGTTGACCGCGCCGGATCCCCCGTTGTACGCGCCGATCGCGAGCGCGTCGTGCCCGTGCTGCTTGCGCAGCGATGCAAGGAGCTTCGTTCCCAGCTCGATCGAGACCTCCGGCGTCTTGAGCGACGCCTCGTCGCTGCCGAAGCCGGTCCCGGTGGCGACGCCCTTGGCCGTCGGGATGATGAGCTGCATCAACCCAAAGGCATTCGCAGGGCTCTTCACGTCGGCGATGAAGCTCGACTCCTCGCGCATGATCCCCCAGGCGATCGCCCTGGGCAGCGAATACTTCTCACTCGCCTTCGCGACGAGCGGCTCGTACGCGCGCGGATACGCGGTCTCCCATTCGAGACGCCACTTCCCTTCCGGGTAGTGCTCGAGGTGATCCTTCAGCCGGCCGCGCGAGAACGCGTGACCGAGCTCGAACAGACCTGCCTGGTTGTAGAGGGCGCCGACGGTCCAGACGACCTCGGGATCGGCGGAGTCGCCGACCGCGCCCGCAGCCGAGAGCTCGCGGCGGGCTGCGTCGACGTCGCCCACCTCGAGCAACTTGACCGCACGACCGAATGCGGGCGTCTCGACGACGGGCAAGGGCTTCGACGGGAACGCACGGAGCTCCTTCGCGGTGGGCTCGCGGTCGCGCGCGATCGCGCCTTCGAGCACACGCTTCGCGCGCCCCGCATCGGCGGCAGCAAGCCGGCCGAACGAGAGCAACATGTAGAAGGAGAGCGGGTGCTCCTCGACGATGTGCTCCCACCGTTTCTGGGCACCTTCGACGTCGCCGGTCGCAGCGGCCGCCCGGGCCCGGAAATATTCGGCGCGCCCGGCGCTCGCCCAGTGGCGATCGTCGGGCGTGATCTCGACGATGCGATCGAGGACGGGCTTCGCAGCCTCCCAGTCCTCGTTCCGCCCCTTCGACATCTTGGCGAGCGCGACTCGGAAGAGCGCCTCGGTGCGCATGTCGCCCGAGGGATACGCGTCCGGCAACGTCCGGAGCATTTCCTCCGATCGATCCTCGCGGCCCTCTTCGGTGCCCTGCGCGATGAGCAGCGCCGCGCGGAAGCGCGCGTCGTCGGCGAGGCGATGTGTCGGGAACAGCTTCTCGACCTTCGCGAACCATTCGAGCGCGAGCTTCGGATCTTTGCCCGTACGAGCCTTCGCGCCCGCGTAGAGCGCGGTCACGAGCTCCGGCGCCGACTCCTTCTCGCAAGCGGAGACCGCGTCGTTCCAGTGATCGGTCTTCGGCGTCTTCTTCGCAGCGGCGTTGGCGCGGACGACGGCTGCCTTGCACGCGGCCGCGCCCGACGACTTCTGGAACACGGCCGTCGCGAGCTCGAACGCGCGCGACGGGTCGTTCGCATCGAGCCACGCTTGCGCCTGCCGCGCGCGCTCGCTGTCCGAGAGCGCGTCCGTGACCGTCGAGTCCTTCGCGCGGAGGAGCGCGACGGCTCGCAGGCGCGCCTGCGTGGCGCCGGACGTGTCGGCCAGCTTCGGCGCCTCGACGACGACGCGCGTCGCGGCGTCGTACGCCTCCTTGGCTCGCGTCTCCGGCGCACCGTCGACGCCGTCGAGCAGCGCAGTCGCGATGCGCACCGACGTGTCGACCCACCGTGACCCGTATGCGTTCGAGGCGAGCCACGAGCGCCAGATCGGCAGCGCGCTCGCTCGATCGCCCTTCGCCGCGAACGACTCGGCGAGCACGATGTTCACGTCGTCCTTCAGCGACGTGTGGTCGTCCGGAACCGCTCGCGCTCGAGCAATGGCATCGTCCGCACGGCCCGACCGCGCCAACGTCTGCGCTGAACGGAGCTTGGCATGACCCGCGAGCGGACAGGCCGGCTGCTCGGCGCGTTCGAAGGCGGGCAGCGCCTCGGAGGTCGACCCGGCGAGCACGAACAGACGTCCTTCGAGGAAGTCCCACGCACACGCCTCGGCTGCGAGCAGGTCTCCCGGCCGTGCTTCGTGGACCGCTTTCGCCGCCGCAGCCCAGTCCTTCATGCTCGCGAACGTCCGAGCGACGACGAGACGTGGGTCGTCGAGGAGCACCTTCACGCCCGGGAGCGCCATTGCGCCCTGCGCGGGCGTGCTCTTCGCCTCGGCGGACGCCGGCGGCGTGACGATGGACGGACCGACGTTCGAGCCGCTCCGGCAGCCACCGACGGCGGCGAGCAGGAACATCACACCAAATCCGAGCCGCCTCATGCCCTCCGTCCTCCTCGGTACGCTTCTTCGGCAGCCTCTTCTTCCGCCGCGAGCGCCCGCTTCTTCAGTCGGTCCACGAAGCGGGTCTCGTCCTTCGCTACGACGTCGCGATCGGCCATCTTCCGCGCGAGCTCGGTCCGGGCGACCTGCTCGGCGTCGCGTGCTTGCTCGGCGCCCTGCCGGGCGGCCGACACGGCACGCTCGAGCTGCTCTATCTGCGCGTGTGCGGCGATCTCCCAAGCCTGCGCGTGCGCGAGGTCCGCGGCCCGGAGCTCGCCGCGCGCGAGCCTGTCCGCCTCCTCGCGCCTCACGCGCTGGGCCCGCTCCTCTTCCTCGAGGCGTTCTCGTTCCGCTCGCACGCGTGCCGCATCGGCAGCCTCGCGCGCGCGGATGGCGCCACCTAGCTCGGCCGTGGCGTCGTCGACGTTCCGCTCCCTCTGCTCGAGGAGCGGCTTGAGCGGGTACTTCGGGCTCGGCATCGGACGATGGAAATCAACGCAGGAACGCCGAAGCGTCCGGCGTCGAGCATACCGCGAACGCGCCAGACCGGCCCCCAGATTCCACGACGCCGCGTCATGGGATCGTGATCTTGCGAACGCGATGGAACGCAGCGCCCTCACCACGGTTGCCGTCGCTCACGTAGACGGTCCTGCCGTCGATCGAGACGTCGATCTGCTCGATGCCGAAGAACCTCGCGGACGGTCCAGGACCATCGGCGAATCCGGGCGTCCCGTCCCCAGCGATCGTATCGACGCCACCGTCCGAGGTGATGCGCCGGATGCGGTGATTCAGCCGGTCCGCGACGTACACGTTGCCCGCTGCGTCGACGGCGACATCTTGCGGGAAGTCGAAGCGCGCGCGGAGCCTGTCCGCGGCATCGCGCATGCCTGGATTGCCGTCGCCTGCGAACAGCGTCATCTCGCCGTCGAGCGTCACCTTACGGATGACGTTGTTTCCCGCGTCCGCGACCAGGATGGCGCCGTCGGGCAGCACCGCGACGCCGTAAGGCGTGTCGAGCTGAGCATTCGCGCCGAGCCCGTCCGCAAATCCCGGCGTCCCCGAGCCGACGAGCGGGGTGACGCTCTTGCTCGCAAGGTCGAGGATCGAAAGGGAGTGCTGCTCGCGGTTCGACAGGACGAGGCGACCGTCCCGGAGACGCGCCATGCCGCGCGGAAGCGCGTTGGCCTCCAGGAAGACTTCAGGTGCGCCACCGCCGAGTGGGACGCGCCACAGCGTTCCGGTCGTCGGGCCTTTGTCCTCGTTCGGAGCGCGATCCGTCTGCACGTAGATCGCGTCTTCCGTCGCAATGACCGCGAACGGCTCGGGCAGTCCCGTCGCGAGCGTCGTCGTGGCGCCGTCGGGCGAGATCTTACGGAGCCTGCGTCCGTCGTATTCGGTCACGAGCACGTCGCCCGCGGCGTCGAGGAACACGCCCACCGGATTGTCGAACTGCGCCGACGCTCCGACGCCATCAGCGGCGCCGTTCGCGCCCGAGCCAGCGATCGTCTCGACGACGGCGTCCGGCGCCGGCGTGACGATGGGCGCCTCGAGCCGAGTCGACGGGGGATACGCCGCGTCTCCGACATCGACGGTGGGCTCAACGGTCCCCGCGTCGGTGCTCGTCGTCTCGCCGCCGATCGCTCGACACCCGACGAGAAGCGCCGCTGCCGCCAGCGCAGCGAGCCGTATTTCTCTCGCTTCGACCATCGCATCGAACGATCGAGCGACACTCGACCGTTCCATGAGCTTAGCCCAAGCATGGGGCTCGCGCACATTCCGGGGCGCGCGCCTTTTCGCGTACGAGCCCGAAAGCTTTGCGCAGCGATTGCCAGATGCGGCGCTCCTCTTATCTTGGATACGAATGCGTGCCAGGATCTCGGATCCGCATGGACCGAAGGCGTGGCGGGTCGTTCCGTACGTCCTGCCGGTCCTCGCGTTCCTCTTCGCGATCTTCGGGCCGATTCGCGGCGTGGCCGCAGCGACGACGGCCATCTCGGCGGTCGCGTTGTTCAACATCCTCGGTCTCGTGAGCTGGCGTCAACGACAGCCCCGTACAGCGGAGCTCGTCTGCGGCGCTGGCTACATCGACGTCACCAAGGCTGGCTCGCGCAACCAGCGCATCCGTGCCGCGGACATCACGGGCGGAACGACCGCGCGGACGTCGACAGGCATCGCGCTTTCGCTCCAGCATCGCACGCGTGAGCAGCCGATCACACTCGAGGTGGAGACCGAGGCCGACATCGAGAAGATCCGCCTCGCCCTCGGGATCGGTCACGGCGGTTTCGGCGTCGTCGCATGGCAGACGCAGGTCGACGGTACGCAGCGGAGCGCTCTCGTCGGCCGCGCGCTGGCCGCCGCATGGGCGACGCTGACGGTCCTCGCCACGCTCGGCGGATCGCCGGCACTCGGTGTCGGTATCGGCATCTCGCTCGGCCTTTTCGGCGTCGTTGCCGCTCTGCTCGGCTTTGCGGGGCTGATGTCGCCGCTCGGTCAGCCAGGCGTCGTGATGGCCGCCGACGGGCTTCGCCTGAGGACACCGCAAGGCTGGTTCGCGCTGCCGTACGGCGCGATCCAGGGTGTGCACGACGGCGAGCTCCTCTATTTCACCGTGCCCGATCCGTACAAGGGCGTGGCGGTCCAGCGGTCCTCGCCGCTCGTCGGCGGTCCGTCGGAAGAAGACCGCCGCGTGCTCGTCGCGCAGATCCGAGCAGCGGCCCAGCGTGCCCAGGGATTCGGCCCGCACAAGGACGACGTCAGCGGGCGTGTCGACGTGCTCCGCCGCCATGGGGAGAGCGCGCGTGATTGGCTCGTCCGCCTCGACATCGCGGGCCAGATGCTCTCGAGCGGCGCGGGTTACCGCGGCAACACGCTCGATCTGCAAGATCTCTGGGCGATCCTCGAGGATCCGGAGGCAGACGCCGAGCTCCGCGCGGCGGCAGCGCGCGTGCTCCGTCACTCGCCGGGACCGGATGCGCGCGTCCGCATCGACGCCGCCGTCGCGGCCGTGCGCGACGAGTCCACGAGCCAGCGCTTGCGGATCGCGATCCGCGACGACCTCGATGGCGCCAGTCAGGAGCTCGCGTATCTCGACGCTGTCGAGGCGCAGTCGCGAGCGCGGATGGCGGTCCATCCGCGAGAGCCCCATCGCGGTGCGGGCCGGTCGATGCACGGTCGTTGAACGCGGCGCGCGAAGTCAGCACCCACAGTCGAGCATCGGCACGGCCAGCTTCCGAACGGCCCCGAGCTGCCCGCCCTTCCAGCGGATGAGCCCCTGCTGGTCGAGGACGAGGTCGATCTTGCCGTCGCCATCGACATCACCCGCCGAGAGAGGCGCGAGCTCCTCGCCGCTCGGGTCCGCGATCGCGACGAGCTTCCCGCCCTTCTGTTCCCACACGGAGCTCAGCGTCCCCCCGAACGTCGCGCATCCAGCGCCCGCGCGGAGAGACAGCGTGACGATCTTCGCCTTCGGATGGTCGAAGACGAGGACCTTCAGGTTCGGCTCGAAGTCCTCCCAGCGAACCGGTCCGGCCGGCTCTTTTTCGCTCTCGTACCGCTTCTGCAGCGCCGCGTACGCCTTCGTCTTCCGCAGCTCGGCGAGCGCTTGCTGCTTCGTCGCCGCGTCTGCAGGAGTGCCCGCGACGACGACCGGCTTGTCGGCCTGGACGACGCGCCCCCAGAGCGCGCCCTTGCAGTCTCCCTTCTCGGGCCGGACCTCGCCGACGAGCGCACGCCCTGATTCGTCGAGGCCGCTCGCGAGGTCCCAGGCCTGCCTTGCGACCTCGTCGATCGGCGGCTTCGGCTGGCCTGCGTAGTCGCCGCTGGAGGTCCACTCGTTCATCGTTCCGAAATGGGGAATGACGCGGGCGACGACGGAGAGCTTGCCGACCGTTCCCTCGCAGACGACGCCGGAGCTCCCGAAGAGCTCCACCTTCTTGCCGCTCCAGGCCGCGAGCTTGCTCGGAAGCGAGCCGGCGTCGGTGTCCTTGCGTGTGACGACAGGGTTCTCCAGCGAGACGACGGTGGGATCGCCCTTCGTCCATTCCTTCTTCGGTGAGGTGTCGAGGACGAGATGCGGGGTCGGCAGGTGGAGCGCGAACGCGAAGCTCTCGGGGTCGAGCGAGCTCGACGAGAGGACCATCGACGAGAGCATCTCCTCGCGCGCAATTCTCAGCTTGCCGTCGACCGTCGTGAAGACCATGCGCTTCGGTCCTTCGTCGCGATAGGCGCCCGATGCCCAGGTCTGGACGAAGCTCGCGATCGCTCCGTCGGACGTCGTCTGGATCGCGACGTCCTTCGCAGTGACGGTCATCTTCCGCTCGAACATCGCTGCGCGCTCCTTCATCCAGCGCGCGCGATCGAGCCTCGCCGTTTGAGCGCCGGAGCGTCGAACGCCTTCGAAGCGCGGAGCGTAGAGCGACTCGTACTTGGCGAACTCACCGCTGTTCTGGGCTTCGAGCCACGCGTCGACGAGCGCGCGCACCGCGGCTTCGTCGGTCCGCGTCGCCCCGCCGCTCGAAGCGGCCTTCGGCGCCATGCTCGTTCCCGCGTCGTCCGGCGAGGAGCTCGTCGACGTCGAACGCTTGCATCCGCCGGCGGCGACGCTCACCACGGCCACGCACGTGAACACGAGAACGGAGCGAGTCATGATGGGTCGTCAGGGTAACGCTCAACCCCGCGGACCGCCTTCCGCACGCAGCAATGATCGGATGCCGCACGCGATGCCCGAGACACGCCGACCGAAGGTTGGCGGCGCGTCTCGCGCGAGCGCCCTGCTACGCGCCGGCGCCCCACTCCTGGAGCGACCGGACGCGCACGCCGCCGTCTCCACGCGCCGACTCGAGGGCGTCGCATGCCGCGAGCGCCGCCGCAATGGTGGTGAAGTACGGGATGTTCATGAGCAGCGTCTGGCGACGCAGCGAGTAGCTGTCTTTCACCTCGCGTGCGCCCATGGTCGTGTTGACGACCATCGCGACCGTCCCGCTCCGGATGGAGTCGACGACGTGCGGAGGACCTTCGAGGACCTTGTTGATCGCCGTGCACGGGATGCGCGCGCGGTGGAGAGCGGCCGCAGTGCCCTTCGTGGCGAGGATCTCGTAACCCGCGGCCCGCATGCGACGCGCGATGATGCACGCCACCGGCTTGTCCTCGTCTCGGACGCTGATGAAGAGGCTGCGCTTCTGGTGCTTCGTCGCGTCGAGCTCGCCCGGCGGCCGCACGTCGAGACCGGCCGAGAGCATGCTCTTGTAGAAGGCACGCGCGAACGTGTCGGAGATGCCCATGACCTCGCCGGTCGAGCGCATCTCCGGGCCGAGGATCGTGTCCACGCCCGGGAACTTCGTGAACGGGAAGACGCTCTGCTTCACCGCGACGTGACGCGGGACCTCGATGTCCTGGATCCCGAGCTCGTCGAGGGAGTGACCGGCCATCACCTTGGCGGCGATCTTCGCGAGCGGGCGGCCGGTCGCCTTCGAGACGAACGGCACCGTACGCGAGGCGCGCGGGTTGACCTCGAGGATGTAGACCTCGCCGCCCTTCACGGCGAACTGGACGTTCATCAGGCCGACGACGCCGAGCTCGAGGGCGAGCATCCGCGTCTGCTCCTCGATGCTGAGCACGAGCTCGGGCGAGAGCGAGTGCGGAGGGAGCACGCTCGACGAGTCGCCGGAGTGAACGCCGGCCTCTTCGATGTGCTGCATGACGCCGCCGATGACGGCGCGCTTTCCGTCCGCGACGCAGTCGACGTCGACCTCGATCGCGTCCTTCAGGAACTCGTCGACGAGGATCGTCTGCGTGCCCGCGTCCCGCGCGGCTTCGACCGCGAGGTGGATGTAGCTCTCGAGCTCCGCGCGCGAGTACGCGATCATCATCGCGCGACCGCCGAGGACGTAGCTCGGACGGACGAGGACCGGGTACCCGATCTCCTCGGCGATCTTGAACGCCTCCTCGGTGCCCGTGGCGATGCCGCTGCGCGGCCGGCGCAGCGAGAGCTTCGTGAGGAGCTCGTCGAAGCGGCCGCGATCCTCCGCGCGATCGATCGCGTCGGCGGTCGTGCCGAGGAGCTTCACGCCGGCGCGTTCGAGCGGAACGGCGAGCTTGAGCGGCGTCTGACCGCCGAACTGCACGATCACGCCTTCCGGCTTCTCCTCGTCGCAGATCGCGAGGACGTCCTCGAGCGTGAGCGGCTCGAAGTAGAGCCGGTCGGCCGTGTCGTAGTCGGTCGACACAGTCTCGGGGTTGCAGTTGACCATCACGGTCTCGTACCCGAGCTCGCGGAGCGCCTGGACGGCGTGCACGCAGCAGTAGTCGAACTCGATGCCCTGGCCGATGCGGTTCGGGCCGCCGCCGAGGATGACGACCTTCTTCTTGCCGGTGTGGGCGCGCGCCTCGCTCTCCGACTCGTACGTCGAGTACATGTACGGAGTGTTGGCGACGAACTCGGCGGCGCAGGTGTCGACCCGCGCGTAGACGGGCGCGACCTTCTCCTTGATCCGCGAGGTGCGGATCTCGTCCTGGGTCTTGCCCGCGAGCTTCGCGATCTGCGCGTCGGAGAAGCCGAGGCGCTTGTAGCCGACGAGCTGGGCAGGTCCGAGCTCGCCCTTCTTGATCTGCTCCTCGGCGCGGACGATGCGCTCGATCTGCGCGAGGAACCAGGGGTCGATCTTCGTGAGCTCGTGGATCTCGGCGGTCGAGATCCCGGCACGCATCGCGTCGACCACGTAGAAGAGGCGATCGCTCGTGGGAACCGGGATGACGGCGCGGAGCGCGGCGACCAGCTCCCCGTGGCTCGGCGGCGGCAGCTCCTTCGGCGTCTCGACCTCGGCGGCCTCCATCCCGAGGTCGCGCTGCTTCTTGGGCATCGCGAGCACGCGGTAGTCGACGCGGCCGACGAGCGATACGAGGCCGTCGCGCGCGGTCTCGAGCGAACGCGCGGCCTTCTGCAAGGACTCGCAGAACGTCCGGCCGATGCTCATCACCTCGCCGACGCTCTTCATCTGCGTGCCGAGCGTGTTGTCCGCGCCGGGGAACTTCTCGAACGCGAAGCGCGGCCACTTCGTGATGACGTAGTCGATGACCGGCTCGAACGCGGCGCTGGTGCCCGTGATGTCGTTCTTGAGCTCGTCGAGCGTGTACCCGACGGCGAGCTTCGCCGCGATCTTGGCGATCGGGTAGCCGGTCGCCTTCGACGCGAGCGCGCTCGAGCGCGAGACGCGCGGGTTCATCTCGATGACGTGGAACTTGCCGGTCTTCGGATCGACGGAGAACTGAACGTTGGCTCCGCCCGTCTCGACGCCGATCTCCGTCATGACCGCGCGCGCCGCGTCGCGGAGGCGCTGGTACTCCTTGTCCGTCAGCGTCATCGCGGGCGCGATGGTGATCGAGTCGCCCGTGTGCACGCCCATCGGGTCGATGTTCTCGATCGAGCAGACGACGATGAAGTTGTCCGCCCGGTCACGCATGACCTCGAGCTCGAACTCCTTCCAACCGAGGACGCTCTCCTCGATGAGGACCTCGCACGTGGGCGACTGAGCGAGCGCCCAGGCGACCTTCGCCTCGAACTCGCTCTCGTCCTTCGCGATGCCTCCGCCCGAGCCGCCCATCGTGAAGGACGGCCGCAGGATGGCGGGGAAGCCCGTCTCCGCGACGATCTTCCAGGCCTCTTCGACGGAGTGAGCCGTCCCTGCCCGCGGGCAGGTGAGGCCGATCTTCTCCATCGCCGCCTTGAAGAGCGCGCGGTCTTCCGCTTTGGCGATCGAGTCGGGCCGAGCGCCCAGCATCTCGACGCCGTGCTTCTTCAGCACGCCGCGCTCCTCGAGCGCGAGCGCCAGGTTGAGCGCTGTCTGGCCGCCGAGCGTGGGGAGGATGGCCGACGGCTTCTCCCGCTCGATGATGGCCTCGAGCGTGCGGGGCTCGAGTGGCTCCACGTACGTGCGGACCGCGAGCTCCGGGTCCGTCATGATCGTGGCCGGGTTCGAGTTCACGAGGATGACCTCGTAGCCCTCGTCGCGGAGGGCTTTCGCCCCCTGCGTCCCGGAATAGTCGAACTCGCAGGCTTGGCCGATGACGATCGGCCCTGCGCCGATGATGAGAATCTTCTGGAGGTCGTTGCGGCGGGGCACGGACTCTTCTTCCGAGCGCGCCTCCTAGCAGGCTCGGGGGCGTGCTCCAAGGGTGGACCCGAGAATGTCGCTCCACCGCCCCGGTGCGGAAGAGCTCAGGCGAAGCTCTTCCGCGAACGAGCGGCTTTTATGCGGCCTGACGCCGGCTTCGCGCGGTCTGCGAAGCGACTCACTTGCAGGCTTCGACCTCCTCCGCGCAGTTGGCCGCGAGACATTCGTCGTCCTCGCATTCGTTTTCGGACGCGCACGCGAGCACTGCCTCGACCTGCGCCTTTCCTGCGCTCGAGCCCTTCTCGAAACAGCTCTCCTCGCAGCCTTCTCCCGTGCACTCGGCGGCGCACGAAAAGATCTCGAGGCAGCTGCTGGAGCCCGTGGACGTCGACGGCTTGCCGCCGTCCTTCTTCGTATCGGACTTCGGATCGTCGTCTTCGTCCTCCGGAGACTTCCCGCCGTCCTTCTCCGAGGGAGTCGGCCCCGTCCCCGTCGTCTTCACGGTGCAGGCCGCCGTGGCGGTCGCGAGGATCGAAGCAGCGAAGGTGATGGCGAGCGCGGACGAACCGAAAGAGCGAATGTTCATGCGCTGCACCTTCGGTCGCGCAGCTCGCCCCAACAAGTCATCACATTTGCGCTGTCGCGCGGCGTTCGCGGCCCGATCGAGACCGCGAATTCACGGTGATGCTTCCGCCTGCGCACCATGCGCATCGCGTATGGCGCGCGATGGGCAACGATCGGGATCTCGCCTGCCCTTGGCGCGCCACCGCCGTACGCGCTCCGTCAGAACCTCTCACTTCGGTTCGATGCAGATTTTTCCCCGGGTGCACGACATGAGGGTGTCGAGCGAGTCGAGCGGGTTCCCACAGCGCTCGTTCTTGATGTCGGCGAGGCACTCGTTCAGGTTCGTCTGATCGATCTGCGGGCACTGGTCGGCGCGGAGCGTCCCGCGCGAGCTCTGCCCCGCTTCGCTCATGCAGGCCTCGCGATCGGCGTGCTTCTTCCCGGGTCCGAGATTGTTGCATGAGGCCTCGCGCTCGCAGCGCGCAGTCGCAAGGCGCATGATCGCGTCGTCGTGCGAGACCGCCGCGGTGGTCATCGTGGTCGCGGCAGGCTCACGGTCCTTCTTGCAGCCGACGATCGCAAGGGCGGCGACAGCGAGTGCGCAGCCGGTCAACCAGGTCGTTCGTTCCATGACGCATGCTCCTTTTCGTGGGGCGCGGCGTCGAGCATCGGTCGTGCCGTCGCGCAGCGCAGGCGCGGAAGCACCAGCGTGACCGCGTGTACACGCGTCGTCGCTGTTGCGAAGCACACCTACCGGCGCACGTTCGTCTCGCTCGACAGCGTCAGCCATCGCCATGCTGAAGAAGGCATGGTCCCCCAAGCCGCGTGAAGGTCCAAGTGGTCGGTCCACCTCGGGTCGACGTCCTGCGGCGGTCCTCCATTTGGGTGGAGCATTGGACCTCGCCCCGTTACGTCGAACGAGGGATCATGGCTCACCGCATGAAGCCCCGCTGGATTCACCGTGGCCTGTTCGTCGTCGGCGCCTCGACGCTTTCGCTCATGGCGTTCGCCGCTCCTCCCCCTGCTCGGAGGCTCGCGCCGGTGAAGCCGGAGAAGCCCGCTCACCCCTGCTCCTCCGACGCAACCCACCTCGGCGGAGGCAAATGCTGCGAAGGTCCCGACAAGAAGATCGTGACCCGTCCCGATGGGACCAGGAGCTGCGAGGTCCCAAGGCCCGAGAAGCCCGCTCACCCCTGCTCTTCGGACGCCGCGCACATCGGCGGAGGCAAGTGCTGCGAACCCCCGAAGCAGATCGTGCCCCGGCCTGACGGCTCGAAGACCTGTCAGTAGCCCCAGCCGTCTGTTGGGCGCGAGC
>JAFAER010000057.1 GCA_023423895.1 Pseudomonadota bacterium
GCGACGAGCAACATCTGCACGGCGCAGGCGCTGCTCGCCGTCGTCGCGAGCATGTACGCCGTCTATCACGGGCCGAAGGGGATCCGCGCGATCGCCGAGCGCGTGCACGCCCTCACGGCGACGCTGCGCGAAGGTGTCTCCAAGCTCGATCTGAAGGTCACGCACGACGCGTTCTTCGACACGCTCTGCATCGAGGGCACGGAGAAGAGCGTCAACGACTGGCTCGCTGCGGCGGAGAAGAAGAAGATCAACCTCCGGCGCTACTCGCCGACGAGCGTCTGCGTCGCCATCGACGAGACGACGAGCCTCCGCGACATCGGCGACCTCGTCGACGTCTTCTCGCTCGGGAAGGGAGCCGAGGACTTCGAGACCGTCGCCGAGATGTTCCGGCGCGCGATCCCGAAGGAGCTCGAGCGCAAGTCGGCTTACCTCACGCATCCGGTCTTCAACGAGCACCACTCCGAGACGGAGATGCTCCGCTACGTGCGCAAGCTCGAAGGGCGCGACCTCTCGCTCGCGCACTCGATGATCCCGCTCGGCTCCTGCACGATGAAGCTGAACGCGACGGCGGAGATGATGCCCATCACGGACGCTTGGTGGAACCGCATCCATCCGTTCGTGCCGCTCTCGCAGGCGAAGGGCTACGCGCAGATCTTCTCCGAGATGGAGAAGGCGCTCGCGGAGATCACCGGCCTGCCGGCGGTCTCGCTCCAGCCGAACGCGGGCGCGCAGGGCGAATACACCGGCCTCCTCGTCATCAAGAAGCACCACCAGATGCGCGGTGAAGGTCACCGCAACGTCTGCCTCATCCCAGCCTCGGCGCACGGGACGAACCCTGCTTCCGCGGTCATGGCGGGCATGCAGGTCGTCGTCGTGAAGACCGACGCGAGCGGCAACATCGACGTGGCGGACCTCGAGGCGCGCGCCAAGGAGCACTCGCAGAACCTCGCCGCGATCCAGGTCACCTACCCGTCGACGCACGGCGTGTTCGAGGAGGAGATCAAGAAGATCTGCTCGATCGTCCACGAGCACGGCGGCCAGGTCTACATGGACGGCGCCAACATGAACGCGCAGGTCGGCCTCTGCCGCCCGGGCGACATCGGCGCGGACGTCGTGCACATCAACCTGCACAAGACGTTCTGCATCCCGCACGGCGGTGGTGGTCCCGGCATGGGCCCGATCGCGGTCGGGGCGCACCTCGGCAAGCACCTGCCGGCGAAGCCGGTGGTCGAGCCGCGCTCGGCGGACTCGGTCGGCCCGATCGCGGCGGCGCCGTGGAGCAGCGCGAGCATCCTCCTCATCTCCTGGGCCTACATCCAGATGATGGGCGGCTGGGGCCTCACGCAGGCGACGAAGACGGCGATCCTCAACGCCAACTACATCGCGCATCGCCTCGGACCGCACTTCCCCGTCGTCTACGTCGGCGCGAAGGGCCGCGTCGCGCACGAGTGCATCCTCGACGTCCGCCCGTTCAAGCGCACGGCCGGCATCGAGGTCGACGACGTCGCGAAGCGCCTGATGGACTACGGCTTCCACGCGCCGACGATGTCCTTCCCGATCGCCGGCACGCTGATGGTCGAGCCGACGGAGAGCGAGTCGCTCGCCGAGATCGACCGCTTCTGCGACGCGATGATCGCGATCCGCGAAGAGATCCGTCAGATCGAGGAAGGCAAGCTGCCGCGCGAGGACAACCCCCTCAAGCACGCGCCGCACACGGTCGAGGCGTGCGTCTCCGACGAGTGGACGCACCCGTACTCGCGCGAGGTGGCCGCCTTCCCGGCGCCGTGGACGCGTGATCGGAAGTTCTGGCCGTCGGTCTCGCGCCTCAACAACGCGGCCGGCGACCGGAAGCTGATCTGCTCCTGCCCGCCGATCGAAGAGTACGCCGCGGCGGAGTAGCCGCCTCTCGCCACCCGGCGCCGGTCGATCTCGATCGGCGCAATCACGACGGCGCCCAGCGTTTGCTCGCTGCGGCGCCGTTCGAATTGGCGGTGGCTCAGTCATTCTCGGTTGGGTCGGTCGCCGCGCTCAGCGCCCGAGCTCCAGCCAGCGTTGGAAGAGCTCCACACGACTCGAGACCGAGAGCTTCGCATAGACCGAGAGCACGATCTGGTGGGCCGAACGTGCGGTGAGGTTCATCACCTCGGCGATCTGCTTCTCGCTCTTCCTACCCAGCAGCAGCCGGAACATCTCGCTCTCTCGCGGGCTGAGGAGCACGCGGCCGTCGAAGACGCCGGACCAGGCGCCGATCCGACGCAGCGGCGTGCCGAGGACGGGCAACAGCTCCAGCACGCGCGCGCGGTCTGCATCGCGAAAGGCGCGCTCGCCGAGCGCACGCTCGATCCCGATGCGGATGTGAGCGCCGGGGCCGAGCGGAACCCCGCCGATGAGCAGGTCGCCAGACCCGATCGCCTTCTGGAGCGCGATCAGTGCGGGGGCCTGACTCACGCTCCTGTCGCGGACGGAGCGCCGCTCGAGCCACAGCTCGTTGCGCCTCGCGGTGTGGAGCTGCACCTCGGGATAGTCGACGTACCTGCGGTCACGGACGATCTCGGCGAGGAGTAGAGACGCGCGCGGCGAGAGCGGGAACGCTCGGTGATAGGTGTCGATGCGGAAGCCACCGAGCGGATCCTTGCGCCGCCTCGCGGCAGCTCCGCGGCGCGTGGCGAGGATCACGTAGCCGTTCTGCGCGCGCGCGGCATCGATCAAGAGCTGGAGTACTCCACGGAGGGCCGCCTCCGGGTCGGCGACGGCCTGGTTCGTGAGCGCCACCACTCTCTGGAGAAGAGCCGGTTTCGCCGCGCCTCCCATCTCGGCGCCATCCTACGAGCGTCTCCCTGCCGTTTGGCAGGATTAAGTCGCGCCCCCGAGGCATGCGACGGTGCGACCATGCGCTCTCCGCTACGTTTCGTCGGTCTGCTCACCAGCAGCGCGCTCCTAGTTGCTTGCAGCCAGGAGCCCGCCGCCGCGGGCCCAACCTGCGAAAAGAGCAACATCGACGAAGACCGTGCGTGTGTCGTGGACACTCACTGCCCCTGCGGCGCGCACTGCGAGCTCGGCCGATGTTTCGCCGCGTGCCGCGCAGACACCGACTGCAGCGGCGGGGACAACCGCTGTGACGACTACGGGCGGTGCCGGCCGAGGAGCCACACCGCGCTCCTCCCGGAGGCTCCCGCCGAGACGGGCGGCACCCTCCGCGCGCCCGCGCGGGTCGTTCTCTCGGACAACGGAGAAGCGATCGTCACGCTGCAGGCCTCGAACATCGAGGTCCCCGAAGCTCGCGTGGCGACGCGTGGCGGCTCCGAGGTCCGATGCCCGGGCGCGACCGACTTCACGAACGAGTGCATACTCCAAGCGGTCAAACCCGGCGCGACCGTCGACCTCACGTTTCGCATGACGTCCTCGACGACCGATGCGTCCCAGACGCCGGAGTTCGTCGTCTACACGCATTCGGGGAACACGACGATCTCACCAGCCGTCGTCGCGCCGGTCACCGCGGCACCGCTCGACGGAGCCTATCGCGGGACCGGCTTCGTCGTGTCGACCGGCACCGGCACGCCGGCAGCTCCCGGACGGGCGCCGGAGTACCAGATGCAGATCCCCTTCGTGGTCCAGGTGGAGGGGACGGCGAGCGGCGCGAAGATCATCATCGAGGATCCGCTCGGCGCGCTCACGAGCGCGGGCAGGCTCGTCGGCAGCTTCGCGCTCGGAGCGCCGAGCGCGGACGGTGTCCAGACCGGCACGCTCACGATCCCCACGGCGCCCTTCACGTCGGGGACGATCGGTAACGGCGCGAGCTGGGAGCTCGTCGCGGCAGTCCAGGCCTCGATCACCTTCCGCCCCGAGTCGCAGTCCCTCGGGATCGAGCTCACCGAAGTGCTGAGCGGTCTCGGCGTGAGCAACAAGCCCGCCATCGCTTGGCGGCTCTCCCTCTCGCGCGCTGGCGATCGGAACTCGCCCGTCCCGGCGACCCCGGCGCCGGCGGCCCTCTCGTACAACGAGGACACCGCCGCGTCGACGCCGCTCGCCTGGGAGGTCGAGGCCGCGAAGGCCGCTCCCGCGTACGCGACACTCAGCGATCGCGAGCGCCGCTCACGTCGCGCATTCTTCCCCGGAGAGACCACACGTCTCGACGCCTGCCTCGCCCCCAGCCCCGCCGAGATGACGGAGATCGGGCGCTTCCCTCTCGGCATGTACGTCGGGTCCGGCTCGGTCGTGGATGACATGCCGTCGGGCCCCGACGGATGGCAGCGTCGGTCGGATCTCTTCTTCCACGCGGGCACGACGGATGCGCTGCTCGGATTCGAGATCCAGACCGTCTCGCTCACGAACACGGCGAACGCGCAGCTGCTGGAGGCCAAGCTCCCGTGCCGTACCTCCAACGGCCTGATGGACATCTACCCGCCGGCGTTCGGCGGAGGGCGCTTTCAGAATTGGAGCACGAACCCCGTCTTCGCTCCGCAATTCGACATCTGCTCCGAGCTCGCGGAAGCGACGGGATGCACCGTCCAGGCCGTCCCCAGCTCGGACGTCATCTTCGATGGGACCGGGAGGGTTCGTTACCGCGTCGGCGCGAACAACGCGGTGGCGGAAGCGAGCAACGTCCCGTTCCACTGGCACATGAACGTGCGCGCGGTCTGCGTTCTCCCTGCCCGATCCTTCCAGTGCGGGCCGCTCGTTTCGTGCGCGACGCCCGACACCGCCGCCACCACCGTCGCGAGTCTGGCGTCATCGGAGCTCGGCGCGACGCCAGGCGCGATCAGCCAGGAGCTCGCGTGCGCGAGCGGAGACCGCTCCGCCGCGATCGACCTCGACCTTGCGAACGACTCCGGCGCTGGCGCGACCGCCGAGGAGGCATTCTCCAAGTGCTTCGCGGATCTCGCGCGGCTCCACGAGGCGCCTCCGTCGGTGGGGGCGAAGACGGGCGGCCAGGCGCTGTCGGCCGTGTTCGGCGAGGGATCGGGCTGCCTCGCGCCCGGTCGCTTCCTCACCGCCGTAGCGCAGAGCCTCGCCCCCGATCGATCGAGCGAGCCCGTGACCCCGACGCACCTCGCGAGCTCGGCGTACGGCCAACGTCTGCTCGGACGCTGGCTCGATCTGCATGCGTACCTCGCAACCGAGCTCGTCGAGCGCGACAAGGTGGCCGAGGTCTTGCGCAAGGAGGGGGCCGCGAACGCGCCGCCAACGGCAGAGAACGGCCTCGATGTATCGCTCGGCGCATGGGACCTCCTCTTCCTGCCGCGCGTTGCCCGTGCGCTCGATCGGGCACCTGCCGAGGTGCTCGCCTCTCCGGACTACCGCGAGCGTCTGGGCATCACGCCCCGCCCGCAGGACGATCAGCAGATGGGCCTCGCTGCAAAGATGTTCTCGACGCTCGCGAGCCAGGGACAGCTCCTCGATGTCGCCCTGGAGCGCGCCGCGCTTCGATACGACACGACATCGATCGACGAGGTGCGTAAGTTCCTCCCGCGCTTCCTCGCGGCTGGCGCGCTCGCGCACGGCCTCGAGCAGCGCGCCGCGGCGCACGACCCGCAGTACGCCTGGCAGGACCGCTTCGTGCGCTCCGAAAAGCGCGCGGCGCCGCTGCTCTCGCAGGCGATCGCCCGTGCCGACGGGATCCTCAGCGGGAAGAATCCGCTCGGGATCGAGGAGGCCGATCTGCCGCTGTACTTCCTCGCCGACAAGTCTACGGGGCCTGGCGGTCGCTTCGCGGCGGTCTCCGACTTCCTCCTCGGAACGGGACCGGACTCGCCGGCGTGGGCGCCGTCGCTCGTGAAGCAGGCCCAAGCGGCGCTGACCGAGGCGCGCACGGGCTACGAGAACGAGAGCGACCGTCAGTTCAGAGCCGCGCTCGCCGCGCAGCAGTTCCAGCTCTTCATCGACAACGTCGCCTACGACTACGACGTCTCTCTCCGAGGCTACTGCGGGCCGACGACGGCCTCGCTCGTGAGCGATCCAAGCTTCAACGCGAGCAAATGCTTCCACGCATCCACGCCCGGGTGCGCCACGAGCGTGCCAGACTATTCGGCGCGCTGGAGGGCGGACGACGTGAAGGCCAACCTGTGCGTGGGCTCGCGCCTATCTGCCCACAAGTCCAGCGCGGACGACTATGCATCCGCTGCAACCAAGGCGTTCGTCGCCCACTGCTGGGACCCCAGCCCGGGGACGCTACCGATCGAGGTGGTCCCGTGCGGCGACATGTCATGCGCGACCTGCACGGTGTCGGGCGTCACCAAGAGCGTTCCTCTCACCCTCGGGACGTGGAGCCGGAGAGACGGCGCCCGCGAGGGGGCGCCGCAGCTACCCGTGCTCATCACCGCATGCGAGAGGGAGACCAAGGGGCGCGTCAGCGTCCCCGTGCCGCCAGCGAGCAAGCCGCTCGCCGAGTGCGTGAACGGCTCGCTCGGCGAGGCAGCCCTCGCCACGCACACCGCCGCGCGCGAGGTCGAGATCGCACGGCAGGAGCTCGCCGACTTCAACGAGCGGTACGCGATCGCCGTCCGCTCCTGCCAGCTCCTCGATGAGAAGAACCAGAATCTGAAGAACGTCCGCGCGAAGTTCGACCAGGATATCTCCGCGCTCATTGCTGCGCGCGCCGCCGCGGACTCCGCGGCCTCGGCCGCGCACGCGCTCGAAGGCTGTTTCGCCACGATGGCGGGTGCATCCGGCGAGACCCCATGGGGTGCCATCAAGGGCACGGTAGCGACTGCCGTCGCCTGCACCGCGGGCGGCGTCGCAGCAGCGGCCGAGATCACCGGCCACGGCCTGTCTGCCGCCATCGAGAACGCACAGCGCAACCACGACTCCAACGTCGCCGAGATCGAGGGCAAGGCCGAGGTCGACATCTGCTTCAACGACGCGCGTCAGGAGCTCGTCGGCATGCGCGGCGCCGCGCTTCGCATCGAGCAAGCCGTCCAGGACATGCAGGCCGCGCACACGTTCTTCCAGAACGAGCTCTCGACAGCGCAGATCCTCCATGACGAGGGCCTCGCGTACGTGAGCGACCTCGAGGCGAGCCGCCTGTCCGGGCCGACCGGCTACCCGTGGACGAACGAGCCCGTCAATCGATACGCGCAGTACATGCGCCTCGCTCGCCGGGCCACGTACCTCGCGGTGCGCGCGGTCGAGTACGAGTTCCAAGCGTCTCTCACGGACCGCGCGGCCGTTCTCGGGGCGTCGACGCCCGACGAGCTCGCGACGCTGCTCTCACATCTCTGGTCCACCTCTGGCACGCGCACGATCGGCGGCAACCGCCCGAGTGACCTGCACGTCGTGCTCAGCCTACGTGACGACGTCTTCCGTCTGGGCGACACCAGCGCGATGCCTCCGTCCGAACGCCCGCAGAACGCAGCCACGCGTTTCCGCGAGCTCCTCCAGGAGCACAAGTACGCCGAGTACGACGCGAACGGGAAGTACCTCGGGCAGCGTATCCCGTTCACGCTCGCCCCGCTCGGAGCGATCGGCCTGCCCGCGAACGCGATTCCGATCTACACGACCACCGACTGCGCCGAGCGTCTCTGGTCGGTCAACGCGTCGGTCATCGGCAAGAACATCTACAGCGGCTCGAGCACCACGTTCGCGCGCATCGACCTCTTGAAGCAGAACACCTTCTTCAGTCAGTGGTGCGGAGACGCGCCGCCGAACAATCCCTTCCAGGTCGCCTCCGTGCGCCCCGCGCGCAACCTGTTCCGCGAGCCCGACCTCGCGCCCACGGTGGCGGCGAGTCAAAGCGTCGAGCAGGGTGACCACCTCTACTCGCGCGCCCGGATGCAAGCGTTCTTCAACGTCGACCGCGCAGCGCTCGAGGATCCGACGTACATGAACGGAGAGACGAGCGAGCTCGCTGGACGCGGTCTCTACGGCGAGTACGCCCTCTTCATCCCGGCCTCGCTCATCGCGCAGGAGGCGGCCGGCGGCAACTACACCGCCGGCGTCGTGCTCGATCGCGTCGAGGACATCCTGCTTCGCCTCGACTACGTGTCCGTCGCGCGCTGAAGGCCCGGACAGGCCACCGCAGCGCGAGGCACTCACCTCCCGGTGTAGCGATGGATCGCAACGTGGACCGGGCGCGATTCGTCGCCGACGCGTTCGACTCGTTGCCGCTCGGACAGGCCAGCGAGCGCCGTGCCGACGGTCTGGGCGGGCCAGGCGCATAGCTCGCAGCGCTCGACGCGCGCAACGACGCCGGCAGCTTCACGCTGGCCGGCGTCGTCGTGTTCTCGCTTGGATGGGAGAGCGGGTGACTCGCTGCCTCGGCTCAGTTGCCCGACGACATGAACGGCGAGCGTTTTCCCTGGTGGAGTGTCGTCTTGAGATAGGAGCCGTTCGCCGTGTTGTTGTAGCCGTACACGGCGCCGGACGTCGTGAACGAGGCGGCAATCGAGGCAGCTGGTGCCCCGACGAACAGGTCCGGGTCCGCGGCCATATCGCCGAACAGCGGCGGGTACTCGACACGGACGGTGCCGACGGCGAGCGCCGAACCGAAGCGCGGCGCCGGCATCAACGGCGTCGGCCCACCGATCGCGCGCACGGTCGTGTACTGCCCGTTGCTCGGCGACATGATGACCACGCGCCCGCGCGAGCCGTCGAAGTTCGGGGCACCGACGACGAGCTCGACGCTGGTGTCGCCGCCGAGGAGTCGAGCACTCGTGAACGCGTGACCGAACCGCTGCGGGTCGGTCGTCGATCCAGGGAAGATCTCCTGGATGGGCACGAATCCCGCGAGGCCGCCGTTCGATCGCCACTCGTAGACGAACGCAGCGCCCGTTCGCACGTTGCCCTGCTTCTTGCCGGGCGCGCCGACGACCAGCTCGTTCCTTCCGTTCGTGGTCACGACATTGGACGGCTCGACAGCAAAGCCGAACTCGTCGCCAGCGGCTCCGTCGGGGGAGTACATGATCTGGTACCTGGAGAGATCGCGCGTGCCGTTCCCCCGGAAGAGCGTGACCGCTCCACGCGTCGGTGACCCCGCGCCCGGCTCACCGGCGACGATGTCGGCGTTCCCGTCGCCGTCGAAGTCGCCCACTGCGAGCGAAGCGCCGAACTTGCCCGTCGATGTCGAATTGAAGGGCGTGAGCACGCCGTGCGGTCTCGCTTGGCCGCTGATGATCGAGCCCATGTAGACGACGTAGACAGCGCCCCCTCCAGCGCGTCCTGGAGCCCCGACGACGAGGTGCCGGCTTCCGCCGATGTCGATCGTGTCGAGCGCCGCGCCGAAGCGATCCCCCGCGACGCCGGTCTTGCCCAGATGAGAGATGGTAATGAACGTCCACGGCACGAGGCCGGTCGCGCTGCCCCGGAAGATCATGACGCCCCCGGAGCGTGCGCCGGCGCCCCACGCCTTGTTGGGCGCGCCCACGGCGAGGTCAGGGAACCCGTCACTGTCGAAGTCGGAGACGGTCATGGCGGCACCGAACTGGTCGTCCTCCTCCGCTCCGGCGATGGTGGTGCCGTCGTCGCGCGGACTGCTCTCGGTGAGGACCTCCCACGGCATGGCGTCCGGCCCCGTGCCCTTGAACGCGAAGAGCGCCCCGCTTCGCGGCCCCGATCCCACCCTTTCCCCCGGTGCGCCGATCACGACATCCGTCCTACCGTCGTCGTCGAAGTCGGCGATGGCGATCGACGTGCCCATCTGGTCGCCCGTCTCGTTCGCCCCGAGCGGGGTGCCGTACATGATCGTGAGAATGTCGATGTCGCGCGGCGAAAGGTTCGATCCCCCGAAGTTGCGGCTCGGGTTCGACCACGCGGTGATCGTCGGGCCGACGCAGCGAACGGTCGGCGGCATGGTGGTCCACACGACCTCCTTTCGGCAGAACTGCTCGCGCCCGTAGTGCATGATGGAGTTGAAGTCGTACGGTGACTGCTCGTCGAGGGCGTCCTCGTCGTCGACCGCTTCGAAGTTTCCTGCGCGCCCGCTCTCGATGTTCTGCCAGTGAATCTGCACGAACGCGTCGCGGTCGGGACGCGCTTGTTCGTGTTTGAGGCCGAGCGCGTGAAGAAGCTCATGGATCGCGACGCGGCGACTGTGGCCAGGGAAGAACTTGAGCTTCTGGCAGCCGCCCTGTCTTCCGACCTTCGACGACGAGACGTCCTCGTCCGTCGACGCTTCGATCATGATGATGTCCTCGAAGCACGTCGTGCTCGAGCGCTCCTCGAAACGGATTCGCGTGCGCAGCTCGATTTCGCGCATCGCATTGCGGATCGTGGTGCGATCGGTGCCGGACAGGCCATCGAAGACGTACGGCACGCGCGCATTCGGCCACCGTAGATCCAGGTCGTTCAGGCCATTCCCCAGCGGCTTCATCTCGTTCGGGTCGCCGAGGTCGATGTCGCCCTGGTAGTAGGCGACCCCGTTGCGGAGCTCCGCGCTCACCTTGCGGATGCCGCCGTTCTTCGTGCGCACCGGGACCTCGACGACGGGAGCGGGCGGCGGAGTGGGCAGCCCGTCATCGACCGCGCCGCCTTCATCCGTCGCGCGCGAGGTGGGCAACGTGGGCGCGCTCGCGCCGTCGGACTCGGGCTCGGGCTCGTCGGTCGGAGCCGCGCATGCTGGAACAGCCATTCCGAGTGCAAGCAGCCCGACCGAGGACGCCCAGCGAAAGCGGGCGCCGGCTCGGGGGGGAATACGAGAAGCCATGGACCTGGACATGCAACCCTCCTGGAGGGCGGCTCTACGAAAGGGAGCGGCCGACCTCGCTCACCTGACACGGCTCACGCGAAGGTGATGCACCACAAAATGACCGGGAGCGGTCACGCCGCGCGATGTCCCCCGTTCGGGGGCTACTCGCCCTGACCGCTCCCCATCGCTGCACCGCTTCCTCGGGTGGACGCGACCTCACCCGCCTCCTCGCGGAGCCCTGCGGGCGTCACGAAGCCGTGGAGAGGTCCGCCCCGCCGGCATTCACGCGCACCGCGTTACGGCGTGGCGATTCCGGAAGGCGCCGACTTCTTCGCGACGATCAGATACCTCTGTCCGTCGTCGTAGGACTGCACCTTGATCGTCCGGTAGCCCTGGACGCGGTAGCCGTCCCGGATGAACTCGAAGCCGATGTCCGTCAGCCCGGGCGCGATGACGAACGCCTCCTTCGACTTCGTGAAGACGCCGCTGAACCGCGTCGTGTCGTCATTGACGGAGATCGCTTGCGGAGCGAACCCGGCCGCCTTCTGCGCGGCGATGACGTCGGCGAATCCCGAGAGGGACCGCTCGCGGAAGAACTTCTTCGGTGCGCCGAAGGCCGTCGTGAACGTGGCTTCGATGCGTGCATCAGCGCCGGCTCCCCACGACGCGTAGTCGACGAGTCGCATCGGCGGCGAGGCCTGATTCTTCTCGTTCCAGGCGGCGACGTAGCCGTCTTCGTTCCGCGAAGGGACGTAGTCCCACGCTTCGCCCTTCGCGATGGATCCGAACACGATCGTGTGGCGTGGCTCACCGTTCTTGCGAGCGACGTTCACCTCCCTCGGACGTTTTCCCTGCTTGGCGAGCGCCGCGACCTCTCCAGCGACCTTGCTGGCGGGCAGGTCCGCGCGGACCGCCCACGGTCCCGTGTCGGGCTGGAGCGATCCGGTGAACGTGAGGGCGCCATCGACGTAGCTCGGCGAGAGGCTCTGAACGCCCCAGCCCATCTGCTGGAAGTAGCCGAAGTACTTCGCGAGGACGTCGGCCGGCACCTGCCGGAAGTCCGGATCGAACGGCGCGATGAGCCGCGGCATGCCGACCTTGACGCCGAGGTCGTAGCAGCCGCGGTCGTCGGCCTTGAGGTAGACGCCGTAGGGATCGAGGTAGACGACGACGGGCGACACGGTGCCGTCCTTGTTCTTGACCGTCGCGCCCGGCAGAGACGCGCCGAAGTACACGTGCAGATGCGTGTTGACGGTCGTCATGTTGGAAGGCTCGCCTTCGGCGTCGAGCCCTCCGGCGATGCCGCCGCAGCCGGTGTTGCCGGCCCATCCGATGGGCTGCCCGCGGCGCACGAGATCGCCCTCCTTCACGGCGATCTTCTGGTCTTCCGTGCCCCATGCCTTGTGATTGGGGTACTTCGCGATGAACTTGGCGTACTCCACGCACGAGTCTTCGGTCGGGTTCGCTGCCGTCATCGCAGTGGCCGCTGCGCGGTCCGCCGACGCGCCGTTGCGGAGGTGCATGTAGAGCGACCACAGGCTCGGTCCGTTCTTGCGCGGGTGTTCGATGACGACGATGTTGCCGCCGCCGGCGCCCATGAGCATGACCTTGCGGACGATGCCGTCGCCCATCGCGACGACCTCGAAGGTCGGGTCCGCCCCCGCCGGCACGCCGGTCCGCGAGTAGTCGAGGCCGCGGTGGGATTTGCCCGAGTCGTAGAACCATCCGCTCCCGAGGACGACGTCCGGATGACGGAAGGCCAGCGTGAACGGCATGTGCGCCCGCTGGCCGGCGAGGAACGCGCGCGCGGCTTCGAGCTCCGCCGGGTCCGTCTCGATCTGTTCATCGCCATCGGCGTCGAAGGCGTCGCTCGGCGCGCGGAAGTGGGGGCTACCGGGCCACTTCTTGAAGTAGAGATCCTCGCGCAGGCTCCACCAGTACGCTTGGTGGCACTCGCGGACGGGCGCCGGAGCGAAGTCGAGCCCGGGGCCGTCGGGATCGCCGATGCGGACCGCCTGCGACGGCGTCGCGCGCAGTCCCATGTTCCAGGGCGGCGTGTCCGTCCGGAGCGCGACGCTCTCTTCGGCGACGATCGCCGCGCGGCCTTCTTCGGGATCGGCGCTGCCGGCCGGAGCGGGCAGCCCGTCGTCCGGACACACCGTCCTCGAGCCGCCGGCCGCGTCCCTCTCGACGAAGCAGACGTCGTCGGTGTGCTCCCGGTGGATCTCGGTCGGCCGGCGCGCGTCAGGCAGATAGAGGAGTGCCGAGGGATCGACCGCGTACCGCGCGCGTTCATCGGCCGTCATGTCGGGGTCGCGCAGGAGGATCGAGGGGTCGTCCGCGCCGGCGCCCTCGGGCGCGACCTCGTCGTCCTCGCCGGCCGGCGTCGGAGCACGCAGGGCGGCGTCGGTCGCGCCGTCGCCTTGCGGCCGTGACGCGGTGTCGGAGCTCGAGACGGTGCAAGCCGTCGCTGCCAGGAGTGCCAGGACGAGCGGCGCGTGGACGCGAACGAGGGAGGCGGAGCGATCTTGGAGACGCAGGGTCATGGGCCGCCGTCAGCACGAGGCGTTCCACGACAGCGCCGCGTGATTTTCGCGGAATCGCGCGGGCTCCGCCCAACGGCTCGCAAATTCCTGCGAGCAAGAATCTGCGAGCCCTCCAAGAAACCGAAGCGTTGGCGCAGCCCGCGGGCTCGGGATCGCGGCGGTCAGCGCGTCGTGCTGAGAGCCCGCACGGCGCCCTTCAAGTCCTCGAGGCTCCGCTTCAAGTCCGCGACCTCGGAGCGGAGCGCGTCGACCTCCGCCGACTTCGTGCGGAGCTCCTGGGTGCGCTTCTCGAGCGCCTTGATGGCGGCCATGTTCACGCCGTCGACGTCGAGCAGGCCGATGCTCGTGTCGTTCGTGCCGAGGCCGAATGCACGTCGGAAGTCCTGCGCGACCGGGCCGATGTGCTGCGCCTTCTCGGGATCGTCCTTGTAGCTCCAGCCCTCGACTGGCATCTGCGCGATCTTCGCGAGCACCTCTTCGCCGTCCACCACACGGAACCCTTCTTTGAGGTTGCGATCGGACGTGCAGGAAAAGACGCCGGAGCCCGCCGGTAGGTCGCACCCCGTGCTGAGGTTGGCGCTGGTGCGGAGACGGACGCCGCCGGCGGCGCGGATCATGAACTGATTGTTGGCGGTGCTCGAGGCGTCGGCCGTCGTCGATTCGTCGCCCCAGATGAAGGAGCCGTGGAAGCCGGCCGTGCTGACGCGGTACCCGAGCGCTACCGAATAGTCGCCGTCGGCGCTGACCCGATATCCGAGCGCGACGGAGCCCTGCCCATTGGCGACGGCGTCGCCGTCGTGTTCTTGACGCTCAAGAGAGCGGTTGGCGTCTCTGCGCTCGTCGCTCCGTCGATCGTGAGCCCGCCTTGCGTGACGACGGTTCCGGTGATCGCCATCGATGCGCTCTGCGCCGTAATCCCGTTGTGGATGTAGTGCGGGCTTGCGGGACCGGGCGAGCCACCGTCCAACACGCCTGGAGCGTCTTCGCCTGCGGGGCCTGCGGGGCCTGCGAGGCCTGCGGGGCCTGCGGGGCCTGCGGGGCCCTGCGGTCCTGCGGCGCCGGTCTCGCCGGCAGGCCCTTCCGCTCCCTCTCCGCATCCGATGGCAAAGGCGAGAAGCGAACCGATCAGCAACGACCCGAAGGTTTGACAGCGCATGACCGCTGACCGTAGCCCAGTTCACGCGAGCGATTGGAGTCGTTTGCGGCTCACGGGGCCGCGCGAGAGCAGACGTTGCTTCGCGACGAGCTCGATCGCCTCGGCTACGCCTGGCGCGCTCGCCGAGGCGGACTCCCCCCTCGAGCGCCCGAACTCGCGAGCTCACCGGCTGGCAGCCCACGGGGCCGACGTTACTCGAAGACCTCTGTCTTGAGGCATCACGGCAATCAGCGCGGCACGTACGGGGCAACGGCGTCGATTGGTGTGGCGTGCTCGCTGAACGGGCCCTCGCCTTCGACGTAGGGACGCTGACAGCCATCGGCGCTGGGTACGTAGTCCAAGCCGCCCCGAAAGAAGATGGGCCGGAGCTCCTCTGGCGCACGAATGGCGTTCTGCATGTGATCGCGCGCGTGCCGACGAGCGCAACGCGGGGGGGACACCAGCGCTGCGAGCGCTCGTGCCGTCACGGGCTGAGCGTCTCCCCCGCAGAGGTCCCGTCCATCCAGGTGTTGCCGCTCCACTCGTTGCCGCTTCCAGCTTTCCAGTACGCGACGGGGCCATAGAAGCCGCTCTTCGCGAAGTAACGCGTCGAAAACTTGTTGTTCACGACCTTCACGTTCGACGAGCCGGGATCGGGCCCGTAGACGGTGTAGCCACCTCCCGCGAGCACGTTGTCTTCGACGAGGATGTTCGTCGAAGGAGCGCTTGCCCCGATGAAGACGGCCGCCGTCTGGCCCTGCGCATTGAGGATCGTGTTGTGACGGACCGTGACGATCTCGCTTCCGAGCTCGCACCCGTCGTTGTGCGAATCAGGGCCCGTGCCGAGATCGTGAATGTACGAATCGGTCATCGTCGAATTCGAGCCGAGCTTGACGCCATCGCCCGCTCCGGAGCAGTTCAGGCGGCGGATCGTCATGTTGCTGCCACCGACGCACGCCTGCGAGTCCACCGTACCGACGATGGTGCTGTCCTCGACGACCCCGCCCTTGCCGTCGAACAGAATCGGCCAGTAGCCGCCCGTCGTGATCTTCACGTTCCGGATCGTCACGTTGTCCGCGTAGACCCGGATTGCTCCCTTCAGGTCGATGTTCTCGAGGATCGTTCCGTCATCGTCGATGGTGATGTCCCCGGAGCGTGGCGTGAGCGTGCCCTTCGCGCCGGTGTTCGTTTCATCCGGGTAACCGGTCTTCGACGGACCGCTGTCCTCCGACGGCGTCCCTCCGTCGACCTCGTTCATGTTCGAGGCGTCCGACGAGTCCGAGCGTGCGCCGCCGTCCGTGACATCTCGACCTGGGTCGCTCTTCGCGCCGCTGTCGACCTCTGCTGCCGTGCACGAGATCGCGGCTGTCATGAGCCCGAAGAGGGCCGCGGTCGCCGCGAAGCGCGAGATGGATGTCGGCATCGTCGGGTTCATTCCTTCCTCGTCGTAGCGTCGTTCGTGTGAACGCCGTCTCGAGCAGTCAATGCAGCTTGGCGATCACCTGGGTGAAGAACGCGTGATTGAGCGCACAGTCGGTGTCGGAGCAAGAGAAGGTCCCCTCCGCCTTTCCCTTGGAGTAGCCGACGTATCCGTGCTGCGCCTTGTAGAAGAAGTCGGTCACGCCGACGGCCATCCTCTCGTAGGCGGCCGACGTCGCGCTCGTCGTTTGCCAGAGGCCGTGGGCGACGAGCACCAGATGATGGAACATGTTGGCGCGTGTCCCGAGGTACGCGTAGCCGGCAGAGCTGCGAGCTCCGTTGGCGTCGACGCTGTCGAACTCCTTCTCCATGCCGACGGCCCCGAGATTGGGGAGGCCCGCGCATCCGGAGACGATCACCCCGGCTCGCTTGCCGGAGACGGTGATGCCGGTGCCGCCGGCGAGGCCGCACGACACCTTCTTGCTGAATGTGTCGTTCGCGAGGTTCAAATAGATGTCGAGGGGCTGTCCGAGCGTCATCCCGTAGAGCCGATAGCTCTTGATCTTCGTCTGCACCGTCTGTGGGTTCGGGGCGCCGGAGCTCGGCTTGGTCACGTACGTGCGAAAGGTGTCGAACAGGTTCAGTAGCCCCTTGCTCCCGAGCTCGGCGGTGAAGGCGGCGTGGTCGTAGTTGTCGAGGATCGCCTCGGCAGGCCCCTGCCCTCCGAAGTACGCCGTGGACACCAGGACTGCGCCGATCATCCCCTCCCGGTAGTTGGGGTTGTGATCTCGACTCGCCGTCTCGCCGTCGAGGCTCGTGACCTCGGCCACTCCCTTCGCGCTCGCGTCCGAGGTCATGTACGCGTCGGCGACGAGCGTCGCCTTCATGATCAGATCGATCTTCTCGACCTCTGCGGCGGTGAGCTGGCCCCATACGCGTGGGATCCGCCGCGCGATCGCGAACATCGCGGTCACGTCCCGCTCGAGCACGGCGACGTACGCGCCGTTGCCGATCGGGTCGTTGCCGTTGCCGAGCACGTAGCGCATCTGCTGGAGGAGACGCGCGTCCGCCTCGGTCTGGCCTGCGTACGCGGCGACAGCGAGCATCACGGGGGCGCCGTCGCACGGTCCTCCGCAATAGGGCTCGCCGTTGCCGTTGCGACGGTAGTAGGTGAGCCCGTGCCCGATCGCGTCGGTCAGCACCGATGGCTCGATCTGCGGGAACATGGCGCCTTGTCCACCGTCGCCAGCGTCCGCCGCACCGCCGGCATCGGCACCAGAGACCGACGCATCGTTCCCGGACGCCGAGCTGGTCTCGTCATCCGCGACGTCTCCACCGGGGTTGGAGTCGGAAGCTCCGCACTCCGAGCAAGGCGCCGCTGCGTTCTCCTCGGAGCACCCGCTGGCAACGGCGATGATGCTCGCGAGACCGAGAACGCAACAGAGGACGATGGAAGGCGTCTTTCGCATGGGAACCAACCTTGGTGGAGAGCTCGAGTGACACCCGAGCGAATCGTCACGGATTGAGCGTGTTCCCCGCCGAGGGCCCATCCATCCAGACGTTGCCGCTCCACTCGTTGCCGCTTCCCGTCTTCCAGTACGCGACGGGGCCGTAGGAGCCGCTCTTCGCGAAGTAACGCGTCGAGAACTTGTTGTTCACGACCCTCACGTTCGACGACCCCGGATCAGGCCCGTAGACAGTGTAGCCACCTCCCGCGAGCACGTTGTCTTCGACGAGGATGTTCGTGGAAGGAGCGCTCGCGCCGATGAAGACGGCCGCCGTCTGGCCCTGCGCATTGAGGATCGTGTTGTGACGGACGGTGACGTTCTTGCTTCCGAGCTCGCACCCGTCGTTGTGCGACCCAGGACCCGAGCCGAGATCGTGGATGTACGAATCCGTCATCGTCGAGTTCGAGCCGAGCTTGATGCCGTCCCCCGCTCCAGAGCAGTTCAGGCGGCGGATCGTCATGTTGCTGCCACCGACGCACGCCTGCGAGTTCACGGTACCGACGATCGTGGTGTCCTCGACGACCCCGCCCTTGCCGTCGAACAGGATCGGCCAATAGCCGCCCGTGGTGATCTTCACGTTCCGGATCGTCACGTTGTCCGCGTAGACGCGGATCGCTCCCTTCAGGTCGATGTTCTCGAGGATCGTCCCGTTCACGTTGACCGTGATGTCGCCGGAGCGTGGTGTGAGCGTTCCCTTGGCTCCCGTGTTCGTCCCGTCCGGATAGCTCGACGGAGTACCGCCGGGAGGTGGCGGCGACGGGTCGCCACTGGGAGGCGGCGTCGACGGGTCTCCGCTGGGAGGCGGTGTCGACGGGTCATCGACGGGGGGCGGTGTCGACGGACCTCCTGTGGGTGCGGGCGGCGGCGTTGGACGAGGCCCCTTGCAGTGTCCCCACCGGTGGCAGCGGCGAAGCTCCTCGCTCGACGACTCGAATCCGATCGCGTCCTCGTCTTCCAGTCCCTCCTCGCTGCAACCCGTCAGTGCGACGAAGCCCAGGATCATTGCGGCCACCGCGCCGAACCCAGCGGCGGTTCGGCGGTGGGCGAAACGGTCCATCGAGCGCGTCGTGTCCTTGGTCGGGGTGTGCATTTGCGTGGTTGCCTCCTCGGCCACGCCTTACGCACGCCTCGGGCCACGATGCCGCGAAGTGATTTCCGATAGTTGGGCGGGCTTGGTCTTCAACCGCCGGTTGAAACCGACCCCCGCTGCATCTCCATGCCGTCCTCGATCGAGGCGCAGCCGAGCGAGGAGCAGCGCCTGAGACCGGTCCTCGGCAAGCGGGACGGTCAGGCGCTTCTCGCTGCGCGCAAGAGCCTCTCTGCGGTGCTGCGCAGATGTTCGGCCAGCTCCGCGGGCTCCTGGATCTCGAACTCGACGTCGAGCGTCGCCACGTACAGGCCGAGATGGGCGAGGGAGTGTCCTCCCGTGACCAGCAGACAGCGGTTGGCATCCAGCGGCGTGAGAGATCCGGCCAGCGGCGAGACCTTCTGCAGGATCTCCTCGTACGGCGCGTGGAGGATCACCTTGGCTCGATGCGCGTACACCGTCGAGCCCACCGACCGGGCGACATACCGGGCGACGCTGCCTTCCGGGATGGGCCGCGGCACGAAGCGGCGATGCGTGCTCGCGCAGCGCACGATGCGATCGAGCCGGAACGTTCTCCAGTCCTCGCGACCGAGATCCCACGCGGCGAGATACCAGCGGTTGCCTGCGTGGACGAGGCCGTGCGGCTCCACCTCGCGCTCGCTATTCGCAGCCTTGCTGTCGCCGTAACGGAGCGAGACGCGCTCCTGATCGCGGCACGCGCTCGCCAGCGTGGTCAGGCATTCTGCATCGACCACGGGCCCTGTCATCTGCAGCCGCGAGACGGCCCCGTGCAGCGCCTTCACTCGCTTCCGCAGCCGCGCCGGCAGCACTTGTTCCAGCTTCGTCAGCGCACGCACCGCTGCCTCTTCGACCCCCGTCACGGTGCCCGCAGCTGCGTTGCGTAGGCCGAGCGCCACGGCGAGCGCTTCGTCGTCGTCGAGCAAGAGGGGCGGAAGCGAGGCGCCCGCACCGAGCCGATAGCCGCCGGCGACGCCGGACGTCGCATCGACGGGATACCCGAGCTCACGCAGCCGGTCGACGTCCCGACGCACGGTGCGCTCGGTGATCTCGAGGCGCTCGGCGAGCTCGCGCCCGGACCAGAAGCCGCGTGCCTGCAGCAGCGAGAGCAGGCGAAGCAGACGAGCAGACGTGAGCAGCATTTCGACAGCATCCTCTACATCGCGGACCGTATCTGTCCGCGATGCAACATACCGTCCAGGACATCGAAGCACGAGCACCGTGCCTCGATTCCAACCAGGAGAACCGCATGTCCATCGTGTTCCACACCGCTCCGTTTTCGAGCGCAGGTCCCGTCGCCGTCGTCCTCGCCGAGCTCGAGATCCCGCACGAGCGCGTGGTGCTCGACCTCGCCAAGGGCGATCAGAAGAAGCCCGAGCACCTCGCCCTGAACCCGAACGGCAAGGTGCCCACCCTCGTCGTGGACGGCACCCCCATGTTCGAGGCTCTGGCGATCATGCAGTGGCTCGGCGATCGCTACGGCGTGCAGCGCGGGATGTGGCCCAGCGCCGATTCGCCGGCGCGTCTACGAGCGCTGTCGTGGACCACGTGGGGGTACGTGACCTACGGAGGGGCGCTCCAGCGCCTCGTGCAGACCGGCTCGGATCGCTATCCGACGCTGAAGAGCGAGGTGCACGCCGCGGCAGCACTCGAGGAGCTGAAACATCTGCTCGACGTGCTGGAGACGCAGCTGAAGAAGGCTCCGTTCTTGCTCGGCGAGACCGTGTCGATCGCCGATCTGATCCTCGCGTGTGTGCTCGGATACGGCGCGTATTGCGGCGCATCGTTCGACGGTCATGCAGCGATCGCCGCGTGGATGAAGCGCGTGGGGGAGCGCCCCTCGATGCAGAGTCAGAACAGCTGAGCCGGCGCTGATCCGCATCGCGGCGTTGCGGCAAGTTCCGCTCGCCGCGTGCCTCGGGCTCGCGGGCGACCTCTGTCGGACGGCGGCGGAGCACCGATTCGCTCGAGAGCATCGCAAATCAGGGCGATTCGAGAACGGCGACGTCGCGGGGACGCGGTGGCGGAGAGGAGACGTCAGAGGCACCCGTCCTTGATGTGACGGACCCCTCGGGCGTCCTCCTCGTACGGAGGATTGCAGTTTGGCCTTCGGGTGGGACGGCCGACAGGCGCAGCGCTACGCGTGGGAGGCGCTCGGCGTCCGGTTGCGACGCCTCGCGGCGGGGGCGGAGAGACGGGCGTGTCGGTCGGCGCGGCCGGCGCGGTCGGCGTCGTCGCGATCGACGACGGCGTGGCAGAAGCGACAGCTGCGCCCGCCGCTTCGAGCATCGGCGTCGGAGGACCAGCGCTCTCCGCGCTCGACGCACTCTCGCCGCTCTCCGCACGCTCGCCGCTCGACGCACGCGTGCTGTCCGCGCTCGCACGATGACGGGTCACGATCAACACGCTGACCACCACGAGCCCGACCGCTCCCATCACGCCCAGCAGCGCGATCACGCCGCGCCGACGCGGCTCGTCCCTGAGACCGCGACCGACGACGCGCTCCTCCGCCGGCGCACGGGCCATCGCTGGCGCTGCGCCCGCCGTCTCCGTCACGAGCTCGTCGTTCACGGCCCGCGGAGGCAGCAGATGCCGTCCCGTGAGCGTCGGCACTCCGCTCGCGCGCTCCATCGCGGCGACGTAGTGGGCGCGCGCCTCGACCGCCTCCGCCGCGACGTCGCGGACCCAGTCGCCGACCTCACGGGGGAGCGCCGGTGAGGTCGCTCTCTCGAGCGCCCTGGCCATCTCGTCCGCCGACGCGAAGCGTGATTCCGGGTCGCGACTCAGACCGCGGAGGACGATCTCGCTCAGTGCATCGGGCACGTCGGGCGCGAGGCGTGTCGGAGGCACCACGACGCCGGCCAGGACCTTCGCCATCGATGCCGGCTCGTTGGCGGCTTCGAACAGCTGCTCTCCGGTGAGGAGCTCCCAGAGGACGACCGACAGCGCATAGACGTCCGTGCGCGGCGTCACCGGCTCCTCCCTGAGCTGCTCGGGCGCCATGTAACGGATCTTGCCCTTCAGCCCTCCGCTGCGCGTCGTCTGTGCAACGGAGGTCGCCTTCGCGATCCCGAAGTCGAGCACGCGCGCGAGGCCGTCGGTGCCGACGAGCACGTTCTGAGGCGAGACATCGCGATGGACGATGCCGAGCGGCTCGCCGTCGGGCCCATTCGCCGCATGGGCCGCGTGGAGACCGTAGAGCGCGTCGGCGGCGACGCGCACGGCGACGGCGATGGGGATCCGCCGACCGCGTTTCGCAGCCGCTCTTCGAAGACCCGCGAGCGATTCGCCGGCCACGTACTCCATGACGAGGAGCAGCTCACCACCTTCCGCGAGCGCGTCGAGCGTCGCGACGACGTTGGGGTGGCGGATCCGCGCCGCGAGCCGCCCTTCGTCGAGGAACATCTTCGCGAAGTCCGGAAGCTTCGCGACGTGCTCGTGGAGTCGCTTGATCGCCACGACCCTGGCGAACCCCTGCTCGCCCACGAGTCGCCCGAAATGGACCGCACCCATTCCGCCCGACGCGAGCTCGCCGAACATCTCATATCGACCGATCCGGCGTTCGCACTGGGCGGTGGGCCGGTCGGTCATCGTTTAAGCTTACCCGAATGAGCTCGAAGGTCGGCAACCCCACGCTCACGTCGATTCGCGCCGACGCCGTCGAATTGCCGGCGCTGCGCGTCGTCCTCCTCGAGAGCGCGTCGCAGGCGATGCGAGGTGTGCCCCTCGAGCTCGCTCCGGTGGTCGTCGGGACCGGGGAGGCCTGCGATCTGGTCGTCGTCGACCGCCGCGTCTCGCGGCGTCATTGCGAAATATCGCTCACCCACGAGGGCGTCGTCCTCCGCGATCTGGGCAGCAAGAACGGGACCTTCGTCGGCGGGCTCGCCGTTCGCGAAGTCCTCTTGCCACCGGACGTGACCGTTACCGTGGGCGACACGCGGCTGATGGTGCGCGTCGTCGGAGCGCCCTCGGTGCTCGCTCTCTGGCCGACACCGCAATTCGGGAGCGCGCTCGGCGGAAGCATCGCGATGCGGTCGTTGTTTGCGACCCTCGCGCGAGCCGCGAAGACCGACGAGACGATCCTCCTCGAAGGGGAGTCGGGGACCGGGAAGGAGGTGCTGGCACGCTCCATCCACGCTCTGAGCCCGCGCGCTGGAGGCCCCTTCACCGTGCTCGACTGCGCTGGGCTCGCACCGAGCCTCGTCGAGGCGGAGCTCTTCGGCAGCATGCGCGGCGCGTTCACGGGTGCCGACCTCGATCGCCCCGGCATCTTCGCGGAGGCTCACGGCGGTACCCTGTTCATCGACGAGCTCGGCGAGCTCCCCATCGACGTGCAGCCCAAGCTGCTTCGCGCGCTCGAGACGCGGAAGTATCGCCCCGTCGGCGCGAGCGATTGGCGCCCGTTCGACGTTCGCATCGTCGCTGCGACCCACCGCGATCTGCGCCAGGCCGTAGCGAAAGGCACGTTCCGTGACGACCTCTTCTATCGGCTCGCGGTCGTCGCGGCTCGTGTCCCCGCGCTTCGCGAACGACGCGACGACATCGAGTTGCTCGTCGAACACTTCCTCGCCGCGCAGCGACCTCCCCGCTCGCTGCACGATCTCCCGCCGAACATGATGGCGATGCTCCGAGCGCACGATTACCCGGGGAATGTGCGAGAGCTCCGCAACGTCCTCGCGCGCCTGACGGTCTTTCCCGAGATGGGCCTCGAGGCCTTCGACGGGGCCGTGCCGGCGGCGACCGAAGGCGCCGCTGCGCGCGACCCCTGGGCCCCCTGGCTCGGGATGGAGTTGCGCGCCGCGCGTGAGCAGCTCGTCGAGCGCTTCGAGGCGAGCTACCTCATGGCGCACCAGCGCGCGTGTGGCGGCAACGTCGCGCGCATGGCCGAGGTCGCCGGAGTCTCGAAGCAGATGATCTATCGCCTGCTCGAACGCCACGGCATTCGGCCTCGCAGCAGCGGGTGACCCGACCGCGCTTCAGGGAAAGCGCAGCGTGCCGACGGCTGCGCCGCCGCCGGGAATCGGAACGAGCGACGCGGCCGCACGCATCGCCCCTCGAGCCGGATGCGCGTCCCGCGGCCAGAACACGAACGCGAGCGCGAGCGCGGCGGCCCCGACGCCAGCCGTGATCGCCGAAGCGGTCCACAGCGTCCGGATCGGATCTGCCGCGGCGGGATCACACGCTGGCGAACATGTGTCCGCGAGCTCGGAACGATCGAGATGGCCTTTCACCGCGAGGCCCGAGGCGAGCGCCAGCGCGGCAAGCCCAACGCCACCGAAGACATACGAGGGGACCCGTGACGGCCGAGAGCCGTCGTCGGTAGCGAGTCCGACCTCCGATGCGCCACCCGTCGAAGGGGTCGGCCCTCGCCGCGATTCACTGATCGTGACGACGACCTCGCGCTCGCGCTCTCCCGGCTCGAGGTTCACGCGCACGTCGACGGGAGTGAAGCCCGCGCGCTCGAAGCGGAAGGAATGTATTCCGGGGTCCACCGAGACCGCGGTGAGCGGCAGTGGATCCGCGAGAAGTTGTCCGTCGACGAGGACGCGCACGTCGTCGAGACGCTCGCCATTCGCGCCGCGTGCACCGAGTCGAACCGTCGGGAGCAGCGCCTCGACCTCCTTCGACCATCGGTCACAGTCCGTCGCGAACGGTGGCGGGCACGCCTCGCTACACACCCGCAGAGCAACGCGAGCCTGGGAGGGCTGGCCTTCGAGCTTGAGCTGCTGGCCCCGCTCGTACGCTGCACGGCAGCGCAGCTTCGCCTCTTCGTTCGGTGGGTCGGCGGCGAAGGCTACCTGCGCATCTGTGGAAGAGACGAAAGAGACGAAAGAGATGACCGCGATGGCCGCGACGCGCAGACGACCTCCCACCCCGCGATTTTGACACAGCCGTGTGGAGCCCGGTGTAGAAACGAGAGGGTGCTCGCCTCCGGTCGACGGCTCTTCGCCGTCGTGCTCTCCGGTCTCCTCGCTGCGTGTGCGCTCGAAGAGCTCTCGCGCGAGTTCGGCCGCGATCGCGACGGAGGAGAGCCGAGCGACGACGCAGGAATGACGGGCGAAGGCGCGGCGCCTGCGGGCCCGTTCTGCTCGAGTCGCCAGCCCGCACCGTTCTTCTGCGACGACTTCGACCAATCGCCGCCGCTCGGTCTCTGGACCCGAACGGAGGCCAGCGGCGGTACGCTCCGCGTCGACACCTCGGATGCCGTGTCGCGTCCTGGCTCGCTCCTCGTGACGATCCCGGCGACGACGAATCCGCCGCCGATCGCCTTCTTGAGCAAAGAGACCTCAGGTCCCGTGACGGAGGTGACCTTCTCGTTCGACCTCAAGACCGACGACCTGAGCGGCGAGCCCGAGCGCAGTCCATCCTGCGTGATCGAGGCGGACGGCCACGCAGCGCGCCTCATGCTCGCCAGCCCGACCGTCTTCAACGAGATCGCCTTCGATGGGTCCGGCAAGGTCGTGTCGTCCGCAGACGCGCCGCCAAGCCCCGGCATTCCGGCCGGAGAGTGGACGCACGTGGAGCTCCACATCGTGCTCTCACCAAGCCCGCGCGCCACCGTGAAGATCGGAAGCGTCGTCGCCGCGGACGTCGCGCTGAGCTCGGGTTGGCATCGAGCGCGCGTCATCGCGCGCCTCGGTATCTATTATGCGGAGACGCCGACGAACGGCTGGACCGCGCGCTTCGACAACGCCGTCCTCGACACGCGTGACGCACGTTGACGTCGAGCATCTTTCCCTCGGGACTGGGGAGACGTCACCGGGCCGCAGCCCTGCGTTCGCGAAGGACTGGATGGACGGGACCATCCGGATGCCATCACTACTCCATTGGTGGATGGACGAGGTCGAGTCCGACATGTCCGTCCACCCAGCGACTGGTTGGCCGCGGCTATGCATGGCCGCGAAGGCGCTCGTCGCTGGGTGGCGGGTGACGCCCACGCGCCACCAATGAACGCGAACCGGATGGACGGTGGCCGCCAGCAGCTCTCCCTTCGATCCGACCGGGTGGACGGCCATGATTCACCTGCCACTGAGTGGATGGACGTACTGGCCGCGAGCGATGGTGCCGCTACGCTCACCGGATGGTGCGCAAACGTCTTCCGTACGTTCGCTTGCGCGATCGGCTCCGGCGCCGTCGGCGTGGAGCGCCGCCTCCGAAGGAGGGTTGGCTCCTGCCGGAGCTCGCACGACTCGTGGGCGTGCCCCCGCGGACCATCCGCTACTACCGCGAGAAGGATCTCATCCCGAGCCCGACCTTTTTCGGAACGGCAACGCGCTACCAGCGTCCGGCGCTCCTGCGCTTGCTCGCGATCCAGCGGATGCAGCGCGACGACCATCTGTCGCTCGTCGCGATCAAGCGTCGGCTCGCGCATCTGTCCGCGGAGGAGATCGAGGTCTATGCCCTCGAGAAGCTCACGAGCGGTCCGGCCGCAACCGCGCTCGGAGTGGCACGACCGCCTCCTCCCGTCACGACGCTCGCCGAGCCAGAGGAGCCCCGCTACGCGAGCGAGCGTTGGGAGATCGTGCACCTTCTTCCGGGGCTCTCGCTGTTCGTCCAGAGCAACGCGAGCCCACTCGTGAAGAAGCTCGCCCAGCAGATCTACGATCACTGCGTGGGCGCGGCCTCGAACGCCGCCCCGTCCGCCCCGACCGCGCCACACGTCGCGAAGTGACCGCGTGACAGGAGGCTCGTCCGCGAGGAGTCGTGAACGGACACCGCTTCACTGCACCTTCGGCGGCGGCGCGTCGTTGATCGGGCGGCTGCCCATGCCGCCCGCGTAGCCGTAGCTGGCGTCGCGCCCGATGCCCCACACCGTGACCGAGAACGGCCCCTCGCTCGAGGCCTCGTGCCGGCCGTACCCGCAGAGGCCCCCCGCAAACGATTGGGGACGGTAGCCGGACGTCAGACGCACCCAGGCGAACTCGAGCTCGCCGTCCGCGCCGAGCGGCCGCCAGCCCTCGATCTCGCCCGCGCATGCGAGCGTCACGGGCATGAAGCCCGCCGCGGTCTTGCGGCGGACGACCGTCAGCGACGTCTCCGGGAACGTGTAGTCCGCAAAGAACACGTACCGGTCGAGGTATTGATCCGTCGGCACCAGCGTCACGAAGTCCGGATCGCCGAGCGTGCGTCCGCCCGTCGACCAGCCACCGCCGCTCATCGAGCCCGTCATGTAGACCGACGCCTGGAACGGGTGCTTCGTGTCCTGGCTGCGCACGCTCACGAGCTCGTCGGTCTCGAACGTCACGATCTCGCCCGCGGCGAGCGCGCTCGGCGCGCCGGCCGGCTTCACCGGGTCGTACGTCAGCTCCGTCCCGTCGACTGCACCGACGAAGCTCCACAGCACGCGTTCGCGCGTCTCGACCGAGACGGACGCCAGCCTCGAGAGGTACGGGACGAGCGCATACGACGTGCCCCACTGCGCGAACGGCGCGATCTGCTGCTGGGTGAGGTCGCAGTACAGGCTGCCGAGCGGCAGGAACGTGCAGGGCGATCCGCCGAACACCGCCACCGGCTTGTTCGCGACGATGGGGCTGCCCGAGGCCGACTGGAGCTGCGTGATCTGCAGCGCCTGTCCCTTCGAGAGCGTCCACTCGATGACCTCTCCGGCGGCCCCCGGTGCGACGCCATCGCCCTGGACGATGTCGACCGTCGGGCGCATCGCGACCTTCGTATCGTGCTCGCTCGCGACGATCTGGAGCGTCCTCCGCCCGAGCTCCGACGCGTCGAAGCCGACCGGCGCGGTGGTCCCGAACTTCGCGGCGGACACCGCGATGTACCGCTCGTCCCACGACGAGACGGGCAGGAGAAGCGTCGCGGTCGGAATCTTGCTCGACGCTCCCCCGTACGGGAACATCGAGTACGCCGAGATGGGCACGTCGCTCTCGAGGGAAAACGCCTTCGTCTTCGTCGTGCCTCGGCGAATCGGATCCACCTTCAGCGCCGCGACGGTCCCTCTCGGGCAGGGCACCGCGTCGGGCCCCGTCGCGCCGTCGTCCTCCGCGAGGAACACGATCGCCACCTCTCCGGGCGCGAGCGGTCCGTCGAGGAGTGTGTACACGGGGTCCTCGTTCGGATCGGGCCGAGAGACCGTGTAGATGGCCCGCGAGATGTCGAGCGCCTCGGCGCCGTACCCCGCCGTGATCGTCGCGGGCAGGTCCCACGTGTTCGCGATCATCGCCGCGAAACAAGAGCCGGCGCCGTAGCGGGCGTCATCGGGCGGGACCGTCCAGAACGAGCAGCCGATCGAGCCCTTCGAAAGCGCTGCGCTCGTGCACGCGTCGACGCACGAATCGACGCCACACCCCTTCCCCTCCTCGCAGGTTCGATGGACCTTCGCCTCTTCACCCTCGCACTCCTGAAGGACTGCCTTGAGGTCACGCGAACAGCGGAACCCGCAACGCGGCGCCTCTTGCTCCTCGCCGCCGTCGGGATCCCTGAACGGGGCCGGCGTCGTATCGTCGAAGGCGTCGCGATCGGCCGTGCATCCGGAGGCGATGGACACTCCGACGGCGATGAGCGCGAGGACCGAAGCCACTAGGCGAGACATGAGACACCTCTCTGCGCCGGCGTCCCCGACGGACGCCGACCAGCGTGCGACGCACGCCAGGAAAAAAGAACTGCGCCGCCGCTCGAGCGGCGCGGACCGGGTCCGTGATCGAGCGCTCAGAGCGCGACCTTCACCGGAGAAAGATGATCGGCTTCGTCGGGCGCCTGACCGAGCTCTCCCTTCTCGTTGCTCCCCCAACACTCGACCGTTCCGTCGACGACGAGCGCGCAGACGGCCCGGTCGCTCGTCGCGACTCGTACGGCGCGCCCCGTGAACGCGCTGGCCTTCGTGAACGACGCCGACAGCACGCCGACCGTCCCCGTGCCGAGCCTGCCGCGCGCGTCGCTCCCGCAACAGTACACGCTGCCGTCGGTCATGCGCGCGCAGGTGATCTCGTCGGCGACCGCGAGCTGCTGCGGCCAGGCTTTCGCCGAGCTCGGCATCGGCGCGAGCGCGGGCTCCTGTTCGGCGTCACGGAACCCCGTGCAGAGCGCGCCCTGGAAGCTGCGCCCCCAGCAGTACACCTCGCCGTCGGCGATCGCGCACGCGTGCGCGTGCGGCGGCAGCTTCGGCGTCTCGCCACCGGGCGCGGGCCGGAAGAGCCCCGACTGCGCGTCGGGCTCGACCCAGGCGCTCGTCACGAGGCTCGTCACCTTCGACAAGCCGCCCAGGCGCTTGGGCACCGGACTCCGGTCGACCGATCCCACGCGACCGGAGACCATGCCGGGCTCGCCCGCGAGCGCTCCCCAGCTCCACACGGTGCCATCGGACGCGAGAGCGAGCGCCGTGTGCGTGCTCGGCGCGACGCGCGCGAACGTGTTCGGCTCGAGCGCCGCCTCGCCGGGCTCGCGCACGAGGTCCTCGTAGAGCTCCTCCGCCGGCGCGCCCCGCAGGAGCTGACCGTGATGGTCGCGGCCCCAGCACCAGACCTTCCCCGTCGACAGCAGCGCGCACACGCCGCCGTGCCCGACGTCCACACGCGTCGCCTTCGCCGGAAGGCGAACGCGGGACGGCGTGGGGTGCGAGGCCTCGTCGGCGCTCGGCCAATCGAGCTCGAGCCCGAGCTGCGCGCGACGGTTGTCGCCCCAGCACTCCACGCCTCCGTCACCGAGCAGCGCGCACGTGGTCCCGCCTGCCGCGCTGAGCTGCACGACGTCGGACAGGTCCGCGATGGTGTGCACGTGCGCGTGCACGTTGGAGCCGCCTTCGTCTCCCCAGCCCGTCGCTCCGTTCGCGCCGTACGCGTCGCTTCCCCAGCAGCGCACGGTGCCATCGCCGAGGCGCGCGCAGAAGTGCGCATCGCCCGCGACGAGCTGCATGGCGCACGGGGTCGCGCCGCAGACCACGGGAACGTCGGCAGGGTCGAAGCCGCCGCGCGGATCGGCGCTCGGGCCTCCATCCGGAGCGCTAGCGGCGTCGGTCGGAGCGCTGGAGGCATCCGGTACGTCCGCAGCGTCGTCGCTCGGGATCGCGCCGTCGTAATCCGAGCACGCGACCGACGAGAGGCTCAGCACCGAGCCGAGCACGGTCGCGACGACGAGCACGCCGTGCGCGCGCGACCGCCGAGGGGACGCGACCGGGTCGAGATCGGTTGGCATCATTCCGAACAAGCTCATTTCGCGCCTCCCTGCGTGTCCTGCGCGGGGTCGTACCGCAACGCGATGTCCTCGCCGACGAGCCACACCTCCGACGTGCCGCGCGCCCACACCGCGTGGAACGTGTTCGTCAACGGAAGCACCGCGTTCGTCACCGCCGTGCTCGCCCACCGCGCGCCGTCGAAGTGGCGAACCTGCCCGTAGTCACCGACGGTCCACACGTCGTCCTCGGCCGTACCGAAGATCGCGTTTATCTGCGGCGCATTCGGCGTGCCGTCACGCTCCGCCGTGAAGGTGAACGTCGCTCCGTTGTCGGCGCTCGCGCCGCGCCACGTGATCGGCCACGACGCGGAGCTCGAGCCGTGCAGCCAGATCGAGGTGTCCGAGACGGCGACACCACCGCGGATCGAGCCAGGCGCGCCGAGCGGCGGCAAGACGTGGGGGTCGGCGGGCAGCGCGAGCTCGGTGAAATTCTCCTTCTCGCCACCGCGCGTGCGGAGCAGGAAGAGCTCGTTCATCCACGGCATGTCCTCCATCGGGCGCTCGGCGGCGATCCACACGCCGGTAGCCGGGCTGCCCCACACGATCGAGTAGCGGCGCGCCGCCGTCTCGATGGGCACGAGCGACCAGTGTTGATCCGTGAAGTGGAACGCCGCGCCGACGAGGGATCCCGTCTCCGGATGGTCGGCGTCGCCGACGGCCCAGACGTCGCTCTCGGAGCGCCCCCAGATCGACACGATGCGCGCCGACGCGTTCTCGAGGGTCACCGGGGTGAAGGCGAGCGCGTCCGAGCTCGGGCCAGTCCCGTGCAAGAGCCCGCGCTGGCCGCCGATCCACACGTCCGTGGGGCCGGCGCCCCACACGACGGCGAGCTCGCCCAGATCGGAGGCGTGGATCGTCCACGCGGCGCCGTCCCAGCGGAGCACGTTCCCTTGCGTGCTCACGGCCCACGCGACGCCGGTCCCGTCGCTCCACACGCTCGTGAGCGTCTGCTTCGGCGGGAGGGCCGTCGGGCAGAACCCGTGGTACGAGCACGCCCTCTTCCCCGCGTCCGTCGACGCCTCCGGCAGCGGTGCGGTCGCGTCACCATCGCCCGTCGGCGGCGTGATCTCCCCGCCGTCGTCCAGAACGGGCTCTTCGATGCCCAGGACCTTGGAGTCGGCGCACGACGCGGTGAGGGTCCCCACGCATGCGAGCGCGAGCGCAAGCGCGCTCACGCGGACGACCGAGCGCTTCACTTCGAACCTCCCGTCTTTCCCGTGTAGCGGAGCACGAGGCCCTCACCGACGATCCACACGTCGTCCGGGCCGCTGCCCCAGATGCCATAGAGATTCGGCTTCGTGTGCGCGTTCGCGAGCGCGGCGACCGACGGCGTCCACGCGGCGCCGTCCCAATGGAAAATCGCGCCCGACTCGCCCACGACCCAGACGTCGTCCGCAGACGAGCCCCACACGGCGTGCAGCGTCTCCGTCGTGGGCGACTCCACGACGGACCAATCGTCGCCGTTCGCGCCGAGGCGTCGAATCGTGCCCTGATCGCCGACGATCCATACGTCGCTCGCCGAGCTGCCCCAGATGCCGCGCAGAACGGCCGACGCTCGGCTGTCGACCTCGGTCCAGACGAGCTCGCCCTTCTGACGCGTGCCGTGCAGCGTGAGTGCGCTCTGCCATGCGACGGAGGCGCGGTTATCCGCGATGAGCCAGACGTCGTCAGGCGACGATCCCCAGATGCCGTGGACGACCGCCCTTCCGCTCGCGGGCGCCCACTCGACGTTGCCCTTCGCGCGCCTCGAGACGAGCTGGTTGGCGACGATGAGCCCGACGTCCGGGTCGGAGTAGTAGAACGGGCGCCCGCCGAAGCGGAGGTCGTCGGCGCTCGAGCCCCACGCCGCGTAGAGCGGCACCGGGGTGGAGGCGACGCCAGGCTGCTGCGTCCACGTCGCGGTGCCGTTGGCGAAGCCATCGGTGTGGAAGATCAGGTTCGTCGTGCTGGCGACCCAGACGTCGTTCGGGCCGCTGCCCCAGAGCGCGTGGAACGTGTTCTTCAGCGGCACGCCCGACTCGGTCGGCAGCAGCGTCGGCGTCCACGCGGCGCCGTCCCAGTGGATGACCGTCCCGCCGGAGCCCGACGCCCAGACGTCGTCCTTGCTCGAGCCCCAGATCGCCGTGAGCGCGTAGAGTCCGCTCACCTTGGCGGGCTCCGGGCACCACTCGGCCTCTTCGCACGTCACCGGCGGCGCGCACATCGGATCGGTCGGGCTGCACTCCGCGTCCGCGCCGCCGTCTGCGCCGTCGAGGACGGTCGCGTCGGGCACCTCCGACGGCCCCTCGTCGCGCGGGCCACCCTCGTTCTGGTCGGTGCTCGCGCAGCTCGCGAGCAGCCACGCCAGCGCCGCGGCGAAAGCGAGACCAGCGGTGACGGGCATCGCGGTGAGCCTCGAGCGGTTCAATTCGTCACCTCGCCGCATTCCTTCATGAGACAGACGCCGTCGATGCACGGCTGGCCCGCGGACAGGTCGCACGCGTTCCCGCACGCGCCGCAATTGCCGGGGTGCTGGCGGAGGTCGATCTCGCAGCCGTCGGTGGCGTCGCCGTTGCAGTCGCCGAACCCGGGCGCGCACTCGTACACGCACACGCCCTTCGCGCACTTGCTGACTTGGTTCGGGCCCGTCGCGTCGCACGCGTCGCCGCAGGCGCCGCACGCCGTCACGTCGTTGAGCAAGTCGACGCAGACGCCGCCGCACATCGTCTTCCCGTACTTCGCGCACGGGACGGCGCACTCGTAACCGTTGCCCTCGTCGACGCACTCCTCGCCGGGCTTCGTGCACCGGATCCCGCAGCCGCCGCAGTTCTCGTTCGTGGTGAGCCCGACGACCTCGCAGCCGTCTCCGTCGCACGAGTCCTGATAGAGGTCGTCGTTGCAGTCGACCGCGTTGTTGATGCAGCGCTTCGCGCACTGCCCAGCCACGCAGCCATACCCCGTGTTCGGCTGCGTGGGCGAACACGCGTCGGACGGCGTCGTACAGACGTTGTCGCAACCGCCGCAGTGCAGATCGTTCGACATCGGATCGACGCACGCGCCCGAGCAGAGGATTAAGCCGTTGGGGCAGCCGCACTGGCCGAGGATGCACGGTAAGCCCGACGGACATGCATTCCCGCACGCGCCGCAGTGCTGGGGGTTCGAGAGGACGTCGACCTCGCAGCCGTTGTCGACCAGGCCATCGCAGTTGCGCCAGTCCTCGTCGCCCGAGCGCTCCGGCACCGTGTGGCACTCGGGCACGCACGCGCCGTCCACACACCGCGAGATCATGTGGATCGGCTCGAACGTCGGGCACGCGCTGTCGCACGCGCCGCAATGGTTCGAGTCGCGCATGAGATCGGTCTCGCACTTGTACGCGGGCCTGCCCTCGACCGAGCACGTCGCGCGGCCCGCCGGGCACTCGCTGGCGACGCAGGCCAACACGCGCCCGCGGTCCCCGAGGCTCGACGCATCGCCCGCGTCGACGCCGGTGAGCGAGGGCACGTCGTGGGTGCCGTCGTCGTCGAAGCCTCGGCCGAGTGAGGTCGCGTCAGCGCACGACTGCACGGAGAGGCTGACGAGGGCGATCGATGTCGCGAGTCCACTGATGCGACGTTTCACGTATGACTTCTCCTTCGGATCCCGGACGGACGCGCGAGGGCGGCGAGACGATGGCCGGCGCCGCTCGCGCTCACTCGGCGGCTGGACGCTGCGGCGCGGTACCGGGCAGCGACTCGATCGTGGCCGCGACGCGGCGGGCGAACGCGCCTTGGCGGTGCTCGGAGAGGAAGCGCTCACCGAGCCGGCGAGCCTCCTCGAATCTCCCGGCGTCCGCGAGCGCCTCGATGCGCAGCACGGAGACCTCGACGGCGAACGCGCCCGGCGAAAACTCGCGCTCGTAGGCATCGAGGAGCGCGAGCGCGCGCGACGACTGGTGACGCGCGACCGCAGCGCGCGCCGCATCGACGCGCGCGATTTCGCGGTCGAGCGTGTCGGTCGGCGCCTGCGCCCTCACTGGCGCGGGCACGCTCGGGAGCGCATCGGGCGTGACGACCGGAGGCGCCTCGGACGCGACCGACGCGGGCGAAGGCGCTGCCGCGGACGCGATCGATGCGAGCTCGGGCGAGGCAGCGACCTCGACGGTCGCGGCTACCGGCGATGGCTCGGCCACCGAGGCGCGCTCCGACGCGCCACGATACGTGAGGGCAGCGCCGCCGAGCGCACCGAACGCGACCACGAAGGCGACGACATGCAAGAGCGATCCGCCGGAGGCGCCGAGCGGACGACCGACGCGCTCGGAGGCGGGCGCGTCGGCGACGCCGAGCGCGGCAAGCATCTCGTCGCGCGCGCCGGGGCGAGCGGCGTCGCGCTTGGCCGCGAGCAGCAAGCGCCGCTCGGCGTCCGTGGCGTCAGCGCGAAGGAGCGACTCGAGGTTCGGGGACTCCACGTCAGACTCCTTTGTTCCGTGCTTGATGCCGAGCGACGGCGGCTCGAAACTCTTCACGAGCCCGCTTGACGCGCGAGGTGACGGTCCCTTGCGGGACACCGAGCAGCTCCGAGATCTCGGCGAGCGTGAGCTCCTCGAGCTCGAAGAGCACGAACGCGATACGCCGCTCCTCGGGGATCCTGGCGAGGATCTCGTCGAGGGTCGCGCGCTCCTCCGCGTGGGCGAGCGCCGCCTCGGCCGTCACGTCGTGCGAGGGCGACGCGTCGGCGTCGATCTCGGGCACCTCGCGTCGCCGTGCCGTCGCGCGATCGCGGCGCACGTTCGCCGCGACGCGCATCGCCACGCCGAAGACGAAGCTCCGCTCTTTGCCGACCTGCACGCTCGGCAGCTTCTGGGCGAGCGCCAGGAAGACGCGTTGCGCGGCGTCGTCGGTCTCGGGCGGTGTCACGCCGAGACGCCGGAGCGTTCGCCATACGAAGTCGTAGTGCTCGATCGCGAGCTGCCGCAGGCGGGCATCGAGCGCCGGACCTCGGACGACCGTGTCGGTCGGTACCTTCTGTGCGGGCGCGGCGATCACGTCGAGGCGGGCTCCAAACGCGCGATGTCGGAGCGGCGCCGGATTCTTTAAGAAAAGCGCACGCGGGCGCCAGACGCCATCCGACGAGACGACCGAAGTAGTGCGAGCTCATCCATGAGGTCGGGGCCGACCACGCGCTCGGTCACGGGAGGTGCGCGAACGCGGACGTGCCGATGAACGGCACCGCGACCGGCGCCTCGTACACGTGGGTGATCGGCTCGAAGAACAGCTCGCTTCGGACGAGCGGCGCGCGCACGCCGGCGGCGAGCTCGAACGACAGCGCGCGCAGCGGGCGCCACGCGATTCGCCCAGACGCGCCGGCGCTGAGCCACGGGCGCACGCGCCCCCGCGCGGGCGGCGGCGCGAGGACGACCGCCTCGATGGCCCCCACCTCGAGGTTCACGCACGGGCCGGCGCGGAGCGCCGCGTTACGGAAGAGGTCGGCGCAACCGGCGGCGGTGGCCGTCGTCCACGAGAGGCCCGCGCTCCCCCGCGACGAGACGACTTCGCGCCGGAAGCTCCGCAGGAGCCCGACGCGAATCGTCGGCTCGAAACGAAGCGGGAGCGCGATCTGCACCGCGAGGGATGATGCGACGACCGCGCCGCGGTTCGCCGAGGCTTCGAGGCTCGTCCCGATCCCGACGCCGAAGCGCGGGGCGTCCTCCGCTCGAGCGATCGCGGGCGCGCCGGGCGGACGCGGCTCGTCGCGTACCGGCACCTCGCGCCCTGGCGCATCGACAGGCGTACTCCGCGGCGGTTCACCGTGGGCCTCACCGTCTCGCGTCGCCTCGCCCCCGGCGGGCGCCGCGCCGTCGTCGGCCGGCGCGCTGGCCGACGACGGCGCCTCGGTCTCGAGGGTCACCTTCTCGTCGAGCCCGATCGCGGCCATGACGGCGAGCGCCGCGAGGACACGATCACACGATGCGGAGGACGCCGTGCGCTCCGCTCGCTCGCGACCGTGGACGAGCGCGACCGTGCCGTGACTCACTCCGCCGCGACGCTCGACCCGAACGTCGACGTCGACGGCCGCTTCCCCCGCTGCGGCCGGTCGCACGCGGGGGAGCCGCGCGCGCACCCGCGCCAGCAGCGTCGGGCTCCGCGGGCATCCATCGTGGAGCGTCTCCGTGACGCGCACGGGGATGTCTGGTCGCTCGTCGGCGCGCGCCGTCTGGCTCACCCCGACGAGCGCCGCCGTCATGAGGCCGAGTGCAGCGAGCCGAGCGAAGCACGCGTCACGAATGTTGCCGAGCCACGCATCCATCCAACGCGAAGGCGCAATCTGAGCACGAATGCGCCGCGTCCGCGACGATCCGGCCTCGTCGTCAACGCGGATGCCGGCAGCGTTCCGCGCCGATGCCATCGTGCACGAGACCGGGCATGTTCGGCTCCTGGAAGATCCGGGGCGATTGCGCGTACGATTCCGTGGTGCTCGTCGGACGGGGGATCCTCGCGCTGGCTGTCGTGCTCGCGGTCGTGGGAGCACGCGATGCGACGGCCTGCACGTGCGTGCGCACCGCGGCCTTCAACGTGATCGGTCCGAACAAGGTCGACGACGCGCCGCTCAATTCGCGCGTCCGCATCGAGCTTTCGGCCATGCTTCTCGACACGAGCGCCGGCGAGCGCTTGCTCCTCCGACAGCATGGCGGTCCGGAGGTGCCGACGACGACGCTTGGCCCCCTGCCGCTGTCGCGCATTCCGGCGCTCGTCGAGCTCCGTCCGCGTGCCGAGCTCCTGCCGAGCACGCGTTACGAGGTGGTGCTGACGCGACCCGGCCGACGACCGAGCGCCTGGGTGCTCGCGACGTTCGAGACGGGGACCAAGAGCGATGTCACGGCCCCGGAGCTCGAGCCGCTCGGCAACGTGAGCGTGGGAGGGCTGCCGCCGCCGCCGCCGCCGCCGGGCAAGCCGTCCATCGTCGCGTCGTCGAGCTGCGGCGGGGACACTCCCCACGTCGTGATCGACAAGGTGGAGGCACACGATCCGAAGCGAGCGGGCGCGCAGATGGTCTACGGCGTCTGGCTCGGCGACCCGGCAACGGGGAAAATGGATCTGATGCAGCCGCCGGCCGGGATCTTCGTCGCGCAGCCGGACGGCCGCCTCGTGATCGGCGCTTCGGACTCGTGCATGATGGATTTTCCGTTCCCGAAGGCGGCCTCGGTTTTGCTCGGGATCGCCGCGCTCGACGAGGCGGGCAACGCGAGCAAGCCACGCACGCTGCGCGTCGCGCTCCGATGAATCGCTGGTCCACAGGCGTGCTGACGCTCGTGATCACGACCGCGGGAGGCTGCGATCCCCCGCGGTCGTCGTCGTCGCGGGACGCGCCGCCGCTGGTTCCGGCTCGGTCCGCTCCTCCGAGACGGGTGAACCTCGAACGCGCTCCGAAGATCGAGGTGACCCTTTCACCGTACGAGCTCTGCGTGCGTCTGGCGGGATTCGTCCGCTGCTCGGGAAGCGAGCCTGGCGAAGGACTGCTCGTGAGCCCGCCGCTCTTCGCGGAGCCGGTCAACAGCTACACGCTCGGCGGCGCGGAGTGCCTGTCGACGACGGGCGGAGAGGTGCTCTGTCGCGGGGAAAGCCAGTACGGCGCGCTCGGCGCCGGCCTCCGCGACGAAAAGAGCGACACGTTCGTCCGTGCGATCGGGATCTCGAATGCGCGCACGGTGAGCGCGGGCGGGGGACACGTCTGCGCGCTGCTCGACGACGGCCGCGTGAGCTGCTGGGGGAACAACCGCTTCGGGCAGACCGGGGGCGACACCCACTACGAGCCGGATGCGCGGGAGCTCGTCCGCCCCGCCGAGGTGCCGTTCGTCAGGGGAGCGACGAAGGTCGTCACCGGTAACGAGAGCACGTGTGTACTCACGAAGGAGCGAAGGGTGACCTGCTGGGGCGAGCTCGACGTCGGCGCGGGGACGGGAGTGAGCACGCCGGAGGGGCAACGTGTGCTCGCTTCGCTGGCCGACGTCGAGGACGTCGCGGGTTCGGGCTACACGTTCTGCGCGGTGAGCCGCGGCGACGTGCACTGCTGGGGAGCTCTCTCCGCGCTCGCAGACGACGCCGCCGCTCTGACGAAGGTCCCCGGCCTTCACGACGCGCGACGTGTCGGAGTCGGGTACCGGTACGCGTGCGCGCTCACGAGCGATGGCCGCGTCTGGTGCTGGGGCAACAACGACGACGGGCAGCTCGGTCGCGGCGCTGTCGAGGGAACGACGCAGCCAGCGCCGCTCGATCTCCCGCCGACGATCGCCATCAGCGTCGGCGACCACATGGCCTGCGCAGTGGCGGAGAGCAACGACGTGTTCTGCTGGGGGCGATGGCCGCGGCCATTCGACGAGAACGATCCCGACCAAGAGAAGGCACCGCGCGCGCGTACCCCCGTGCGCGTCCTGGTGCGCTGACGCGATTGGCCGGCCGCGATCCGTTCGAGCGCTCGTCGAACGAATCGCCCGTCACCGTGGCGCGACTTACGCGCTGCTCGTCGCACCCGATCGCAAAGGACGAGGACCCGGCGGGCCGACGGCGCAGTGACCGCACCCACACCGAAGGACGCTCGTGAGATCCCGGCGCCTCAGGGCGATCCATCCTCGTCCATGATCCAAGCTCGGCATGGCGGGACATGCGGTGGCGAACGGCGTGGCACGCGCTCGACTATCGCCTGTCGTTTCGCCGCGATGAGGTCGCTTTCGGCCCCCTACCCTTCGAGCGGCCAGAGGTAGGAACTGTAGGCATGTGTGCTGCATCACACCTCGGCGTCAGCCCTCCACGGGGGACCGACGACAGAACGAAACGAAGGGTGCGCTTCCATGAGGTTCAACTTCCGCCATATCAACGTGCTGCAGGTGCTGCTCCTCTCGTCGATCCTCCCCGCGTGCGCGACCACGCAGGAGGCCGATGAGGTCGCCACGACCGAGAGCCAGCTGTCCCAGCCAAGGGCTTGCGCCGTCGCGGTGCCGGAGCAAGGCTCCCACGAGAGCGAGCGAAGCTACGCGCTCTCCAACGTGTCCCCACAGCTCCAACAGGTTTTCGAGCGCTGGCGACGGACGGCATACGAAGCGGATCAACACGTCCGGCACCACTTCCCCAACATCAAGGTCGAGAAGCTCATTCGGTCCGAAGGCGATCATGTCGTCTTCCAAGTGACCGCCGCCACGTACACGCCCGCCGCCGGGTCCCGGCCTGCGCTCGACTCGTGGGTGGTCTTCGTGAAGGGCAGCTCCATGCGCTGGCTCAGGGGCCGCTTCGAGCTGCCGGTCGGCAAGAGCTTCGTCGTCAACGAGGATGCCGGCAGCGCCTACCCGGGAAACTACAGCACCAGCAACCACTCCTATACGTGGCATCTCGTTTCGGATGACGGACAGGTCCTCGACAGCGTCGACGGGATGATCATTCCCGACTTCCGTAGGGTCGCCGAAGACATCGTCGTCGCGTCAGGACCCAACGGGGGGACCGGCTACTATGTCTACGTGTTCCGCCCCGACGCCATCGTGCACGCGACCGGGTATGTGTATGACGCGGGACTGCGGAGACCTCCCGAGCAGTTGCCCTGCGCAACGCATCGGGGGGCGACGGATCCCTGGGCGGAGTGGTGAAAGGGCGCGAGCGTCCACGACGCACTGCCGACCCACGACAGCGCCGCGCTGATTCACCGCGGAGTCGGCCGGATCAGCTGCGCCTCGATGCCCCGAGAAATCTGAAACCGCACCCGCCCGGCAGCGCTCGTCGCCCTCGAGCCATGACAATCCCTCATGGAGTGCCGTAGGGTCCAGGGCCGAGGGAGGAGTGCCCGGCATGAGGTCGTTCGTAGCGTGCAGGTGGCTCGCAGGGGCGGTGTTGCTCGCCGCCGGTTGCGGTGCAGAGCCGGAGACCCGCACGGTGGGCACGACCGATCCGGCGGCGCCGGGACAAGGCTCCAAGCGGGCCGAAACGGACACCCCCCAGACGGCGGCCGTCGACGGCGATCAAGAGCCGAGCGGCACGACACCACCGCCCGCGCCTCCGGCGGCCACCGAATACGAGACGGAGAAGGCCTGGGCGGAGGCACGCGGCGTCGTCTTCGAAGCCGGAAAGACGACGGTCGTCGCGAAGCGGCGCGGCAGCGTCGAGCGCTCCACGAAGTACGAGGACACCCTCGTCGTGTTCCGTCCTGACGGCACCCTCGTGCAGTTCGTCGGGACCACGAAGCCCGCGCAGATGCCGAACCCGAGCAGCTCCACCGTCCCCGACGTCGACAAGGACGGGCGCAAGGACCTCGGCATCGTGCGCCCCGGCGTGTACCGCGCGATCGGCGACGTGACGTTCGGCCTCCCGGGCCACGAACGCACGGCCTTCAAGATCGTGACGGAGGACGGCGCCGGCGGGCTCCCTGCATGGCGCGACCTGAGCGGCGACGGCGTCTTCTCCGCGAACGAGCGGACGCTCTCGGAGCAGCGCGCCTACACCATCAGCGGCATCTACATCCACTACGGCTTCGCCCAGGCGGGAACGAAGGTCGGAGGCGCGACGTACGCCGGTCCGTGGTCCGTCGGATGCCAGAACGTGTTCTACGAGGAGCTCGACACCTTCGTCGAGGCGGTCGGCGGCGCCAGCGCGACGTTCCGCTTCGCCATCGTCGAAGACTGACGGGCTCATACGCCCGGACGATCTCGGGATCGACCTCGGCTTCGCGTCGAGCCGAAGTCACCGGCGCGGCAGCAGCAGCGAGTTGTCCGAGAATCCTGTCAGCGCACGATGCCCACCATCGTGACGCCTTCGTTCGACGGCGAGGACGCAGAGGTCGCGTCGATCGTCACGCGACTCGTGAGCGCGCGCCCAGGGTGACGTCATCCGTGAGGAGCCTACGATTTCTCGATGCGCAGCTTGCCGCTGCGGTCGTTCGCAGGCAGAGAGGGGTCGACCGAAGCGAAGGAAGACGAAGTGGCGGCGAAACACGACAACAAGCGGGCACGCGAGAACTTCTGGGTCATGCAGCAGAACATGGCAAAACAGAAAGGCGGTCGCCCGACCTTCCTTCCCAGGCCGCGGAAGCCGAAGCTCGAGAAGAGCGCGCCTGCACCCAAGCCCCCGGCCGTCCCGTCGACCGAGACCATCGACACGACGACGAACCCCGCCTCGAACGCGGAGTAACGGTCCTGAAGAGCGCGACCTCGCGGTCGCGTCCACACCGATCTCGACTGAAGCGCGCAATCGGTCGCGGGCTCTTCAGCGTCTCGGTGTTTTGACCTGACACTCCATGATCTGCGGGAAGCGCCTCCGGGAGGCCGCCAGCTCTTCGAGGCAGCGCAGGAGCGAGTCCCGCTGGTCGATCGCGGCGATCGACTCGTCGGTCATGATGCCGTCCTCGCCCGCGTGCTCGCGATCGTCCTTGCCGGCCGGGCGCAGTGCACGACGCAGGGCGGAACGGCACTCGTGTGCGTGCTGGCAGACGTCCTCGACCCGCGGGAGCGCGGCCGCCTCGCGCATCACGCTGGCGGGGGCTGGCCGGAGATGCGCGCGGCCATAGCCCCTTCCGTCCGCTTCGACCTCCAGCCGCGTCGCGTCGGGGTGTGACCAGAACGTTTGCGCGCCGATCCAACCCGACCATGACGTTCGGACCTGATCCCACGGCGCCGCCGGGCTCTTCGAGGAGATCCGCTCGTCGTCGAAGCAGACCGTCGTGCCGACAGCCGGCGCAGGAGGGCAGCGCGAGCTCGCTGCGGGAGGACAGGACGCGACTCGATCGACCACGAAGCAGCCGCGAACGGACACCGGAAGGATCACGTCGGGCGCGCCCTCCTGGTCGACCTTGGGGACACGGCCCTGCGCGCGAAGCTCTCCGCAATACGGCGCCATCTCCAGGTTGCACAGCTCACTGGCGAGCGCCGCCGCCTCGCAGGCCTCGTCGTAGCCGTGCACGCAGGCCTCGTCCACGAGCTCCAGCGCCTCGCGCCCGAAGCGCTGGTCCGGATCTTCGAACAGGACGAGACCTGCTTGTCCACACGTGCACGTCTGCTCACGGACGAGCGCGCTGTCCGTCGGTGACCGCGACAAGGCGCTCCGAGCTTGCGCGCAGCGGCCGCGAAGTCGACGTTGCCCGAGCTCGATCTCGGACTTCGTCGGAGACACATGGGCGGCAACGATTTCGCAGTCTCGCGTTTCGACGTACGTGCAGCGCCGGCGGAGCTCCGCCATCCGACCTTCTTCGCGAACGCTGGCGAGCTCCGGAGAGTCTTCGCAGGTCGTCGTCACCGGACCGCGCTGGTACGGACGCGCGCGTGCGCCCGGTGTGGTGGCCGGCGAGCTCGGGGTGTTTCCACACGCCGCGAGCACGAGGAGCCCACCAACGAACGCGGCTCGGCGGGTGGCTCGAGGCATCACGAGCCGATCGTACGTCCGCCGCAGCAGCGATCTCCCTGCAAAGAACGCGCTTTCAGCGTGGGCTCGCGAGGCCCTGAGAGCGCCTTCCGTGCCCTTCGTTCGTCGTACGAACGACAGCCGCGCGCCTACTGGCACGCCTGCCCGCACTTCGGGCCGCGGATGCAAGGAAGGGCAAGCAGTGCCCTCGAAGGGCAGCGCTCGGGGCCGGGCAGCGTCATGAAGCTCGCGATGTGACCGCAAATGGGCAGCGCGCGAGATCGCCCCAGCGCCGGCCGCTTCTCGCCCGTGCAACGTCGGGTTATGAGCCGCAGAGGCTGGACGAGCGCCCGATGACCGATCCCAAGAGCTGCTACATTCTCGAGCTTTCGATTCAACCGGGTGGCGGGCGATTCGCCAACATCTTCGTCGAGAACAATCTCGACGCCATCCGGAGACACCTCGAGGAGACCTTCCTCTCGGACGATGCTCGGACGAGAGGCGATGCCGCGTACTACGCCCTCTGGTACGGCGAGACGATCGCCTTGTGGACGGTGAAGGAGGGCCGCGTCATCGACGGCCTGGACCTTCACCCGCATCTACGCGTGAAGTACAAGACCATCGGCCCGGTTCACCTTGCGGATTCCGAAGGTGTGGCGCCGATTCGTGCTGCGTACGGTGAAGTGGACTCCCTCCTTTCCGGCGAGGACTTCACGTTCTTCATCGACTGGCCAGAAATCGAGGCCCGCATGAAGCCGCTCGAGGGTGCGCTGCTCCAGCCCGGCGAGCGTATGCCGCTGTTTCCCGACCAACAGGTGATGCAGGCATTCGAGACGTACCTCGATACGGAAGACTCCGTGGGTCATGGGCTCTCCGATCTGGAGAACGGCGACTACGACGTGCCACCGGACGAGGACGAGGACGACTGATCGCCCGTTGAACGGACGCGCGTAACGCGCGCGCAGGGTGACGTCATCACGGAGAAGGCCTGGGCGGAGGCACGCGGCATCGTCTTCGAGGCCGGAAAGACGACGGTCGTCGGAAAGCGGCGCGGCAGCGTCGAGCGCTCGACGAAGTACGAAGACACCCTCGTCGTGTTCCGTTCTGACGGCACCCTCGTGCAGTTCGTCGGGACCACGAAGCCCGCGCAGATGCCCGAACCCGAGCAGCTCCACGGTCCCCGACGTCGACAAGGACGGGCGCAAGGCCTCGGCATCGTGCGCCCCGGCGTGTACCGCGCGATCGGCGACGTGACCTTCGGCCTCCCGGGCCACGAACGCACGGCGTTCGAGATCGTGACGGAGCACGGCGCCGGCGGGCTCCCTGCATGGCGCGACCTGAGCGGCGACGGCGTCTTCTCCGCGAAACGAGCGGACGCTCTCGGAGCAGCGCGTGGGGCTTAGAACGGCAGGGTCCGGAAACACTTCCTGCCGGTGAAGTTGCCGACGCAGGCGAGTCCCGCACAGCAGGCTACACCTCCAAGCTGGCACGTCTCCCCCTCCGCGATGCAGACAGGCGGCGGGGCCGCGCAGACGTTGCTCGCGTTGCACTCGAGCCCTACGCAGCACGTGGCGCCGCCGCCGCAAGCACCATTCGCTTCAACGCAAGGCGGCGGCGGGGGCGCGCAGACGTTGCTCGCGTTGCAGATCAGGTCGCCGCAACACTTCTCCCCACCCCCGCAGTCGCCGTTCTCCCCCACGCACTCGGGGGCCGCGGGGACACATTCGGTCTGGATGCCGTTACCGCTGCACTCGAGGCCGTCGCAACACTCCTCGTCCATCGTGCAGGCCTGATGCTCCGGCGTGCAAAGCAGCGCAGCATCGGCGTCGTTCCCGGCATCAGCGTCCGGGGCGTCACCCGCATCGCCGTCCGGCTCGCCATCGCCGCTATCGCTTGCGTCGGCGTCCCTGCCACCTGCGTCCGGCGATTTCTGGTCCGGCGTCGCGTCGTTCGTCGACCCGTCGATGTTCGGTTTCGCGTCGGCGCGTCCGTCCGCGCCGGCCTCCGCGATGTCTTCGATCCCGAGACTGCCCGATGACGAACAGGCGGCGATGGTCGCGAAGAACATCATCGGAACGACGCCGACAACGAGAGCTCTCGAGGAACGTTTCACGCTGACCTCACAGTGAAGAGGGGGAGTCTCACGAACGGAGACGCACCGATGCGAGCCGTGCGCTCGTCCCGACGAGCGACGGTGGGATGCGACGGAATGCCCTGCGTCCCCGAGCAGGTAGTGCCGCGAGTCGCCGACTTTGATCGCGCGATCGATTCCTTCGAGAAAATCGCCGCAGCCGCGCGAATGTTCAGGTCGGGTCTACTGGACGCGGGGCGAGGAGGGCCGGGGGTCGTGGGCCCGGCGTGTACCGCGCGATCGGCGACGTGACCTTCGGCCTCCCGGGCCACGAACGCACGGCCTTGGAGATCGTGACGGAGGACGGCGCCGGCCGGCTCCCTGCATGGCGCGACCTGAGCGGCGACGGCGTCTTCTCTGCGAACGAGCGGATGCTCTCGGAGCAGCGCGCCTACACCATCAGCGGCATCTACATCCACTACGGCTTCGCCCAGGCGGGAACGAAGCTCGGAGGCGCAACGTACGCGGGTCCGTGGTCCGTCGGATACCAGAACGTGTTCTACGAGGAGCTCGACACGTTCGTCGAGGCGGTCGGGGGCGCGAGCGCGACGTTCCGCTTCGCCATCGTCGAAGACTGAGGGGCTCATGCGCCGGACGATCACGGGTCGACCTCGGCTTTCGCGTCGAGAGCTCGAACCCAGGTCGTGATCGGTGTGACCACCATTCCGATTCACTGTCAGCGCACGAACCGCCAGCGTGACGCCTTGGTTCTACGGCGAGGACGCAGAGGTCGCGTCGATGTCACGCGCTCGTGAGCGCGCGCCGAGAGTGACGTGCCGGCAACGCACCGGCATCTTCGAACGCGAACGGGATCGGCTCCACTCCCGAACCAATTTCGACGGGGTGCGAAGGATGCTTCGCCCGTACGGTGACGCAGACCGCGTCGTCGCCTTCGCGACGGCGTTTCGCGAGCTGCATCCGCGGCTTCGCGACGCGCAGGGCACACGCATGTACTTCAGCGGCTCGGCATCGCGGCGTCCTCCATCCGGGCGCGCGCGAGCGATGAGGCGCGATCCGTTCCGTTCAGCGGCGTGGCGTTCGCGTCGAGCCGATGCCTCCACCGGGACGGTGGACGTGTCGTCCTTGGCCGCGCCCCAGCCACCAGTCTAGCCTCACCGTCACCCGTGTACTCACCTTACGCGCCTCCCGCTGCTCCGCCGGACAATCAGGGTCAACATGGTCCAAACCCCTATCGGTCGCTCGGCGGTCTGACGACGGCAGCAACCATCGCCCTCGTCAGCAGTGTTCTCACGCACCTCGCGTCGAGCGGGCTCGTCATGGCTATCGGCTATCTGCCCGAGAACGGCTCATTACGTACGCTGTTCTCGATCTCGGGACCTCTCGGGGCCATCGTCAACCTGTCGGCGATCGTCCTCTTCCTCGTTTGGCAGTATCGGGTTGCAAAGAACCTGCGCACGTTCGATCAGCCGGGCCTCGAGTTCACGCCCGGTTGGTGCGTCGGGTGGTGGTTCGTGCCGATCGCGATGTACTGGAAGCCCTTCCAGGCAATGAAAGAGCTGTGGCGGGCCAGCGATCCCGAGACCATCGGCGCGAAGGACCGCTGGGTATGGCTGGGGACCCCGCTGGCGCCCACGATGGGTTGGTGGTGGGCCGCGTGGATCCTCAGCAACGTCATCCAACGCATTGCTGGCTTCGTCAGTAAGAACGGCGAGCCAAGCACCGCGGCCGTTCTCGGGATCGTGGGCGCGCTCGTCACCGGGCTGGCGGCGCACCTCCTGGTTCCGATGATGCGCGAGCTCGCGGCCCGCCAGAACGCGAGCTGGGCAAAGCTCCAGGCACGGCGCTCCGACCAGGAGCACGACGGCTATCGCGCGGCCTGACCCTCGCATCTACGTGCCTTCAGGGAAGGCAGAACGACTCTCCATGCGAGATCGGCTTCGGCTTCGTAGTGATGGATTCCGACGTACGAGCCTGGAGCACCGGAGCAGTCCGAGGCGTCATCCTCGAGCCGAACGGCCACATCGCTCCGCTCGGAACGACGGCCTCCCTTTCGCGGCGGTTCCCGACAGCGGCGTGACATGACGCGATCGTCCGACGAGCTCGGCGAAGAGCTCGAGCCGTCGCCTCCGCCTCCAGCCCGCGAGAAAGTCTCAGAACGAACGCGTTCGCTGGACCTGCCCCGGCGGCGCGTTCTTCCGGTCCTCCGCCTTCTCCGCCGCTACGTCTACGAGACGGAACAAGACACGCGTCTCGTCCCACGGCTTCTTCTCGCCGCTGACCGTCGCGCGAAGCTCGAGCCACTTCGAATGTGGCGTGATGAGGGGCTCACTCGACTGGAAGCAGAGATACAGGCGCGCACCCGAGGACTGCACGTTGGGGAGACCGCCGAGGACTTTGAGCTCCGCGCGGATCGGCACCGGGCCAGGAGATTCGAGCAGCGGCTTGTCGTCGTCGGCGACTCGGAGCTCGAAGGTCTTTTTTTCGTCGGCGTAGCGATCGACCGAATCGCGAAACTGATTCGAGTAGAAGCACATCCGAGTCTTTCCGTAGTACGTGATCAGGTAACGGGCGCCGTGACGGTCTTCGGACGAAGGTTTGTCGCGCACCAGATCGATCACCTCGGGCAGGGCCGTCGGCTCTCTGGATGTCGGGATCTCCTCGGGGTTCGTCGCGATCTCCGGATTCGCGACACTGGCCGTGGATTGGAGCGCCGGGGAAACTGCCGGTGCGCACGCCGCCCCCGAGATTGCAAAGCTGAGGATGACCGTGAGCCCCGTGATCGATCGCATGGCCCGATTCTACAAGGGACGACGTGCTTGGGTGCAGGTCCTCTCCGGCGGTGTGACGTTGCGTGATCACACGAGCTTCGGGATTTCGCGCGTCGGGCGTGCGGTTCTTCCGGCGGGGGCGCCCGTGGCCCTCGGAAGGAGCCGCCCTTCGAGTGTCGTGCATGCCGATCCGACCGACACCGTCGAAACAAGCTATCGGCGTGATGCAGAGAGAATACGTGGGACCTGCCTGGATCAAGGGATACGTCCAAACCAGGCTGGGCAAGAACCTTCTCAATCATGGTGCAGCTGGAATTCAGCGATTCGCTCGCGCTCCGTCGCCATTCGCTCGACATCGTGAGTACACGTGCCTCCATCCACGTCTGGCTCGCTGCCGGACGAGACTTGGCGGCCACTTCGGCAGCGCGCCTCCTCCGGCCGCTTCTCGCCCATGCAACGTCGGTTATGAGCCGCAGGGACCTGGAGGAGCGCCCGATGACCGATCCCAAGAGCTGTTACATTCTCCGGCATTCGACGACGGCGATCGAGTCAGCGGCCCTCGACTACGACGTCGGCAAGTCCGAGCTGCTGGAGCGGACGAACGATGCGTGAGGCGTCCCCGACGATCGTGATCACGCGGCGCGAGCTCGCGAGATACTTCGCAGCCACCCTCGTGACCTGCGCCGAGGTCACGACGGCGATCGCTCGCGACCGAGCACGAGCAGCATCGGCTGGCAGGCCATAGGCCGCTGTCGCCACGAGCTCTCGAGCGGCAGCAGCGTGCTCACCTTCGTCGGGAAGCGCCAGCCCGCGCGCGCGCGCGAGCTCTGCACCGTCGATCGGTGCCGATTCGAGTCGGTCGAGCTCGGTGAGGAGGCCCTGCACCGCCTCCGCCGTCCTGCGTGTTTCGACCGAGGTCGTCACCTCGATGAGCCCATGGGCGCGCCACTGGTGTGACTGCATGCGGACCCCATAGGTGTACCCATGCTCTTCTCGTATCTTCACGTTGAGGCGGCTCGAGAGTGAGGCACCGAGCGCCCCCGTGAGGACGTCGAGCGCGGGACCGTCGGCGTGCCCCGCCGGGACGCCGACAGCGCCGACGTACACGCGCGACTGCTCCGCGCCGGGGTCGTCGAGCACGCGGATCTCGCTGGTGAGCTCGGGAGCTGGCAGCGCGCCGCACGCGGAGGCGGCGACCTCGCTGCGTGGGAGCCCGTCGGTGTACCGTTCCAGCAGCGCCACGACATGGTCAGCGTTCGTGTCGCCGACGGCGATGACGGTCGCATGACGTGGCGACAGCGCGGCTTGACGGAAAGCGCGGACGCGCGCGTCGGGCTCCTCCTCGAGCTCCGAGGTATCGACGAGGACGGTGCCATAGGCCCGACGCCCGAAGAGGGCGCCCCGGAGCGCCCTCGCGGCCAGCCGTTCCTGTCGCGAGCCGGCGAGCACGAGCCGATCGTTCAGCGCCTGGCGCGCCCGTTCGAGGTCGTCCGCCTCGAGCCCCGGCGCAAAGAACATCGGCGTGAGGCGCGACAGCGCCGACGCGAGGAGCGGGGTGAGGACGGTCGTCTCGAGCACGGTCGCGTCTTCGGTCACCCTCGACGAGACGGGCGTGGCGACATCGTCGAGGTACCGGAAGTTCTCCGCGCGGGTTCGTCCCGGAGAGCTCCCCAGCGCCCGAGCGTAGATCGCCGCTGCCAGACCTCCGTCACAGAGCCCCCGGTCGAGAACGAACGTGAGCGCGACGCTCGGGAAGTCGTGTCGTTCGAGGACCAGCACCCGCGCGCCGTTACCGAGTCGTCGCTCGACCACGGGGGTGGTCTCGAGCGGGCGTGGGGGTAGACGTGGCGGCGGCGTCCGTAGCCATTCGGTGTCGGTCGGAGCCGCCCGCGGAACGAAGCTCCGGCCGCTGCTCCTGCGAGCGGTGCCGCCTTCGGCGACGTGACGGCTGGAGTCCGCGCTCGCACATCCGACGAGGAGCAAGGCAACGAGCAGCGCACGGTCGATCCGCATCCGCCAGTCCTCCCTCAGGGCAGCTCGTCGAGCTTCGGCCAGTCGCCTGCCCGCGCTGCCGACTTGTTCGGGACGGCTTCCACGACGACGCGCTTCCCGCGGCGAAGGAATCGATCGACGGCGTCGACGAGATCGGTGCGCCGCACAGCCGAAAGGTCATGCAGCTCGGCCTGGATGCTGTTCGGGTCGTCATACCGCGCGACGAACGTCTGGAGCGCGTCCGCGCGACCCAGGATGTTCTCGAGATCGAGCGTCTGCGACGCGATCGCGTGGCTCTTCGCAGCGCCGAGACGGATGTCGAAGCTCGGATCCATGATCTGCTCAATTTCCCGTTCGAGCCGCTTCACGACCATCTCGGTGCTCGCGCCGCGAGCCAGCTCCGCATGGACGAAGAGGATGCTCGCCGAGTCCATCGAATCGACTCCCGCCCAGATGTGATGGAGGCTGTCGCGCAGCCAGTACTTCGTCCATCCACCGAGCACCTTCGACGCGAGAACGAGCTCGTGCCACCCGCGCGCCCCGGCCGGGGGACCGAGCCAGGCGATGACGACTCCGGGAGCGTTCACGCCGGTCTGCATCTGGACTCGAAGCTGTCGCTCCGCATTTCCCAGGTATGCCTCGGGTGCCGGCGGGATCGGACCTCCTGGGATCGCGTCGAACAACTCGTGGATGAGCGCCGCCGCCCGTCGGGGCTCGAATCCTCCAGCGACCACCAGCGTCGCGTTGTTCGGCTTGTAATACGAGGCGACGAACCGCTCGGCATCGACGAGTCTCAGGCGCTGAAGCTCGTCGGCGAATCCAACCGTCGGTGTCCCGTACGGCTCGTGTTCGAGCAGGACGTATTTCGCCACCGGCTCGAGGTTCGCGTACGGAACATTGTCGATGCGCTGACGGCGCTCGTTCAGGACGACGGCCCTCTCGGCAGCGAAGGCCGCCTCATCGACGCCCTCCAGTGGCCGTGCCATGCGTGCTGCCTCGACGAACAGCGCGGTCGGCAGCTCCTCCGACGGGACAGACTCGAAGTAACAGGTCGCGTCGGTCCACGTCGTCGCATTGTGCGTCGCGCTTCCCGATTGCTCGAGGAGAGAGAAGGCGTCGAGCGCTCGGTCGGGCTTCGCCCTGAACGTGAGATGTTCGACGAGGTGGGCGAGCCCCGACCGGCCGCGCGGATCGTGCTTCGAGCCGACCTCGTACCGCACGTTCACGGCGACGCTGCGGAACGACGGGTCCGGATGCAGGACGACGTCGAGCCCATTGGCGAGGCTGAAGCGCTGCGATGCGAGTGATGCCCGGATGAAGACCGGCGTTCCGGTCGACCCGCCGCACGCCACCGTGGATACGACGAGAACGACCAGCGCGAGAAGAAGGGCGCTCGACGGCCGGCTCATGGTGGTCCGCTATACCGCAACCGAAGGCGCAATCCACGTTCTTGTCGGTGCTCACCCTTGATGACACGGAGCCTGATGACGGACGGTGCGTCAGTGGACCTCGACGGCGAACGGCGTGGTTGGGCGGCTCCCTGCGCCGGCCGGGTAGCCGTAGCTCGCGGCGTCGTCGATTCCCCATACGTAGACCTGGAACGGGCCGTCGCTCGAGGCTTCGTGTCGGCCGTAGGCGCACGAGCCTGACGCCGTCGCGACCGGCTTGCCGCCTTTCGTGATCTCGACCCACGTGTACTCGAGCGCGCCGTCGGCGCCGAGCGGCTGCCAGCCCGAGAGCACACCGGCGCATTCGAGCTGCACGTCGTGAAACCCGGTCGCGTCCTTGCGGCGGATCACGGTCAGCGAGGTGTCGCGGTACGTGTGATCGACGTAGAAGACGTAGTGATCGAGGAACTGCTCGTCGGGCACGACGTTGACGAACTCGGGATCCCCGAGCGTCCGGTACACCATGGAGCCCGTCATGTACTGCGCGAGGTAGAACGGGTAGTCGGCCCCCTGGCTCGTGACGGTGAACGGAGTGTCGCTGCTCAGGAACACGAGCTGTCCGCTCGCGAGGGTCTCGGGCGCGCCCTCCGGCCTCGAGGGGTACCAGGTGAGCATCGTTCCGTCGCGTGCGCCGACCACGCGCCAGAGGACCGTCTCGGGAAGCGGTCGCCCGTCCGCAGCTCGACGCCGCGTCTGGTACGGCACCGCAGAATAGCTGCTCCCCCACTGCTTCAGCGGCGGGATCTGCTGATGGAGCGTGTCGCAAGCGGCGACGTTCTGCGGGATGTACGAGCAGACGGTCCCGCCGAAGAGCGCCACCGGGTGTGTCGCCTCGATCGGCGTCCCCGCGAGGCTCGTCGGTTGACGCAGCTCGAGGACCTGACCGCGCGAGAGCGTCCACGTCGCCAGTGAGCCGGCGACGACGCCCTCCATGCTGCCGCTGGCGCGGATGTCGACCTTCGGCCGCATGCGCACGACGGTGTCGTCTTCCTGCGCGACGATCTGCACCGTCGGATGCTCGAGGCTCGGATCGAAGCCGTCGACGAGCACGTATTGCGTTCCCCACGACGACGTCGGCAAGAGGAGCGTCGCGGTCGGCACGTGGCTGTCCGCACCGCCATACGGATAGATCGAATACGCAGACACGGGGACGTCGGTCTCGAGCTGGAACGCCTTGTAGATGCTGGTCTCGTGCTCTTTGACGGCGACGCCGAAGTGGGCTGTCTCGATGCCGAGTGGGCAGCGGATCGACCGGGAGACGATGCCTCCGGTGGGGCCCTGCGACAGGAACACGATGCCGACCTCACCCGGAGGGATGGGGCCGTCGATGCGCTCGTAGCGAACGGTCGTCGACGTCGAGATCGCCCGGTAGATGCTGTTCGAGACATCCAGCGCGTCGGGGCCGAAGCGGGCGGTGACGGTCGCCGGTTTGTCCCACGTGTTGGCGATGAAGGCAGCGAAACACGACGCATCGAAGTCGCTCTGGACATCCGGAGGCGTCGTCCAGAACGAGCAGCCGATCGAGCCCTGCGATTGCGCTGCGGCCTCGCACGCCGTGACGCACTTGCCGGCGGCGCACCCGAGACCGTCGCCACACGTCTCGACGACGTTCCCGGAACACCCGTCGACGATCGCATGCAGGTCGCGCGAGCAGCGAAGACCCTCGCACGATTCGGGTGCGACGTCGGGGCCGCTGTCATTGCCGGGGAGCTCGGCCTGCGGCTCCTCGAAGCCTCGCTCCTCGCTCGTGCACGAGGCGAAGCTCACCACGAGAATGACACCGGCGGCGAGCACGGTCGAAGCGGATCTCTTCATCACCTTCTCCGTCGTCGAGCTGGAGGTCACTCGAAGACGACCGGCGCCGGCTTCGGGTGTCGATCGTGGTCGCTCGAGCCTCGACCGAGCTGTCCTTGCTGGTTGCCGCCCCAGCACGACACGGCACCGTTCTTCGTCAGAGCGCAGCTCGAACGGAGGCCGACCGCCACCGAGACGACGTCGGCGAGCGCGTCGACCTTCGTCGGCACGTAGACGCCGATGGGCCGCGTCTGACCGAGCTCACCGAGCTCGTTGTTCCCGCCCCAGCAGTACACCGCGCCGTTCGTCATTCGCGCGCACGAATGCGAGCTCGATGCGGCGAGCTGTTGTGGCCACGCGCTCGACGGGAACGCCACGAGGGCAGGACCGAGCTCCCTCCGGATGACCCCGGTGCCGAGGAGGACGCCGTCACCCCAGCAATGAACGTCCCCCGCGGTCCCGAGCGTGCACACGTGCCGTGGCGACGCGACGACATCGGCGACGGGCGGAAGCCCGGGCACGACGTCGGGTGTGTGGTCCACCGTGCTCGTGCCCCGTCCGAGCGTCCGCACGTCGGATCCCCAGGAGCGCAGCACGCCGGTGGACGAAACGACGAACGCAGCGGCCTGCGCGACCGACGCCCGCGACGCCTTCTCGCCGCCGATCTCGATCGTACGACGGCCGGTGCCGAGATCGATGCTGTCGCCCCAGCACACGAGCGCATCATCCCCGTCGATCGCACACGAGACATCGACGCCGGGCACGGCGCGCCTCGCGATCTTCACCTCGTTGACCCTCTCGATCGAGCGGCGCCGCGGTCCCCAGCAGTCGAGGCCTCCGTCGACGAGCACCGCGCACGTCTCGTCGGGGCCGGCGTGGATCGACGCAGCCGCGGAGATCCCCTCGACCGCGACCGGGACTCCGATGTTCGCTTTCTCGCCGAGCATCGCAGGATCGCCCCAGCAGCGAACGGTGCCTCCGGCGACGAGTGCGCAGTAGTGCTCGCGACCTGCGGTGAGCGCAACGACGCAGGGTTCCGCGTCGCACTCGACGGATGCCGCCGACCCGTCGTACGGCTCGCGCGCGTCGGCCACGCCGCCGTCCGTGTCGACCCCGGGAGGAGGCAGCGACGCTTCGGGCGATGCATCAGGAGGCGGTTCGAGCGGCGGTCGCCCGCGCGATGGGTCTTCGCCACACGCGAAGGAGAGCAGCGTCATCGAGGCGCCGAGAAGCATCGAGGCCCAGAACGTTCGTGCTGGCAACGCACGGGCGAGGTGTTGCGTCGACGGACTCATGGTGCCTCCGAGCGGACCATCGCGATGTCGCGTCCGACGATCCACATCTCACGCTCGCCGGACGACGTCGTGGTCGCCGCGATCGCATGCAGCTCCTTCAAGAGGAGCTTGTTGTCGACCGAGACGCGCACGAGGTTCCAGGTCGTGCCGTCCCAGTGACGGACGAGCCCGGGCGAGCCGACCATCCATACGTCGTCGGAGGTGCTCGCCCACAACCGTTCGGGTCGGCCGTACGTGATCGCCCGCTCCAGCGATCGGACGTAGTCGCCTGCATCGACGGCGATGCTCGCGTCGAGGGTCCCGGCGTTTGCCGGAGCGACGCGCACGACGCCGGCGAAGTTGTTCTGGACCACGTGCGCGAGCTGCGTCCCGTCGGTCGCGCCCGTGCCGGCGACGAGGATCGCGGAGGTCGAGGGGTTCAGCTCCGGCGCGTGCACCTCGATCCGATCCCAGCTCGGCGATCCGCCGTCCGATGGATCGCCGTCGCCGCGCCACCGGAGGAGGACGATGGTGGATCGGAAGGAGCCGCCGCACTGACCGTCGGGGCAGTCGACGTTCTCCATGCCGCCGATCCAGAGGTCTCCGTTCGTTGCCCAGACGTCGCCGTGGATCCGCACGCGTCCCGGAATCGGCTCGGGCATGTCGACCTGCTCGAACACGGGAGAGCTCCCGCTCGACCTGCCGCGGTAGCGGAACACGCTGCGCGGGGTGATCGCCCACACGTCCGTCGATGAGGTGCCCCACACGCGCAAGACGACCGTTGCGTCGTCGAAGGGGACGGCCTCGAACGTCGTCTTCGAGCCGCTCTTCGTCCCGTGCAGCAGGACTCCGCGCTCGCCGCCGATCCACAGCTCACCGTCGCCGACGCCCCAGATCGAGAGGAGCGGGCTTCCTGCGTCGAACGCGATGCGCCACGCGCCGTTCGTCCACTCGAGCACGTGCCCCGTGATCGTGACCGCCCACGCCGTTCGATCGGGGAAGACCCAGACGTCGCGCACGTCCAGCGCCGGCATGTCCGGGTCGAGAACGCCGGCCTCGATGAGCTCCTCGGTCGGAAGCACGGTACGGCACCAGCCATCGGCGCTGCACTTCGGCTTCGCATCGCCATCGAGCGCAGCATCCACCGACCCGTCGGATGCGGAAGCATCCCCTTCGCCGTCCGTCGGATCCGCATCTCGTGAGCCGGAGTCGATCTCTTCGTCGTCCTTCGGTCGTTCGTCGCCAGCAGCACAGCCACCGAGGCTTCGCGCCCCGAGCGCGATCATGCTGACGACGCCGAGCACGAGACGCCAACCGCGTGTCACAGCTCCCTCCGACTGTTCTTGGTCCGATGCAGGAGCACATCGTCACCGACGACCCAGACGTCGTCGGGCCCCGCGCCCCAGATGCCGTAGAGGTTCGGCAGTGGATCGATCCCGAGCTCCAGGTCGACGACCTTCCACGCCGTGCCGTCGTAGTGCACCGCGATGCCGTGCTCGCCGACCGCCCAGATGTCGGACGGGCCCGAGCCCCAGATCGCGTGCAGGTTCGCCTTCGTCGGGCTCTCGACGAAGTGGAAGCTGTCCGATGCGCTCGTGTGGTGGCGGATCGTCCCGTCCTGCCCCACCGCCCACACGTCGCCCCGACCTGCGCCCCACACCGCGGTGAGGTCCGCGCTCGTCCGCGAGTTGTGCTGCACCCACGTTCCGCTCGCGGGTCGGTAGGTGAACGCCTGGCCTCCGTAGCCGACCGCCCAGATGTCGTCGCGCGCCGAGCCCCAGAGCGCGCGGAGCGACGGCTGGATGCTCCAGCCATGCGCGTCCTCGGCGGGGACCGTCTGCCAGACCGTCTCGCCGCTGAAGATCGTCGTCTTCGTCCAGATGCTGCCCGGTTCGCCGAAGCGTTGGCTGGCCGTGCCGACGAGCCACACGTCCTCGGCGCTGCTTCCCCAGATCGACCACACGCGGCCGAAGTTCTGGGCCCACTCGTTCCACGTGCTGCCCGTGACGATGTCCCACGAGACGCCGCCGTCGACCTCGTCACGTGCATGCCTCGGCACGCGCGATGAAGTGACCCAGACATCACCCGGCCCCCTGCCCCAGACGCCGTAGAAGATCTCGTCGGTGCCGGAGGGCACGACCTGGAACGTCGAGCCGTCACCATGGAGGATGGTGCCTCGCGTACCGACGGCCCAGACGTCGTTCGCGGACGAGCCCCAGATGGCATTGAGCGTCACCAGCGGTGGGATCGGCGCGGCGACCGGACAGAACGCGATCTGCGAGCAGTCGATGGGCGCAGGCGACGCATCGGCATCGCCATCGACTCCGGCCTCCTCCGGACCGCCTTCTCCTTCGAGGCCTGGCAGCGGGTGCGTCGCGTCCGGTTCGTCGTTCGTCCCTGGCTCGCTCTCCGCGCACGCAGCAACGGAGAGCCCCGAGACGGCGACCGCCGCTCCGGCCGCGAGCACGAGCCCGCGCCGGAAGGAGACGAGGGCAAGCAGCGGCCTCACTTGGTCTCTCCGGGCTCGCACTCGCGCATCACGCAGGCGCCGTTGACGCAGGGCTGTCCGGGAGCGCACGCGTGGCCGCACGCACCGCAGCTACGAGGATCTTTCGAGAGCTCGGTCTCGCAGCCGTCGTCGAGGCGATCGTTGCAGTCCGCAAATCCCGCTCTGCATGTGTAGCCGCAATGGCCGCGGCGGCAGGTCGTATCGCCCTTCTCTACGTTCTCGAGGACACGGACGGGATCCGGACAGCCGAAACCGCACGAGCCACAGTTGGTCGGATCGTTCTCGAGGTCCTTGCAGCTCCGGTTGTCGCAGAGCGTCTGGCCCGCCTTACACCAGCAATCGATGCTCTCGAGGGCAAGGCATTGCGTTCCAGGACTGCACTTCTTCCCGCACGCCCCGCAGTTGTTCGGGTCGAGGCGTCCGTGCTCGTCGAACGCCAGCAGGTTGACCTCGCAGCCGTCGTCGAGCTTCCCGTTGCAGTCGTTCCACTCGGTGTCGCGAGTGTCACATTTCAGCTCACCGCACACGCCGCCTACGCAGCCTCGATACATGTGTGGTGGAACCGCGCCGGCGTCCGCGTCGTCGGTGCAGACGACGCCGCAGTCACCGCAGTTGCGGTCGTCGGCGTCCGGGTTCACGCACGCCCCTCCACACTCGATCCGCCCCGGAGGGCAGCCGCAGCTCCCTTGGCGGCACTGGACGCCCGGCGCACACGCGTGTCCGCAGGCCCCGCAGTTGTTCGGGTCGCTCACGACGTTCGCTTCGCAGCCGTCGTCGATCACGCCGTTGCAATCGAGGAACCCCGGTCGGCAGAGCGCCTCGCACTCGCCGTTCACGCAGGACATGTACATGTGGAGCGCGTCGGGGACGTCTCCGCATGCGTTTCCGCACGCGCCGCAGTGGTCGAGACTCTTCGAGAGGTCGGTCGCGCAGCGAAACTCCGGAAGCACTCCACGGTCCGGGCACGTCGCCAGAGGCACGGGGCACTCCAGCGAGATGCACATCAGGAGCGTCTCGTCGGGCGGAAGGGAAACATCTTCCCCAACCGCGCCGTCGGCGACGGCGAGCACGCCGGGGTCCGGGCTACCGCCGTCGGCGGCTTCGACTTCCCGACGATCGCCCGCGCACGCGAACACGACGAGCGTACAAGCTGCTGCCGCGCCGAAGAGCCCCGCGCGAGGCGCGAGAACGCGTAGCACGCGCATCAGACGTTCTGTCACAGGACACCCCTCTCGCATGCGGGGCGGATCTCCGCCGGCACGTGGACGCCGCCACGCGGAATGCCTGATCCCGGCAACGCCACGGATTGATCAGGTCAATCGCGGAATTCGATCGAAGCCGAACGACGCTCGAGCGCGTCGGCCTCGACCTGATGCGATGCGTTCGACGCGGCGCGTGCCGATGTCCCCAGCGCGGCGGCGGCAGCCGGAGCCGTTTCTATCGCCGCGATCTCCGGTGCGAGGCCGAGATCGCGGCGGACGAATGATGGACGTTCGCGCGCGCGGCACTCGCCACGGCGCGAGCGTCCCACGTCAGAGAAGAAGGTTCTCCGGGTTTGGCGTGGTGGTCTGGAACGAATAGCCAACGGAGCCGGCTTGCGCCGGAGCAGGAGAGGCGAGGGAGCCTGACCCTCCGTCGCCGCCGTTGCCGCCGCACGCGCCTCCGCCGCCGCCGGCCGAGACCACCTGGCTCGCCCCGGTCGGATTGGCAGTCGCGCCCGCCGCTCCGGCGCTCACGTCGATGGTTCCTTGCACGACGGGTGTCGTGCTCGACAGGAGGTGAACGATGCCGCCGCCGCCGCCGCCACCTCCGCCCTTGCCCGCGCCGCCGGCATTGTTCCCATCGCCACCTCGAGCGCCGACAGCGCGCACGGCACCGCCGGCGTTGATCGTGACCGCCGCTTTGCCGACGATGACGAGGACGCCTCCCGCACCGCCGCCGCCGCCGGGCAAGTTGCCGATCGTAGCCCCGCTGCCTCCCGAATCGCCGTTCGCGTTGATCGCGCCGCCGCCCATCACGCGGAAGGTGCCTTGAACCGCGAATACAGCGGAGCCGCCGCCCGCTCCGAAGTTGACGCCGGTGGCTTTGGCGCCTGCGCCTCCGCCTTTGACACCGGGCTCGAAGAGCTGCGCTGCCGTCAATGGGTAGACTCCGATCCCGCCCGTCGGCTCACCCGCAGGGGCGCGCGACACTCCTGGGTCTGGGAATCCCGCGCCGTTGTCCAGACTGGAAGGAGCAACGATGATTGTCCCGAGCGTAGTGACGGTGAAATCACCGGTCGCACGGATGGTGACGCCACTCGGCACGATGAGCGTGCTCGAGATATTCACGTTCGTGAACTGGAGCGCCTGCCGTCCCGCCGCGACGAGCGAGTTGTAGCCACCGGCGGTAGTCAGGTCCAAGAACGAATTCACTGAGAATGCACCGCTCGAGCCGTCGCCGAAGACGCCGCTCGCGCCGCTCGGTCCCTGCGGGCCCTGTGGACCTTGCGGTCCCTGCGAGCCCGGCGCGCCTGCCGGACCTTGAGCGCCGGGATCTCCGTCCGGTCCTTGTGATCCCGCAGGCCCCTCCGGACCGGCAGCGCCTGGCTCACCCGGAGCACCGTCGGCGCCCGCTGCGCCGGCAGGCCCCTGCGGGCCCGCGGGACCAGCAGGCCCTGGTGCACTCGTCGCGTCCCCCTCAGGCCCCTGCGGGCCCGACGGGCCTTGTGCGCCCGCTGGCCCTTCTGGACCTGCGGGCCCTTCAGGACCTTCACCACATGCGGCGGTGAGCAAGAAGGCCATCGTCGGCAGCACGCTGAGGACGCTCGTCCAGCGTGCAGAGAATCGCGAACGCACACTCGTCATCGGGGATCTCTCCTCCATCACGGAGCACGGCTGGTGCTCCCGGTCCGGTCTGTGGGTCGGCATCGGCATCCTGATCCCCCCGCGCACGCGGGCAATCGCACGCCGAGCACTCGCCAGCGTCACTTGACGCAGAGTGGATCGTCAAGCGCTCCCAGCGAACGCGCGTTTTGATCAGTCGAATTGGAGCACCTCGCCTGTCGGACGGACCGACGCGGGATCGGACGGGCTCAGCGGGATCGGGCGGGGTGTTCCATCATGTCAATGGCACCTTGCCGGCGCGTCCATAGAGTGCGCCGCATGCAACGAACCGTATCCGCCTTGCGTGCTCTCCTCGCGGCTCTCGGCGCCGCGGCCTTCGTCGCCTGTACGTCGAGCGTCGCCCCCGGCGGGGCGCCTCCGGTCGACCCTGCGACGGATGCTCAGGAGGGTGTCCCGAGCACACCGGTCGAGGCGGCGACCGACACATCCGCGCGCAGCTCCGCGCCACCTGAATCGACGCCGAAGCCAGCGCCCCGCGCGCGACTTCATTCGGGGCACGAGGTCGCGACGCGCGCCGCCGCTCGAGCTGTCATGAGTCGGTGACACCCCGCATGGGCACCTTCAGATGATCCCCTGCGACATCATCGCCCGCGCGACGCGCAGGAAACCCGCCACGTTCGCTCCGACCACGTAGTTGCCGGGAGCCCCGAGCTCGGCGGCGGTCTCCCAGCAACACCGGTGGATGTATTTCATGATGTCCGCCAGCCGCCTCTCGGTGTGCTCGAACGTCCATCGATCGCGGCATGCGTTCTGCTGCATCTCGAGCACACTCGTGGCGACGCCACCGGCGTTGGCCGCCTTGCCCGGGCCGAACGCGATCTTTGCCTTCATGAACACCTTGATGCCCTCCGGCGTCGTCGGCATGTTCGCGCCTTCTGCGACCGCTCTGCAGCCGTTGCGAGCGAGGAGCTTCGCGTCGTCCGCATCGAGCTCGTTGTGCGTTGCGGACGGGATCGCCACGTCACAGGGCAACGCCCAAACGTTCCCGCCCTCGACGTAGCGGGCCGAGCGCCGGATCGCGACATAGTCGCGGATGCGGCGACGCTCGACCTCCTTCAGCTGCTTGACGAGCGCGAGGTCGATCCCGTCCTCGTCGTGGACGTAGCCGTGCGAGTCCGAACAGGCGATCACACGCCCGCCGAGCTGGGCGAGCTTCTCCATCGCGTAGATCGCGACGTTGCCCGCGCCGGAGACGACGCATCGTTTCCCTTCGAGCCCCTCCCCTCGCATCTCGAGCATCTCCGCGACGAAGAGCGCCGCACCGTAGCCCGTTGCCTCCCGGCGTACGAGCGAGCCGCCGTAGGCGAGCCCCTTGCCCGTGAGCACGCCCGCCTCGTACCTCGAGGTGAGGCGCTTGTACTGCCCGAACATGTAGCCGATCTCGCGGCCGCCCACGCCGATGTCCCCGGCGGGCACGTCCGTGTGCTCGCCGACGTAGCGCCATAGCTCCGTCATGAAGCTCTGGCAGAAGCGCATCACTTCGTCGTCGGACCTTCCCTTCGGATCGAAATCCGATCCGCCCTTCGCGCCGCCGATCGGCAGTCCCGTGAGCGCGTTCTTCAAGAGCTGCTCGAAGCCGAGGAACTTCACGATGCCGAGATACACGGATGGGTGGAACCGGATCCCGCCCTTGTACGGGCCGAGCGCGCTGCTGTACTGCACCCGGAAGCCGCGATTGACGTGGACCTCGCCGCGATCGTCCTGCCACACGACACGGAAGATGATCTGTCGCTCCGGCTCGCAGATGCGCTCGATGACCTTCCGTTCGCGGAGCTCCGGATGTTTCGCGAGCGCTGGACCGAGCGTCTCGAGGACCTCGCGAACGGCCTGGTGAAACTCGGTCTCTCCCGGATTGCGTTTGACGATCTCCCGGCAGACCGATTCCAGCCGCTCGTCGATCTTCGGCATCGGCTCATTGTGGCCCATCGCGGCGCGAATCGCAGGGCCCGTCGGCCCCCAGAGCTGCTCCGCAGACGGGTGCGGATGCTGACCGCCGATCCTGAGGCGCAGATTGGGCCGTAGCTGTGGCTCGGCCGCACGGCCGTGGAGGCACGTCGTCGCGTGATCGAGCGCGCTCCGCTCTCGGTCCGAGCCTACGACAGCGCGCTCGAGAAGCGAGCGTGCTCAGTGGACACCGCTCGAGATGAACCGCGCGAGCAGGACCGCCCCGATCACGGCGAAGACAACGGCCACGGCGACGCACGTCGCGAGCTCCGTGCGACTCAGCTCACGGATGCGCCGGCCCACGCCCGTCGTCACTTCGCGTTCCGTTCGCCGCTTGCGTGGCGCCGGCGTTCCCGATGTGTACCCCAGCGAATCGATCGCGCGCGGGGACCATGCGAGGACCGGTGTTCGAGGCCGCCCCTGTCGCGCCATGGGGACCGTCGTGGTTTGCTTGAGAGCTACGACGACCGACTCCGTCGGCAGCATCACGTCCCTCGACTTCGGCGGCAGATGCGGTCCGACATGGACGCTCGCCGCGAGCGCACCTCTCGAGGTGAGCTCGGGATCGTTGGCGGGCTGCCCCCTCCACTCCCGGTTGGGCATGTGCGGGTCGCTGACCGACGTGAGCGTCAGGTCGATCGCGACCGGGCGGTCGCTTTGACTCATCGCCCGCCTCACTTCGCTCGGTTCGTACGGCATACGGGCGCGAACGATGTCCTCGACGTTCGTCTCCGGAATCGTTCGCTCGTCGGCGACGAACAGGTCGGCGTCCGTCGTGACATGTGCAGCCTCGTCGCCCCTGTCACGCGCTGGCTGACCGGTCGGGTCGGTGTCGTGATCCGTCCTCATCGGCTGCCCCAGTTCAGAACGGCGGAAGATCCAACGACGCGCCGTGCCGCTGGCCGCGCGCTCACATCGCTCTGATCGGACTTCGCTTCCTTCCTCATGAGCATCGAGTGGCCCTTCCCTCCACCGACTTCGCTGATGGCCGTGAGCGGCTGCGCACTTCCTATTCGAAGCGTTCAGACGATTCGGCGGAACGACCAGCGCGGATGCGCTGGTGCTGACGACGGAGAAACGTGCTCCTTCGCTTGGTCTTGCCGCACGCGCGGCTCTCCGGGTCGCGCCGGAACGGCGACCGCTGCCCCCTTTCGGACGACTTCCCCAGAAGCCCCCCTTCTCACGTTCATACCAGAAGGCTCGCGCCGTGCGCACGGGAAACAGTCGCGCGTGCCGGACTGAACGATCGGGCGAACGCTGCCGAGATGGGCTTTGGTGTGGGAGGAATGAACGCCCCGCTCGCACACGCCCGATCGCTGGCCCCGGTTCCCACCGCTACACGGTCCATCCACGGAGGGAGCAGCAAACCGGGACGCTACATCCCTATCCAGCCCGTCGCCTCGTTCAGCGGGAGCTTGGTCTGCACGCCGGGCCACGCGACGATCGGATAGTGAACCGGGACGCTGCGCTCGGCGAAGAGCCCGGCCTTCAGATTGCCGCCGCCGACGGTGATGTCGAGCGAGCGTTTGAGCCAGTAGCTCGCGCTTTGGCTCGCGGGGTAGTAGGAGATCGCGCCTTCGAACGGCGCCGAGGTCTTTACGATCTCGAGCGTGCCCTGGACGCCGGCGGTCCACCCCGGGGTGCCCGTGCCCGCGAGCACGACGCCGTAGAGCGCGGAGGACGGCGTCATCTTCGCATACGCCTGGCCGCCCTCCATCGTCCAGGCCTGCGCCTGCAAGCCGAGCGCGCCGGAGATCTGCACGCTGATGCTGACCGGGATCGGTCCGATCGGGATCGTGCCGGCGAACACGGTGATGTACGGCGCGGGGAAGGCCTGGGCGACCTGGGTGATCGGCGTCGGCCCGCTGTTGCCGTAGAGCTTCATGCCGCCGACCCACAGACCCGAGTCGGTGCCGCCGCCGCTCGAGGAGCCCCTCCACGCCGAGCTCTGCGCCCTGACGATGTGGAGCGTCTTGTCGAACACCGTGGCGTCGACGAACGCCTCGTGGGCGACCGAGACGGAGGTACCGCTCGCTGCACACCATGTGGCGTGCAGCGACTCGTACTGCTGCTCGCAGAACCTCCTCTCGAGCGGCCCGAGCGGGAGGCCGAAGTCGTTTTTCGTCGAGCTGCACTGCGCAGGGTCGCTCGTGGCGCACATCTTGGCGTAGTTCGAGCCCGTCGCGTACGAGCCGATCGAGTACGCGCCGCCAAAGGTGAAGGCGCCGCTGCCGGTGTAGCCGCTGTTGGCGGTGACGAAGGAGCCGACGCCCGTCCCCCGTACGTTCAGCATGCCCGCTTCCGCGGGCGCCGCGGCAACGATTGAGAGGAAGGCGACGGAGAGAGCGATACGGGTACGCATTGGGGACATGATCTCCTGGAGAGCGAAGACGGTTGATGGTCGAGGTCAGGAAGGGGGACGAGAGAGGGCCGCGGTGGCGGCGTCGCGCACGTCCGCGCTCGAGTCGTGGGTCGCGGCCCAGCCGAGGAGGTCGGCGACCTCGGGCGCCGTGTCGAGCGCCGAGGCGAGGGCGCGGATGACGGCCACGCGGACGACCGGCACCTCCTCGTGCTGGAGGACGAACGAGAGCTGCTGCACGAAGGGAGCCACCGGCTGGTGGAAGAGCGCATCGGCTGCGGCGAGGCGAACGCGGGGCTCGCGGTCCGCGAGGGACACCGCGAGCCCCGCGCTGGCACGCGGATCGATCATGAAGCGCAGGGCGGTGATCGCGGCTGCACGAACCAAGCTGTCGCCGTCGGCCGCGAGCGGGAGGATCGCGGTCAACGTCCGGACGATGCCCGCGTTGCCGAGCGCGTCGAGGCAGAGGATCTTCTCGTCCGGTGTCGTGGCCGCGCGGAGGCGCGCGACGAGCGCATCGACGGCCTCCGCGCCCTCTCCGTCACCCGCTCGATGCAGCTGAGCGCCGAGGGCGAGCGTCGCCGCGGACGCGATCTCGGGATCGCTCGAGCGCGCGGCGTCGCGAAGCGCTCCGCGCGCCTCGGCGGTTGCCTCGCCCATCCCGAGCGCCATCGCAGCTCCCTGCCTCGTCTCCCGGGGCAGGTCCGACGCGGAGAGCACATCTCCGAGCGCGCGGTGCGCCTCGGGTGTCCCCGCGCCGCCGAGGGCGCCCAAAATCGAGCGGGCCTCGGGGCCGGTGGGCGCCCGGCGGAGCGCGGCGCGCGCCTCCGCGATCGTCTCCGGCCGAACGCGGAAGAGCGATGCCATCTGTACGACGGCGCGCGCCTGCTCGGCGGCGCCTTCGCGCGCGGCGGCGGCATGGAGCGAGCCGAAGTCGACTCCATGGGTCATCGACTCGTCCGCCGCTTTCCGGGCCCGCTTCGCCGCCTCCACGAGCCCGTCGGCGTCGGGATCGAAGGCGTCGCGCGCCGCCTCGAAGCTGCCGACGAGCGCCGCGCTCGACGACGTCGCGACCAGCTTCGCCGTGGCGCTCGACGATACGAGGAGTCGATCGTTCCCGAGCGCGGTCTCGGCCTTCTCCGAAGAGTCGACCGCTCGGGGGAAGCCCGTCCCGTCGATCTCCACGCGGGTGACCGACGTGACGTCGTACGAGCCGATGTCCTTTATCGAGACGAAGCCGGTCGGGGTCTTGAGCCGGAGGTACCGGACCTTCGACTTCGCGAGCTTGTCGTCCTGCCACGAGTACGTCGAGCAGAACTCGCCGGTGGCGTCGGTCTCGACGCGCTCCCACGAGTGCGTCTCGTCGTCTGCGCGGACGATCTGGAGAATTGATGCGAGCGTCTGCTGGACGCGCCGAGCGTCGGCGCTGACACCGCGCGCGAAGTCGGCGCGGCGCCATGCGCCGTCCTTCGCGAGCGTGAGGTAAAACGGCGTATCCATCCCCGCCCCTCGCTCCGCCGCGGGCGACTGCGTCAGCAACACGTCCCGGAGCTCGGCCCGGAGGACGACCTCGTCGTCGGTGACGCGGACGACGGTGAGCGTCAGCTTCGCCCGAGCGGTGCTCGTGGCGACCTTTGCACCGGAGGCCGGCGCGAGCTCGTAGCTGTACGCGGTCTCGTAGGTGCGGGCGGAGCCGAGCTCCCATCGCGGGCTCGGGCGGCGTGCCGGCTCACGCGAGCCGCTCGAAGCCTCCGGCCCGGACGCGACAGCAGGCATCGCGACGTCGACGACCTTGGCCGCCGCTCTGTCCGGGCGGAGCGCGAGGCCGAGGCTGACACCCGTTGCGGACACAGCGAGGACTGTGAGGAGCGCGATCCGACGCATGGTCAGTCCGTCCAGCAAGCGGCGGGCCCGTACGAAAGAGCGCGATTTTCGCGACGATCGCGTCGTCGAGCCGGGGTGTATCCCGGGCCTGTATCAGGAGACGTCTCGACCAAGCTGCGAGACACGGGCAAGCGTCGCCGCGTCATGACGCCATGATGACGACGCAGTCGAAGTGGTGGCCGCGCGTTGCCGCCGCGGACGTCCCGCCGCGCGACGTGAGCCTCTCAGCCGACGCTTGGCAGGAAGACGCGCACGGCGGTCCCGCCCTCGGGCGAGGACGACACGACGATCTCGCCTCCGAGCTCCACCACGAGCCGCTGCGAGATCGGTAGCCCGAGGCCGGTGCCACGACCTTCCTTCGTGGTGAAGAACGGCTCGAACACACGCGAGAGGTGCTCGGCAGGGATCCCCTCGCCGTTGTCCCGCACCTCGAGCAACACCCGGTCGTCCTCCGCGGGGCGGGTGACGACCACGAGCTCGTTCTCCGCCGGCGTGCCTTCGGGCATGGCCTGGAGCGCGTTCGAGACGAGGTTCAGGACGATCTGCGCGATGCGCGCGTCCGTCGCCCGTACCGTGGGCACGGGGCGGAGGTCGCGCACGAGCCGAGCCTTCCTGCGGATCTCCTCCGCCGCGAGGCTCAACGTGGAGTCCACCACCGCGGTGACGTCGATCGGCACCGTGGTGACCGTCTCACCGCGCGAGAGGACGAGGAGGTCGCGCACGATCGTACGCATGCGGTCGACGCCTTCGAGCGCGATCGTGAGTGCGTCGTGGCCGCGCCGGCCCGCGTCGCCCATCGTGGCGAGATCCTTCCGGGCCATCTCGACGTTGACGAGCACGTACGCGAGCGGGTTGTTCATCTCATGCGCCACGCCGGCGCCGAGGAGCCCGACCGACGCGAGGCGATCCGCGGTGACGAGGCGCTGCTGCATACGCACCCGCTCGGTGACGTCGCGTCCGACGACGAGCCGTGCGGGAATACTTCCCCAGATCACCTCCTGGGCCGGCGGGACCTCCGCGAGGATCTCGTTGCCGTTCGCGCCGCGGAGCCACACCTCGATCGGCTCCTGCGCTGCCGGGCTCCCCTCGCGCGCGGCGCGCATCCGCGCGCTGAGCTCGCGGTGCGACTTCTCGAGGGATATGTCGAACAGGTGCTTGCCCACGATCTCGTCGACGCGCGCCAAGCCGAGCGCGACGAGGAGGGCGCGATTCGCCCAGACGAGCCTCCCTTCGCGGTGCACGAGCACGAGATCCGGGAAGCGATCGAGCACGATGCGCAGCTCTTCGAGCGACGGCGATTCCCGCAACTCGAGGAGCATCTCGAGGCGGCGCGCGTCGACCTCGCGGGTGACGACCTTCGCGCCGGGCAGGCCGTGCCGCTCCGCACACGCGGCGACGAATCCCTCGACGAGACGGAGGAGCGGCTCGCTCGCACGACGCTCCTCGACAAAGCTCGCGCGAAAGACGAGGCGCCCCTGGCCGCCCACGTCGACCTCGACAACGAGATCCGGGAACGTCGCCGGGACGACCCAGCGGAGCACGGTCTCGTAGAACGCGGCGGGCGACACGAGTTGCTCCGCGAGCACGTGGAGCGGGCCGAAGACCGGCGAACGGAGCATCGCGCGACCGACGGCACAGAGGCGCTCCGGATCGCGGTCGACGAGCACCGCGATCCGCTCCGCGAGCGCGAAGACGACGGAGCCGTCGACGCTGGCGTCGGCATCGGCACCGGCGAGGCCACTCACCGCGTCATCGCCGAGGCCGCCCGTCAGCGCGTCACGGGCGACGCCGGCAGCCTCGCTCGCGTCGAACAGCGCGCGGATCGTGCGGGAGCTCAGACGCATCTCGTCCTTTCCGTGAGCCCCGATGATTGCACGCCGAGGTCATGCCGTCCGAGCAAACCGACGGACGATCGCGTCCGACGACGCCGCGCCGTTGGCGGCGTCGTTCCGCGAGGCCCCCGCGAAGTGGACGATGGCCGCGCGGTCCGGGCTCGGCTGCCCCTGTCGGGCCGAAGGACAAAGCGCCTGCTCGACGCCGTGCGCGCGTCACTGCCAGACGACGGCCGTGGGCGTCGACCTCGACGAGGTCGTACCGTCGCCGAGCGCGCCTTGGCTGTTGAGCCCCCAGCAGCGCACGCTTCGATCGCCGAGCACCGCGCACGCGTGCGAGACGCCGCCGGTGAGCGAGATGACGTCCGAGAGACCCACGACGGCGGTGGGGGTGAGCCGCTGCACCGTCGTGCCGTCGCCGAGCTGACCGGAGGCATTGCGCCCCCAGCAGCGCGCCGCGCCCTCACCCTGGAGGCGCGCGCAGGTGAATCCTTCTCCGCGCGCGACGCCGGCGACCCCGGTGAGGTTCGGCACGACCGCCGGAGCGATCTGGTGCGTCGTCGTCCCGTCACCGAGCTGGCCGTAGGCGTTGTCCCCCCAGCACGACACCAGGCCGTTCGCCCGGAGCGCGCACGTGTGCCCGATCGCGGTGACGACATCGACGACCGAATCGAGGCCCACGACGGGCACCGGCACGACGCTCGAGGTCATCGTCCCGTCCCCGAGCCGGCCGCCCCCGTTCTCGCCCCAGCAGCGTACGGTGCCGTCGGCGAGGATCGCGCAGCTATGGCGGTTGCCGCCCCGCACGGCGACCGCATTCGCGATCCCCACGACCGTCACCGGCGACGATCGATGCGTCATCGTCCCATCGCCGAGCTGGCCGGTCCCGTTGTGTCCCCAGCAGCGCACCGTACCGTCGCCGAGCACCGCGCAGGCGTGGTCGGTGCCGGCGGTGATCGAGGTCACGCCGGCGAGGCCGGGGACGATGGTGGGCGACAGCTTCCGCGCCGTCGTCCCGTCGCCGAGCTGGCCGAACTGGTTGTAACCCCAGCAGCGCACCGTGCGGTCGGTCAGGCGCGCGCAGGTGAAGAAGTCGCCGGCGACGATCTCGGCGACGTTCGTGAGGCCCGGCAGGACCGTCGGAACGAGACGCCGCGACGTCGTGCCGTCCCCGAGCTGGCCGAAGTCGTTGTCCCCCCAGCAGCGCACGGTGCCGTCGGTGAGGCGCGCGCAGGTGTGGAACCAGCCCGCCGTGAGATCAGCCGGATGGACGCCGCACGCCGTCGCGTTCGTCACCGTGCTCGTCTGGCCCGCAGGACAGGCGGCGCACTGCCGATCCGCGGCGGCCGAGCCGAGCGCGGTCACATAGCTGCCTCGCGCGCACGTCGTCCATGGCGTGCACGCCGCGGCGTTGGCGCTCGCGCTGAAGGTGCCGCCTGCGCACGCCGTGCAGCTCCGATCGGTCGTCGCGCTCCCGGCCGTGGCGACGGACTGCCCCGGCACGCACGTCCTCCAGGCGCTGCAGGCCGACGCGGAGCTCGCATCGTGGTCCCACGTCCCCTCCCCGCACGCCTGCTTCGGTGAGGTGCTGCCTGCGCAATAGGTCCCCGCCTCGCACGGCGCGCAGACCGGCGGCGAGCTCGGCGTGCCGGGGGTGGTCTGCTCCGTCCCGGCGGCGCAGGCCCCCTGCGGGAGGCAGCTCGCCTGGTTCGGCGACGACGAGTACGTCCCCTCTGCGCACGGCGAGCACTGACGATCCGCCGTCGCCGTCCCGTCCGCGGTGACGAACGTCCCCGGCCCGCAGGCGTTCCAGGCGGCGCAGACGGCCGCGTTCTCCGTCGCGGTGAACGTGCCGGCCGCACAGGCAACGCAGGTCCGATCGGTCGTGCTCGTCCCGTCGTCGTCGATCGCCTGGCCCGGCACACATGCCGTCCGCGCCACGCACGGCGTCGCCGCCTTTCCATCGTGATCCCAGGTGCCGCTCGCGCAGCTCTGCTTCGGCGCCGCCCCTCCGGCGCAGTAGGTGCCCGCCGGGCAGTTGGTGCAGACCGGCGCCGAGCTCGGCGTGCCCGCGCTCGTGCGCTCCGTTCCCGCCGGGCATTCGCCGACGGGAACGCAGCTCGCCTGGTTCGCCGACGACGCGTACGTCCCCTCCGCGCAGGGCGCACATTCGGCGTCGCTCGCGCTGGTGGGCGCCACCTTCACCCAGCTCCCGGGCTCGCACGTCTTCCACGGCGCGCAGCTCGCGGCGTTCGTCGTCGTGCTGAAGCTGCCGCTCGCGCAGGCCGCGCAGGCCCGCGCGGTCGATGACGCGCTCGCGACGTACGTCCCGGCGAGGCACGTCCCGAGCGGCGAGTCTCCCGCTCGCGGCCCCGCCCCAGCGTCGGCCGCCGGGTCCGCCGCGCATGCGCCGAGCACGAAGGTGAGGGTCATTCCAGCGAGAAGCAAAGAACGAGCGAGCGCGGCAGAACGCATGGTGGCTCCGGCGCGGCTCAGCAACGCGGGTGCCATGCGCGCGCCACGCGCGAATCCGGCGCCATGCCGGCGAAATCGACGGACGCCGGAGAGGGCTCGTTCGGAAACCCGGCACTTGACGATCGCGGATCCGAACGCGGCGGCGATGCTGGCCACGCTGGCGATGGTCCACCGAGCGCCTCTCGCGCCGCTACCAATTCACGAGCGTCGGAGAGGACCGGTTCGTCGTCGTGCCGTCGCCGAGCTGGCCAGCGAAGTTCTGTCCCCAGCAACGAGCGAAGCCGTCGCCAAGGCTCAGGCAGCCGTGGTTGGTGCCTGCGGCGAGCGCCGTGACGCCGGAGATGTCGGGGATGGCCGTGAGGGTCGAGCGGTTGATCGTCGTTCCGTCGCCCACCTGGCCGAAGACGTTGTACCCCCAGCAGCGGATGGCGCCATCCGTGACACGTACGCAGGTGTGGGAGTTACCAGCGACGAGCCTCGTGGCACCGGAGAGGAAGGAGACGGCGGTGGGGGTAAGCTTGTCCATTGTCGTGCCGTCGCCGAGCTGTCCGAAGAGGTTCCGTCCCCAACAGCGGACCACGCCGCCCTCGACCCGCGCGCAGGTGTGGGAACCGCCGGCAGCGAGCTCTTCGACGCCGGAGAGGTCGGGGACGGCAGTGGGGGTCAGCCTGTTTGCCGTCGTTCCATCGCCAACCTGGCCGTAGAAGTTCTGTCCCCAGCAGCGGACGGTGCCATCCGTGAGGCGTGCGCACATATGGTTGTTGCTCGGCCCCACCGCGAGCCCTGCGACGCCGGTGAGGTCGGAGACAGCGGCCGGCGCTCCGCTGTTTGTCGTCGTTCCGTCGCCCAGCTGGCCGCTGTTGTTCTGCCCCCAGCAGCGAACGGTGCCGTCGGTGAGCAGCGCGCATGTGAAGAAGGTGCCCGCAACGAGCTCGTCGACTCCGGAGAGGTCGGGAACGACGGTGGGGGAAGGTCTTTGCGTCGTCGTCCCGTCGCCGAGCTGGCCGTTGTTGTTCATCCCCCAGCAGCGAACGGTGCCATCGGTGAGCAGCGCGCAGACGTGGTAAGCGCCTGCGGCGAGCTGCTTTACACCGGAGAGGTCGGGGACGGCAGTGGGAGAAAGCCGTTGCGTCGTCGTCCCGTCGCCGAGCTGGCCGTAGACGTTCTGTCCCCAGCAGCGGACGGAGCGGTCGGCGAGGAGTGCGCAGCTGTGGCTCGTGCCGGCAACGAGCTCGATGTCAGACGCGCCGCCGTCGGCGGGCAGTGGAGTGCAGGCCGTAGCATTCGAGGTCGTGCTCGTCTGTCCCGCGGGACAGGGCGAGCACTGGCGATCCGCGATGCCCGTCCCCGGCACGCTCACGAAGGTGCCTGGCAGACACTCGGTCCAGGCCGTGCACGTCGCGGCGTTCTCGGCCGCGCTGAACCCGCCCGTGCACGCCGCGCACGTCCGATCGCTCGTCGCCGTCCCCTCCTCCACGACGCTCCACCCAGGCAGGCAGTCGACCCAAGCGACGCAGGCCGTCGCTGGCTTGCCATCGTGATCCCAGGTGCCGCTCGCGCAGGGCTCCTCCGGGGCCATCGCCCCCGCGCAGTGGCTCCCGACCGCGCAGGGCGTGCACACGGGGCCCGACGTCGACGTCCGCGGCTTCGTCTGCACCGTGCCCGCGGCGCACGCGTTGGCCGGCACGCACGTGCTCTGGTTCGGCGACGAAGAATACGTGCCCTCTGCACACGGAGCGCACTGTTGATCGGCGATCCTGCTGCCGAGACGGTCGATGTAGGTGCCCGGCGAGCACGCGGTCCAAGGCGTGCAGCTCACCGCGTCGTACGTCGTCGTGAACGTTCCGCCCGCGCAGTTCGCGCACGTGCGGTCGGAGGTGGCGGACGGCGCGTTCGCAACGTACGTCCCCGGCAAGCAGTTGGACCACGGGACGCAACCATCGTTGTCCCAGCTGCCGTATGGGCACGTCGTCGACGCAGCTCCGCCATCGGAACGTTGCCCGCCATCCTCGGTATCGACGCCGTCCGCTTCCTTCGCCGAAACAGCGTCCGGTTCGGTGCACGCGCCGACCAGGATGAGATGCGCGACGATCGCCGAAGCCGACCATACCGCTCTTACAGATCGAATCTTTTTCATGACTCCTCGAGCTATCCGCTGCAGTGCACTCACCAAAGCGAGCGCGCGTCCCCGACTACAAATCGACCCGCACCGACAGCGAGCTCTGTGGCAAGAGCTTCGGGTCGACGGCCAGCTGTCCAAAGAAGTTCGTCCCCCAGCATCGAAGCGTCGCGTCGGCCATGATCGCGCACTGGTGCGACTGCCCGGCGACGATGCGAATCGGATTCAGGATCCCTTGGACGGTAAACGCATCGCTCACGACGTTGTTCGTGGACCGTCGCAGACGAACCGTACCGTCCTTCATCCTGAGGAAGAGCGTCGACGCCTTCGCCCCCATGACGAACTCCTCGACGTCGCTCAGGAGGTGCTCCGGATCCGCGTCCGTCGGGTCGATGAGATGCGTCGGCGTCTCGCCCGCGGTCCAGCACCAGATCGTGCTGTCGCTCGCGAGTGCGCAAACGCTGCTTCCGCCGCCGCGAAGCTGCGTCACGTCGTGCAGGTTGGGGACCTGCGTCGGACTCGGACCGAACGAGGCGATGAATCCCCAGCCGCCCCAACACCACACGTCGCCGTCCTTCCTTGCGCACGCGAAATCGTTCGCGACCGCGATCTCGTCGGCGGCGAAGTTCGGTATCACGACAGGGATTTCGTGAACGACGAAGTCTTTCGTTCCCAGTCCGAGCTGGCCGTCTTGGTTGGTCCCCCAACATGCGACCTCGGAGCTCTCGAGACGCGCACAGAGAAACGCCTCGCCCATTCCCAGGTCCTCGACGCCCGTCAGCAGTGGAGTGGCGGGCGGCGCAGTCACCGGATCGGCGAAGGGATCGAGGGTGTCCCAACGGCTCCCCCAGCACCTCAGCGTCTTGTCGCGCGAGAGGATGCACGTCCGCGCCTTCTGAGACGAGTTGTCGAGGGTGCTTCGGACCAGGACCACCTGCGAGCTGTCGTCCATCAGCACCGGCTGAGGGACGTACGTCTCACCGACCGTCGCAGAGGCCTCCCCGCGCCCGAGCTGCCCGGCGCGGTTGTCCCCCCAACACTTCGTCGTGACGACGCCAGCACGATTCACCCGCGCGCACGTGATGGAGACCCCAGCCCATACATCCTCGACGATGGACGCTGCTCCACTTCCAGCGTCGTCTCGCGGGCCTCGACGTCGCCCCGAGTCGACGTCCGCGCCATCTGCTGCACCCCCGTCGGCCTCGAACTCTTCATCGATGTCGATGTGCGAGGCGTCCGGAGCGTCGCTCGGGGTCGAGTCTGCGGCTGCACATCCCGCGAGGACGAGAGCGAGCACGATGCTCCGGCTGCGAGCCGTGGCGTACGACTTCATGGTTCCTCTGATTCGGTAGTCCGCCGAAGCGCGCGAGCGCGTCGACGATGGGTGTCGAGCCTCGGGTCTCGACTCATTTGACGGACACGTGCGTCGCGGAGAGCGTTCGAACGCCGGCGCCTGCGGGATAGGCGTAGCTCGACGCCCTGCCGAAGCCCCACACGGTCACGGTGAAGGGGCCGGTGCTCTGCATCTCATGCCCGCCGTTGGTGCACTGGCCGCCAGGGAAGGACTGCGGCTGAAAGTGGCGCACCATGTTCACGTAGGCGTATTCGAACCTTCCATCCGTACCGACCGGCCGCCAGCCTTCGACGGTCCCCGCGCAGTCGAGGTGCACGTCCGCGAACCCTCGCCCCTCGTCCCGACGAACGACGACCAGGCTCGTGTATGCGTACGACGGATCCGTGAAGAACACGTAATTGTCGAGGTACTGCTCCGCCGGGATGACGTTGACGAACTCCGGATCTCCCGGAAGGTCGCGAATGGTCAACTCCGGAATCGACTCGCACCCGGTCATGAACCCGGCAAGGTAGAAAGGATGCTCAGCATCCTGACTCTTCACGACGAAGGGCGCATTCGACCAGAACGTCGCCTCCTGCCCCTGGGACATTCGCTCTGGTGCACCCGCGGGCGGAGCAGGGTCGTACGTCAGCACGGTCCCGTCGGCCGCCGCGACGATGCGCCATGGAACGAGCTCCTCCACGACGTTCGACAACATCGGGTCGAAGACGGCGAGCCGATTGGGATAACGAACACCCGCGTACTCCGTTCCCCACGCGACGATGGGAGGGATCTGTTGCTGCGCCGTATCGCACGCGCCCTTCTCCGCCGGCATATTGAGACACTCAGCCCCGCCGAACACGGCGATCGGCTTGTCGGCCTCGATCGGAGTTCCTGTCAGCTCCTTCGATTGAATGACGTGCAACAGCTCGCCCTTCGCGAGGGTGACCTCCGTGCGACCCTGGAACAGGGACGTCGCGACGCCCGGCGGAAGGTTCAGCTGCGCTCCGATCCGGACGTGCGTGTCGTCGTCCGCAGCCAGGATCTGCAGCGACGGCCTCGTCGGGCCCACCCTGTTCCGCTCCTGCCCGGGCCACGCGTCGATCGCGAGGTAGTTCTTGCCCCATGCCGGCGTTGGGATGAGGAGCGTCGCCGTTGGAACGTAGCTCTTGGCCCCACCGTACGGAAACATCGAGTACGCACTGACGGGAAGGTCCGTCGTCAGCTGGAACGCCTTCGCCTTGTCCGAGCCCAGGGGCAACGACATCGACGTGCGCGCCGGCTCGCGCGGACATGCGACGAAGGACACCGCATCGACCTGACTTCGGTCGTGAGAGAGAAAGACGACGGCGATCTCCCCTGGGGGAAGAGGCCCGTTGAGCGGCTCGTACTCGAGCGCCTCACCGTTCGCCCGCGGCAAGTACGTGGCCCCCTCGAAATCGATGGCCTCGCTCCCATAGCTCACGTTGAGCTGAACGGGTCGATTCCACGAGTTGGCGACGAACAGGGCGAAGCAGCTGCCTCGGCTCTCGTCGAAGCGTTCACCCGCTGGCGGCGTCGTAAAGAAGGAACAGCCGATCGTGCCCGAGTTCTCAGCGGCGCTCTCGCAAGCCGGAACGCACTTTCCGTTCGCGCAGCCCTTGTCGGAAGGGCACTCCATCACGAAGCCTCCCGTGCAGTCGTCCACGAGGGAGTGGAGATCGCGCGAGCAGCGTTGCAGAGAGCTCTGACAAGCAGGTTGCGCATCCGAGGTAAAGTCCACGACGACGCCGCCGTCCTCGTCGACCTCGGAGTACTGGAGGTCGCGTGAGCGTGCGCTGCATGCGCTCACCCCGCCGAAGCCCCCGAGCGCCCCGGCGAGGACGAGGGCAGGCCAAAGGTGAGCGCCTCTCCTGACCGAACGAAGATTTGATTGTGTCGACATCGAGGTCCCTGCTGCTGGTGGACGGGAAGAAGCGGAATCGACTCAAAACATGACAGGCTGCGGGGCGTAGTGAGGCAGGTCGTCCACGCCGCCAATCCCGAGTTGCCCATCGATGTTGCTGCCCCAACACACGACCGAACCGTCTCGGAGCAGGGCACAGGTCGCCGCGTCCATCGCGGCGACCTGGACGACGTCGCGTCCGCTCAGCGCGCTCACCTGAACCGGGTAGAGCTGGCGTTGGTCCGTTCCGTTACCGAGCTGCCCCTCGGTGTTGGCGCCCCAACAATGGACTTCGCGGTCGATCGTGAGCGCGCACGTCGTTTCGTTGCTCGTCGCGATCTGGACGATGCGCCTCGCCGTCGGCAGCGCGACCGCGAACGGAGTCGGCTCTTCCTGGCCCGTCCCGTTGCCGAGCGCGCCGACCTTGCTCCGGCCCCAGCAATACGCAGCGCCGGCGCTCACGGCGCACGCGAACGTGTCTCCGGCGGAGATGCTCCGGACCTCCGTCAAGCGAGGAATCGGCATAGGTTGCCCGTCAGCGTCGAACGATGACGCGCGTCCGAGAGCATCGAGCTCGGTGCTCGCGGTGGCGCTGCTCCTGGTCGAGAGGGCGCCGCCCCAGGACAGAAGCTCGCCGTTGTCGCGGATCGCAAAGCCGTTCCGGAGCGTTCCGGCGCCGACGCGCACGCGGCGAAAGTCGAGCGCCGTCTCCCCGGCGACGGCGTGCTTCTGCGGAAGCTCACCTCGCCCGAGCTGGAAAGCGTTGTTCCAGCCCCAGCAATACATCCGGCCCCCGGCCTCGCGGGCGCCGGAGTCGGCGGACGACGACTCGCCCGCGGGCGCCGGCTCGGACAGCGTCGTCGCGCAAGCAAACGATCCGCCGAGGTCGACGCGACCGACCGGGCCGAGTCCTCGAACGGCGGAGGGGACCGGGTGCGGCTCCGCGTCGATGATGGGCCGATCGGCGCTGAGGCCAAGCTCGCCATGCCGGTTGCCACCCCAGCACATCACGGCTCCGTCCTCGCGGCGCGCGCAGCTCGTCCCCATCCGCTCGCGCCCCGTCACGCTGAGCTGCGTGACCTCGTCGACTCCGACGACGGGGAGCGGCCTGCCGCTGCTGGGCAGAGCGGCGCCTGCGTCGGCGCCAGCGTCTTCGCTCGGCCCGCGGCCCAGCTGCCCGTCCGCGTTGGCGCCCCAGCAGCGCACCGTCCGATCGGATAAAAGCGCGCAGACGTGCGCCCCGCCGCGAGCCGCGAGCGCGGTCACACACGGAGTCACTCCGCATTCGACGCGACCGAACGCGTCGAGGTCGATCCCGTCGTCGACGGGTGCAGCGTCCCCTTCCTCGAGGACATCGGAGCTCGGGCCGACGCCCGCGTCCGTCAGCGCCGACGTGGAGTCGACGGCGCCGTCCGTCGAGCACGCTCCGACGGACCACGCGACCAACGACACTGCGCCTGCGGCGGACCAGTAGTGGATGCGACGCATGAATGTCACTCCGTACGCTTGCGGTGGAGAGCCACGCCGTCGCCTACGACCCAAACATCGTCGGCGCTTCCGGAGATTCCCCTCAGACGTTTATCGAAAATGATTCCATCCGAGGATGTCTTGGATATCTGCATCTCATTCCCATCCCAGTGGTATATCCGCCCATGCCTGCCGGCGACCCAGAGGTCGCTCGCGCTCCAAGCCCACAGCTTCATAGGCGGCGCGGCAAAGGCTCGATCGATGGGAAAGGAGCTCCACACCGGAGCTCCCGAGTCGCCCACCGTGCGATGAAATAGCGAGTTTTCCGCAGACATCCACAGGTCCGTCTCACCTTCGAACCAGAGTGCGTAGGCCACTCGATCGTTGTTCGGGGACGGTGGCGCGATGGGCGATGTCCACCCCGTGCCGTCGTTCGTGAGGAGGAGCGCGTCGCTCGGATTCCACTTCGTCCCGCCCAGCCATACGTGATGGCCGACGCATCGCATGGTCCTCGCGATGGTGAGCTGGAGCGTGCTCGATACCCATGTCGGGTTGCCGTCGCTCCCCGTCGTCCCATCCCAATGAAACACGTTCGTCGTTGCCCCACTCGCAGACGCCACCCACACGTTGCGCGACGCAGGGCTCTCTGCCGTCGCCTCGCAGACGGCCATGAGATCGTCCGTCGTGACGATGGGGACGACTTCCCAGGTCGAGGGTGTGGTCCCTGCGGAATGATGGAGGAGCGTGCCGTTCTTACCCGCGATCCACAGGCCTCCCCCGGGTGTCCCCCAGAGATGCGTGAGGGCGACCTCCGCGTCGAAGACGACGGACCAGTTGCCGTTCTCCAAGTGCAGGACGAGCCCTTCCTCGGCGATCGTCCAGACGTCACCACCTCCGTGGTCCCATACGTCGGCGAGGCTCAGCTCTCCGCCGTCGCGCTGCGGAAGGACGGTTCGGCACCAACCGCCTTCGGTGCACTCCGAAGCCTCGACGTCCGGCGCGGAGGCATCCACGACGTCGGGGCGCGCACCGGCGTCGGACGGAAGCTCGGAGTCCGACGGGATGTCGACGGTAGGGCCGCCGTCTGCGCGCGGCTCCTCGACGTCCGACGTCGCGCACGCCGCGAGCCGAACCGCGTTCACGGCGAACAGGGCGACGACAAAGACGTTCTTCGTCATTGGGGCACCTCCGAGGGACCGCGTCGCTCGAGGATGACGTTGTCGCCGACGATCCACACGTCGTCGGGCGACGTGCCCCAGACGTCGAACAGCCTCGTCTCGGCAGAGATACCGGCCGGAAGGGTCGATGGCGTCCAATGCTCGCCGTCGCCGTGGAGGACCGTCCTTCCTTCTCCGACCGCCCATACGTCGTCTGGGCGGCTGCCCCAGACGGCCGTGAGCGAGCGCGTGACGTTCGACTCGGAGGGCAACCAGCGCAGCACGCCGTCATCGTCGTAGGTGAAGTGACGGATCGTGCCGACGTCCCCGACGACCCAAACGTCGTCGTGCGCCGACCCCCAAAGCCCTCTCAAGTTCGCACGCGTGCCACTGTCGAGGAGCGTCCAGTCGATGATCCCGTCCTTGTACCCTTGCGAGCTCGCGACCTTCCCATTCAGGCCTGCCGCCCAGACGTCGGTGGCCGAAGTCCCGAAGACGGGACCGTGAAAGTCCTTGTATTCGAGAATAGGCTGCCAGTTCGTCTTGCCGTCGTTCAAACCATTCATATGCCACACGCTGCTCCCGCCAGGGATCTGGAGGGTGCCGATGTAAATGTCGTTCGCGCCAGCACCCCAGACGCTCACGACGGGGGTCGTCAGCTGATCCGCAAACAGCAACAACGAATCCTCGCGCATCGCAAACCGGACCGGCGACCAGGAGGCCTGACCGTCGACCCAGCCCGAGCAGTGCAGGACCTCGTCGAGGGTGCTGAAGGCCCATACGTCCCCCGGACCGCTGCCCCAGACTCTTCGGATCACGCGATCGACGCCGGTGTCGGACCGCTGCCACGCCGATCCATCCCAATGGAAGATGGCTCCGCGAGATCCGACGGCCCAGACATCGTTCTTGCTGCTTCCCCACAAGCTCACCAGCGTCAGATCGCCGTTCCACGGAGGCTCGACGAGGCACCATCCGTCGTCGCTGCAGCTGCCATCCCCCTCCGATCGCGCGTCGGAGGCGTCCACCGCGATGGCCGGACTCTCCGAGGCGTCGTGTTCTTCACTCGCACGCGGCTCGCTCGGCGGTGCGTCCGCGCCGGCGGCGCACCCCCACACCAAGGCCCCGATGATCCCGCTCGGGATCATCAGTAGGCGCAAGCGACGGCCGTTCATTGCGGCGCTCCCGGAGCGCACGGCTTCGTCGCGCAGACACCGTTCGTGCAGGCTTGATTCCACAGACAAGCGTTCCCGCAAGCGCCGCAGTTTCGAGGATCCGAGCGAACGTCGATCTCACATCCGTCGCGCACGTCTCCGTTGCAGTTCGCCCAGCCGTTGTCGCAGACATATCCGCATTGGCCGCCCTGGCACGTACGATGACCCCTCGGTGGTTTACCGCCCGTTGGCGCGGCGTCCAGGCCGGGGCATCTGTGATTGCAGGTGCCGCATTGGTTCGGATCATTGCTGAAGTCCTGGCCGCACGAGCAGGCATCCTTGCATACGCACTTTCCCTTCAGGCACATCTCGACGTCGGAGCACACGATATTGCATCCTCCGCAGTTGAGCGGATCGCCGTCTAGAGCACCGATCACGTTGATTCCACAGCGAAGCCGCTCGGTTGCGCGAGGGGATCGACGGAGCACGGCGATCATGATCTCGTGCACCTTGGAGGTGCGCGATGGATCGCTGGTCGCCGCGGGTGG
>JAFAER010000168.1 GCA_023423895.1 Pseudomonadota bacterium
CGCGAGCCGGGCGAGGCTACTTCTTGCCCTTCAGGTGCACCTCGAACCAGTCGAGGGTGTGGCCGATTTCGAGGACCTTGTTCTCGCGCTTCTGGGTGCCGTGCCCCTCGTCGGGGAAGACGATCATCTTGGTGCTGGCTCCGGCGCCCTTCTTTTGGAGGGCGTCGAACATCTGGATGGCTTCGCCGACCGGGACGCGCGGGTCGCTCGCGCCCTGGATGAGGAGCAGCGGCGCGTTGACCTTGTCGATGTGCGTGATCGGCGAGAGCTGCAGGAGGGCGTCCTTGTCCTTCTCAGGATCGCCATACTCGCTGATGCGCAACGCGCGGCGGTAGGGCGCGGTGTTGAGGAGAAACGTGAGCAGGTTCGACATGCCGACGTTCGCGACGCCCGCGTCGAAGGCGCCGGCGAACTTCGTCATCGCCATGAGCGTCGAATAGCCGCCGTAGCTTCCGCCCATCACGCCGACCTTCGGCGCCTTGCCGTTGACGGCGAATGCCGTGCGGACGTGTTTTGCCGCGTCCTCGATGTCGGTGATGATGTCGAGGCGTTTCGGGCCGTCGTCGGCCTCGAGCCACTTCTTGCCGTAGCCGTCGCTGCCTCGGACGTTGGGGTCGATCCAGATGAACCCCGCATCGACGAAGATCTGACCGTAGGTGCTGAAGCCCGCGAGTGACTGGCCCTCCGGGCCTCCGTGGAAGTGGACGACGACGGGGCACGGCTCGGCGGCCTTCATGCACGCCTCGGGGCGGCGCACGAACATCGGGATCTTCGTACCGTCTCGCGCCGTGTAGCTCTCGAGCACCGGGACGGTGAACTTCGAGGCGTCGATCTCCGGAGTGCTGGGCGTGACCCACTGCGTGAGCTTCTGCGTCTGCCAGTCGAGCACGAACGACGTCGTCGGATGACGCGCGGCCGACGCATGAACGACGACCCAGCGCCCGTTCCAGGAGGCACCGCCTGCAGTGACGTGGTCTTCCTTCGCGCCAGGGATCGCGGCGATCTCCGGCAGCTTCTTCTCGGCGAACGTCTTTGCGTCGAGTGCGTGGAGGCGCGTGTAGCCGCCCTCGTTCGTCGTGAAGTAGAGCGTCTTGCGCGGCTCATCGACGTGGAAGCTCGCGACGTCGTGTTTCGCGTCTGGCGTGATCGGCGTGACGTCGGCGGTCTCGAGCGCCTTGCCCTTCGGCTTGGCGCGGTAGAGGCGCCGGAAGTCGCCGAACTTCGGGGTGGAGACGAGGATCTCGCCGGGCGTCGCGGAGTAGGCGGCGCGGTACTCCGTCTTCTCTCCCTGACCGAACAGCGGAGAGAGCTTCTTCTGGCTCTCGTCCCACTCCCAGTACTCGGAGGTGAGAGCGCCGGTCGCCTTGGCGAGGAGGAGCTTGCGATTGCCCTTCTCGACGACGTGATCCGCGACCGACCAGAGGCCGTCTTCACCGAAGACCAGCTCCTTCTTCTTGGTCGCGATCTCGTAGCGGTAGATGCCGTACGAGTCCGGCTTCTTGTCGTTCGCTCGGAAGTAGATCCACTTGCCGTCCTCGGTGACGAGCTGGAGCTGCGTCTGGACCTTCGGCGTGTGCTGGATCTCCTCGAGCGGACCGCCTGACGGCGAGAGCAGGTAGAGGCCGGGGTTCTCCTCGCCCTTGCGATCGCGCATCACCACGAGCCACTTGCCGTCCGGCGTCACCTCCGCGAGTCGGGTGACGTCCTCTCCGCCCGTGAGCTGCACCGGGAACTTGTTCGGTCCGTCGACGCGCCAGACCTGCGGAGTGCCCGTGACGTTCCACGAAAAGAAGAGCGTCTTTCCGTCGGGCGAGATGCGGCTGCCGACTGGCGCCCGGACGTCGAGCATTGCCTGGATCCGTCGGCTGACGTCGCTCGGCAGCGGCGTCGGCGCGAACTTCGCGATGACCTCCGGCGGTACGCTGTCGGCTCCGTGGCCAGCATAAGCCTTCGGCGCTGCCGCGGAGCTGTGCGGCTCGGAGCCGGCATTCGGCTCCGGCTTCGCCGTCGTGGGCTGCGGGGTACGCGGGCCTTCGCCCGACGGACCACAAGCAGCGACGGACCACAAGCCAGGGAAGAGGAGGACGAGGGCGAGAAGGCCGTTCCCGGCAGCAGCGCGTTTCATGATCGCCGCTTACCAAGACGAAGGCGCTGCGGCTACCCGCAGGTTACATGCACTCGAGCTTGTACTTCCTCCGTCCGGAAGCGTCGATCGTGTAGGGCGGATCGCAATTCTTCTTCTGCGCGGGCGGGGTAGGCGCCGCCGTGACGCTCGGCTTCGGCGTGGGCTTCACCGTCGTGTGCGGCGGCGCGGGAGCCGGTTTGGTTTGCACGACGGTGGCGCTGGTCGCGGGCTTGGAATCGGGCGCGACGTCCACGTCGTCGGTGGGCGGATCGAGACTGTCCGGAGGTGGCGGGGCGGGGATGTCCCGATCGGTGTTCACCGGCGACGGCGTTCCCGTGACGGTCGTCGTGGTCGGGGCGGTGCTGGTTGCGATGGTCGGTCCGCCGCTGGTCTTCGCATCGGCGTCGCGCGAGAACTTGCCGGCAAGGACGACTCCGACGACCACGAGCAAGACGACGACACCTGCGATCGACGCGAGGATCGGTAGCTTCCGGTCGACCGGAAGGCTCAGCATCGTGCCGGTCAACATTCCGGTGAGCCCGCTTCCGGACTTCGAGCTCGTGGCCTCTTCGAGGAACGTCGGGGCGGGCAGCGCCCGTGGCGTCGTCGGCGCGGTCGGCGTCGGCGGCGCGATGTGACGACCGCTCCGCAGTACCGGAATCTGCGGGCCCGAGCCCATCGGCAACGTGTCGACGGGCGAGCCCCCTCGGAACGCGCGCAGCGCACGCGAGCTCGGCGCGGACATGTCCGAGTCGCTGTCGAGGTCCAGCGCGTTCGGCCGTCCCGACCCCGAGATGCTCATCCCCGCCGATCGGCTCTCGATCTCGGCGATCTGCTCCTCGCGTGCGTTGAGCACGCCCCCGACAATCTCTTCGACCCACTCGCCGACCTCGGTCGGGCTCGCGATGCCGCAGCAGCGCTCGATTTCGAGCGCGAGCTCCTTCGCGGTCGCGTGCCGCTTGGAGGCATCGCGGTTGAGCGCCCTGAGGAGCGGAGCGTCGAAGGCCGTCGGCAGGTTCGGGACGACCGAGCTCGGCGGTACGACCGGATCGCGGAGGATCTTGGCGAGCGTCTCGCTCTCGGTGTCTCCCTTGAAGAGGCGCTCCGCCGTGAGCGTCTCCCACATGACGACGGCCGACGCGTAGATGTCGACGGCGCGCGAGAGATCGCGTCCTGCGAGCTGCTCGGGCGGCATGTACGCGAGCTTGCCCTTGATCTGTCCGTCCCGCGTGACCTGGATCCGTCCTGCCGCCTTCGCGATGCCGAAGTCGAGCACGCGCGCGATGCCGTCGGCACCGACGAGGACGTTCTGCGGAGACACGTCGCGATGCACGAGACCAAGCGGCTCGCCGCGCTCGTTCTTCGCTTCGTGCGCTGCATGCAGCCCGTGGAGGAACCCGCACATGATGGCGGCCGCGATCCGCGGCGGCACACGCCTGTCCTGCTTGCGGATGGCGCGCAGGATCTTCGAGAGCGATTCACCACGGACGTAGTCCATGATGAGGAACAGCTCACCGTCGGTCGCCACGACGTCGATCGTCGCCACGACGTTCGGGTGCTGGACCCGCGCCGCGAGCCGCGCCTCGTCGAGGAACATCGAGACGAACTCGGGATCTTTGGCGAACTGCGGATGCAGTCGCTTCACTGCCACCGTTCGCGCGAAGCCCACGGGCCCGAGCAGGCGACCGAGATGAATCGTGGCCATGCCGCCCGCGGCGATCTCGTTGTAGAGCGCATAGCGCCCGACCACGCGAATCGGCGAACGTTCCACAGCCATCATCTCGCGAAAGCATACCGCGCCCCGGCCGGCATTTCTCCTGCGAATCAACGAGAAAGGACCGCTCGGCCTCGGAGGGGTCGAGCGTTCTGGAGCGTCCTGGAGCGTTCTGGAGCGTCCTGGGTCGAATCGGCCGCACCGACGCTCGTGCGACGAGCGCGACGAGCGCGCCTCAGGGCGTGATCTTCGCCGCGAGCTCGCACTGGGTCGCGTCCACATTGTCGCTGACCCATCCGTAGAGGCACTGCCAGCCCGGATCGGACTGCGTCGGCCGAAGGACGGGACCACCTTTGTGCCGAATGCCGTCGTTCTCGATGTCGAGGGGCTTCTTCAAGAGCTGGAAGGTGGCGAAATTCTCGCCCTTCGACTCGAAGCACTCGGCCATCGCCTCCGGCTCGAGCCCGATGACGGAGAGGTAGTTCTCCGTTCGCTCCTCGTCGGTCGTGGGCGAGTTGTCGCGCTGGCCGTCATCTCTCGCGCGGAGCCGCAGGCCGGTCTGCCCGTAGATCCGGAGCGGGCGCCCCTCCTGGCCGTGGCAGTCGAGGCCGCCGCAGCGCACCTCCATGAAGAGCGAGACCTTGTTGTCGATGAACGAGGCCTTGTCGGGCAGCTCGCCGAACTCGCCCGATTCGGTGCCGAGGCTGCACGACGACGCGGCCGCGGCGAGGCCGGCCGCGACGAGCGCCAGAAGCCCGGAGCGAAGCGTGGTGCGTGCGATCGTCATCCGCCCGTCCTCATGAAGATCTGCCCGGCCGAGCTGCGGCTCGCCTCGACCTCTTCGTCGGTCGGGTCGTCGAGGTTGGGCCGGTGACAGAAGTTGCAGGACCCCTCCCGGTTGATGAGGCTCTTCATGATCACGGTCGGCGGCCCGTTGAGGTCCGTGTAGAGGCCCACCCGGATCGGGTAGCGCATGTCGGGCCAGTCCTGGAGGGGCACCCAGAAGTTCCCGGAGGGCCCGGTCTGCGGGATCTCGCGCGGCCCGCCTCCGGCAGAGTCGACGAACTGCACGAAGATGCCGTCGGCGCCTTTCGACCCAGGCTTGTCGGTCTCGTAGACGGTGCCCGCGATCGCGAATGCCGTCTTCGCCGGGCCTCCCTCGGAGTGGCAGTGCAGACACGGTTGTCCGGGACGATGATCGCCGTCGACCGGAACGCCCGGCTCTTCGGGGCCGAGAGCTTCGATCTCGGCGTCGCGCACCGGGTCGGTGCAACCTCCGATGCTCGCGGCGCCGAGCAGGGCCGCGACGAAGACGAAGGACGTCAAGCGTCGGACGGTGCTGCGCTGCGGGTGCTGCGACGGGCTCTTCACGTCAGAACTCCGCCTCGAAGCCGACGGTTCCCCAGACGGCGGTACGGCTCAGGATGAAGAGGGATCGGAAGTAGCGATTGTACATCACGTCGCCGGAGACCACGATCGCGTACTGGGTCGTCGCCCGCTCGCTCGTGAGTGCAATGCGCGCGCCTCCGCCGGCCGTGACCGCGATCATCGGCGACAGCTCGCGGTCGGTGGTGCGGTAGCGCGGGATCTCGAGCGGCGTGCCGTCTGCGCCGAGGGTCGCGGCGTACGCGAGCTGGTAGAAGCTCGCGCCCGTCTGCGCGTGGAGCCGGAGGTGCGGCCAGACGCGGAGCCGTTCTCCGAGATCGTGCATGTACCGACCGTCGGTCGTCGATGCCTTGATCCCCCAGTTGTCCGTGTAGAACCGCTCTTCGATGCGCAGCGTGCCCGTGCTGAAGCGATGGTTCACGCGCGCACCGACCGCGAGTCGGTCGCGCTGCTGGGGGACGAGATCGCGTGGCCGTGCGCTGAGGCGCTCCTGGTTGACGAGCCCGACCGTCGCGCCCGGAGGGATTCGCGCGGCGACGTCCGCCGGAAAGAGCGGGATGAATCGGTACAGTTTCGAGTTCTCGCCGCGCTCAAAGCTCATCGAGAGGCCGGTCACGAGCAGCGTCGTCGGCGACAAGACGAACGTGACGCCTGCTTCGATCGCGTGGGTCGTCAGCGCGCGACTGAACTGATCGAACGGCGTGTTCCGATAGCCGATCGTGTCCCACGAGTAGTTGTATCCGAGGCGCGGCGTGATCGTCTTGTCGGCGAGCTCCGTCGCGATGTTGCCGCCGAGGGTGCGCGAGAGATAGTCGGGCTCGCTCGAGACGTTGCCGTTCACGCCGACCTGCGCGAACGAGAACTTGTATCCGCCGGCGAGCGACGCGGCGTGACGCTCCTCGCGGAAAGGACGCGACGCGGTCGACACGAGGTCGGGCGACGCTGCCGTGACCATGTCGAGCATGTACGAACCGCCGACGTTCCAGCCTCCGGTCGGCGACACCACCGCGGCGTTGATCGCTGGCGTCAGGACGTGCACCGAGGTCGAGTCGGTGTAGCCGCTCATCTCGAGGCCTACGTGGACGTTGGGGCTCGTCGACGGCTCCTCGATGCACTTGAGGCGCTCCTTGTACGTTTTCGCGTTGCGAAGGCACGTCTCGACGTCGTCGGCGAGGTGGTCCTGTTTCGGGAGAATCTCGACTTCCTTCTCCTCGCCCTCCTCGATCGTGATCTTTTCTTTGAAGTAGTAGCGGTCGCCCTTCTCCTCGCGCACGGCTTCGATCGTGTACTCGCCAGGGTCGACGGTGATCGGGCCCTTGAGCTGACTCGGACGGATCCCGACGCCGGCACCCGCGGCGGGCGTGAGCGTGATCTTGAGCCCCTGGGTCTTGTTCGGGATCGCCAGCTTCAACTTGGCGAGCTTCGGGAGGAGCTCTTGCACGCGCGCGAGCGCGGCGCGCTTCAGGTCTTCGTCCTCGTTGCGGATGCCAGCAGCGAGCGCATCGCGCGCGGCGACGAGCGCGTCCTTGAAGCGACCCTGCCCCGCGAGACAGCTCGAGATGTGGAGCCGTACGTACGGGTGGCTCTCGAGCACGAGCGACGCCTGGTCCTTCTGGATACACAGAGCAAGGTCACCCTTCTTCTTCGCTTCGATCCCTTCTTTTGCGAGCTCGAGCGCTTTTGGATTCTGCCAGCCGCGTGACGGCTGAGCGGGCGCTGGCGCTGGCGCAGACCGTCCGCGCTGGGCGACGGGACCTCGCTGTGCGGAAGACGCTCGTCCCTGAGGGGCGCCGTACGCATGCGCGCTCGCGAAGAGCGCGAGGAGCATGGCGACGAGCAGGACGAGGTCCTTCGATTTTCGAGCGGGTCGCGTTCGGACCCGCGCCGCCTCAGTCACTCCCATCACGCTCCTCGGAAAACCCCTCGGCGCCGAAGCACGGAGCGATCCATGCATCGTGCACCCGCTTCGTCCGTCGGATCTCGCGCGTGCGGGGCCACATGCCTACGGCGGGGGCTTGCGGCTGGTGGATCCGCGCGCCACTCATCTGCTGCTCTACACTACAAGGGGATTGAGCCATCGATGCTCGCCAAAAGCGGCCCTCGTGAAAGATCCGCGGTATCCGGCGCTCTACCGGAGCCGTGCGGGCGCTCGCCTCGAGGCACGTGACGTGCTCTCTTCTCCAACGATGCAACGGGCACGCATCACGATCACCTCTCTGCTGCTGGCAGCAGCCCTCGGGGCGTGCGGTCCGGACGAGCCTCGGTTCGGACCCGCGGGCGTCATCCTCGGAAAGCCGCTGCCGCGAGAGCCGGCGTCCGGAGGCGCGGGGGGAGGCGTCTTCGGCGTCGACTACGATCCGAACGCGAACAAGCCGGCGACGTCGATGCTCACGTCACATCAGGGCACGGGCGGACCGACGGCTGCGGCGGACAACATCGACTGTCTGACCTGTCACGTCGCGGGCGGGCTTGCGAGCGCGGTCGCGTTTTCGTACGGCGGTCGCATCATGCGCGGCACGACGCCGGCCGCAAACGCAGACATCCTCGTCATCAACGGCGAGGAGAAGCTCGGCCCCGTCAAGAGCGACAGCGACGGATTTTTCTGGTTCGCCGGCGCTCCGGTGAAGAGCGGCGCGAAGACGTACGTGCGGAGCGCGGCCGGCACGGAGGCGATGAGCACGCCGCTCGGCGACGGCATCGCCGCGAGCTGCGACTCCGCCAACTGTCACGTGCCCGGCAGGCAGGGCAAGATCACCGTGCCCTGATCGACATCAGCCGATCACGAGATACGCGTTGGGCTTCCGTGCTGGCAGTGTGCCTTGACGGATCGAGTCGAACACGTGGGCCGATCGGTTCGACGTCCCACCTGCACGGAGCGCCTCGGGGAGGCGGTTGAGCGGGAAGCACGCGAACGCACGATCGTCCGGCACGAGCGCATACGACGCGAAGCCATCCGGGTACGTGAGATGGATCCAGCGCCAGCCGACCTGCGCGCGGACCTGCTCGCCCCAGAGCGCGCCGAGGCCGAGCCGCACGTCCTGGCTCCTCGGCTCCTCGCGCCGTCCGTGCCGCACGTCATCGACGAAGGCGGCGATGCTCGCGATGACCGCGTCAGGAGCGCCGTCCGCGCCGACGAAGAGACGAGCCGTCTCGGCGACCTTCGCCATGGCCTCGCGCTCCTCGTCCGTCAACGACCGCTCCGTCGGGATCTCGGCGCACGTCGCGAGGACGCGCTCCGACGGCGTCGCCGCGGGCACGGCCCGACGTGGCTCGCTGGTCTTCGGCTTCGCCTTGACCTTCTTCTTCTTCGCGAGCGGCTTTTTCTTCGCAAGCGGCTTCGCGACGGCGCCCCTTTTGATCGACTTCTTCTTCGTGGCGGTGGCTTTGCGTTCCACGCGCAAGCTCTTCTTCGCCTTGACCTTGGTCTTGGCCTTGGCCTTCGCCTTGGTCTTCTTGGGAGCTGGCTTCTTGGAGGTTGCACGAGCTGCCATGAACCAAACGTAGGCGATAGACTGGGGAGACGACCATGCCGTTCATCAGCCGACCGGGGGCTCGCATCCACTACGAGAGCTTTGGCCCTCCGGACGCCCCGGCCGTGGTGCTCCTCCAAGGGCTCGGGCTTTCCTCTCGATTCTGGTTCGACGTCCCCCATCTCCTCGCTGCGGATCCGGCGCGGCCGCGGCGCGTCATCGCGATCGACAACCGGGGGACCGGCAAGAGCGGCCGGCCGCGGCCCCCGTGGACGATGAGCACGATGGCCGACGACGTCGCTGCGGTGCTCGACGACGCCCGCGTCGAGCAGGCGGTCGTCGCCGGAGTCTCGATGGGCGGCATGATCGCGCAACACGTCGCGTTACGTCATCCGGGGCGCGTCCGCGGCCTCGTCCTGCTCGCGACGACGGCCGGCTTCCTCGGCGGGGCGTTGCCCGAGGTGATGGCGCTCTACTATCTCCTGACGCTTCCGTTCGGCGGCCGGCGCGCGTCGATCAACATGGCTCGCTTGCTGCTGCCGCGGTCGAAGTGGGAGCACGCGAAGGAGATCTTCCGGGACTGGCCACGCGCGATGCGTGACGACCCCACGTCGCCGGCGACCTTCGCGGCTCACTTGTTCGCGGCGTCGACGCACTTCGTCGCGCCGCGGCTCTCGAAGATCGACTGTCCCGTCATCGTGTGTGCTGGTGCGGATGACGCGCTCATCCCGAAGCGGAACGCAGAGGCGCTCGTGCGGCGGTTGCCGTGGGCCGAGCTCGAGCTGTTACCCGACACGGGGCATGCTCTGTTCGCGGAAGATCGCGACCTGGTCCGCCGGCTCGTGGAGCGGGTGGAGCTGACGATCCTTCGTGGACGCCCGCGCGCAGTCGCTGGGTCGCCGGTATTCGAGGGCGCGAAGGTCGAGTAGGCTCGCCCGGTGGATCGCATCATCGCCGACCGGTTCGTGATCGAGCGGCTCGTCGGCTCCGGCGGGATGGGAGAGGTCTTCCGCGCAAGAGACCGCCTCTCGGGCGGACTCGTTGCGCTCAAGCTGCTCTACGGCTCGCTCGCTCGCGAAACCGATCGCTTCAAGCGCGAAGCCCAGATCCTCGCGGACATCACGCATCCTCGAATCGTCCGCTACGTCGCGCACGGAGTCATCGAAGGAGGCCGGCCCTATCTCGCGATGGAGTGGCTCGACGGCGAAGATCTCGCCGATCGCCTCGACCGCAGCGGGCTCACGCTCCACGAGACGCTGACGCTCGCACGACGCGTGGCGGAGGCGCTCTCCGCGTTGCACGACAAGGGCATCGTCCACCGCGACATCAAGCCGTCGAACGTCTTCCTCCCGAACAAGTCGGTCGATCAGGCGAAGGTGCTCGATCTCGGCGTAGCGCGCCTTCTGCGCGCATCCAGGCCGTCGACGCGTAGCGGGGTGATGGTCGGCACGCCCGGATACATGGCGCCGGAGCAGGCGCGCGGTGCGAAGGAGCTCGACGCACGCGCGGACGTCTTCTCGCTCGGGTCCGTCATCTACGAATGCCTCGCGGGACGACCGGCGTTCGCCGGCGAGAACGTCGCCGCGCTCCTCGCGAAGATCCTGCTCGAGAGCCCGCCGAGTCTGCGGGAGAGCGGCATCGAGATTCCCGCCGCGCTCGACGAGCTGGTCTCGCGGATGCTCTCGAAACATCCCGCTTCGCGTCCGGGCACCGGCGCCGCCGTACTGAAGGAGCTCGAGGCGTTCGCGCAGATCAAAGACTCGCCCGCGCAGCGTTCGAGCGTGGCGGCGATGCGAGCGCTCACCGCCGGGGAGCGGCGCCTCGTGTGCGTGGTCATGGCTGCGTTCCCGACGCCGGAAGGCATGGCTGTCGAGGAGGCGCTTCCCGCGAGCATGGTCGAGACGATGGCGGCGTCGTTCGACCCGCGGTCCGTCGTCGCCGCCTTCGGCGCCGAGGCGGAGGTTCTTGCCGATGGGTCGATCGTCGTGACGCTCACCGGTAAGGGCGGCGCCAGCGATCAGGCCGCGCACGCTGCACGCTGTGCGCTCGCGCTGCGGTCGTACCTTCTCGACGCGAGCGTCGTCCTCGCCACCGGCCTCGCCACGGTGACCGGTCGGAGCGCGGTCGGCGAGGTCATCGAGCGCGCTGCGTCGATCCTCGCGTCGGCGCGCACGCGTCGCGTCGGCATCAGCGACGAGACGCTGCACGGTCAGAGCCCGGTCTTCCTCGACGAGACGACGGCCGGCCTGCTCGACATGCGATTCGACGTCGGCGGCGACGACCGCGGCCTGTTCATTCGCGGCCTGCGCGAGCGCGATACGAAGACGCGCACGCTGCTCGGCAAACCCACACCCTTCGTCGGTCGCGATCGCGAGCTCTCGACGCTGCTCGCGATCTTCGACGAGTGCGTCGAAGAGCCCGTTGCCCGCGCCGTGCTGGTCACGGGGTTTCCCGGTGCAGGCAAATCGCGCCTCGTCGCCGAGCTGCTTCGCGAGCTGCGTCAGCGCGGCGGGGCCGAGATCCTCCACGCTCGCGCCGATGCGATGAGCGAAGGTTCGCCCTTTGCGCTCATTGCGCGGTTGCTCCGGCGCGCGGCGGGCATCAGCGGAGGTGAGTCGCTGGTGGTTCGCCAGCAGAAGCTCCGCGCGCGGGTCGGGCGCAATCTCTCCGAGCCCGACGTCGGACGCATCACCGCGTTCCTCGGCGAGATCGCGAGCATTCCGTTCCCCGATACGGACAGCGTGCAGCTCCGCGCGGCACGGCAGGACGCCATCTTGATGGGCGACCAGATGCGCCGAGCCTTCTGCGATTTCGTCGTGGCAGAGGCCACCGCGGCGCCCTTCGTTCTCGTCGTCGAGGACCTCCACTGGGGCGACCTCCCGAGCGTGAACCTGCTCGACGCCGCCCTCCGCGATGCCGCCGAGCGGAGCTTCATGGTGCTGGCGGTCGCTCGCGGAGACGTGCACGACGCCTTCCCGCATCTCTGGGCGCAGCGCAGCCTTCAGGAGGTACGGCTCGGACCGCTCGTCCGTCGTGCGGGTGAACGCCTCGTGCGCGATGTCCTCGGCGAGGACCTCAGCGCGAGCGAGGTCGCGCGCTTGCTCGATCGCGCCGCGGGGAACGTGTTCTACCTCGAGGAGCTCATTCGAGCGTACGCGGAGGGCACGGGGCGCACGCCTCCAGGCCGACCGGGAACGGTGCCGCCGTCGTCGAGCGCGAGCGCCGATCACTGGGCGTTGCCGTCGACCGTCCTCGCGATGATCGAGGCGCGACTCCAGCGGCTCGATCCGATGGCGCGCCGCGTTCTCCGGGCCGCGAGCATCTTCGGTGAATTGTTCTGGCGCGGCGGGTTGCTCGCGCTCACGGGTGGTGAGTACAAGGCAAGCGAGGTCGATGCCTGGCTCAGCGAGCTCACGCGGCGTGAGATCGTCCAGCGCCGCGACGTCTCGCGCTTCCCGTCGGATCAGGAGTACGCGTTCCGCCACGCCATCGTCCGCGACGCGGCGTACCAGATGCTCACGCCCGACGACCAGGCGCTCGGCCACCGCCTCGCAGCGGAGTGGCTCGAGCGCGCGGGCGAGCACGATCCGATGCTCCTCGGCGAGCACTTCGAGCGCGGAGGCGCACGCGATCGTGCCTCCTCGTTCTACGCGCGCGCTGCCTTGCAGGCGCTGGAGGGCAATGACTTCGTCGCGGTGAAGCTCCGCGCAGACCGCGCGCTCCAGGCAGGCGCCTCCGGCCTCGAAAGAGGGAAGCTCCATCTCATCTCGGCCGAGGCGTCGCGATGGTCGGGCGAGCACGAAGCTGCGCGCGAGCACGCCCATGCGGCGATACGCGAGCTCCCGCAGAGGGGCGGCGATTGGTATGTCGCCGCTGCGGAAGCCACCGAGGCCGCGATGACCCTCGGACACGTCGAGGAGGCCCGCGCCGTCGCCGAGCGCGTGCTCGACATCAGCGAGGGGGCGACTTCATCGCATCGTGGTCACACGGCGGTCATGGCCGGGACCACGCTGCCGGCGGCAGCGGCGGCTCCGATGACGGCCGCACGCGTCGTCGCGACCTCGCGCATCGCCGTCGCGCTCGGCGTCGCTGGTCTGTACGAGACCGCCGGAGCGCTGCTTGCGCCGATCGATCGCGACGAGGCGTTCATCGCGCAAGAGCCCGCCGCGCGCGCGTTCCTCCTCGCCGCAAACGTCGCGCGCGCGTCGTGGGAGGGCGATCTCGAGCGCGCAGCGACGCTGGCGAAGGAAGCGGTCACGTGCTTCGAGCTGCTCGGCGACGCCCGCAACGCCGCTCGCCAGAGACAAAACGCAGGCTTTGCGCTCTCGGAGCTCGGCGCCTACGCGGCCGCCGAAGCCGTCCTCTGCGAGGCTCGCGATGCGGCGGAGCGCCTGGGCCTCGCGGTCGTCGCGAACGACGCGAAGCTCAGGCTCGGTCATCTCTATGTCCGAACGAATCGGCGCGACGACGCCGTTCGCACGACGCGCGAGGTCATCGCCGCCTACGCCGCGCAGCGTGACCGCGTCGGCGAGGGCCGCGCGTGGGCGTATCTCGCCGGCGTCCACTACTTCGCGAACGATCCGGAGGCGGCCGAAGCCGACGCGCGAAAGGCGTTGCCGCTTTTGGAGCATGCTCCGCCGTACCGCGCTCCGTTGATGGCGTTCGTGACGCTCACGCTGTTCCACAAGGGCGCGCCGCCGGACGAGGTGTTTCGCGCCGGGTCGGAGGCCATGCAGCTCCGCGAGCAGATCGGCGGCGTCGCGGAGGGAGATGCGCTCATCCGAGTCGCATACGCCGAGGCGCTCCACTACATGGGCGACGTCGCAGGCGCCAGGGAAGCCATCGCCGCCGCGCGCGATCGGCTGCTCATGCGCGCGTCGAAAATCAACAATGCAGAATACAAGCGAACGTTCCTGAGCGTGGTCCGAGAGCACACGCGGACGCTCGCGCGAGCGGGGGAGTGGCTGGCGTGACCGTCCCGTGAAGTCCCGTTCTGTCTTTTGGCTCGTCGCCGCGATCGGACTCGCCGGCGGTCTCGCTTCCTGCGGCACGCCGGCCTCCGTGAAGCCGGCCTCCGTTCAGACGCCGGCAACATCGACGGTCGGCACCGTGACGAGCAACGTCCGGTTCTCGGACTATGCCGGCAGCGCGGCATGCGCGAAGTGCCATGCGGCTCATGTCGAGTCGTTCTTCCGATCGCCGATGCACAACATGACACGCGACGCGAGGGCGGCCGACATCAAGGGGCCGTTCGACGGCAGCGTCTTCCGCTTCTACGACGACACGGCGGTGCTCGAATCGTCGGGGCGGGAGCGCTTCGTGACCGTCACGTCGAAGCGCTTCGGCAAGGGCATCTACCGGGTGACGCGCGTCATCGGAGGGCATCATCGCGAGGACTACGCCGGTGTCCCTGTCGCAGCGGCTCGCGAGGGCGCGCGAGTGCTCGGCGATCCCACGGAGGAGCACGTCCTGCCGGTCAGCTACGTCTTCTCGACGAAGTCGCTCCGCTACAAGGGCTATTCCGTCATGGTGAAGGAGCGCGGCGGGCTCAAGGCCGGTCCCATCTGGAACCAGACGTGCATCTTCTGCCACAACACGGTGCCGTATCTGTCGACCGTCCTCGGCGCGCTTGCAGGGAAGGGCGGCTATCAGGGCCAGGTGCTCGATCCGCTCCTCCCCGCCTCGATGCGCGCGACGTACAGGGTCAAGGACCAAGGCGCTCTGACGTCCGCGCTCGAACAGGAGCTGGAGCGGCTCGGCAGCCCCGCCACGAAGCCGACGCTCATCGACGCGATCTCGACGACGCGGCATCGTTTCCGTGCCGGACATCTCGTCGAGCTCGGCATCGGCTGCGAGTCGTGCCATCTGGGAGCGAGAGACCACGTGAACGATCCGTCGAGGCTCCCGTCGTTCGAGCCGATCAGCGACGCGATCGAGGTTCAGCTCCCGCAGGCGCGAGGCTCGAAGACGAAGGCACCGGATGACCCGCACGTCGCTTCGATCAACCGCGCGTGTGCGCGTTGCCACCAGGTGCTCTTCTCCGGCTACGACCCGACGTGGGAAGGACGCTCGCGCGCCCGCTCGCCGGGAGGCAGCCACATCAATTCGGGTGAAGCGCGGGACATGATGCTCGGGGCGTGCGCATCGAAGCTGGCCTGCTCGGATTGCCACGACCCGCACGCGCACGACGGAACCGCCGCGCTGCGAAAGCTCGAACCCGCAAAGCAGGACGCGCTCTGCACGCGATGTCACGCGAGCTACGCGTCGGCCGACGCCCTCCGGGCGCACTCGCACCATGAGCCGGTCGGTGAGGGAGCCCGCTGCTTGTCCTGCCACATGCCGCGGAAGAACATGTCGCTCGACGGAGATCTCACCCGCTATCACCGGATCGGGTCGCCGACGGACACGGAAAGAGTGCTGCTCGATCGGCCGTTCGAGTGCGCGCTCTGCCATTCGGACAAGTCCGTCGACGCGCTCGTGAGCACGATGGAACGGTGGTGGCGCAAGTCTTACGAGCGCGGCGCGCTCGAGAAGCTCTACGGCTCTCTCGACGCGAACGTGGTGCTGGCGACGGCCGAGGGCGGCAAGCCTCACGAGCAGGCCGTCGCGTTCCAGCTTCTCGGCGACGCACGCACGAAACAGGCCGTCCCGCTCCTCGCCCGGCAGCTCACCCATCCGTATCCCATCGTTCGCGGCTACGCGAAGCGCGCCCTCGACGCGATCCACGGAGCGCCGGTGCCGATCGACATCGACGCACCCGATGAGGTCATTTCCGAGCAGGCGAAACGTTTCCAATAGGCGGAATCCGGACGGAGCAGGACGCGCCCCGTGTCCACGCCCGATCGGCTCGGCTCCGCCTTCGTCGGTCCGGAAGCGAGTCTTTGTGACTCACCGCTTGAATGTCGTTATCCTCGACATCCGATGCGTTACCTCTACGGAGACTCCACGCCGTTTCCGCTCGGGTACAACTTCCTGACGACGCTCGAAGCGTTCATGGCGGCGTCGACGCGCATCGTGCAGCTCGACGTCGAAGGCGGCGTTCTCGCGAAGCAGCGAGAGGAGGTCGCGCAGAACCGCGTGAAGGGCCTCGAGGCGCTCGAGCAGTTCCACACGGTGGTGATGCGCGCCGTCCAGGACACGGCGCAGAAGGTCCAGCATCAGCACGCGCTCGAGTACGCGAGAGCCGTCGCCGAATACGCCACGCACTACATCGAGGACCATCGCCGCAACACCCTCGCTGCCAACGAGCGCGAGTCGCTGCAGGTGAGGGGCGATTCCGATCGTCGCGCAGCGGAGATGCGGGCGCAGCTCGAGGCGTTCCTCAAGGCGGCGCGCTTCCCGATCCTGAAGACGAAGCTCGCCATCCGCCTCAATCTGGACGGCAAGGACGCACGCCACTCCGGAACGGCGGCATTCGAGCATCCGGACGGGATCGCGACGGCGTTCACGATTGCCCCGCACCGCGCGTCGGCATGGGCCTCGCCGCGCAAGGTCTCGGACTTCGTCCAGGGCGTGAACCTGCGGGTCGGTGTCGAGAAGAGCTGGCTCCGCGGGACGGTCACGGCGAAGGAGCTGAACGTCGACGACTGGACGATCATGCAGATCGACATGAACGACGAGGCGTTCGACCTGTCGCTGCGCCGCAAGCTCACCGAGAAGGAGACGCTCATCTTCCACGTCCGCCGGGGCGAGGGCGGCGCAGCTGGCACCGTCGAGCATCCGGGCGCGCCGGGCGCGGAGGCCCTCCCCGGCAACCTGTCTTCGCCGGACGTCGCTCAGATCGAACGCATCTGGGCTGCGCTCGAGACGGCGACACGCGACGTCGTCGAGCAGAAGGAGCAGCTCATCAACGTTTCGCTCGACGGGCAGCCCGTCTTCGAAAGCGGCCTTGCCGTGCCGTTCATCGTCCGTCTCGTCTCGATGTTCGCGCCCACCGTGCGCGAGATCGCGAAGCGCAGCCCGAACGAGTTCGAGCTGACGCTGAAGGTCGAGGCTGAAGGTGGCCGGCGCGAAGAGCTGTATCTCCGGAAGGAAGCGCTCGTAAGCACGCTGCAGCCGTTGCCCGCAAAGGGGCGTGAGGTGTTCGCCCCGCTCGGGCTCGACAGCTGGGTCCCGAGCATGACGGCCGCTCCGCCGCCCGTGATCGTGTCGGAGCATCCGCCCCGCCTCTCCGACTCGCCTCCGATGCATCCGGCGGTTCCGCCGATCCCGGCGGCGCCGGCGTCCACGCGAAAGGTCTGAGCTACGACGGCACCTCGTCGACCGGACGGGGGATGAGCCGCGTGAGGCTGACGACGACGGCGACGAGCTCGGAAGGTTCGACAGGCTTCGGGATGTGCATCGAGTAGCCGGCGTTGAGTACGCGCCGGCGGTCTTCGGCGCGCGCGTAGGCGGTCAGCGCCGCAGCAGGGAGAGTGCCTCCACTGGCGACCGGAAGCGCGCGCACCTGCCGGATGAGGTCGAAGCCGTCCTCGTGCGGCATCCCGATGTCCGAGATGAGCAAGTCGACGACGCTCGCGCGAAGCGAACCCATCGCCTCCGCGACGCTGCTGGCGAGCGTCACGGTGCAGCCGCACTCGTCGAGGATCGCCTTCACGAGCTGCCGCGAGTCTTCTTCGTCGTCGACGACCAGCACGCGGATGCCGCGAAGCTGCATCGGACGCTCGAAGGAGCTCTCGAGCCGAATCTGCCGAGGCTGCGTAGGTTGGTTCAGGTGCTTGCTCGCGACGGCGGTCACGGGGAGGCGGACGACGAAGGTCGCGCCGCGGCCTTCTCCTTCGCTGTGGGCGTCGATCTGTCCGCCGTGAAGCTCGACGAGCTGGCGCGAGATCGCGAGTCCGAGCCCGAGCCCGCCGCGCGACCGCGTGTGGCTCGCGTCCTCCTGACGGAACGGATCGAAGACGTGCGGGAGGAACCGCGGGTCGATTCCTTTTCCGGTGTCGACGACACGAACGACGAGCGCCGAGTCTTCGAGCCCGACCTCGACGGTGATCTGACCGCCCTTCGGCGTGAACTTCACGGCGTTCGAGAGCAGGTTCCACACGACCTGCTGGAGGCGCGTTGGATCGCCGACGAGCGCCGGGATGCCCGCCTCGAGGGTCGGCGTGATGCGGATGCCCTTTGCCTCCGCGGCGGGCCTGACGGATTCGATCGCCGCTTCGACGGTGCGCGTGAGCTCGACGGTCTGGACCTCGAGGCGCATCTTGCCGCTGATGATGCGTGAGATGTCGAGGAGGTCCTCGATGAGCTGCGCCATCGCGACGGCATTGCGGTCGATCGTCTCGACGGCGCGCGCCCGTTTCTTATCGTCGAGGGGAGCGGACGACATCATCTTGGCCCAACCCATGATCGCGTTCAGGGGCGTGCGTAGCTCGTGGCTCACCATCGCGAGGAACTCGTCCTTCGCGCGGTTCGCGATGTCGGCGCTCTGACGGGCGTGCTGCTCGGCGGCGTACACCCGTGCGTTCTCGATGGCGACCGCGCAACGGCGTGCAAGCTCCTCGGCAAAGCCGAGGTCGTCCTCCGTGTAGACCCTGCCCGATTCCGCCCAGGCAAACGCAATCGCGCCGACGGTACGTCCCCGCGCGACGAGCGGAACGATCATCGCGGAGCGCACCTGCAGCGCACGGACTTGATCGGGATCGACGCCGGCGGCGCGAGCGATCTCGTCGCTCACCTCTGCGTAGAGCTCGGACTTACCGGTGCGCAGAACCTTTGCGATCCCGGCCGCGGCCTGCGGATCCCTCTGCCGCACGGGCAACTCACGCACGCGTTGGGCCGTGGCTTCGTCGGCGTGCGCGATGGCGAGTCGCTTCGCCGCGCCGCGTCCGTCGACCGTCACCTCGACGAGACACCAGTCTGCGAGTCGTGGAACGACGAGCTTGGCGACCTTCGCCAGCGTCACCTCGTAGTCGAGCGAGTCGGAGAGCGCCGCGGTCGCATCCGCGAGCAGCGCGCGACGCGCCTCTTCGCGCTTCTTCTCCGTAACATCGCGGAAGACGAGGACGACGCCGTCGACCGCGCCGTCCGGGCCGCGAATCGGAGCGCCGCTGTCGTCGATCGGCGTCTCTCGCCCGTCGCGATGGACGAGCAACGTGTGGTTCGCGAGCCCAACGACCGTTCCGAGCTCGAGGACCTTGTCGACAGGTGAGACCACGGGCTCGCGCGTGTACTCGTTGATGATCCGGAACACCTCGGCGAGCGGCCGCCCGCGCGCCTCTTCTTCCGGCCATCCCGTGAGCTCGTCGGCGACGGGGTTCGTGATCGTGATGCATCCGCGCGCGTCCGTCGCGATGACCGCATCTCCGATGCTGCGGAGTGTGGTGGCGAGAGACGCCTGGAGCCTTTCGGCAATCGTCCGCGCATCACGTTCGGCCTCGAGTCGGCGTGCGCGGAGGAGCGCCTGGCTGCAGTAACGAGCGAAGGTCTCGACGAAGTCGCGCTCCTCCGGGGGGAAGGTGCGCGGTTCGTGGAAGCCCATGCCGAGCAGGCCGATGGCGGTGCCCTCGGCGATCAGCGGCACTGCCCAGAACGCCTGCGCGCGGCTCTCGGGTGGGACGGTTCTCGTGATCTCGGGATAGAAGCGCGCGTACTCCTCGTCGTTCTGGACCCACACGGCCTTGCGCGTGGTGATCGGCGTGTACGTCGGGATCCCGGAGTCGGGCGCGACCCGGCGGATGCGGTCGAGCACGGCCGGATTGCCTCCGCGCTCCGCCACGAGCTCCAGTACGCGTGTCTCCGGATCGAGCGAGTAGAGCGTGCACGTATCCGCCCGTGCAGCCTGTCGACCACGTTCCACGACGGCTTCGGCCACATCCTGAGCCGTCAGTGCCGACGAGAGCGCTTCGGCGATCGACCCGAGCGCTTCGAGGCGACGTTTCCCGTCCAGCTCGCGCGCGTGGGTCTCCGTTCGCGAGAAAGCCTGGGCGACCTGGCTTGCGAACGTGCTCATGAATACACGCTGTGCCAGCGTGAACTCGTGGCCCCCGGCGTAGCGGAAGACCATCGCACCGACGACGCGGTCCCCGACCTCGAGCGGGAGCGCGCAGGCTGCACCGGGGGGCGCCACGATGCCAAGTGCGTCGGGGTAGAGCCGCGCATACTCCGCGCTCGATTCGATCCAGGCGCTCTGTCGCGTGCGGATGGCGACCGCCGGGGGGATGCTCGCGTTCAGGGAGAACTCACGGTGTGCGCGGAGGGCGCCTTCCGGTAGCCCCGTGGCGGCGATGATCCGAACGTGCTGACCGTCCCAGATGGCGAACGTGGCGGCATCCGCGGCGAGCGCGAGAGCGCCTTTTTCGACGACGACCGAGACGATCTCTTCGGGCGTCGATGCGGCTGCGAGGAGCCCCGCAAGCTCCTGCAGCCTCGTCAGCTGTGCCAGCGCTCGCTCCGCCTCTTCGCGTCCGGCGGTCACCTCTGCGAGGCGGATGCGGGCTTCTTCTGCGGCCTTTCGCTCGGTGAGATCGCGCGTGACCTTCGCGAACCCGACGACCTTCCCATTCGCATCGCGAAGGCACGTGATGATCACGTTCGCCCAGAAGCGACTCCCGTCTTTGCGGATGCGCCAGCCTTCGTCCTCGAAGCGGCCTTCCGCGGTCGCCCCCTCCAGCTCCATCTCGCACTTGCCCTCGCGTACGTCTTCGGCGGGGTAGAAGCGCGAGAAGTGCTGCCCGATGATCTCGTTCGCCTTGTATCCCTTGATCCGCTCGGCGCCGCTGTTCCAGCTCTTGATGACGCCGGCAGGATCGAGGATGAAGATGGCGTAGTCCTTGACGCTCTCCACGAGCAGCTGAAAGCGCTCGTCCATCTCGCGAAGAGACTGATGGGCGTTCTCGAGAGCTCGGTCTGGACGGGGGATGGTCGACACCGGGTGAGTTATTTCGCACGGATCGCCGACTGCGACCAACCGTGCGCGGTGCGGCGCGTGGTCGCGGGCTGAAGAAGGGTCAGCCGTGGAGAGGGGGCCGGCTCCGGCCCATCAGTCCGGAAGCTCCCAGTGGAGCTCGAGGATGGTGTCGCGGTCACCTGCCCACGAGCGCTTCTTGAACCGTGCCTCGACCGCTTGAGCTCGGGCGGCGACCAAGAGCCGCTCGAAGAACCCCATCGTTTGGAACGAGGCGGCCTCTTCGGCCAGGGGTCCCATGTGATACGCGATGCCGATCGAAGCGTGATCGGGCGTGGCGGTCCGGACATCCAGGGCCTCGAAATCGAAGAACGTCGATCGGAGGACGCGGAAGCGCATGAGCGTCTCGAGCGGGTCGCCGTCGGCGACGAGCGAGGGCGTCGCAAGACGAAGCTGGTCCACGGAGACGCGGCCCCACATGCGCGCGGCCTCGACGTCGCTCCCGGCGATCTCCGTCAGGATGGCATTGCCCATCCGTTCGAAGGTCGTCATCGGGTACCACGCGTCGGGCTCGATGCGGGAGACGAGGAATCGCATGTCCTCGTCCTGCAGATGCCGTCGCCATTCGACGGTCTTGTGCCCGCGGATCATCCGGACGTAGTCCGCGAACAGGATCCCCTTCACATGTCGTTGAGGCATGGGACCTCCGCCGCGACGAAACGGGATGACGTCAAAACGCGTCAACGTTCGCAGACAATCGCGCGGTGTACAACGACCGAGCGGTATACATCGTGTCTACTTTACCTTTGCTTACGTTTGCGCTGCTCGGATTGCCGCGGAGAACTGCCGTACGGTCGGCTTGGTGACCACTCGGGCGTGCCTTTCTTGTCTTCTCGGCCCGATGGACGCTTCGATACGGCGTTCCGATGCTCAGGGGCCTTCGCATCATGCTCCTCGTCGTCATCGCCCTGGTCGCCGCCGGGCTCTTGTGGCGGCACGGGCCCATTCCGCAGCCGGAGCGCTATCACGAGCTCGCGGACGTTCGGCCGCTCTGGCTCGTCCCGAACGGAGCGAACGTCCTTTCGAACGCGCTCTTCTTCCTCGTCGGCTGGGCCGGGCTCGCCTTCTTGCGACGCGGCCCGACCCGCGACCCCGACGGCCCGTACCGTGCCGGTGCGCATACGGCTTTCGAGTCGCTTCGCGAGCGCCCTGCGTACGTCCTCTTCTTCGTGGGCATCCTGCTCACGTCGTTCGGTTCGGCCTGGTACCACCTGAAGCCGTCGACGACGCGGCTCTTCTGGGACCGCCTCCCGATGGCGATCGCGTTCACCGCGCTGTTCGCTGCGATGATGGCGGAGCGGATCAGCATCTACTGGTCGCGCATGTTGCTCTTGCCGTTCGTCTTCGCCGGCGCGGCGAGCGTCGTCATGTGGCGTCTCTCCGAGGAGCGCGGGGCGGGCGACCTACGCTTCTACATCTACGTCCAGCTCGTGCCGATGCTGGCCCTGCCCCTGATGATGCTGCTCTTCCGTCCGCGCTACTCGCGCGGTTGGGAGCTCTTCCTGACGATGCTCGTCTACGCCGGTGCGAAGACGCTCGAGCACTTCGACGTGAAGATCTGGGAGGCGACGGGGCAGCGCGTGAGCGGCCATACGTTGAAGCACGTGGCCGCCGCGTTCGCCGTATGGCTCGTGCTCGACATGCTCCGGAAGCGTGGCCGCGCGCTCGTGGCGTTCGACGAGGTGAGCGTTACGAGTGGCCCACGCGGCGACGATGCGGCGTAGACTGACGTTGATGAAGACGACGAAGGCGGTCTCGCGCTCGCTCCTCTCCTCGCTCCTTTCGCTCGCGATGGCGATGGCCGCGTGTGGCGGCAACAAGCCCGAGCCGGCAGCCTCGACACCGTCCCCTTCACCACCTGCGGCCGACACCGCACCTGCGCCGGAGTCCAGCGCGGGCGATGCAACGCCGGCGACAGGCGAGGCCGCTCCCGCCGCGGCACCGACGCCCTCCGAGGCGTCCGCCGCGAACAGCGAAGCGTCCGCTCCCAAGCCGAGCGGGGTCATCGTGGGAGAGACGAAGGACGAATGCACGCCGGTCGGCGTCGATTTCGAGAAGCGGGCGCGGCCGAAGCTGAAGGAGTGTTACGCCGAGGGAAAGAAGAAGAGCCCGAACCTCGAAGGAACCGTGAAGATCAAGATCACGGTCGACGTGAAGGGCAAGATCAAGAACACGAAGATCGTCGAGAAGACGCTCCCGGATCCCGTCGCGGAGTGCATGCTCAAGGCGATCAAGACGACACCGTTCCCGGAAGTCGACAAGTGTTGGGATGCGACGCTCACGATCCCGGTGACCTTCCCGACGCCGAAGTGACCATCGAGCCTGCGGCCACACGGCGCGGGGACGCAGTACAGGCGTGACCGTGTCGGTCTTCTCGTATAGAGACCGCCGCCATGCGCTCATCCGGTCTCGGCCTCCCTCTCATCGTCGCAGGGCTCCTGCTCGCGTGGTCATCTCCCTCCTTCGCTCAACCCGCCGGCGGTGCTGGCGCGGGTGCTCCGCCGGTAGCGGCCCCACCCGAGACGGTGAAGGCGCAGACGGCGACCACCGGGAAGACCGACATCGCGAAGGGCGGATTCGTCACGTCGACCGCTCCCGCGGAGGACGATCCCAAGCACGTCGACGACGTGAGCATCGGGCTCGGTGGCCTCTTCTCCGCCGGAAACGCGCGCACCATCGCACTCACGACGCTCAGTCGTGTGCGCCTCCGCCGTGACGAGCACCAGCTCAGCGCCGCTGCGACCGCGAACTTCGCGCGCGCCGGCAAGCGCGGCGAGACGGTCGACACCACCGTCGAGAACTACCAGGGGCTCCTCCGCTACGACTACTTCCTCACGAACGAGATCTCGTTCTTCGCGCAATCGACGGGACGACGCGATCGCTTCCAGGGCCTCGACCTTCGTCTCAACGTCGACCCCGGCGTTGCCTACTACTTCATCAACACGAAGACCCACCGGCTCCAGGTCGAAGCCGGTTACGACCTGCAGCACGACATCCGACGCGACGCGTCGCGCGCCCAGCCCGTGCCGGACGACGCGCCTCCGGGTACGCCGGCCCCGCCTCCGCTCGACAAGTCGAGCACGCTGCACAACGCTCGTCTCTTCCTCGGCTACGAGAACAAGCTCCGCAAGGAGGTCGCCTTGATCGCGAGCATCGAGTACCTGCAAAATTTTGCCGACTTCGAAACGTACCGTTTCATCGCGGATATCGGCCTGAAGTCGAACGTCGCGGAACGGCTGGCGCTCGCGACGACGTACACGGCTCGTTACGAGAACAAACCTCTGCCGACCGTGGCCGATCTTGACTCGATCGCGTCGGTCAATCTCGTGTACTCGTTCTTCTGAGAGGAACGATTAATGGGACTCATCAAGGAGTTTCGCGAGTTCGCGGTCAAAGGAAACTTCATCGACCTCGCCGTCGGCGTCATCATCGGCGCGGCGTCCGGCAAGGTCGTCAACGCGCTCGTCGAGAAGGTGATCATGCCCCCGATCGGTCTCGTGACCGGCCGGGTGGACTTCAACCAGCTCAAGGTCGTCATCCAGGACCCGGTCATGGGGCCCGACGGCAAGGAGGTCGTGAAGGAGGTCGCGATCGGCTATGGAGCCGCGATCCAGTCGCTCTTCGAGCTGCTCATCATCGCGGCGGTCGTCTTCCTGATCGTCCGTGCGTACAACCGCTTCCGGACGAAGGCCGAGGCAGAGCCGCCGGCCCAGGAGAAGCTGCTCACGGAGATCCGCGATCTCCTGAAGGAGCAGACGAAGACCGCGAAGCGCTGACCGCGCCTTCGACGACGTTCGAGTTTCGCGCACTTAGGTGCGCGAGACGCTGTCGTAGCTGGACAGTACGGGCAACGGATCGTACGGCCTCCGCGGGGAGAACGGAAACGATGCGTCTGTCAGGTCTCTTGGGGCTCGCGCTCGTCCTCGTCGCGTGCGGCGGCGTCAGCGAAGGTGGCACGTCGAGTGGAACGCCGGATCCCGGCGGATCGGGCGAGGGGCCCGGAAATCCGTCGTCCTCCGGCAGTCCTCCTGGACAGAGCAGTGGTCAGCCGGGCGTCGACGACGCCGGCTCGTCCACGAACAATCCGGCGACGCCCTCGGTCCGCTTCGTCGCGATGGGCGACACGGGGACCGGCTCGAACGGGCAGCTCAAGGTCGGCAACACGATCTCTGCGCACTGCAAGGCGCGCGGTTGCGACTTCGTCACGCTGCTCGGGGACAACATCTACGATAGCGGCGCGTCCTCGGCGGACGACCCGATCTGGCAGACCCACTTCGAAACGCCGTACGCGGCGATCGACCTCGACTTCTACGCGGCGCTCGGCAACCACGATTACGGGCACGGCGGCGCGGGCACCGACTTCGGGAAGGGCAAGAGCCAGATCGACTACACGGCCAAGTCGAAGAAGTGGAAGATGCCGTCGGCCTATTACCACTTCGCTCCGAAGACGGGTGAGGGCACCGTCGAGCTCTTCGCGCTCGACACGAACATGGCGATGTTCAGTCGCGACGGCGATCAGCGCAAAGACATGGCGGGCTTCATCGCCGCGTCCACGGCGGAGTGGAAGATCGCGTTCGGCCACCACCCCTACAAGTCGAACGGTCCGCACGGCAACGCCGGCAACTACGATGCGAAGGCCGGGATCTCGCTGCCCATCGTCGACGGGAAAGGCGTGAAGGAGTATCTCGAGGACACGATCTGCGGGAAGGTCGACCTCTACCTCAGCGGGCACGATCACAGCCGCCAGTGGCTCAACGAGAGCTGCATGGGCACGGAGCTCGCCGTCTCGGGAGCCGGGGCGAAGGCCACCGAGCTGCCGGGCAAGAACGCGACGCTGTTCCAGTCGCTCGAGCTCGGCTTCCTCTACGTCGTGATCGAGGGCAAGAAGCTCACCGCCGAGTTCATCGACGAGAACGGCCAGACCGAGTTCACGCACACGATGACGAAGCCCTGATCGGCAGGGCCATCGCTGCCTTCAGATGGATCGCTTCACGTCACCCGGCATGTTCGGGTGAGCGAGGAGCATCTTCTTCAGCGGCGCGTTCTTCCGGACGAACGGCTGCTTGAACAAGTGCGCGAGCAGAGCCGGCGGTGACGAGCCGAACTTCGCGATCGACTGGACGAACATGACGGAGTTGATGGGACGGCCGCACAGGATCGCGGTCGTCTTCGCATCGAACGTGCAGCCCGTCATCAGGACCAGGCAACGTGCCTCCGTGCGGAGCAGGAGATCGGCACGCTCTTCGGACGGCGCCGTCTGCCACTTCTGCCGGATGAACCCGCGGCATTTGATTCGCGTCAGCTCCGGGACGTCGCGGTCGATGGCGATCTTGTAGGTCGCGAAGAGCCGCTTCGGTCCCATGACGCGGCCGAGCACGATCTCGCCGATCATCGGATTCCGAAGGAGCCGACGCTCGACGAGGATGTCGCGCAACCAATCCTGTCGCCGCGCCACGAGCTCGAGCCCGGTCCCCGTCCGGTGATGGAACGCGATCAGGCGTACGTGATCGAGCCCGCACGTGGCGTTCTCGAGGATCGCGGCGACGACGCGCGGATCGGCGTCGAAACAAAGGGCGAGGAGGTCCGTTCCCTTCGCGATGCGCGCCCCGGCGACACGCTGATCGACGGGGAGCTCGTGCCACCGCTTCTCGTAGATCTGACGGTAGTTGCGCTCCGCAGCCGCGCGCGTGACCTCGTCTTCTTCGCGGCTCGTGTCGCTGGTCGCAGGTTCTTCGCGAGGGGCGTTCGGCTCTTCGAGCGCAGCTTCCGTTTCCTCCTCGAGCGTTGCGGCCTGCTCCACGCTCTCGTCGAGCGGTTCGAGCTCGGGAAGCTCCTCGAGCTCGGGAATCGGCTCGAGCTCGGGAATCGGCTCGAGCTGCTGCGTGGGCTCGCGCCGGCGGATCCGGATGCGCGGCTTCGGCGGCGTCGGAGCGGGCTTGCCTTCGGCAGCCGCGAACGCGCTCGGGTCCATGCCGAGCGCGGCGGCGAGGTCGGCCATCGACGTCGTACCGCCGTCGTCGAACATGGGTGCCGACGCCGTGGCTGCCGGCCCGTCCGCGAGATCGACCGCGCCCTGGAACGCGAGCTTCGAGACGAGCTGCTCGACACGTGACTCGTCGAGCCCGGTGACGTGGACGAGGTCGGCGACCGAGAGCTCACCGTCGATCCGCGCCATGAGGAATCGCTCCTCGGGCGTGAGGCGAAGACCTGCGACGCGTTCGCCGAGGACCTTCGGTCTCTTGCTCTTGATGTCACTCATGGTGCTGCGAGCGGTCTGCCTGATCTTATCCCGGCGCGTCGCGAGGGCAGAGCCCTTCGTGCCCGCTCGAGCTTCGGGCCTCCGCGTCAGGCGCCGGTCGCCCTCTGCTGCTCGCGAACGGTGCCGGTCGGGTTGAGCTGCGAGGTCGTTCTGGCGATGTCAGGCTCGACGAACACCCACCGCACCTCTGGTCGCGCCTTGCGGAGCGCCGCCTCGTAGTCGTTGATGACCCGGCAGGCCTCTTCGACCGTGAGCGCGGGATCGAACGACATCTTCACGTGCACCAGCACCTCGCCGGGACCCTGCTGCATCGTGACGACGTTGAGGACCTTCTCGAGCTCCTTGAACTTGGAGGCCGTCTCGCGTGCGGCGCTTGCGATCTCGGGTGCAGCCGCTTCTCCGAGCAACAGCGAGCTGACCTCGATTGCCAGGAATGCCGCGACGCCGACGAGCACGAGCCCGATTGCGCAGCTCCCGATCCCGTCCCAACGCCCGTCGTGCGTCGTCGCAGCGAGTCCGAGCGCCATGATCGCGAAGACGAGGCCGAGCACCGCTGCCGAGTTCTCGCCGAACACGACGACGAGGTCCGAGTCGGTCGTGTCCTTGAGATACTGGTAGAAGCCCTTCGTCCCACGACGCTTGTTGAGCTCCTTGATGTTGGAGATCGTCGCTCCACCCTCGAGCAAGAGCGAGACGGCGAGGATGCCGACGCCGATCCAGACGTGCTCGACGGGCTCGGGCTCCCGGATCTTGTGGATGCCTTCGTAAATCGAGAACGCGCCGCCGCCGAGGAACAACATCAACGCGACCATGAACGACCAGAAATAGACCGCCCGCCCGTATCCGAGCGGATGCCGCTCGTCCGCGGGCTTCTTCGCCTGGCGCACCCCGACGAGCAGCAAGATCTGGTTGCCGCAGTCCGAGAACGAGTGGAGCGCCTCCGCCAGCATCGACCCGGACTTGGTGATGACCGCGGCGACCGTCTTTACCGCTGCGATGAGCAGGTTGACGACGAGCGACTGGATGATGTGCCCGGTTCCCTCGTGCGCGTTCTCTCCGTCGTCCGTCGCGTTCTTCTCGTGGCCCATGGTCGGGCCCGAGTATCGCTCGGATCGCGCCGCGCTGAAGGAAGAGGAGGAGCTCCAAGAACGGGCGAGCGTGCCTACATGCGCGCACATCTGTCGCTGGCGTTCAGCCGCAGTTTTCTCGTTCCCGACCCATCTCGAGCTGAGGCGTTCGGGAAATCGTGCGAGCCCGTGATCGGTCCTGTCGTCTCGTTCCCACAGGACCGCGAAGCCCGAAGCGCGATCGATCGCGCCGGCGGTGAAAAGAAGCTACTCCCATGACGATGTCCGTCGCCCGAGGTCCTCTTTCGATCGTCAACGACGATCGAGCGCATACGGAGCCCCTCGCTCCGGTCATCGCGCGGGCCACGTCCGGTGATCGCGCCGCGCTCGGGGAGCTCCTGCGCCACGTCTCGCCGCAGCTCCTGCGAGGCCTGCGTTCGATGCTCGGGACCACGGACATCGACGACGCGCTCCAGGAGTCGCTCCTCGCGTTCATCGATGCGCTCCCTGCTTATCGCGGGGAGACGAACATCCGTCGCTACGCGCTGCGCATCGGGATCCGGACGGCCCTCGCTGCGCGTCGTCGGGATCGCGCGCGCAGCGGCTTGCTCGACTCACACGTCGAGGCCAGCGAGCCGCTCGTCGGGCCTGCGGCGACGCCTTCGGACGAGGTGCTCGCCCTGCGCCAGCGCGAGGCGTTCCGTGTGCTGCTCGACGAGCTGCCCGAATCCCAGGCCGAGGCGCTCGCGTTGCGCGTCGTGTTCGAATATTCGCTCGAGGAGATCGCGACGGTGACCGGCGCTCCCGTCAACACCATCCGCAGCCGCGTGCGGCTTGCGCGCGAAGCGCTGCGCACGAGGATCGAGGCTGATCCCGCCCTCGGACAGCTTTTCCTGGAGGTGCAGCCATGAGACACGACGATCCGCTCCGTGACGACGAGCAGCTCGTCGACCGCGCGATCCGTCGCGCGTTCGAGGCGGCGCCCGAGCTGTCCCCGCAGGACGACGACGGGGCGCGCACCGAAGCGGCAATCGCGCGAGCTCTCCAAGCCAGACAGGCCGGAGGTGCCAAGCCGCCTGCGCGATCGGTCCCACGCACCGTGTACCTCGTCGCCGCCACGCTCTGCGTTGGTGCGCTCGCTTACGCAGCAGTGCAACAGCGTTCGGAGAGCGTGCCGGACGCTCCGGCCGAAACGGCGCCGCCGACGGTGTCCACGAACGATCACGCCGGCACCAACGTCGGCGCGGCAGAGCCTGTACCTTCTTCGGTGCCCGTGCTCGAGGCGGTGACGCCCGAATCGCTTCCTACGATCGCGCCGTCGGCGCGTTCGATGGCTCCGGCGCCGGCCGTGACCACTGCGAGACGAACGGGGCCGGCGGCGGAGACGCTGGGAGCAGCAGAGCTTTTCGCGCGCGCCAACGACGCGCGGCGCGCAAACGAGACGAAGCGAGCGATCGCGCTCTACGAGGAGCTGCAGGAGCGATTCCCCGAGACGCGCGAGGCGTCCACGTCGCGCGTTGCCCTCGGCCGACTCTTGCTCGATCGCACCGGCGATCCGGCGCGAGCTCGAGCGCTCTTCGGCGGATACCTCGCGCGGGAGCCCTCGGGGCCGCTCGCCGAGGAGGCTCGTGCAGGGCGTGCGCTCGCGGCGATGCGCCTCGGCGACCGCGAGGCGGAGCGCGCGGCGTGGAACGAGCTGCTCGAACGCCATCCCGGCTCGGTTCATGCCGAGCGCGCGCGACAGCGCCTGTCCGAGCTCGGCAACTGATACGCTGGGTGGGTGCGTTGGCTCGCAGCGCTCGTGGTGTCGAGCGTGGTGCTCTCGATCGGTCGCCGACTCGAGGCGCAGGAGCCTGCCGCGGCCGCCGCGGATGTGACGACCCGTGTGGTGTCGATCACCGTGGCCGGCGATCCTGCTCCGCGCGCGACCGAGGCGACGCTGCGTGACCTCTTCACGCATCTGACCGACACGCGAACGGTGGCGCTCGAGGTGAGCACCGCGTCGGAGATCGATCCGCGCGCGATCACCGACCCACCGCCCAGCCCGCCGGCGGCCTTCGCGCGCGTCTGGATCGACATCCGCGCCGAGAGCTGCGTCGTGTCGATCGCGGACGGGCCGTGGGAGCGCATCTACCAGCGGCGGATGCCTCGGCCTGTCGACAGCGACGAGGTCACGCGCGAGCAGATCGCCCAGATCGTCGTCGCCGCGATCGAGGCGATGCTCGCCGGCGGCACGATCGGCGTGTCCCGGGCGAGCCTTGCCCCGCCATCACCACCACCACCACCACCTCCACCGCCCTCGGCGACGCCGGCTTCTCCGGAGCAGAACCTGCCCGAGCAACCCGCACGGGGCCTCCGTCCGCACGTATGGCTCGGCGTCGGATACGAAGCGCTCGCGCTCTCGTGGGGGGCGATGGCGCACGGCCCTGTCGCGTCGGTCCGGGCGACGCTCGACGAGCGCGCCTGGACCGCAGCGCTGATCCTCTCGGCACAATCGCGTGTCCCGCTCACCGTGGACGAGGCGCCGATCGGCGTCCGCCTCGATACGCAGTCGTTCCGCCTCCTCCTCGAAGGATCGCGTGAGCTCTCGCCGAGCGCGGGCGTCCACGTGGCGGTCGGTCCGGGCCTCGACGTCACGGGGATCGAGCCGCGCGGGGTCGCGCGAAACGGAGTCGGGAACGAGCCGACGATCACGGTCGAAGCGAAGCGCTCGCGCATTTCGCCCGTCTTGCGGTGGGCTGCAGGCATCGATGTCCGACCGAGCCCAGGCGTACGGCTCTCCATCGACTTCGTGCTCGATCACGCCCTCTCGAACCGCGCGTACGTCGTGCGCCAGCAGGGGATCGAGCGAGCGATCCTGTCCCCGCTCGATCTTCGGCCCGGTCTGACGTTCACCGTCGCGGCGGACTTCGTGCGCCCCTAGACCCGTACCGACCGGCCGCAAGGGAAGCACGGTCGAGCTAGCGATACGCCGATACGAATCTTCGGCACGGCGTCGCGGCGCGAAGTAGCCTCCGACCAAGAGCCGCGATCATGACCTCGGAACGGGCGCCTGGCGCTGGTCTTTGTGACGGGGACACGACCGCGCTCGTGCTCGACGGCGCCAACGGGATCTGCGGGCGCCAACCGGCCACGCTCGCGCGCGCAACGTCGCTCGTCGCTGCGCTGACCTTCGCGGCCGTGTGGATGTTCGCTCCGGTGCGCTGGCGGCGGAGAGCCGTCCTGCTCGGCTGCGGACTTTCGATACCGGGGCTCGTCGCTCTCGCGTTCCTTCGCGGCGATGCCCCCGCGAAGGTAGTGGCAGCGTCTGCGCCGATCGTCCGTCTCGAAGACGCCGTCCGACGCCATGCAAACGCGTACGGCTGCGCCGTCGTCGAGCGGAACGACTGCGAAGCGTGTCAGCCGGTTCTTCGCCTCGCGCTCGCGCATGCGGGGCCCTGCGAATCGAAGGCCACGATCGTGGTCGCGGCGAACGCGCTCGGTGGGGAGTGTACGGCGGCCGGTTCACGGCTCACGTGCAGCGGCCGTCCGTGATCGATCTCGCGCGCTCGCTCCTCGCGGTCGCGGTCGCGACGGCGTTCGGGACCCTGCTCGATCGCGTCTTTCGCTTCGGCCCGCGTTCGCTCGCGCGTTGGCCCATCCGCGCGCTCGCGGCGCTCGTGCTCCTTTACCTGTTCCGCGTGCTGCCTCTGCTCTGCGTCGTCGTCCTCGGCGCGGGGCTGCTATCGCGGCCGCGCTCCGGACCGGACATGGAGCCTCCGATGTCGCGAGAGGATCGCGCCTGGGCCGGGCTCACCGTCGCCATTCTCGCGGCGATCACGATGTTGCGTCTGCCGGCGACGCTTTATTGGGACGAGATGGTCTGGCTCGCGAAGGCGCGCATCGAAGCGGAGTCGCTCGGCGCCCTCACCGCCGAGGCGCTCCGCGTGGGCACGTCCACCATTCCGCCGGGCTATCCGCTCTTCGAGCCGCTGTCGATCTCGGCACTCGCGGGGTACGGCGGAAGCACGCGTGCGCTCGTCTTCGGGGCCGAGTTTCTCACGATCGTGGCCGGTGCTGCGCTGCTCCTGACCGCGATCGAGCGACGTCACACCGCAAGCCGGCGCGACCTCGTCGCAGCCGCGCTCGGCTGCGCGTGCCCACTCGTCCTCGTCCACCTGCGCTCGGCGTACGTCGATCTGGAGCTCGGCATGCTCGCGGCCATGCTGCTTCTGCTCCTCGAGGCGAGGGAAACGCGCGCCGCGGCGGTGGTCGCTCTCGCGCTCGTCGCGATGAAGGACGAAGGCATCGCGCACCTCCTTGCCATCGCGTCGGTCTCCGTCGTCTCGTCGCTCGTGCGCCGCCGTAGGCGTGACGCGGTTCACGGCGCCGTGGTGGCGATCGTCGGCTACGCGTGCTTCGCCGGCTGGCGTGCTCGGCTCGTGAGCAGCGGTGTCGTCGACTCCGACCACCTCATGGGGCTGCCGTCGCTCGCGCGCATCCCCGACGTCGTTCGGCACGCTCTCCTGGCCGCGAGCGACGTGCTCGGCTGGGGCGCGCTGTGGGCGGCCACCCTTGGTATGTTGATCGCGGGAGTGCTCCGCCCTTCCACGATGAACGCGCGGACGCGGACACGCTCCCTCGTGCTCGGCGCGCAAGCGGCGCTGCTGTTCGGCGCCGTCCTGTGCTCGCCGGATCGCGTGATGGACTTCCTCCACGCAGGCACGCTGCTTCCGCGTCTATTCGTGCAGCTTGCGCCGTCCGCCATGCTCGCGCTCGCGTCGAGCTTGGCGTACGACGCAGGCGCAGCGGCATGACCGCGGCCTCAGCCGTTCGCGCGCGGAGAATGGCACATCGCTCGCACGATCGCGGGCATGAGCACGCCCTCCGATCTCATCGACGACGTGCTCGCGTCGGACCTCGTCGACGACACGAGTCGAAGCGCCGCTGCCGAGCCGGTCAGGGCCGAGGTCACGGCACGCCGTCGCCGACGATGGGGTGAACAGGCAACGCTCGCAGCCGTCTCGCTCGGGATGCTCGGGTCGTTCCTTGCGATTACTCGCACCATCGGCGGGTCGAACGGCAATCCGTTCGACCGTGCGGTGGTCCGCAAGGTGGGGCAGGCGCGTCATCCCGTGAGCAACGCGATCGTGAGCGGCATCACGTTCTTCGGAAGCGCCGCAGGTGCGACCGCAGTCTCCGCGCTCGCGATCGCCGTCGCGCGCCATCGACCTCTTCTCGTCTCACAGCTCGTGTCGGGGGCGCTCGGCGGCACGATCGCGGAGCTCATCCTCAAGCGCTTCTTCCGGAGGGAACGGCCGAGGCTCCTCGTCCACCTCGAGGAGGTCACGAGCACCTCGTTTCCATCAGGGCACTCGATGGCGGCGTCCTCGCTCTACGTCACCCTCGCGTTCGTCGCATCGCGAAGCCGCCGGCTTCGGACGCGGCGTGGCTCCTTGCTCGCAGGCGCTGGCGCGTTCGCATCGCTGGTCGGCGCCACGCGGGTGTACCTGGGAGTCCACTGGCCCACCGACGTCCTCGGCGGGCTCTCGCTCGGGACGGCATGGGCATGTGCGGCGGAGGCCGTCTTCGACCTCACCGGCGCCGAGCGCATCGAGCGCGAAGCGGAGGCAGCTTCCGCTCCGCAGCTCCCTGCCTGACGCGGTCGCGCGTCGACTTCAGTTCGGGCCGTCGGACGGGTTCGTGCCGCGTTGCTCGGTGTCGACCCACTCGAAACGGTCGACGAGCACCGTCGAGTCGAGGTTGCCGTCCGACGAGTCCCAGATCGCGAAGCGAAGACGGATCGTCTGGCCCGGCGGCACCGGCGCATAGGTCGTCAGCCAGCCGGTCGCGGCGTGCGGGGCAGGGGAGTAGTCGTCGTTGACCGTGTCGAAGCCCGTGCCTTGCAGCGATGAAGGGCCGAGCGGACACGTGTACTCCCGTCCGTCGATCGTCCGCCGCTCGCACACCTGGAGGAGCGCGTTGTTGACGCTGATCGG
>JAFAER010000169.1 GCA_023423895.1 Pseudomonadota bacterium
CTCACCATTGCGCTCGGTGGGGAAGAGCCTTGAGCCGCCTGGTGCTCCTGCTGCTGCTCGCCTCCACGCTCGCGTGCGGCGTCGACGGCACGGTGTTCGTCCAGCGCGATCTCGAGCGCGCCGACGACGAGGTGCCGGGGCCCGTCATCCTGCCCGGGAGCGAGCCCACGACACCGTCGGTCCTCGAGGTCTACTCGGGGCAGGCGCATGCATGCGCGCTCGTGAGCGGAGTGGCCCTGTGCTGGGGAACGAACGCCGGCGGCGCGCTCGGCGCCGACGATGCGACGGATCACGACGCCCCCACTCGGGTCGTGGGCGGTCTCTTCTTCGATGCGCTCGCGGCCGGTCGGGCGCATACGTGCGGCCTCGAACGTGGCAGTGGTCGCGTCTTCTGCTGGGGAACCGGAGGCGAGGGGCAGCTCGGGCAAGGAGACACGGCGGATCGGAGCGCACCAGTGGCCGTGCCGCTTCCCGGTCCAGCCACGCGGGTGGTCACCAGCTACAATCACACGTGCGCTCTCCTCGCGGAGGGCTCGCTCTACTGCTGGGGCAAGAACGACGAGCACCAGCTCGGGCTCGGCGATAGCGAGCCGCGCCTGGCACCTGCCCGCGTCGGCAACGAGAGCGACTGGATCAACGTTGCGGCCGGTCAGGGGCACACGTGTGGCCTTCGTCGTCCCGGCACGCTCTGGTGTTGGGGACGGAACTCCGACGGCCAGCTCGGGCTCGGACCACCGGGCGAGAGCGCTGCTCGAGTGGTCACGCCGACCGTCGTCGGAACGCGTTCGGACTGGAGGCGCCTCGATCTTGGCCAGCACGCCTCGACGGGGATCACGAGCGATGGTGCGCTCTATTGGTGGGGACGGGTGAATGGTCTACTTCCGGGAGCGTCCGCGATCCCTTTCAGCCCGACGCGCGTCGATCTAAGGAACGACTGGGTCGCCGTGAGCACCGACACGTTTCACACGTGCGGCCGCACGCTCTCGAACCAGCTGTTCTGCTGGGGCCGCAACACCGAGGGGCAACTCGGGCTGACCGATCTGATCGATCGCGATACGGCGACCGCCGTGGTCCAGCCCGCGTCGCGCTGGACCGCCGTGAGTGTCGGCCGATTCTTCACCTGCGCGGTGACCGAGACGCGGGTCCTGGGTTGCGCCGGCAGGATGCCGAACGAAGAGCGGCTCTCGACCTTCACGCCGTTCACCTTGCCGCCCGATCTCGATCCCGCGCAGCTCCCCTGAGCAGTCCTCCACGTGGTGGACGGTGGGTGCAGCGTTCGCTCTCACTGCATCCTTTCAATGTGAACGATTCTCGGCATTTTCTTGAGCCGTCACAGGCTCGGTCCTCGCTCACACGAACGAACCGAGAGAACGCTCGACTCTTCGGCGCCCCCGTGGGCGCCTGGTGGGTGATGCGGGCCACCTCTCACTGGAGGACGCGATGAACGAAACGATCGCTCGACGAGGAGCATGGCTCATTGCGTTTCTCGCCGCGGGTTGCGGCGCGGAGACGACGGGCGACGGTTCGCCGAGCGGACCTGACGCTCCCGGTGTGGTCGGGATGGAAGCCGAATCTGTAGCGAACAACGAGACAACGGGAGACACGAACCCGCCCACGCCCGACGGAGGCCCTTCTCGCGACACGACTCCGATCGAGACAGGGGGCAAGCCGGTCGGCTTCACGCCGGTCAAACCGTCGGCGGATTCCAAGGTCGTGTACGTGAGCAGCTCGACGGGCAACGATTCGAACGACTGCTTGAGCGAAACGGCGCCCTGCAAGACGATCGCGGCGGGGTTGTCGCGCATGCGAAACGGCATGCCGGATCATCTGCTCCTGAAGCGTGGTGACACCTGGAAGGATCAGCTGCTCAACCAGAACGTCCCGTCCGGGCGAAGCGCCAGCGAGCCCGCAGTCATCGCCGCATATGGCTCAGGACCACGCCCGAAGCTCCTCGTCGGCTCTCAGTCGTCCTTCCGCGGCGGGCAGCTCCGCTTCCTCCACGTCATGGGTCTGGAGCTCCAGGCGTACAAGCTCGATCCCACACATCCGGAGTTCACGGGGTCGGGGACCGCGAACATCGTTCTGCTCGGGGCCAAGGAGAACATCCTCTTCGAGGACAACAAGTTCCATCGCATCGAGATCGTGATCCAGCTCTGGGAAGGCGGGATTCCAAAGAACTTCACCCTCCGGCGGAACATCTTCACCGGCGCCTACATCAACACGTCATCGACGTCGCAAGACAAGCGTCCATCGAACATCTACGTCGACGGCTGCGACGGACTCGAGATCGAGGAGAACGTCTTCGATCACGGCGGCTGGCATCCGACCGTCTCCGGAGCCGGCGCGAACATGTACAACCACAACCTCTACATCCAGCACTCGAACAACGGTGAGAGGGTGGTGCTCCGTCGAAACATCATCACGCGCGCCTCGAGTCACGGCGCGCAGCTGCGTGCCGGCGGGCTCGCCGAAGACAACTTCTTCGGACGTAACGCGATCGGTATCGTGATTGGATATGGCGAGAAGCCGCTGAAGACCGGTGTGAAGGCCCATATGCTCCGCAATGTGGCCTCCGAGGGGCACTCGATGATCAAGGGCAAGTCGCCCTGCTCGGGCAACAACCTCTGCACGCCCGCGTTCTGGGGCATCGAATTCAATCTCAATGGCGACGCGGATTGGGAAGCGAAAGGCAACGTCGCGGCGATGCGCGCTCCGGGCGACACGCTCTGGAGCACGATGTACTCGGGGCTCAACCGCATCGGGATCAAGAACCTGAACGATGCGCGCGTCGACTCGGCCAACAACATCTCCTGGAAGTGGAGCTCCGACGCGGACGGCACGGACAAGACGTATCCGGCCCCCGGCCGCACGCTCGGCGACTACAACGCGAGCCTCGGCGGCTCGAACAGCTTCGAGGAGTTCATGGAGGTCGTGTTGAATCGACCCCCGCAGCTCTGGGACGATCGCTACTCGGCCCCGGCGATCAACGCATACATCCGGGCCGGCTTCGGGATGTAGACGGGCCTTCAGCGGCGGTCGGGCGACGCGCGCGGAGCTTCTTGTTCATTTTTCTGAGCCGACCAGGGGGCTCCGCGCGCTCTGCACTCACGATGGCCAGAACCTTCACCGGTACCGGACCGCCGCCGACATCCACTTCGCGCTCTCCGACTCGCCCGCCGTCGCCGTCCTCGCAGGGGAGAGCTCCCCGACGCGGCGACGGCCGGGAGGCCCTACTGCTTGGCGGACTCCATGATGGCCTTCGTATTCTCGTCGAGGGCCGCCTTGGCCTTTGCGATGGCCGCCTTGTCGTTCGTCTTCGAGGCCTCCGTCAGTCGATGCGTGAGCACGGTGCTGCGCGCACCGAGCACCAGCCCCTTGTAGGCCCGCTCGTTGCTCGCCATCTGTCCGCACACCCGGCCGGACTTGCGTCCTTCAGGGATCACGTTCTCCGGCCCGCCGACCTCTTTCCAGACCGCGCAGTCCTCGGGTCCGAGATCGTTGCAGATGGTCTCGGTGAGCTTCTCGCACTGGTTACAGCCAGCAATCATCAGAGAAGCAATGCCAACGACAATGTATGAGGTGATCGTTCGAATCATGAGATTTGGATAACACAAGTTCCTAATTCGTAAAGTCGTTGATGAGAAATCGGTGAACGAGCGTAAGTGTTCGCTCGTTGGTTTTTTACTGTGTCTCGAGCCTGGACGAAGCATGGGCCCACATGCGGATCGCCCTGCGTGGAACGTTCAAAGCAACCATCGCCGACAACCGGACGATCACGACCTCCTATCGAACCGTCTCGAAAGGGAGCGCTGTGGTCGAGACGCTCACGACGGCCTCGGGCACGGAGACGCTCACCATGGATGCTTGGCGTCTTCTCGCGGGACGTCGCATCACCTCGGGAACAACAGCGCGACCTGGAGCTCCGCGGTCGCGGTGGGGGCAAAGGCCGTATCCGGCCGGATCACGTTCCAATACGCGCCGACGGAAATATTGATGGGGAGGCGGCCGACGACCAGGACCTTGCCGCATGCGCCCCCGAGCGGAACCGTCCACACGCTTCGGGCCGCGGCAGCGTTCCAGTTGGCCGTGATGATCGGTGCGGTGGTGACGTACCAGCCGCTCGGAAACTGTACGGACACGAGCGGCATCACGCTGAGCTGACTCACGTCGGCACGATTCGACGGTCCCGCCACGGACCACATCTGCCCGACCACCGCGCCGAAGCTCCAAGGTCTCGGTCGAGCGAGCGCGGCGGCGGTGGGGCCGACCCCGAGCTTTCCGGAGCCGAGCTCGACCGAGCTCGCCGTCGGGAGCAAGAAGCTCGGGCCCACGCCCCAGACGAGACCCGAGCTCGAGTCGGGAATCACGAACAGCGACTGCGTCACATCGCCGAGACCGGACGTGGATCCGCTCTCTCGATCGACCTCGGGCCGCGATACGAACGGCAGCTTCGTTCGCGAGACGATGCTCACGTCTCGGCTCAGCGCAAACCCGATCATCGGCAGGATGCTCAGCGTGTTGCGAACACGGTTGAACGGGCCGATGCCGAGCTCGGCCTGGTTCTGGACTGGCAGCGCGCCGAGCTTGCTGATCGGATTCTGGACGGCGCGCGCGAGCCTGTTCTCGTCGAGCTCCGCGGAGGGGCGTTCGGGTTGCTGCGCGGTCGCTGCGGATGCCGCGAGCATCACCGCGATCGCCAGTGCCGATGCACATCGAATGGGCGTCACGGCTACAGCTCCATCATCGCCGCACGCGACGTGTTGTTACGTTTGGCGCTTCGACCGCTGCATGTCATGTTCCCGCTCGACGTCTGCCGGAGCGCTTCACCCCGCCACGGGGGGCGTAGGTCTCGAGTCCCGCCTCGCCAGTAGCACGCGGGCCATCCGCGTCGCGGGACCGCGGATGAGCCCATACGGTACGAGCGCGAGGAGCGTGGCCGTGAAGAGCAGCTCGAGCAGATAGATCGAGCGATGGGATCGAACCTGATAGACCGCGTCCAGCAATGCGGCGATGAGAAAGACCTGTCGGATGTCGCTCCACGCCATTCGCAGCCCCTCGCGTCGCAGCCCCTTCTTCCAGACCGCGAGGAGGAACGGAGGCTTGCCGCCTCGCGCGTCGCGCACGGCGGCTCGAATGGCCAATAGGATGGCGACGGCGGGCTGAACGATGAACCGAAAGTGCAGCGGCCCGTCGAGGCGAGCGACGAGGTTGGACCATCCACGCAGGATCGCCTCTTCCATCGACTCCGCGCGGACGCATGGCAGGTGCCAACGCAAGAAGAACCGTGGTCGCTGGTCCCGCCCTAGGCGTCGACGATCGCATCCAGCTTGCCGAGTCGGACTGCCTGAACGAGCGCCTCGTGATCACGTTCCGTCTCGTCTGCATAGGCGAGGGAGAAGTCGGCAACGGCCTCGTCGAACTCCTGGCTCCGACCGAGATAGCCGCTGATGATCGCGGGTTCGCCCGATCGCGCGTGCGCGCGCGCGAGGATCCGTCCGCAGAGCTCGGCATACTGGATCATGACGCGCGACGTGAAGAGCTCGATGAGCGGCTTGATCTTCATATCCCGGAGCTGACGAACGTAGAAGTGACGGCGATGAGCCCCCGTCGTCCATCCGAGGAAGATGTCGCTGGCCGTCTGAATGAGGTGGTGCCCCATCACGATCCGCTGCCCTTCGTTCGCATGAACGCTCCCGCCCGCGTAGCGAGAGAGGACGGACGGTCTCGCCTCTTTCACCTGAAGGAAGAGCGGATCGTCCCCGTCCGCCATCAGAAGGATGACGAAGCACCGGGTGCCGACGCTGCCGATCCCGACGACCTTGACGGCGATGTCGATCAGCCGGAATCGTCCGAGCAGCCGACGCCGGTGCTCGGGAAGAGATCGACGGTAGGACGCAAAGGCTCTCTCGAGCAGGGCGGCACCTGAAGCACCTCTGCGCTCTGAAGGATGGAAGATCAGCGGTCGAGCTTCCTTGATCGACGGCACACCCCCGGCCGTCGTCACCAGCTCAGGAAAGTCTGCGACGGCAGTGCTTCGTACCCGCGCCTTCCGCCATCGCCTGCGCAGTCGCACCCTGGACTCCGCATCTTCGATCGTTGGGATGAGCTGCTCGAGGTCCGTATCGGCGTACCAGGTATCCATCACACGAAGCTCGGCGAGCTCGTTCATCCGCTCGCGATAGGCGCGCACGCAGGTGAGCGCGGCGTCTCGCGCGTCGCGTCGGCGATGGCCGTTGTTCCGGCAAGCGAGCACGAAGCTCACCGCGAGTCGCTTCACGTCCCACTCCCACGGCGCAGGCAAGGTCTCATCGAGATCGTTGATGTCGACGATCACGCGCCGCTCTGGCGTGGCGAACGCACCGAAGTTTGCGAGGTGGCAGTCGCCGCATGCCTGCACGCGTACTCCGGTCACCGGAGTCGACGCGAGATCCTCGGCCATGTTGAGAGCTGCGCCGCGGTAGAACGCCAGCGGAGATCTCGACATGCGGCCGTAGCGGAGGGGAACGAGCTCCGGGATCCGGCCTTTGCTCGACTCGCGGAGCAGGACGACAGGATCACGGCGACCTTCCGGCCGGTGCCACTCGGCATGCGACCGTCGAGGACAACGATCACGCAGACTCCTTCCCTGTCGACGGAGCGCCGCGTGCCTCGCCATCGTCTTCTGCGCAGCAACGCGCGTACCCGGTGGCAAGCGCAGTATTCGGAGCGAGGCCCCATGTACATGGGCAGAGCGCCGCGAAGCGCTCGGTGCAGGCGCGTCACAGCGGATCGTGTGAAGAGGTGCGCGCGTCGACAGGGATGCCCCCAGTCGCGAAGCGGCGCCGTCGATCACGAAGGCGACCTGGCCCCCCCGCAGGACGGGTCAGCGGACCTTCGCGGTGAACTCCGCCTTCGTCCCCGGCGGGAGCGCGCTTACGATCGAGACGTGCTTGCCGGAGATCTTCGTCTCACCGCACCTGGCGCATTCGAAGGACTCGACCGCGTCGCCGAGCTCGATCGTGAGCCCTGCGGTGGTGGTCTTGCCGGCGGTGAGCGTGCCGGTGTAGCCGGTCGCCGCGTCGAAGCGGGCTTCGAGCTTCGCGTCGGTGCGCGCGCGCCAGAAGTCGCCCGCCTCCTGGACGGAGCGGACCGCGACGCCGGGGCGAGAGCGGGCGAGCTCATCGAGGAACCGTCCGAGGATCGCCGTCTTCGCCTGGAGATTCTCCGCCGTCATGCCTTCGCCGCGCACCGGGTTGATTCGCGCGGTGGTGTAGGAGCGGTTTCGTTCGTTCTGCAGGATGACGTACTGCCAGAGGGACCGGAACCTCGCCTCCGTCGACGGCTGGAGCTCGATGCGCTCGCGTTTGCCGCCTTCGCCGACGACGTCGATCGTGTCGTCGATGGTGAGGGGGAACTCGACGATTGGGCGGCGGTGGAAGCGACGCTGCTGGACGCCCGTCGTCGCGAGGTCGAGCGGCACGTTGAACGGAAGGTCACCGAGGCCGAAGCTCGAGTCGAACGCGACGCCGCCACCGGCGAGGATCGTGATGAGCTCGGGGTGATACGCGAGGTAGGGCGAGCGCCAGCTCCGCGGCGCGCGGCCTCCCGCCGATCGAACGAGCTGCGACGAGAGGAAGACCTCTCCACAGAGTGACGGCGCGTCATAGGTGCCGAGGGTCTCCTTGCACCTCCACGGGCTCTTCGGCGTGTCTCGGACCATCCCGTCGGGGAGGCGCGAGAACTGCGGGACGCGCGCGACGCCCTGGATGCCCGCCGGACACATGTCGAGCGCGCAGAGATCGCGGACGGTCTTCGCGTTGAAGTGTTTGCCGCGGTAGTCCGTCATGACGTGGAACGTCGCGTGGACGCCGCGCTCCTTCTCGACCTTCGCGAACTGCAGCGCACCTGGATCGCCCCAGTCGCCGGAGAACTGGCCCTCGCGGGTGTTCACGTCGTGGGTGAGCACGAGCACCGAGGAGCTCGACATCGGTGTCGTCGAGAGAATGGCGACGTGCCCGGCGCTGCCTTCGCGGAACGCGCCGTCGAACATCAGGCGCATGACGTCGCCGGCTGCTTCGAAGCAGTTCGTGTAGCAGCGAGTCGATCCGAAGGTCGCGAGGTCGTGACCGATCGCGTAGACAGCGCCCTTCCCGAGCTGCCGCCGCGTGAGCGCGGCGCCGACGGGTGCGGAGCCGCGGAACGCTCGTGCGAGCACCTCCGTTTTCGCCTGAGGTTCGGTCTCGAAGGTCCAGACCTCGACACCGGTCTCGTCACCCTTCACGTTCACGCCGACCGAACGCTCTTCTTCACTGTCGATGAAGCTCGTTGCCGGGCTCGACGGTCCATCGAACCGAAGCTCCTCGATGTTGCGATGCCTCGTCCCGGCGCGCAGGCCGGCGAGGGCGAGCGCGTCCGTGCGGCCCTCGTCGCCGATCGGCTTGAAGACGACGAGCACGCCGCCACGTTCGACGAACGCCTCGAGCTTCTCGCGCACGGGCCCGATCACGGCGCCGAGCAGGTATCCGGGGACGACGGCCAGCGTGTACTGATCGAGCTTGTCGACGATCGCCCAGTCCGAGCCGTTCGCCGGACGGTCGAAGGGAATGCCCGCCTGCACGAGCGCCGTCGTGACGTTCGCGATGTCCGGGGCTGCGTCGGCCCAAGCGTAACGTGGCGCAAGCAGCGCTGCGCGAGGTCGAACGGTCGCCTGCACGACGTCGTCGACGACGCCATTGCAGTCGTTGTCGAGGCCGTCAGCGACCTCCGGCATCGGCGGTGGCGTGAGACAGACGCGCTTGCCCTCCCGGCAGACCGCGATTCCGGCGGCGCAGGCGCCCTTCTTCCCGGTGTCACAGAGGTTCGGCCCGACCGGGAGGAGGACGTCGACGAGACCGTCGCCGTCGTCGTCCTTACCGTTGCAGGCGACCTCGATCGAGCGCCCCGCGAACATGGCCGTCGGCCCGGCCGGCTGCGCATTTTCATTCGCAGCGCCTGCCGTGCTCCCCGCCGATGCTCCGCTCGGGGGCGATGTGCCGCCGGTCTTCGGGGAGGCGCCGGTGGCGGCGGGCGACGAATCGCGTGGAGCGTTACCGGCACAAGCAGCAAGGGCGACGAGAGCAATCGAGGAGAGTAGGCGCACGTTCGCACGTTACATCGATTGCGTATCGCGTGAAGGTCGAACACGAGAATTCTTCGATGGGTACGGGTCGTTCGCGCTCTCTTCTTCTGTGCCGGGCGGCGCCTGGCGCGCCCACCTGGTGGGCCGACGGGCCGGCTCGTGCGATGTGGCCGGTTCGATCCGTCCGGCCTTGGCAGGTCGGGTGCACTACGCGGTCACCATTCGCGTTGCCTTCTCAGGGGCGCCTCGAGTGGGCCGATCGTGATTCGGAAGGGAACCTCATCGGGAGCAGACGTTGCGGCGACGGGGCGCCCGTGGAAATCTCGTGCGCGTGTCCGACCTCGAAGTCGGCGCTGGCATTGGCGCCCTGATCGTCCACTTCGCGGCGCAGCGTGGCGTCGACGTCGGCGCGCTCTGCGCGATCACGGGCTTCGAGCCCGCCATCGCCTCCGATCCGGACGCGCGCATGCCGCTCGCGCTCGAGCAGCGCCTGTGGGACGAGGCCGCGCGCCTTGCGGGAGACGAGGCGTTCGGTCTCCACGCGAGCTCGAACATCCCGCAGGGGACCTTTGGTGTGCTCGACTACGCACTCCGCACGGCGCCCACCGTCCGCGTCGTGCTCGAGCGCGTGGTCCGCTACAACCGCCTCGTCCACGACACCGCCGAGTGGTCGCTGGTGATGCAGGGCGACACCGTGCGCATCGAGCACGCCTTCCGAACCGCCGAGGTCGTGCAGTCACGCCACGGCGCGGAGCTCACCATCGGCAGCGTGATCGCGATGGGGAGCGAGCTCGCGAAGGTGCCGCTCCAGGCGCGCGCCGTCGCCTTCCACCACGCAGCACCTTCGCCGGAGGTCGTCGCCGAGCACGTCCGCTTCTTCGGCGTCGAGCCGTCGTTCGGTCGGGTCGTGAACTCCATCGAGCTCGACGCGTCCGTCCTCGACCTTCCGTGCCCCGCCGCCGATCCCACGCTCTCGAAGGTGATCGAGCGGCATGCCGATGCGCTGCTCGCTGCGCGCGCGCCCGTCGGGCGATCCGTCACCGAACGCGTGCGCGCGACGCTCGCCACCGCCATCAGCGAGGGGAACGTCACGCTCGTGGGCATCGCGCGGCGTCTCAAGATGAGCGAGCGCACGCTCCAGCGGAAGCTCGAGGCCGAGGGCGTCACGTTCGACGCGCTGCTGGACGACCAGCGCCGCGAGCTCGCGCTCCGCTATCTCGCTGACCGCAAGCTCGCGGTGGCCGAGGTGGCCTACCTCCTCGGCTATTCCGAGCCCAGCCCGTTTCACCGCGCGTTCAAGCGGTGGACCGGGCTCACGCCCGCCGAGGCCCGGCGACGCGCCGCCTGACTGGCGCCTCCGGTCATTCGGTCTGGCGCGTGCCGTCACGGTGCGCGCGCCGTGTCGAGGCCAGGATGCAGGACAGGAGAACACGCCATGTCCACCTCGTCCCGTCCCGCCTCGTCCCGTCCCGCCTCGCTCGTCTTCGCTCTAGCTCTCTCCTTCGCGGCCGTCGCCGCCACGCAGCTCGGTTGCGCATCCACGCATTCGCGCGTCCCCGCTGCGACGGCCACCCACGCTGCGTCCATCGTGCCGCTTCCGGCACGACCGGAGATCCCTGCGTCGCCGGACATCGTCGTCGAGCGCACGATCGACATCGACGCGCCGCCCGAGCACGTCTTTGCCGTCCTCACCGACGTCGAGCGCTGGACCGACTGGGACCCCGCGGTGAAGAAGGTGAAGGCGCATGCGGGGCGCTCACTCCAGGTTGGCGACCGCTTCTTCCAGGACCCCGCGGGCTACGAATGCGAGGCGCTCGTGCTCGACGTCGTCCCCGGCCGCGCCGTGCGCTGGCGCGGCACCGCCCCCGACGGAGGCGGGATCGTCGGCGTGCACTCGTACCGACTCGTGCCCCTCGAGGGCGGCGGCACGCGTGTCATCAACCGCGAGGAGTTCTCGAAGTGGTACCTGCGACTCGTCGGCTGGGCGAGCGACTTCGGCATCGGCGGCCAGTTCGAGCGGACGCTTGCCGCGCTCAAGCAGCACGCCGAGGCGACCCACGCCGCCCCGGTGCAGGTGGCCTCGCCCTGATCACGCAACGCCTCGCGAGAGGAGATCGCCATTGGCTCGTCGACGATCGTGCGCGCGTCGTCGACGAGCGAGCCTGCGCGTCGTTTCAGCCGCGCATCTCTTGATAGACCGTCGCGACGTCGTCGCTGCCGCGTCCGGCGACGGCCGCACGTGAGAAGATCGCCTCGAGCGCTCCGCTGAGACCGGGGTGGATCCCGTGCTCCTTGCTGATCTGCTGGATGAGCCGGACCGAGGCGAGACACGTATCCGTCGTCGCGGCGGTGGTCGCGTCCGCTGCGAAGCGGCGCTCGGCGATGCGCGTGATCGAGTCCTTCAGCGAGCCGTCGAACACCGGCATCGTCGCCGAGAGCGCGCTCGCCAGCGCGGGCAGCGGGAAGCCCTCCGCCTCGCAGATCGCCGCCGCGTGCCACGCTCCGAACAGAGAGCCCCAGAGGACGACGAGGATCGCCGCGTCGAGCGCGCTTGCGTGGCCGATGTCGGTACCGACATGAAGCGCGTTGCCGCCCAGTGCAGCGAACACGGGCGCGTTCGGCTCGAAGAGCTCCTTCGGTCCGGAGTAGAGGATGGTGCATCCGGCCTGCCCGATGAAGTCGGGCGTCGCCATGATCGCGCCATCCAGGTACGGGATGTCGTTCGCTCGCGCCCAGGCCGCCATCTCCTTCGCCTGGCGCGGGGTGCCGGTCGCGAGCTGCACGAAGAGTTTGCCCCGCAGCGCCTTCGTCGCGCTGGGCGAGAGCACGGCGCTCGTCGCCGGGTAGTCGAACAGGTTGCCGACGACGATCTCCGCCTCCGCGATGGCGTCTTCGACCGTCGTCGCGACGCGGATCCCTTTGGCCGCGAGCGGTGCCGCTCTGGCCGCAGTGCGGTTCCATACCGTGACCGTGTGTCCTCCTGCTTGGAAGGCGAGCGCGAGGACGGTGCCCATGCGCCCCGTACCGAGGACCGTGATGCATTTGTTCATGCACGATCGAGTAACGCTCGCGGACGGCCCCGGTCGCGCACGTTCCGATGTTCCGAGAGCAAGAATCGACGACGAGCATCGGAAGGAAACTCATGGCACGCTTGTTCACGCCAATCGGAGGATCCTATGGGCGCTCGTGAAGCCATCGTTCGGGTAGGCCTCGAGGTCGACATTCGCAAGACCCCACGTGGACCGCATCGCCACAGGCCTACCGCCGATCACGTCGTCAGCGTGCACGCCGGCGCGCCGGTCCGGGTGTCCTGCGTGAACGACGTCCGCTGCGTTCGCACGCGTGGTTTGGTCACCGTGATGCCCGCGGGCTCGTCGGACGTATGGTTCGAGGACGACGCCAGCGACCACGTCGACCTGCGCCTCCCGTCCGCCCTCGTGCGCCTCGCCGCTGCGGAGATGGGGCTCGATCCCGATCGCGCCACCGTGGCGCAACGCTGCCATGTCGAGGACGCTCCCATCGAGCACATTGCGTGGGCGCTTGCCGCGGAGCGCCGCACCGGCGAGCCGAACGGGCTCCTCTATCGCGAGAGTCTCGGAATGGCGCTCGCGGTCCACCTCCTTGCGCACCACCGCCAGGTGTCGTCCTCGCGCATGGGCCTCACGCCGGCCCAGCTGTCTCGTGTGAAGGAGTACGTCGAGGCGCATCTCGACGGCGATGTCTCGCTACTCCGGCTCGCGCGGGTCGCCGGCGTCAGCGCCTCGCATCTCCGCGTCCTCTTCAAGCGCTCGATGGGCGTGTCGGTCCACGCGTTCGTCATCCAGCGCCGCGTCGAGCGCGCACGCCTTCTCCTCTCCCGCGGCGACCTTCCCGCGAGCGAGGTCGCGCTCGAAGCAGGCTTCTCTCACCAGAGCCACATGGCTCGCTGCATGCGCCGCGTGCTGGGCGTGTCGCCGAACGCGATCCGCCGCGCTCCGGCAGTTTCGAGCGAGGAGGCTCGAAGCTGATCTTCGCTGATCGAGTTGCGCACTAGGACGCGTGGCGATGCGCCCAGGGCAACTTCGACGTGTCGACGCGGAGCGAGAAGAGGATCGAGAAGACTCGTCGTAGCGTCGCTGGATCCGTCGAGATGGACCCGATCGTCCTGGAGAGAATGTCGACGCCGCGGTCGTGCACCACCTTCTTCGCCATGTCGAGAGCTCGGAACGACGCGGTGTTGTAGCTCTCCTCGCTGACGTGGAGCCGGCGGATGATCCCGGCGTATTCGCGCATCGGCTCCGCGAGCGCGCTCAGCTCGAGACGGACCGCATGCGAGACCGCGCCCTCCTCGTCGAGCGCCTCGAAGAGCACCGTCGACGCCGTCGCGGTGGCCAGCATGTACCGCCCTGCGAGCGCCTCGTCGAAGTCTCCATCGTGGACCAGCTCTTCGAGCAGGAGCTTCCACTCGGCACGCTGCAGGTCCCGTCCGTTTTTCCACGTCGTCTCGTCGAAGCGAAAGTCGGCAATCCTGGCCATGGCGTATCCCAGCATGCCGCAGACGCCGCCCGCGCGCGAGTCGTCGTTCGCGCCGCGGGGGCGTGGCCGCCCGCGATTTCCTGCTCGAGCGATCCATGGCATCGTCGTGCGCGCCGTGGGGAGGTGAACATGAAGCTCGACATCGTCGTCGTCAGCACCGTGGCTCTCGGGTGCATGGGGTGGATGGGGTGCGGTTCGGACGCGCCCTCAGGAAGCCCTGACGCGAGCGACGGCGCTCGTGACGCCGGCGCGCAGGCCGACCGCGATGGGGCGCATGGTGACGCGCAAGGGAGCCAAGCCGATTCGGGAAGCGACGGAGGCGGCCTGGTGGTCGATCCGGACCATTGGAGCAAGCGCTTCGGGGGTGTCGCAAGCTACGACTTCGGGCTCGGAGTTGCCGTGGACGCCGCGGACGACATCGTGATCACGGGCCAGTTCTGGGGCCCTGTTGCCTTTGGGGGCGGGACACTGGCGGGCGGCGACGCCTCGAGCATTCTGCTCGCAAAGTACGACCGGTCCGGGAATCACATCTGGAGCAAGTCGTTTGGCGGCTCGAGCGTTGGCCGCGGAGGCGGAGCGGGGGTTGGCATCGCCGTGGCGGCCGACGGCGCGGGCAACATCGCAGTGACCGGGGGCTTCATGGGCACCGTCGATTTCGGCGGCGGTCCGATCGAGAGCGCCGATGTCGACGGCGACGTTTTCGTAGCTCGCTACGATGCAGCGGGAACGCACCTCTGGAGTAGACGCATCGGTGACGTCTTCCCGGACGGAGGGAGCGCCGTTGCGGTCGACGCCTCCGGGAACGTGATCGTGACGGGCTTCTTCGAAGGTACGATCGACGCCGGTGGAGGGCTCCTCACGAGCGCCGGAGAGCACGACATCTTCGTCGTCAAGTACAACTCCGCGGGGCAACACCTGTGGAGCAAGCGTTTCGGCTCGGTGGATGCCGATCGTGGCCAAGCCATCGCGACCGATGCTGCCGGCAACATCCTCGTGACGGGTGGCTTTCGAGGCAGCGTCGACTTCGGCGGCGGACCGCTGACGACCTCCAGCATCACCGAATACGATGTCTTCCTCGCCAAGTTCGACCCCGAAGGCACTCACCTCTGGAGCAGACGTCTTGGCTCCACCTCCCACGACGAGGGCTTCGGGGTTGCGGTGGACGGCGAAGGCAACGTCGTCGTGTCCGGCAACGGAGGCGCGATCGACTTCGGTGGCGGCCTGCTCACCAACCAAGGCATCTTCCTCGCGAAGTACGATGCCATGGGCAAACATCTCTGGAGCAAGGCGTTCGGAGACGGTTGGGGCGAGGGGGTCGCGTTCGATCTTCAGGGTAACATCGTGCTGACCGGAGGTTTCATCGGCGCAGGCGATTTCGGTGGCGGACCTCTCGTGAACGCCGGCGCCACCGACATCTACGTCGCCAAGTTCGACGGCGAGGGCCATCATCTCTGGAGCAAGAGCTTCGGCGGCGGCCAGAAAGAGCGGGGCTACGCGGTCGCGACGGACAGCGGCGGCAGGGTCATCGTAACGGGGAGCTTCATAGGCAGCGTAGACTTCGGCCACGGGCCGCTCACGCATGCTGGAAACGGCGACATCTTTCTCGCCAAGCTCGCCCCGTAACGCGCAACCACATTGCGCGCACGGCTACGCGATCGATCAGTTCACCGGCGACAGTGGCGTCTCGACGAGCTTGCGGAACGCCGTGCCGCCCGGATACGCGTAGCTCGCGAACTTGCCCCAGCCCCACAGGGTTGCGGAGAAGGCACCCTCGCTCCGCATGCGCTGGAGCCCCGTCGTGCAAGGCTTCTCACTGAAGGCGTCGCCGGGACCGAAGTTGCGAGACAGATCGACACGCCGGTATTCGTACTGCCCTGCGCTGTCGATCGGCTTCCAATCCGGCAGCTCGCCGGCGCAGTCGAGCCATACGTCCTTGAATGCGCCGTGCGTCTTCTTTCGGACGATCACGAGCGAGTGCTCCGAGAAGGACGAGTCCGCGTAGAAGCTGTAGGAGCTCATGTACTGGCCCGACGGGACGACGTTGACGAACTCCGGATCGCCCATGCCTCCGAAACTCGGCGAGTCGCTGTCCTCGCCGTCGGCTCCGGACATGTGCATGCCGAGGTAGAACGGATGTTCGGTGTCGCGTGCGCGGACGACGAACGCGTCGTTCGAGCGTGCGCGGAAGAGCGCTAGCTCGCCAGCAGAGAGCGTCGTGGGAGCGCCCGCCGGCTTGACGGGGTCGTACTCGAGCTCCGTGCCGTCGCGACCACCGACCATGCGGTACCAGACGATCTCCTCGGCGTTCGCGGTGCGCGGCCGGTAGCCGACGCCGACGTACTCCGATCCCCACTGTTCGAAGGCCGGGATCTGCTGCGCGAGCGTGTCGCAAGCCGCCGCCTTCGAAGGCACGTTCGCGCACTCATTGCCGCCGACGGTCACCGTCGGCTTGTTGGAGAAGACGAGGCTGCCCGTGAGCTCCTGGTTCTGTGCGATCTGGGCGAACTCGCCCTTCGACAGCGAGATCTTCGCCGGCATCCCGGCGGTGGCGCCCGCGAATCCGACTCCGTTCGTGACGTCCTTGGACCCGAAGATCGTGACCTCGGTATCGTCCTCGGCCGCGAAGATCTGCGTCACGGGCTGTCCAATGTTTGCTTCCCATCCGTTGACGATGACGTGCTCCTTCGCCCATGCGCTCACCGGCAAGACGAGCGTCGCGGTCGGGAAGTGCGTTCCGGCGCCACCGTACGGATAAATCCACGTGAGGCCGACCGGGACGTTGCTCTTCATGCGGAACGCGTCGCCGATGCCGGACCTGAGGTAGCCGTCGGCCTCGATCGCGGGCTTGGCGGCTGCGGGACAGGACGTGTGATAGAGCTTCTCCCCGAGCGAGCGCGGCACCGTGGGGTCCCAGTCGGCGACGAAGAGGATCGCGCTCTCTCCTGGCGGGATCGGGCCTTCGAGCGGCTCGAGGTCGGTGCTGTTCGGCGCGGCGCGGAAGAGCGCACCCGACACGTCGAGCTCTTCACCTCCCAGCTCCAGAGACACCGTGGCCGGCTTGTTCGACGCATTCACGACGAACGTCGCGAAGCACGAGGCGAACGGGTAGGCGGACAGCGGCTGCGTGAAGTAGAAGTCGCAACCGTTCGAGCTTCGATCGGCCTCCGAGGCAGCGCATGGCTCCTGACACTTGGCCGCGCCGCAGGCGAGATCGTCGGCGCACTTCTCGACCACGCCGCCCGTGCACGAATCGATGATCGACCGGCCGTCGAGAGAGCACTGGAGGAGACAGGTCTCTGCGT
>JAFAER010000084.1 GCA_023423895.1 Pseudomonadota bacterium
TCTTCCTGGATAGTGACGTGCTCCTTGGCCTCGACGGCCTGGTGGAGCCCGTCCGACCAGCGGCGCCCGGAAGGACGCGGCCGGTGAACTCGTCGATGATGAGGACCTTGCCGTCATCGGTGACGAGGTAGTTCACGTCGCGCTTGTAGAGCGTATGCGCGCGGAGGCACTGGTTGAGGATGTGGAGCGACTCGAGGTTGACCGGGTCGTACAGGTTCGAGATCGCCATCAGCTTCTGGGCGGCCTCGACGCCGTCGTCCGTCAGCGAGACGGAGTGCGCCTTCTCGTCGACGACGTAGTGCTCGTCCTTGCGGAGGCGCAGGATGACCTCGTTGATGGTCTTGTACTTCTGGCTCGACGCCTCGGCCTGGCCGCTGATGATGAGCGGCGTGCGCGCCTCGTCGATGAGGATCGAGTCGACCTCGTCCACGATCGCGTAGTTCAGCTCGCGCTGCGCGTAGTCGAGCGCGCTGAACTTCATGTTGTCGCGCAGGTAGTCGAAGCCGAACTCGTTGTTCTGTCCGTACGTGATGTCGGACTTGTACGCCTGGCGCTTCTCGCGATCGCCCTGCTGGTTGACGACGACGCCGGTGCTGAGACCGAGGAAGCCGTAGAGCTTTCCCATCCACTCCGAGTCGCGGCGGGCGAGGTAGTCGTTGACCGTGACGACGTGGACGCCCTTGCCCTCGAGCGCGTTGAGGTAACAGGCGAGCGTCGCGACGAGCGTCTTGCCCTCGCCCGTACGCATCTCCGCGATCATGCCCTTGTGGAGGACCATGCCGCCGATGAGCTGCACGTCGTAGTGGCGCATCTTGAGCGCGCGCTTGCCGCCCTCACGACAGACGGCGAAGGCCTCGACGAGGATGTCGTCGAGCGACGCGCCGTTGTCGAGCTTCTCCTTCATCTCGAAGGTCTTCGCCTTGAGCTCGTGATCCTTCAGCTTCGCCATCGCTGGCTCGAGCTTGTTGATCTCCTCGACGAGCGGCTTGAGCTTCTTGATCTCGCGCTCGTGCGAGGTGCCGAGGATCTTCTTCAATGCCCAGGTCAACATGACGGCGACAAACCTCGATAGGGGCGGGGAAAACCGGAGTGGCGAAAGTAGTAACCCTGCGGCCCGAGCGCAAACCCGACGGGCACCGGAGGGCTCTTCTTTTGCATGCCGGTGAGCTTTTGTAGGCCCGGCAGGGTAGCACAGCTCCTTTTCGGGCCGCCTCGACGAGTCCGGCCCTCCCAGGCAGGCGTCCGGGCCTCCCGGCCCTCCCGAGCTCGCACCGACCGAGCGCCGGGTCACCGGTCGAGTCGATTTCCTTGGCACGAACGCGCAGTGCCGCGCGATAATTTCCCGCGGTGCGGCGCTACCTGCTCGGCGGCCTCAGCGGCCTCTTCCTGCTCGGCGGAGGGGTCCAGATATTGTCGGTCGGGCTCGGTTGCAACGAGCCGGTCGAGACGACGTACGGCAACCCGAACGCGCTCGACCGGAAGAACCTCCCCGGCGAGGGTGGAACCGAGCCGCTCGTCTGCGACGACGGCGAAGGCGGCGCGGGCCAGGGGCCCGACGGCGGGTGCCCGTCGTTCGCAACGGACATCTTCCCCTACTTCCAGGCGAACGGCAGATGGCGCTGCGCCGACGGCGCATGCCACGGAGGCACGAGCGCACCCCCGGTCTCCGGCGGTGACCCGACGAGCTGCCTCTCGTCGCTGAAGACGATCTCGATCGGCGGCAAGCCGTACCTCGCCGAAGGGAGCAACGATCCGAACGCCTCGACGCTCCTTTGCAACCTGCAAGGAGCTTGCGGGAGCAAGATGCCGAAGCCGCCCGGCGCGGACCCGACGAGCGCCGAGCTGTGCCTGGTCGAGGCATGGCTGAAGTGCGGCGCTCCCCCCTGAGCACGCGCAGCACGCGCAGCACGCGCAACACACGCGGCGAGCGCCGTCGCGGCGAGGATCGGGATAGCGCGGTCGTCCTTCGCGACTGCGTTGTTGGGTATCGACCCCGACTTGATATAGCGTAGCCAGGTGCTCGTGCGGTTCCGATCGCCCCGCGCCATCGCGAGGGTCGCGCTATTCACCGCGCTCGCTGCCACGCTACCGGCAACGCAGTACTCGGGAAGCGCGTGGGCTGGCGAGAGAGAGGACAACGCCGTCGTCACGGCGGTCGACAAGGTCCTCGCCCACGACGTCCCGAACGCGAACTTCGGCGACGCGCGGAGAAAGCTCCGCGGGCTGCTCGACAAGTGCAAGAAGGGTTGCAGCGGGCCCGCGGTCGCCCGCGTCTACGTCGCCCTCGGCATGGTCGCGGCGCAGATCAACCAGGCGGAGGACGCGAAGACGGCCTGGAACGACGCCTTCAGCGTCGATCCGAACGCCGCGTTGCCGGCGTCCGGGGTCTCCGCTTCCGTCCGCCAGCAGTTCGACGAAGCAAAGAAGGCCTGGTTGGCGGCAAACCCGCAGCCCGACGACGCGTCGAAGAGCGGCTACGTCAACAAGCAGGCGTTCGAGCTCCACAAGGCCGCCGTGGCCGCGGAGCAGTCGCAGAACTACGCCGAGTGCATCGACAAGAACAGGTCGGCGCTGACGCTCGAGGAGAACATGCGCGCGCGCATGCATCTCGCGGGCTGCGAGGAGAAGGCGGGCAAGCTCGTCGACGCCCTCCGCGACCATGCAAAGGCGCTCGAAGGGGCACGCGCGAAGAACGACGCCGTCAGCGCCAAGGTGATCCAGGAGCACGTCACGGCGATCCTCCCGCGGCTCGCGCACGTGAAGTTCGAGCGGCCCGCCGAGGTCAGCGAGCTCCAGATCACGTTCGACGATCGCAACATCCCCGAGGCGCGTCTCGGCGAGAGCTTCACGATCGATCCGGGCTCGCACACCGTCCACGCCGAGGGTCTCCTCCGCGGCGCACGGGTCTCGTCGGACGAGAAGTTCGACGTGAAGGAAGGCGAGACGGCGCTCGTCAAGATCAAGCTCAAGCCCGTCGCGCTGACGAAGGGTCAGCTCGAGTGCATGGTCTCCGCCAAGACGCAGGAGGAGATCCTCGCGTGCTTGCCGCAAGACCGTAAGCCGCTCCAGGTCCACATCGGCCTCGAGATGAGCGGCTACACGGACTCGATCAACGTCCACGTCCTCACTCCGGCCGTGCGCGGCTCCGTCGCGTCGCCGACCGGCGGCTGGAACGTCGGCGCGAACTACCTCGTCGACGTCGTGACCGCGGCTTCACCCGACGTCGTCGCGACCGCGTCGCGCCGCTTCCACGACGTACGGCACGTCTTCGGCGCCACGGGCGGATACAAGCCGGGCCGGTTCGGCGCCCAGGCCTTCGCGAACTACTCCGAGGAGCGCGACTACATCTCGCGCACCATCGGCGTCACCATGACCGGCGACTTCGCCGACAAGCAGGTCTCGCCGTCGCTCGGGTATTCGTACACCTGGGACACGATCGGCCGCACGGGGACGAGCTACGACGTCTTCAGCAGGCCGTTCGACACCCACGAGATCACGGCAGGCTCGACGTTCGTGCTCAACCCGACGTCGGTCCTCGTCCTCGGCGGCGGCGTCGCGCTCGAGAGCGGCGATCAGTCGAAGCCGTATCGCTACATCCCCATCTTCGAGCCGGGCGTGAACGTGCCGATCGGCGCGTCGGTCGAAGAGGTGAACCGGAATCGCCTGCCCGCAAAGCCGCTCGAGCAGCTCCCGCTCGACCGCCAGCGGTTCTCCCTGAGCGGACGTTACATCGCGCGCATCGGCGGCAAGGCGACGCTCCGCATCGAGGAACGGCTCTATCGGGACACCTGGGCGATCACGTCGTCGTCGACCGATGCTCGGTACCTGGTCGACGTGACCGGGCGCTTCCGCGTGTGGCCGCATCTACGGGTGCACGCGCAGAGCGGAACCAGCTTCTACAACCGCATCTACGGCGCGACGCTGAACTCCGACGGCTCCGCCACGATCCCGCGTTTCCGCACGAACGATCGCGAGCTGTCGCCGATGTTCGGCATCACCGGCGGCGGAGGCGTGCGTTACGCGCTCACCGATCCGGGCGGGAAGTTCCAGCTCGCGGTCTTCAGCAGCGCCGACGTGCTCTTCAACTACTACATCAACACGCTCTACATCCGTACGAGGTTCGCTGGATACGGCACCATCGGTCTCGAGGCAGACTTCGAATGAGGCTCCTGAAGACGAAGCCCGGCCCCACGCGCGATCGCATCGTCGTCGGCGCGATCGCAGCACTCGCGGTCTGCGCCGTATCGGCGTCGTGCACGGACCCGGTCCTCGACGACGCGGTCGACGCGCAGGGCAACGAGACGGAGAACATTCCGCAAGGTCCGCTTCATCGCGCCGGTCAGCGATGCGTCGTCTGCCACCAGCCGAACGGCAAGGCCTCCGAGAGTCCGTTCACGGTCGCCGGGACCGTCTTCGCCCAACCGAAGCGGCAGGTCGGCGTCGAAGGCGCCGAGGTCCGCCTGACGGACGCCGACGGGACGAAGCACATCACCAAGACGAACTGCGTCGGAAACTTCTTCGTGAAGCCGAGCGACTGGGAGCCGCGATTCCCCATCCTCGTCGAGGTCGCGAAGGGCGGCGTGCGGCGCTCGATGCGCAGCCCGATCGGACGCGAGGCCGATTGCGCCGGGTGTCACTCCCTCCAGATCCCGCCGGCCGACCCGTTCTCGCAGGTCGGTCACATCTACTTGTTCGCGACGGACGAGGTCGGCAGCCCGGAAGGCGCTGCGGATTGTCCCGTCGATCCGCTCAGGCCGGGGTCACCACCGTGATGAGCCGCATCACTCAGCTCTTTCTCCTACTCCCACTCGCGCCGGCAGCATTCGCCGTCGCCGCGAGCACGTCCGCTTGCAGCCCGCCTCCGAAGGGAGAGCTGGAACGCGAGGTCTCGACGCGTGCTTCTCCGGGCTCGTTCCGCGCGGCAGGCGTGAGCCGCGTATTCGAAAAGCGCTGCGGGTCGCTCGACTGCCACGGCAACGCCGCACGCAACATGCGGATCTACTCGAGCCAGGGCCTGCGGCTGCCGAACGATGCAGGGCTCGGCCCTGGCGCCGGGGATACGACCGTCGACGAGATCACGGCGAACTACCAGTCGATCCTGACGCTCGAGCCGGAGGAGACGAACAAGGTGCTCCTCGGCGGCGACCCGTACAAGCTCCTCGTCGTGAAGAAGCCTCTGGAGCTCGAGAAGCACAAGGGCGGCCAGACCATCCGGCGCGGCGACGACGCGGAGCGGTGCATCGTCTCGTGGCTCGAAGAAGACACGACGAAGCCGGTCGACCAGGTCGCCTGCGAGCGCGCCGCGATCTTCCCCAAGGAGTGAAGGAGTGACCGCGGTCCACGCATCTTGACGATGCGCGGGTCCGATGAGACGACGAGCTTGCGTGGAGGCGAGTCGACCCCGCAGGTGCGTTGTCATCGTAGGGCGTCGGCCGACGCTCCTCCTGCGCGCGTCGATCGTCGCGGGGGGAATGCTCTCGGCCGGAGATCTCCACGGGTCGGAAGACGCCGGCGCTTCGTACGATGCGCCTCCCGAGTGCCCGAGCGCACACGTGTTCGAGGCCGAGGTCGAGAGGCGTGCGCCCGGAGTCGCGAAGCCCGAGGCTCGAGTGGCCGTCACCGGCTCCCCGAAGGCGGGATATGACGGGCGCCTGATCCTCGACGGGCGCGTCCGGAGCGTCCACGCCGAAACATGCGACGAGGCCGTGCAGGCTCTTGCGCTTTCCGTCGCGATGGCCGCGACGGAAGAGGTGCCCGAGCCTTCGGACGGGGACGCCACGACGCGCGAGCCAACGCCTGTCGCGAGCGCTTCGCGGCCCGCGGCGTCCCTCGAGACACGCGACCAGACCGCCGCAAGCGCGCCCCCGCAGGCGGCACCGCGGCAGGTGCTCCTCGGTCTTGGGCTCGGCGCGACGAGCGGAGTGGGCCCAGGCCTGACGCCCGGAGTTGCGATCTTCGGAGGCCTGGACCTCGGAGGACCCGCGCTTCGGTTCGGCTTGAACGGCGCTCGCAGCGGCACGGTCGCGACCGACCTCGGGAGTGCACGTTTCACGCGCGTCGCGCTCCATGTCGACGGCTGCCCCGTCACGCTGCATCGGGGAGCGTTTCGAGTCTCGCCATGCGCTCGTTTCGACGGAGGCGTCCTCCGCGGATCCGGAGAGTCGCTCGAGAACGCCGAGTCCACAGCTCTGCCTTGGCTCGCCGTCTCCGCGGGCGCCCGCCTGCAGCTCGACCTGACGGACGCCGTCTTCTTCGAGGGTGAGGCCCGAGCCTCCGCGCCGCTCCTCCGCCACACGTTCTTCGTGAGACCGAACGACACCGTCTACCGGGTCCCCCTCGTGACGGCCGAAGCGTTCCTCTCGATCGGCCATCGTTTTTCGAAATGAGGACCGCCGCGACCGGCCATTGGTGGCTGAAAGCGCCGATCTCTCGACCGCCAAGACGTCATGGCCGCCACCGTGCTCCCGAATCCGACCCTCGATGCCGGAGCCGCTGCGGCCCCGTCGGAGATCGCAGCACGCCCGATGGACGCAGCGAGGCTCCGGCGCATCGTCACGGACGACTACGGGTTCCTCTGGCGTTCCCTGCGACGGCTGGGCGTCCCCGAGGCTGACGCCGACGACGGCGCGCAGCGCGTGCTCGGGGTCCTCGCGCGGAGGCTCGACGACATCGCGCCGGGGGCCGAGCGTGCGTTCTTGTTCCAGACCGCGCTCCGCGTCGCCTCGGAGATGCGGCGCTCGCAGCGCCGCTCGCGTCTGACCCTCGGCGAGGAGCCGCCGGAGCCCGTCGACGATGCGCCGGGTCCGGACGTCGTGCTCGAGCAACATGAGGCGCGCCGGTTGCTCGCAGAGGCACTCGAGGCGATCGACATCGAGCTCGCCGCGGTGTTCATCCTCTTCGAGCTCGAGGAGCAGACGACCGCCGAGATCTCCAAGTTGCTCGGCATTCCGCCGGGCACGGTGAGCACACGCCTGCGCCGCGCACGCGAGGAATTCAAGAAGGCTGTCCACCAGCTTCGCATTCGAGACCGCTTCGATCGGAGGAACGCATGAGCGATCCCTCGCGACTCTGCGACGACGCCACGACCGACACGTTCGAGCGTGCGCTGCTTCGCTCGGGCGTCGACGACCGTGAGCCGGAGGACGGCGCGGCGCGTGCGCTCGCAGCGCTCGGGCTCGCGACAGCGGCCGCCGGCGTCGCCAGCGTCGGCGCGTCGGCGTCCGGCCAGGGCGCAGCAGCAGGAACGAGTATCGCTGTGAAGCTCGCGGCGATCGTGCTCGTGACGAGCGGCATCGTCGGCGCGATCGCAGCATTCGCGGCTCGCGACGACGAGACGCCTTCTTCCACGGCCGCGAGCCCCACGGTCCTGACCGAGGCGGAGCCGGTCAGTCCGCCACCAGTCGAGACGCCGCCGGCCCCCGAGGCGGTCTCCGTGGCGGACCTCCCTTCGGCGGCAGCAACGCCACCGGTCGTGAGCGGCACGAGCCAGAAGCGAGCATCGGCTCCTTCCGTTCAGGCATCTCCCAAGCGGTCCGTCGGCGCGGAGATCGCGTTGATCGACGAAGCGCGAGCCGCAACGCGCACGGGGGAGATGGAGCGAGCCGCGAGGATGCTCGATGCGTACGACGCACGCTTCGCGCACGGGACGCTCTTCCTGGAGGCAAAGCTCGCACGCATCGAGCTCCACCTCGCGCGCTCCGAGCATGATGAGGCGGGAGCGCTCTGCGAACGCTTCCTGAGCGAACACCCGCAAAGCGCGTACGACCGACGCGTACGCGCGCTCCTCCAGCGTGCGCGCTCCGAACGGACGATTGTGCAATGAGGGATCGCGGCAGAGGCCATTGGTGCTCGTCGGAGGTCAGCATGCGTAGAGCGTCGATCCTTGGTCTCGGTGCACTGTTCTCGATCGTGGGGTGTGAAGGACAGAATGCTTCGCTCGGCGGTCCCGTCGACGTCGATACGACCAACCCTACGTCGATCGGAGCGATCGTCGTTCCGACCGGAACGCAGACCCACGCCGGGAAGGTCGATCTCCTGTTCATGATCGACAACTCGGCATCGATGGGTGACAAGCAGGAGCTCCTTCGTCGATCGGTCCCGGATCTCGTTCGTCGCCTCGTCGCTCCGAACTGTGTGGACGGCTCCGGGAACGTCGTCGGGCGGAGCACGAATGGCATCTGCATCTCCGGCACGCTCGAGTTCGCGCCGGTGACGGATCTTCACGTCGGCGTCCTCACGTCGTCGCTCGGCAATCGCGGCGGAGACACCTGCAGCGATAGCAATCCGCGATCGAACGATCGCGCGCACCTCGTCACCCGCAACGCTGCCGGTGAGCCGCTCCCGAACGCGGCGAGCGGCTTCTTGCAGTTCGGCGCCGGGGGGATCACGGACGTCCAGACGCTCGAGGACGACATCTCGCAGCTCGTCGGCGGAGTCGGCGGCTCGGGCTGTGGGCTCGAGGCGCAGCTCGAGTCCTGGTACCGGTTCCTCGTCGAGCCGGATCCGTACGAAGAGATCGTCGTGACCGACGGCGTCCCGGAGCTCCTCGGCACCGACGCCACGATCTTGAAGCAGCGGCACGACTTCCTTCGCCCGGACTCGCTCCTCAGCCTCGTCGTGCTCACGGACGAGGACGACTCTGCTGTAGACCCGTTCGCCGTCCACGGCATGGGCTGGGCCTTCACCACGAAGAACTTCCCCGGTTCTCAGGTGTTCCGCGGCGGCCAGGGACAAGGGACGACCGCGCCGCGCGGGACATCGGCCTGCGCTTCGGACCCTGCCTCGCCGAGCTGCACGTCGTGCGCGCTCGTGACGACGGCGGACGACCCTGTGTGCAGCGTCTCGGGTGACCCGAACAAGAGCGGGCCGGGCTTCGACGGCTACTACGGCCCGGACGACGACGAGCTGAACGTCCGGTTCCACGACATGAAGCAGCGGTTCGGCGTCGAGCCGCAATACCCGCTCCAGCGCTACGTCCACGGCCTCCTCTCGGCGAAGGTGCCGAACTACCTCACGGACCACGACGCGGACGGCAACTACGTGGCCGCGCACACCTGCGACAACCCGATCTACGCAGCCGCGCTGCCGGAAACGGCGAACGAAGAGCTCTGTCACCTGCCGCCGGGCCCACGCTCGCAGAAGCTCGTGGTGTTGACGGTCATCGCCGGCGCGCCGCCGGACCTGCTCCACCCGAACATGACGGAGTCGGACTGGACCGCGGTCCTCGGCAGGGACCCGCTCGCGTACGATTTGTCCGGGATCGATCCGCACATGCTCCAGTCCGACGCGCCGCGGCCTGGCCTCCCGCCGCCGACCGCACCGAACGACGCCGATCCGGTCCACGGCCGCGAGTGGGAGACCTTCAAGGGCGACCTGCAGTACGCCTGCACCTTCGCACTCGAGGAGCCGAGGCTCTGCGAGGCTGGAACGAGTTGTGACTGCGTGGAGGAGACACGGAACTCTCCATTGTGCAAGCCGTGGTCGGAGTCCCCCTTCACGCAGGTGAGGGCCAAGGCCTATCCCGGCGTCCGTCCGTTGCAGCTCGCACGGATGCTCGGCGACAACGCCGTCGCCTCGTCGATCTGCCCGCGAGCCGTGCAGCCGTCCTCTTCCGGCGATCCCGTCGTGAACTATCGCCCGGCGATGGAGGAGCTCGGCGACCGCATGGCGCGCTCGCTGCTCCCCGCGAGCAAGTAGCGGACGAGCGAGACCGCACGCGCGGAAGGAGGCCGACGACCTCCGACCGCGCGTGTCGCCGGCCCGAGCTACTCCTGGGCCGCAGCGTCGAGCAGGCCCGCGTCCGGCGCGGTGACGCCCGTGCAGCGGTTCGCGTTCACGTTGCTGATCGTCTCGAGCACGTACGTCGTGAGCGCCGTCACGAGCTCGGTCGGCAACGAGAAGCGCGGATGGCTGTTCGCCTGGAGCTGCTGCGCCTCGGTCCCCTTGTCGATGAGACGACGCGCCGGCTCGATCGTGTCGAACGTACCGTCGTCCTTCACGCGACCGACGACGAGCCGCTGGACGTACGGGTACTGCTGGAACTTGGAGAACGTGAGCGCATTGTCCGGCTCGGACTCCTCGTTGTCGCCTCCACCCGCCAGCCAGAGGCTCGCCTCGCCCTGGCTGTGGCACGAGCGGCACTGACCGCGGTTGCCCTCCGCTTCCACGACCGCGATGGTGTGGAGCTTCAGCTCCTTCCATCGGTTGTAGTCCATGCAATCACCGAAGGCCTTGAACGCAGCGCGCAGGTTCTTCGGGGCGCCGGGATCGGTCCCGAGCTTGCGCGCCTTGACCTCGAGGTTGAGCCACTGCGTCGCGAGGTCGGACTGCGTCTGCGTCAGCGCCGGACCGCTGTGGACGCCCTTCTGCACGATCGGGCTGAAGCTCGGCGCCGCGAGCAAGCCCGGGAAGCCTTCGATCGCCGTGTACGACGCCTCGGCGTTCGGGCCGAGGAAGACCGGGGCTCCCCGGCTCGCCGTGCCGTGGCACTCGCGACACGAGTCGGAGATCGACGGGTGGACCTTCTCGACGAAGAACTTCTTCGCATCGGATCCGCCAGCGCCGCCACTGCTGCTGCTCGCTTCGTCGTTCTCGTCATCCGACGAACCACACGCGATCGCCGCCGCGGTCCCGAGGACGAGCGCGAAGAAGACGATTCCCTTGCCAGGACGGTTCATCATCAACCTCCGTCTCCTGCGTCCTTCGTCCCGGCGTCGGTGACCGGAACGACGATGCCGTTCGAGCAGGTCCCCGTCGCGAGGTTCTGGAGCGTGGTGTCGACGAAGCCGTCGACCGCATCACGGAGATTCGGCGCAAGGCCGAAGCGCGGATGGCACGACGTCGACTCGGGCGGACACGTCTCGTCGGCCTTCGCCGCGAAGCGCTTCGACGGCTGCAGCGACTCGAAGCTGCCCTTGTCGTCGAGCTTTCCGACGACGAGCTTCTGGATGAAGGGGAACTGGCGCGACTTCTCGAATGTCTCGCGAGCCCCCGCGCTGAGCCACGCACTGCCCTGGCCCGTGCTGTGACAGCCCATGCAAGGCCCCTCGAGGTCCGTCTGTGCGAACGGGAGATCGCCCATGCGGTAGTACGTCCACACGTCGAAGTTCATGCAGTCGGCGAACTGCTTGTACGCCTCCGTGATCGTCCTCGGCTTCTCGACCGCACCTTCGAGCTTGCGCGCCGTCGCTTCGAGACTGAGCCACTGCGTGAGGACGCTGCGCTGCTCGGGGCTGACGACGATCGCCGGATCCTTGTGGACGTACTGGACCAGCGGGCTCGCCTTCGGCGCCGCGATGAGACCCACCGCGCGCTCGAGCGCCGTGTACGAGCTCTCGGGGTCCGACGCCATGAAGCGCGGACCCGATGCTCCCGAATGACAGCCGACGCACGACCCGATCGCGTTGTGGACCCGATCGACGTAGTAGAGGCGCGCCTTCTCGCGATCCTCCTCGCTCTCGCTCGGTCCCGTACTCTCGCTCGAGTCGCCACACGCGGTGGTCACCGCCACCCAGACGGCGACCACCGAGCTCGCAGAAAGGAAAGCTCGTAGCTTCATCATGCTCCGATGACGAAGGAGGTTACTGGCTCCGACGTCGACGCGAAATCACGATCCCGAACGCGGCCGCAATCCCGAGTAGCGCGGCCGTGCCCGTGGTGCCCGTCGTTCCGGGCGTTGCGCATCCGCAGCCCGAGTCCGCCTTCGGACCGTTGTCGCCGAGGTTCGACGGATCCGGCTCGAGGTCAGGCGTCTCACCGGCCGGCACCGGGTTCTGCGGCATCGGCTTCTTGTCCATCTGGCCGGGCAGGAGCGAGAGGAACAGCGAGTTCTTCTCGTCACCCGGGATGCGACCGTGGACGGCCGCGACGAAGAACGACTTCACGTCGGCCATGTAGCCGTTCGGCTGGTGATAACCCGGGTTCTCGACGCCGCCGATGCAACGCATGTAGTCGCGGCCCTGGCGCATCGGATTGCGGCCGTACCAGTTCGACAGGTGCCCCGAGTCGCCGTACCAGGCGACCGGCCAGAGGTCCTGCTTCGGGTCGTAGTTGAACGCCTTCGCGGCGTTGTCGTACTGGACCATCGCCATCGACGCGCGACCGATGCCCGTCGGCGCCGCGCTGAAGACACCGATGCTCATCGCGCCCTGCTCGCCGTAGTTTCCGGCGCAGATCGACGCGTGCGTCTGGTGCGCGGACGCGCCGACGATCTCGCCCGCCGGCACGAGGACGTCGCCGTTGCGCTCGATCATCATCATGTGGGCGACGTTCGAGCCCTTGATGTTGGTCCCCTTGCCCATGCCGTTCGACTCGATGGCCATGAGCGCAATCTGATTGTCGCTCAGCTTCACGACAGTGGGCTGGTTGAAGTACTTGCGACCGCGCCCGTTCTGGCCCTGGCCACCCTTGAAGAACTCGGTCTTCACGAGGACACGCGCTTCGGGCGTGATCTCCGCGCCGCCCGTCGTGTCGAGCAGCGCGCACTCGACGCTGTCGCTGGGCCGGTTCGGTCCCTTCGGCGCGCAGAAGATCGCGCGGTCGGGAGAAAGCGCCGCGACCGTGGGCCGGCCGATGTTCGTCGGCGTCACGACCGGGGTGATCCACGTGCGCTCGAGCGTCGGGAGCAGCGCCCCCGGACGGATCGCCAGGCCCATCGCGACGGAGTAGTCGCCGCCCGGGGTCGGGAATCCCTCTCCGTCTTCGTCACCGCCGCCGTCGCTGTAGTAGCCGGCGACGAAGTTGCCGTTCCCGAGATACGAGACATCGGGCGCGCCGTCATTCGCATCGCGCGGGATGCTCACCATCTGCGGAGACGCGAGCACCTCACACTTCTCGTTGAGGATGCCGGCATAGGTGTTAGGCCGGTTCTGGTTCTGGCCGTTCACCGGACCGTCGGAGCCGTAGAGCCAGACGATGTTGCCGTTCTCGTCGGCGGCGGCTTTCGGATGATTGCAGGTGCGCTCACCGTTGTTGTAGTCGGTGAGACGCTTGAGCGAGACGACCTCGCGCGGCGGACCGTCGGGTCGGAGCTCGTAGCTCGAGCAGCTGCACTGGACCGGACCGCGTCCGGGCTCGTCGACGGACTCCATCGTGACGAGGACCACGTGCCCCTTCGAAGCGACGACCGTCGTTTGTTCGAAGCCGGGATACCGAAGCCTCATCTCGCCGTCGATACGGCCACGCTTCGCGCCGCTCGCCACGAGTGTCACCTGCGCAGCGTTGCTCGGCTTCGTCCGATCGACATCGACGCCCGTGTCGGCGAGACCGACCGACGACGTGAGGCCGATGATCGAGGCAATGGAGGCAAATCCGAGCGCGTGACGAGTCCTCATGGGCTTCCCTCTCCGCTGATGGTTCCGATCAGAGTTCTTCGTCCGAGCTCCGGCCACCTTGGCCTGCTCGGAGGGCCGCTTCGGGCGCGTCGTCGATCGAGACGACCGGACGCTCCGGCGGCGTGGAGCTCACGTAAATCTGGACCGCGCTGACGCGAGCGCGATGCGAGCCGTTCGCCGCCGGCAGGTCGACGACGGCCTGTCCGCGGTTTCGCTGCGGGACGTCGAACTTCGCCGAGCGCAGCTCCTCGGCGGAGAGATGCGCGACGACGTCGTCACCGGCGACGAGGTCGACCGCCTTGGCCTGCTTCGCGTCGGGACGCAGCTTCGTCGCATACGCGAGGAGGGAGTAGCGATCCTCCGCCTTCGCGGGCTCGGGGCTCGTCTTCGCTGCTTGGTCCGCGTCCGCGACGAGCATGTCTGCGGTCAACTTCTTGCGCTTGACGGTCCCGACCAGCGTCCCGTCGACATAGACCCGCGTGCCGTTCCCCTGCTCTTCGGGAGCGTACGGCACCTTGCCTTCGACGAGGGTACCGTCGGGCATCACGAGCGCGCCCTTCGCGTCGAGGGTGGGCGGCACCTTGTCGACGTAGACAGCGACGTTCGAGACCATGTCGATCGTGCTGTTGACGTTGAGCTTCACCGGCGGCCAGTGAACGCGCGGCTTGCCGCGGTCGCCCTGGACGAACGAGAACATGATCCGATCGCCGATGCGCGCGAGCTCGGTCTTGTCGACGGCAACGACCCGCGAGCCACCATAGAGATGCAGCGCTCGAATGCGCTTCGCGTCGATGCCGAGGGCGCGAACGTAGTCGACGAAGCCGTAACGCGTTGCCGTGTACCCGCCGCCGATCTCGACGGACCGGCCCTTCAGCGCGAGAGGAAGCTCGGAGGCGCGGATCACGCCGACCGGCTTGCCGTCGACGTAGACGACGGACTCTCCGAAGCGCGGACGCTTCTCCTTCTCACCCTGGCCGTCCGCCTCATCGTTCGCGCCGGGAGGTGGAGGGAGCGTGGCGACGGGCGCTGTCTTCGGCAGAGCCCCCGTCTGCGCGATCGGCTGCGTCCTCTTCTGCGCACACGCGACGACGATCGCGCCTGCCGCGATCACGCCTGCGAGTGAAGCGAGGACGATCTTCATCGTGACGGAAAACTGCACGGCACGTGCCGATCGATGCCGAGACGCCTCAGCAGGCTTCGAGTCCATGCCCGAGCTCGACGGATCCCGCCCCGATCGATGTTCCACCGGCGTGACAGTGAACCGACAGACGCCGGCACGATCAAGGGCTCGAGCCCCCAACAGCGGGGGGCGCGGTCTCCACGCCGTTCGGCGGTCGGGTGCGCGCCGTGAGCACCTCGGCCGCCACTCCGGCTGAACTCCAGCGGAAAGGAGCGGGCACGTTTTCCCGGCGAGATTCTCAGCGGCGTCGGCGGCCCGGACTTCGAGAGGACGCGCGACGAGGCTCACGCGTAGTCTCCGTCGGGGCCGGCGCGCCGCTTGCTCGGACGGAAGTTTCTACCGGAGGCTTGGATGAGGACCTTGTCTGCTGCTGGTCGGGGAATCGTGATCGGATCGTGCGTTGCGGTGCTGGCCGTCCTCGCCGCGTGCACCGTCGAGGACGAGAACCCGGCAGGACCGCCGCGAAACCGCGGCGGCGACTCGGGCGTCGGCACCAATCCGAGCGACACGGACGGAAGCACGCCGACCGGCATCGCGGTCTGCTCCAAGTACGGCAACACGGACGGCGTCAAGTCGATCGCCGCCGACATCGTCGCTGCCGCCAAGTCCGATTGCCGGATCTCGCCCGTCATCTCCCGGGCCGAGTCCGGCCGAGGCAAGAACTTCAAGGACTGCTTCGACCAGTTCGTCCAGGCGGGCTTCCAGTGCCCGGGCGTCAGCTTCGTTCTCGGTCAGACGAAGGACTCCGACGGCAAGGAGTGCAACAGCCAGATGCCGGGTGTCCAGTTCACGCAGCGCGACTTCGACACGTTCGTCGGAGTCGTCGCCGGGGCGCTCACGGCAAAAGGCTTCACGCAGGACGAGCTGCGCGGCATCGCGCCGGTCTTCGAGAGCGCACGCCTCAAGCTCGTGAACAATCAGTCGAAGACGCGGCACAGCCAGTGCGCGCCGAACTGCGAAGAAGGTGGAGACGCATGCGTCCAACCGAACCCGCCGCAGGACGCGGGAGAGGACGTCGCCAATCCGCCCGTCGACGCTGGTGACGACGCCGGGGACGGCATGTGAGGTCGACCGCCGCGCTCGACGCGACTCGGCTTCGTTCGAGTGGACGCGAAATGACGCGAGACGAGACGACGCGAGACGAGACGAGCGTCGCGGCACTCCGTCGGACCACGGAATCACAGACGACGAGAACGAGCACGCCATGTACGACGATCACGCCCGCAAATCATCCGCGCCGTCCGCAGGGGTTGCTTTCGACGGGACGTCTCGCCACGATGGAAGGAGGCTTCCACCTCAGGTCCTTGCGATGAAAGAGGATGCGACCGCAAAGGAGCTCGAGAATCTCCTGCGCGATGCTTTGAAGACCGGGCTCGAGTCTCCGCGCGGAGGGACACCCATCCTCCAGCTGAAGACCGTTCCCCTCCAGGTCCAACCCGTTCCGGTCCGACCGGCTCCGCCGCCCGCACCGGCCGTGGACGCCGGGCCGTCGAGCACACCGGAGCTCGCCACGAAGCTCGCGCCGGACAGCATCCGGCCCCCGACCGCGGACGCGAAGGCCCCGCGGTCGGGAACGAGGTCGAGGTCGAGTCTCGTAGCGCTCCTCGCGCTCGGGACCCTCGCGCTCGCGGCTGCAGGTGGCGCTGCATGGCTGCTCCGCGAGAAGCAGACCGTCGCCGTCGCGAGCGCCGCGACTACGCCGATCGCGGCGCCGACCACGACCGCCGCCGCGGAAGGCGCGGTCGGCATCTCGGTCGCGGCTCGTCCGTCGGATGCTCCGAGCGCGGCTGGCGAGACGACGGCCGACGCGAAGAACGAGGCGACTCCCCCGGCCGCTACGCCTGCTGCGCCCGCGGCCGCGACGACGGAGCCCGCGAACGCAAAGGTCGCGACGACGGAGCCCGCGAACGCGAAGGTCGCGAGCTCCGAGCCGAAGGAGACGAAGCCCGAGGCCAAGGAAGCGAAGGTCGAGGCGAAGGCCAAGCCCGCGCCCGCGCCCAAGGTCGAGGCGAAGAGCGACACGAAGGGCGACGCGAAGGGCGACGCGAAGAGCACGGCCGTCGCCGAGAAGAAGGAGACGCCCGCGGCTCCTCCTCCTCCGGCACATGCGTCTCCGCCGGCAGGCTCGGTCGACGCTCTTCTCCAGCAGCAGCTGAAGGGCGCGATCCCCTGACGCGAGCGCCGCGTCAGGGTTGGACGAGGCGCGTCGTTGCCTCGGCCGCCGCGACGTAGGCGCCTTCGATCTGCGTCTGCACCTGCTTCACGACCTGCTGCACGGCTGGCGTCCGTCCGACGGGGCTCTCCATGAACGCCACGCCGCCGGAGACGCCTCCGATGAAGCCACAGAGGAGGACCGGCCATCGTAGGCGCCGCGCGAGCGAGGGGGCGGACTTGTCGGCACGCGCGACCGTCTTCGCGATCTCGCGTTTGGACCGCCGCACGGACGAGCGCACGATCGTTTCGGGGCTCGGCAGCTCGCGCCGGGACGGACCGACGACGAGCCGCGACGGCGCCGGCCTGTCCTTCCTGCCGAGCAACACGTCGAGCGGCGGCAACACGGGGTCGGCGTCGAGCCCGGCTTCTCTACGCACCCGTGCGAGACACGCTCCGACCGAAATTCGCGAGTCGCTCTGGTCGCTCGCGGCCCGCACGATCACCGACGAATAGGACATCACGAAGCCTCCGGCCATCGCGGAACAAGCACGGGACATGCCTCGCCCGTCGCGGTTGCCACGTGCTGGAAATCCCGCGAAGCGCGAGGTACCTCGACGCGACGACGTGATGGCGGCTCGCCTCACGGTGGTGAAACGAGGTGCCCGTCACAGCCATCGCACGCGGCCGTGGACCACGCGCGATGGTGCAGCTTTGCAGCGAGACGCGACCGACGTCGATCGCGATGCGGACGACGCCGCTGGCTCGATCAGAGCCAGCCGTTGTCCTGGTACCAGCGCGCCGTGAGTCGAAGCCCCTCGGGGAACGTGACCTCCGGCGTCCACTTCAGATCCTCGCGCGTCTTCGTGCTCTCGCAGACCCAGTGATGACTGAGCATCGTCACCTTCTCCCGCGTCAGCATGACCGCCTTGCCACGGACCTTGCCGTACGCCTCCACGCCGAGCGACGCGAGCTTCAGCACCGGGAACGGAACGCCGAATCGAACGAGAGGAGCGGTGCCGAGCGCCTCGTGGAGGAGCTCGCCCATCGCCCGCGCCATCGGCAGCGGCTGACCGTCGTCGACGAAGTAGACGCCGCCGCTCGGGATGTCCGCGTCGATCGCCTGGACACAAGCGCGCGCGCAGTCGGGGCCATACGTGTAGCAACCGAGCATCGAGCCATCGCCGATGACGGGATATTGACGCTTCCGCGCAGCACGGAACGCCTCGAGGATCTCGACGTCGCGCGGACCGTAGATGGCGGCGGGACGAAGCACCACGACCGGGAGCTTGTCCTTGCGCGCGATCACTTCCTTCTCGGCGGCGAGCTTCGAGCGCCCGTAGGCGGTCACCGGATGCTCCTGATCGAGCGGGACCGGGCGACCGTCGAGGGAGGGACCACACGCTTCGAGACTGGAGACGTGGACGAAGCGCTTCAGGCCGGGCGCATGCTCCAGCGCGGCTTCGAGCAGGTTCACCGTGCCCTGCGTGTTGCACTCGAAGAACGCTGCTTCGGTCCGCGCCTTCACGAGACCCGCCGAGTGGACGACGGCGTCGACGCCCTTCATGGCCCGATCGATCGACGCGCGATCCTCGACGGTGCCTTCGGCGAGCTCGACGTTCTTCAGCGTCGAAAGGAACTTCCGGTTCGAGCTCTTTCGAACGAGCGCGACGACTTCATGGCCGGCGGCGGAGAGCTGCTCGGCGACATGGCTGCCGAGAAACCCGGAGCCGCCCGTGACGAGGACCTTCATGTGGCGGTTCCATGCCAGATGGACGGAAGAGATCAAGCGCGGCGAACGCGAGTCGATCGGAACGAGGCGAGAGCGCCACCACACTGCGGCTCAGCTCTGGCTCCTTCCAAGGGATCCCCTCGCCGCGCCTTATATGTAGAATGCACGGACCTTCGACACCAATACCTGCACCGCAGTGCAGTGGTCGGGCGTCGTCAGACCAGGCTCTTCTCGTAGACGCGATACGTCTTGTACTTCTTCGCGCCCATCATGCGGATGCCTGCATTGACGGCGGCGTTGTCCTCGAGTGTCCACCCGAGCTCACCCCAGGTCATCCCCGCGCGCTTTCCGCCGTCGTTCATCTCCGCGTAGAGGAAGAGCGAGAGCGCCGCGTACTTCCGCTGGAGCCTGAACTTCTTCTTGATGCCCAGGAGAATGAGCCGGCCGCTCTTCGCGCCCTCGACCTTCAGCCGGTAGAGCAGCTTCGGCAACCCGAGCGGGAACAGCTTGCCGTGCAGATCGGCGATGAGCTCGTTCACGTTCGGCAGCGCGATCGCGACCGCAGCCGGCTCGCCGTCGATGAGCACGAGCGTCGTGATCTCGGGGACGAGGAACAGCTTCATGTCCGCCGCCATCTTCTGCGCCTCGGCCTTCGTCGCCGGGACGAAGCTCCAGTTCTCGCACCAGGCGTCGTTGAAGATGTCGAGCGTCATCGCGACGTCGCGATCGATGTGCTTCTTCGACAGTGGGCGCACGGTCACCTCGGGCATCGCCCGGATGTCCTCCTGCGCCTTCTTCACGCGGGCGTTCGGGTCACCGACCTCGTAGCGCCACCCCCACACGTCCTTCGCCTTCGTGTAGCCCGCCTGCTCGATCAAGCCGCCCTGGTACGGACGATGGTGCGGGTTCATGAGAACGGGGGGTGAGTCGAAGCCGTCGACGAGGCAGCCAATCTCCTCGTTGATGCTGAGCGAGAACGGTCCGCGGATCGTCTTCAGCCCCCTCTCCTTCAGCCAGCCTTCGGCACGCGCGAGGAGCGCGCGCGCGACCTCGGCATCGTCGATGGTGTCGATGAAGCCGAAGAAGCCGACGTCGTCCTTGTGACGCGCGAGATGCTCGCGATCGATCTGCGCCGTGACCCGCCCGACGCACTTGCCGTTGCGGTGCGCCGTGAACACCACACCGTCGGCATGTTCGAAGAAGGGGTTCTTCTTCGGGTTGAGCCGATCCTTCAGATCCATGTCGAGGGGACGGATGTAGCGAGGGTCGTCCTTGTAGATGACATCGACGACGTCGAGGAAGTCGCGGAGGTCTGCCCCCATCGCGGTCTGGCGGATCTCGAGCATGGCCGGGCTTTTCGCATTCACCCAGAGGCCCGTCAACTCGATGCATCGCCGACGCCCCGTCGTGAACGTGCCCCGGCGCTCGTGAAGGGCGACGCGATGCCGGTCACCGTCGGCAGGAATTTGGCGGCGGCCTTGCCCGTTGGATACGCTTACCTCCGACGGTGCCAGCGCCCGGTAGACGTGCGCTCCGCCTCGTCCGCATCATCGCGGAGGAAGGTTCATGAAGCGGGTTCTCGGTCAGGCTCTCTCGGTCGTCACGGTCGCTCTGCTCGCCACGGCGTTCACGCCGGCGTGTGCGGAGAACGATCAGTCGATCTTCATTCGGTCGGCGCTCGCACCATCCACGAACCGGCAAGGCGGTCGCTGCGTGTACACGAGCGACCCGACGCAGACGGGCCTGTTCCTGGGCGAGGTCGACATCGCCTTCACCAACAGCTACACGGCCGTCCTCCTCATCGGCAACCAGCTCGCGCAGCGCGGCGACTCCGCGAACACGCGCGCCGAATCGAATCGCGCTCACATCAACGGCGCGGTGGTTCGCGTGACGGATCCGAACGGCGGGCTCATCGGCGAGTTCACCTCGCTGGCGACCGGCTTCGTCGAGCCCCAGCTCAACAACCAAGCATCGTACGGCCCGATCATGGTCACCGCGATCGACGTTCCGACGATGGCCAAGATCGCCGCTGACGTGGACTTCGAGCGCCCGAAGCTCGTCGCCGCCAACATCAAGGTGTTCGGCAGGACGGTCGGCGGCGTCGACCTCGAGAGCGGCGAGTTCCAGTTCCCCATTCGCGTATGCAAGGGCTGCCTCGTGACCTTCGAAGGGTACGACGACAAGGCGACCGACGTCGTCGAGTGCAAGAGACCGGCAGACGACGCCGCGGGCAGTACCGACGACCTGCCCTGCAGGTCCGGTCAGGACGAGAGGACCCCTTGCCTCTACTGCCTTGAGACGCTGTGCGGGCTCTGACGCCGTAGCCACGTCTCCCCCGTCGTCTTCCGGGACGCGGCTCTTCCACTTCGTCGTGCGGCGCTGCTCGGGATCCCCGGCCGCGCCGCACTCGCTTTGTTCGACCTTCGCGGCGCGCGCCTCGTCCGTGACGCGCCCGCGCCTTTCGTGAGAGAAGAAGATCGATGGCACGGCGCGTCCTCGCTCTCGTCGGATCGCTCGGGGTCACGCTCGCAGTCGCGACGAGCACCGGCGCAGCTCACGCGACCCCGCAGGTGAGCGCCGGCCTCACGACGGGCGCTGCGCTGACCGACATGCGCGCGGACAACGGCCCGCGGCTCGCGTACCACCTCGGCGGCCGCCTCGATGTCCTGCTGCTTCGCGACCGTCCGAACACGATGGCGCTCGGGCCGTACGTCGACGTCGCGACCGCGGCGTTCGACACGTTCGAGACGGGGGGCGGCCTCGAGTGGCTCGTGCCCGCCTGGGACTCCGCCTTCATCTTTTCGGGCGGGGCGTTCGCGCGGACGAGCCGCTTCGGCTGGGAGCCCGGCGTGGCGGCGGGATTGTTCTGGGGCTCGCGAAGCTTCAACTACCACTCGACGTACTCGCTCGGCCTCGGGCTCTTCCTCCAGGGTCGCTACGGCCTGTCGAACGTCGGCCAGCAGGCGGACGCGATCCTCGGCGTGCAGATCGATCTCCAGTACCTCGCGCTGCCGTTCCTGTTCGCCTACGAGGCGATCACCCGCTGACGGTGCGGACGCGAGACAGCGTCCGCACCGCCCGGTCCGCTCGGGCTCGTTGCCTGCTCCTGTGTTAGGTTCGCGGCCATGGATGGGCGCCCCGTCAGCCTCCGCATCGCCGGGCAGAGCTACAAGGTCGTCAGCTCCGCGAGCGAAGAAGAGCTCCAGCGTCTCGCCGACACGGTGACGGCGAAGGTCGAGGAGCTGACGCCGCGCGGGAAGTCCATCGCTCCGCAGGCGGTCATCCTCGCCGCAATGGCGCTCGCCCACGAGCTGGAGCAAGAGCGCGCCCGGAGGCTCCACGTCGAGCGCCGCGCTCGCGAGATGCTTCGCCGGGTCCTCGGCCACATCGACGACGCACTCGACTGCGCGTCGGAGCAGTGAACGGACGCTCCAGTACGGGCCGCGCCCCGTCTTGAGTAGAGGAGGAGGGAGTCCACCTCACCTCCCCGCGCGCTCCGTTCGAAGGGGCGCCTTCCTCTGCCCTCCCCATCCGATGGGGCATGGAGTGTTTCACGTGACACAGCCGCCGCGCGGCCCCCTCGCCCATCTCCACGACGCGCTCGACGCACTCGACCGTCGCGGCCTTCGTCGCGTCCCCCCGCCCGCCGCTCCGGACGCCGCGACCTCCTTCTGCTCGAACGACTACCTCGGGCTCGCCGGTCGCTTTGCCCCGCCCTCGGCCGCGACCGGCTCCGGGGCGTCACGACTCATCTCCGGTGAGCGGCTCGCCCATCGTGAGATGGAGCGCGCGTTCGCGGAGTGGCTCGGCGTCGAAGACTGCCTCGCCTTCACCTCCGGGTACGCGGCCAACGTCGGCGCGGTCGCGGCGCTCGCTGCGCCCGGCGACCTGATCGTGAGCGACGCGCTGAACCACGCCTCCCTCATCGACGGCGCGCGCCTCTCCCGCGCCCGTGTTGCGGTGGTCCCGCACAACGATCTCGCCGCCGTGACTCGCGCCCTCGAGACCCGGACCGAGACGCGGGCCTGGGTCCTCGTCGAGAGCTACTACAGCATGGACGCCGACGGGCCCGACCTCGCCGCGCTCCGTCGGGTCTGCGATGCGCATCGGGCAGCCCTCTATGTCGACGAGGCACATGCGCTCGGGGTGCTCGGTCCGGGCGGCCGCGGGCGATGCGCCGAGGCGGGCATCGTCCCGGACGTCCTCGTGGGCACCCTCGGCAAGTCGTTCGGAAGCCAGGGAGCGTTCGTCGGCGGAGTCGCCGTCCTCCGCGACTGGCTCTGGAACCGCGCCCGCTCCTTCGTCTTCTCCACCGGGCTGGCGCCGATGGCGGCCGTCGCCGGACGACTGGCGCTCGAAGAGGTCGTGCGATCCCCCGAGCTCCGGAGCCGCGTCGCGCACCTCTCCGCCCGCCTCCGCGACGGGCTCGCCACGGTCGGCCTTCCCGCCATGGGGTTCGGCCATGTGGTCCCCGTCCTGATCGGCGAGAGCGATCGGGCGGTGGCTCTCTCGCGGTCGCTCGCGGCCCATGGGGTCCATGTCCCGCCAATCCGGCCACCAACGGTACCCGACGGGACCGCGCGTCTCCGTCTGACGGTCACCGCCCGGCACGACGTCGCCGACATCGACCAGGTCGTCGACGCCTTCCGGCGCACGGTGGAGCCGAGCCGATGAGCGCGCCTCTCCTCATCGTGACCGGCACGGGCACTGGCATCGGGAAGACGGTGGTCGCAACGGGGCTCGTGGCCGCGTGGGCGGCGCGGGGGATCGCGGTCGCGGGTCTGAAGCCGATCGAGTCCGGCATGGCCCCATCCGGGGAGCTTGGTGGGGACGTCGGCGGGCTTGGACAGGTGTCCACGTTTCACGTGACACGTTTCACCCCGCCCTACCTGTTCGTCGATCCCGTGTCCCCGCACCTCGCGGCGCGGCGCGAAGGTCGCGTCGTCGATCTGGACGTCGTGGTGCGGTGGGCCGAGCCCATCCGCGCCGCCGCAGACGCCGTCGTGCTCGAGCTGCCGGGCGGTCTCTTCAGCCCGCTCTCGGACACGCTCACGAACGCCGACCTCTTGCTGGCGCTCCGCCCGACGAAGGTCGTGCTCGTCGCGCCGGACCGCCTCGGCGTCCTCCACGACGTGATCGCGACGACCCTCGCCGCCCGAGCGCGGTCCGTCGCGCTCGACGGGGTCATCCTCTCGGCGCCGGAGCAGCCCGACAGTGCAACCGGGACGAACGCCGCCGAGCTCGGCCGGGTCCTCCCGACGTTGCCCGTGGTCGGGGTGCTGCCGCGAGCACCGGCGCTCGAGCTCCGACCGCACCTCGACCAGGTGCTCCGCACGCTGCCGCTCTGACCGGACTCGGATCGAACAGCGGCGTCCCTCGACCTCCTCCCGTCGTGCCGAGGTCGAGGGCGCGCGGTGGCCTGTGTCGCGCCGTCCGGAGGAGGCCCTCGCTCGAGTGAGGTGTCGCCCGAGCCGCCCGACCTCCGAGTCCACGAGCCGGTACCGCGCGCAGCACCGCGAACCCGGCGCGCTCGGCCACCGTCGCGGCCGGCGTGCGGCTCCCGACGGATGGGCCGCTCAACGGAACACGGGGATGCACCGAGTCCTTCGAGCCGACGTCCCTCTCTCGCGGCGGGTCATGCGCGCGCTCGGTCGGGGAGCCCACTCGACGAGCGATGCGGACCGCGTTCAAGGACGCCGGTCGCACTCCGGACCGACCCCGACCAGCGTCTGGGCCTCGCCGTCGACGACACGCGTGGCCCGATGCGCGTGTCGTCGGCTCGCCGCCCGGATCGATGCTGCCGACGTCTCGGCGCCCCTCGCAGCGACCCGCCAGAGTGCTGGACCCTCCTCATCACAGTGGCGATCCCCGAGAGCGGCGTACGCGTCTCGGACCGAACCCTGCGCGAGACCATGGGTGACACCGGCACGCGCGACGGCGCCCGGCGACGGACGGCCGTCGACGGAGCTTCACGTGCAACGAGGTGAAAGGCTGCCGCCTCTCGCCGACGCCCCGGCTCGACATCGCGACGGCGGGCGGCCGGCCACCTCGATCACGATCGCCGGCTCCCGACCCGCGGCACCGGCGGTCACGCCGCGAGCCCCCGCCCCGCGACACGCCCAAACCCGAGGACCACCACCGCACGACGGTGGAACGGGACACCCTCCTGAAGGCGGGGTCCCCTCGCTTCGCCCGCAGGCCGGAGCCCCACCGGTGAAGGACGACGACGGGCGCACGCGCGCGCGCCGACCTCGCACTCTCGTGCCCGGCGCTCCCGCTGTCGACGTCCTGTCCGGAGAGCGCACGCACCTGACGGCTCACCACGCAGGGCGGCGTGCGCGTGTCACGGCAAACCCGTACGGACACCGAGACGAACGTCGAACGATGCGTCTCCTTCGCTCGCCCGCCTTCCTTCTTCTCGCCTCCGAACGCCGAGCCCCACGGCTCGACGTCGACCCGTTCTCGAGACCAATGCGGGTCCCGCTCGTCCGCCCATCTCCGCGTGGTCTCGGACAGCGGAGCGTCACGGCTCGACGTCGACCCGTTCTCGAGACCAAGCCGCTCGTCCTCTCCTCTTCTGTTGGACGACGCCCACGAGGCTTCTGTTGGACGACGACCGGACACCGACGAGCGACCAGGTGCCCGCGCGCACCTCAGGTGAATCGGCCCGCGACCGCGGCTCGGTTCTCGTCGGCGCCGTCGTCGCGCGCACCGCGCCCGACCGGTCCCACGGCTCGGCGCGGATCCAGCCACCGCCCGACGGCGCCGATCGGCGTGAGCACACCACCCTCGTTCGAGCGCCGCCGTCTTGGATGGACGGGTCATCCCAGCATTACGATCCGCACGTACCGACACGAGAGTGAACGCCGGCGCGTCGGCATCATCGCGCCGCGGATGCCATCGCCGCGTCCCCCCGCAGACTCGCCTCATTCAATCCACATGTCGTCGGCACCATCGCGGACGCGGACACCATCGCGCGCTACCTCGCAGACCCCTCGACCGAATCCATCTGCGTGGGCATCGTCGCAGACGCCCCCATCATCAGGAGCCGACGACCTCGCTTGCCTCGTGCGACTACGTCACGCTTCACCATCACGGCGCCAGGCATCGACATCGAGCTCCGAACACGCGACCGAACACGCCACCGAACACGCCACCGAACACGCGGGCGCCGCCATCGACACCAGAACGCCGACCTCACCCTCTTTCGGATGGTCCATCGCTGTCGTCGCGCACGGCGACGCCGACGTCGTCCCGACGACATCCATCACGTGACGGCACCGCCTCGCGATCAGTCCAACCAACAGCGACCGCACAGCGACCGCGCAGGAGGTCACGCGAGCACTGCCGGGATCGCCGTCCCCGGAAACGGCGCCACTCCGCAGTCGGATTGTCGGCCAGACGTCGCCGCGCGGCTCATCCCCCGAGCGGAACGCTCTCAGGTCACCGCAAGCGCTCGGGTCGTGAGCGCATGCCCACCCCGGACCCGCAACGGCGCGCGCGGAAGAGGTGGTCTCCTTCTCCTCCATTCGAACGACCTGCCGCGGGCAGCACTCCACGCCCAGCCAGCGCGGAGGACCCCGCGCGAGCGCGCAGTCCCTCTCCTCTCCCCATTCCTGATTCCCTGTTCCCTGTTCCCTGTTCCGACCCAGCACCTCCGCCTCGCCGCCACCAAGTGGATGCTGAGATCCGCGACCGTGGTCGTCGCCCCTCTCTCACACCAACATGCACCATACATGCATCCCGAATGCATCCTCGAGCACCCGCGCCCAACTGGGCACCCCCATCGACGTCCGCGGCACCACAACGACGACCTCATCGTCCTTCGGAGTGACCTCACCACGCGTCGCCGTCGTCGCGCCGCCGATGCGGGTCTCGACGCCAACGCCCTCCATCACGCGACGGCACCCGCATCAGCGCATCTCGCGATCCATCGATCCAATTCGAACGCGCAGAGGTCACGTGAGCTCGCCGGGGATCCACACCCCCGAAACGGCGGCACTCATCGGCCAGACGTCCCCGCGCCGCGAGCCCCCGAACCGATCGCCCTCAGCTCAGCGCGAGCGTTCTCGTCGCGAGCGCATGCCCAACCCGCCCCCGCAACGCGACCGCAGAAGAGGCGGCCTCCTTCACGCGAACGACCAGCGCCGCCCAGCCAGGACCCGACGCCCACTGACCGCAGACGACGCCCCGATCGCGCGCAGCCCCTCTTCTCTCTCCCCCATTCCTGATTCCCTGTTCCCTGTTCCCTGTTCCCTGTTCTCTCCCCCCCAAGGCACGCGCCCCCAGCCACCCGTGGAGCGCAGAGCACCCGGCGCGCACGTGCACACCACACGCATCTCGAGAAGCCACCCGAGACGACAAAGGTCGTCTACCCCCGCAGCCGCTGCACGCCCTTCGACGCTTCCTTGACCTCGCCGCGCTCGAGCAGGAGCCGCTCGTCGCCAACGGACGTCGCGAAGGACTCGTCGTGCGTCACCACGATCACCGCCGCGCCGCGCTTCGCCTCGGCGCGCACCACGCCGTCGAGAACGCTCACGCCGACCTTGTCGAGGCCGGTCGTCGGCTCGTCCAGCAAGAGGAGCATCGGCGCGTGCACGAGGGCGCGAGCGAGCGCGACCCGCTGACGTTGGCCTCGTGAGTAGGTTCGGAACGGACGCTCCGCGAATGCGCCGAGAGAGAAGCGCTCGCGCGCGACCTCGAATGCGGCGTCGACGGGCAGGCCGTGCAGCCGAGCGGCGAGCTCGATGTTCTCGCGACCGGTGAGGTCGGCGTAACAGAGCGCGTCGTGCCCGACCCACCCGAGCGAGCGACGAACGGACTCCCGCGTCTTCCCGAGTGAGCCGTGCGACACCTTGCCGGACGTCGCCGCGGCGAGCGTCCCCACGATGGCGAGCAGCGTCGACTTACCGGAGCCGTTTGCGCCGAGAACGACCGACACCTTTCCCGAGACGAACTGCGCGCTCACTCCACGAAGCGCCCGCACGGCAGGCGGATAGGTCTTCGTGACGGAGGTGAGCTCGACGCGGAAAGAAGCGCCCGATGCGCTGGTCTCGGCCACGCCGGGAGGGTGCCGCGCTTTTCATCGAGGTGGAAGCCCTTGGTTTTGGTGGAGCTCGTCCCGGCACCGCCGATCCTCCCGCGGGCACACCGCAGCGGGCACGCCGCATACCACTGCAAAGTTCGCGAGATTGCGGGCTGACAGCTCGACCTTCAGAAAAGCAAGGGTCCTCGTACGCGACCGGGCACGAAACTCTTGGACTCCTGAAGACCGTGCTATTCTGAGCCGCATGACTGCTGCTGCGGCTCTGCTCGGCGAAGAGCTTCCGCTGATCCAGAAGTTGCGGCAGGCCGTCGAAGGAGCCCTCGAGGGGAAACAAGAGGCGGTCGAGCTGGCGCTCGTCGCGTTGCTCGCACGCGGACATCTCCTGATCGAGGACGTCCCCGGTGTCGGCAAGACGACGCTCGCACGTGCGCTTGCGCGCTCCGTCGGCGGCGAGCTTCGGCGCGTGCAGTTCACGAGCGACCTGCTCCCGAGCGACGTCATCGGCGTCTCGGTCTACGACCAGCACACGAGCAACTTCATCCTTCGGCAGGGACCGATCTTCGGGAACGTGCTGCTCGCGGACGAGATCAATCGCGCGAGCCCGCGCACGCAGTCGGCGCTCCTCGAAGCGATGAACGAGCAGCAGGTCTCGATCGACGGCGTGACGCATCCGCTGCCGGAGCCGTTCTTCGTCATCGCGACGCAGAACCCGCAGGACTTCGCCGGCACCTTCCCGCTGCCCGAGTCGCAGCTCGATCGGTTCATCCTACGGCTCCGCATCGGCTATCCGCCGCCACAGGTGGAGATGCGCCTTCTCCTCGAGGGCAACTCCGATACGGCACGCGATGTCCCCGTCGTTCTCGACCCCGCGCGCCTGGTGGCGCTCCAGCGGCAAGTGGACCGGGTCGCGATCGACAACTCGCTCCTCAGCTATCTGCAAGCGCTCGTCCAGGCGACGCGTACGGCACCGGTGCTCGCGCTCGGCACGTCGACGCGCGGCGCTATGGCGCTCGGAAAGGCCGCCCGCGCTCGCGCGCTCGTGCGCGGCCGCAGCTACTGCATCGCCGACGACATCCACGACCTCGCCGTGCCGGTGCTCGCGCACCGCGTACGCCTCGCGACCCACGCTGACGGCTTCGTACCGTCGCGTGACGAAGCCGAGAGCGCGGTCCGCGACATCGTCGCGCGCGTTCCCGTTCCTCTGTAACCGCCTTCTCGGAAGGAGCCTTCGCGAGGAGGGTAGCCGGGCGCATGTCGTCTCAGCGCAGCGAAGCATCGTCTCAGCGCAACGAAGGCTCAGCCAAGCCGCCGGAGCCGAGCACGCCTGTGCTCACGAACGAGCCCGCATCGGCGCGCGTGCCCGAGAGTCTCGCCGTGCGACCGAGCGTGGCCGGCGGCGGAGCGCGCGGAAGCAACGCGAGCGCAACGAAGCCGAAGCGCATCCGCTTGGCGTGGAAGCGTCTCCGTCCGCCGCGAAAGCTGAAGTTCACGCGCGAAGGGAAGTTCTTCGTCGGCATCACGCTCGGCGTGGGCTTCGCCGCCATCAATACCGGCAACAACCTTCTCTATCTGCTGCTCGGAATGTTGCTCGCGCTCATCATCGTGAGCGGGCTGATGAGCGAGCTCAGCTTGCGCGACCTCACGGTCGTGCGACGCCTGCCGATGCGTGCGCAGGTCGGGCGGCCGCACCTCGTCGAGATCGAGGTCTTCAACCACAAGACGCGCGTCCCTTCGTACGCGATCGAGGTCGAAGACCTCCGTGCCGGACAGCCGGCGGACAAGCGGTGCTTCTTCCTGAAGATCAGCCCGAAGAGCGCGCAGGTCGCCGCGTATCGGCGGACGCCGGCGAAACGCGGCCGCGACCGCCACGTCGGCTTCAGGATCGCGACGCGCTTCCCCTTCGGCCTCTTCGAGAAGTCGCGAGAAGTCCCGGCCGAAGGCGAGCTGATCATCTATCCCGCCGTCGACCCCGTGCAGCTGCCGGCGCTCTCCACCGGCCGGCATGCGGGCGGCGAGACGACGTACGGTCGTGGCCACGGCGACGACTATCTCGGGCTCAAGCTTCTCCGTGACGGAGAAGACCCGCGCGACGTGCACTGGCGAAAGAGCGCAGCGGTCGGACAGCTGGTGACGCGCGAACGCGCACGGGAAGCGCGACCGGACATCGTCCTTCCGCTCGACGTCGTGCGCCGCGACGACGCGAAGGACGAGTGGTTCACCGCGTTCGAGCGCCGCATCCGCGACATCGCTTCGCGCGCAGTCGCGCACATCAAGCGCGGTGACGCCGTCACCGTCAAGACGACGGCCTCGGAGGCGGTTCGAGGCGACCGGACGACCGGCGCCGATCGAATCCTCCGCTTCCTCGCGCTCGTCGATTCCATCACCACGAGCGAGCACGCCGCACGCGCGCCGAAGCCGGATCCGAAGCTGCCGACCACGACAGCAGCAGCGCCAAAGCCGGCGACGCTCACCAAGCCGCGCGTGATCGATCCTCCGGACTCGGCGACCTCCACCGGAGGCTCGGCCGAATGAGGTTCGGGCTCGTCCACCGGATCATGACCGACGCGCTCGCCGCGCTCGGCGTGCTCGCCGTCGTCAACACCGCGTCGATGTCGACATGGACGACGGGCTTCGTCGTCGCGGGGCTCGCCCTTGCGCTCGCAGTGCCGGAGTCGTGGCAATCAAAGCCAGCGCTTCGCCATCTCGCGACGATCGGCCCGCTCACGCTGTTCGCCGTGCAGGGCGTCCGACTGCTCGCAGGCAGACCCGCGCTCGACGTCGCCGTCGAGTTCGCGGCGATCCTCCAGATCATCCGGCTCGCGACGAGGCGGGGCGCCGCTCACGATCAACAGATCATCGTCCTCGCGTTGCTCCACTTCGTGGCCGGCACGGTCCTCGGAGGCGGGCTCTCGTACGGCATCTGCTTCGTCGGCTTCCTCATCGTCGCGCCCGGAGCGCTCGTCCTCAGCCATCTCCGCCGCGAGGTCGAAGGCAACTACCGCCAAGGCGCGCGCGATCGCACGGGACTTCCCGTCGACGTACCGCGCATCTTGCGAAGCCGCCGCGTCGTCGGTCGTGGGTTCCTCGCGACGACGTGTCTGCTCTCGGTCCCCATCTTCCTCTTCACGGCGGCGCTGTTCATCGTCTTCCCGCGCGTCGGCCTGTCGCTGCTGCTCTTGAACCACAAGAGCGGCGACCGCATGATCGGCTTCTCCGACAAGGTCGATCTCGGCGAGGTCGGAGCCATCCGCGACGTGCCGGCGCTTGCGCTCCGGTTCGACGTCGAAGACCTGCCCGAGCCGCGTCCGCAGAAGCTCACGCTCCGTCTCCGCGGAACGGCATTCGACAAGTACGACGGGCGCCGGTGGGAGCGCACGCAGTCGAGGACACACCCCGGTGGCTTCAAGAGCAGCGAGGTCCTCGCGATCGCGCGCCTCCCCGATCCCGCGCGGGATCGGAAGATCACGATCGAGCTCGAGCCGATCGACCCCACCGTCGTCTTCCTCCCGCCGCGCACCGTCGCACTGCAGCTCCGGACGCAGCAGCAAGCCATCGTCGGCGAGCCGCTCGAGCTCTCGAAGGGCCCGGAGGGCGAGGTCCGCTACTCCGGAGAGGGCGCGCACGGGCTCCGCTACGACGCGTTCATCGCGACGGATCGAGAGCCGATCGTGGAGGCGCTCTCGACTCAGGACCGGCCGCGCTACCTCGAGCTCCCGCCGGACACGCCCGAGCGCATCGCGCTGCTCGCTCACGAGTGGGCCGATCCTCAGCCGACGGCCTACCTGAAGGCGAAGGCGATCGAGGAGCATCTCAAACACGACTTCAAGTACCAGCTCGGCTCACCGTCGGGTGGAAAGCCCCAGCCGGTCGATCACTTCCTGTTCGAGTCGAAGAAGGGACATTGCGAGTTCTTCTCGACCGCGATGGCGATCATGCTGCGCGAGATCGGGATCCCGTCGCGCAACGTCACTGGCTTCGTCGGCGGCACGTACAACCGCTTCGGGCACTACTACGCGGTCCGGCAAGGCGACGCGCACTCATGGGTAGAGGCGTACCTCGACGACCCCGTCCACGGTTGGGTGACGTTCGATCCGACCCCCACCTCCGGCGCACAACCGCTGCAGGACACATCGGGCGCCTGGGTCTACTTCCGCGACCTGCTCGAGGCGCTCTCGCAGCGCTGGAATCGCTACGTCATCGGCTACGACCTCAAGACGCAGGTTCGCATCTTCGAAGACCTGAGCCGGCGCTACGAGCGGCTCCGCACGCAGACCGGGACCAACCGTGGAGCGATGGAGAAGGTCACGCGCCCCACCGTCCTCGCAGGAGCTCTCTTGGTGCTCGCCCTCGGCGGCTACCTCGTATGGCGGCGCCGACGGACGCCGAAGACACCGTCCTCCGAGTCGCCCGAGAAGACGCGCGTAGATCCGAAGCTCGAGGCGGCGACGGCCCTGTACCGCGCGCTCGAGCTCGCGCTCTTGACCCAAGGCATTCCGCGCCCGGCTTCACTCCCGCCGTTGCGGCACGCCGAGGACCTCGTGACGCGACAACATCCGCTCGCCGACTCCGTTCTCGAGCTGACGAACCGCTATCTCGAAGCGCGCTTCGGCGGCGTACAGATCGACGAAGGCGGTCAGAAGGAGTTCGAGCGGCGCGTGAAGGAAATCCGCGCGTTCAAGCCGCTCGTTCCTCCCGTTGCGCCCGTGGCCGAGAGCACGCCCTGAGTGGCGAACGGAGCTCCACAGCGAGATCGGAGCTCGATGACGAGCCCCGACCGGCCGGGAACGAGGCGAGAGCTCAGTTCGCCATGCTGGGTTGGAACGAGAGCTCCCCACCGGCACGATCGACGTCGAGGACCGTGCCCGGCGGGTAGTCACCCGCGATGATGTGCTTCGCGAGAGGGTCTTCGAGGTAGCGCTGGATCGCCCGCTTGAGGGGACGAGCGCCGTATTGCGGGTCCCATCCGACCTCGGCGAGCAGATCTTTGGCTGCCGGCGTGAGCGTGACGAAGATCTCGCGCTTGGCGAGGCGCTCCTGGAAGCGCTGGAGCTGGATGTCGATGATCGCGTGGATGTCCTTCCGCTGGAGCAGGTTGAACACCACCGTCTCGTCGAGGCGGTTCAAGAACTCCGGACGGAACGCCTTGCGAACGTCCTCCATCACCGCGATGCGGATCAGCTCCTTCTTGTCGTCCTCCGGGAGCTCGCGCTCGCCGATGGCCTGGATGTGCGGAGAGCCGATGTTGCTCGTGAGGATGATGACGGTGTTCTTGAAGTTCACCGTGCGCCCCTGGCCGTCCGTGAGACGCCCGTCGTCGAGCACCTGGAGCAGCACGTTGTAGACGTCCGGGTGCGCCTTCTCGACCTCGTCGAAGAGGATGACGGAGTACGGACGGCGCCGCACGGGCTCGGTGAGCTGCCCGCCCTCCTCGTAGCCGACGTACCCGGGAGGCGCGCCGATGAGGCGGCTCACGGTGTACTTGTCGTGGAACTCGCTCATGTCGAGGCGGATCATGGCGCGCTCGTCGTCGAACAAGAACTCGGCGAGCGCTCGCGCGAGCTCCGTCTTTCCGACACCGGTCGGGCCGAGGAAGAGGAAGCTTCCGATGGGGCGGTTCGGATCGCCGAGACCCGCGCGTGAGCGACGGACCGCGTTCGCGACGGCGACGAGCGCCTCCTCCTGACCGACGACGCGCTTGCGAAGCGCATCCTCGAGTCGAAGGAGCTTCTGCATCTCGCCTTCGAGCATCTTCGTGACGGGCACGCCGGTCCACTTGGACACGATGGCCGCAACGTCCTGCTCGGTGACCTCCTCCTTCAGGTAGGCGTTCTTCTCCTGGACCTTCGTGAGCTCGCGTCGCTTCTCCTCGATGCGCTTCTCGAGCTCGGGGATCTTGCCGTACCGGATCTCCGCTGCCTTGCCGAGATCGCCGCGACGCTGGGCGTTGTCCGCCTCCGCGCGCAGCTCCTCGAGCTGGGGCTGAGACTTGCGGATCTCTTCGATGACCTCCTTCTCGCGGAGCCACTGCGCCTTCATCGCAGACAGCTGTTCCTGGAGCTCGGAGATCGTGCTCTTGATGTCCTCGAGGCGCGCCTTGCTCGCCGGATCGCGCTCCTTCTTCAGCGCCTCCTGCTCGATCTGGAGCTGCGTCAGCCGTCGCTGCACGGAGTCGATCTCCGCGGGCATGCTGTCGACCTCCATCTTGATCTTGGAGGCAGCCTCGTCGACGAGGTCGATGGCCTTGTCCGGGAGGAATCGGTCGGTGATGTAGCGATCCGAGAGCGTGGCCGCTGCCACGAGCGCCGCGTCCTGGATGCGAATGCCGTGGTGGATCTCGTAGCGCTCCTTCAGGCCACGCAGGATCGCGATCGCGTCATCGACCGTGGCCTGAGAGACGAACACGGGCTGGAAGCGACGCTCCAGCGCCGCGTCCTTCTCGATACGCTTCTTGTACTCGTCGAGCGTCGTAGCGCCGATGCAGCGGAGCTCTCCGCGCGCGAGCGCAGGCTTCAGGAGGTTCGCGGCGTCCATCGCGCCTTCTGCAGCGCCGGCACCGACAATCGTGTGGATCTCGTCGATGAAGAGAATGATCTGGCCGGATGCGCTCTCGACCTCCTTGAGGACGGCCTTCAACCGATCCTCGAACTCGCCGCGGAACTTCGCGCCCGCGACGAGCGCTCCCATGTCGAGCGACACGAGCCGCTTGTTCTTCAGCGACTCGGGGACATCGCCGCGAATGATCCGCTGGGCAATCCCCTCGACGATCGCGGTCTTGCCGGTGCCCGGCTCTCCGATGAGGACCGGATTGTTCTTCGTGCGGCGCGAGAGCACCTGCATGACGCGGCGGATCTCCTCGTCGCGGCCGATGACCGGATCGAGCTTGCCCTTGCGCGCGGAGTCCGTGAGGTCGCGGCAGTACTTCTCGAGCGCCTGGAACTTCCCCTCGGGATCGCGGTCGGTCACGCGCTGAGCGCCGCGCACCGCGGCAAGCGACGAGAGGAGCTTCTCGTAGGTGACGCCACCAGCCGCACGGAACGCCGCCTGCGACTCGCGATCATGCTTTGCGAGCGCGAGCATGAAGTGCTCGACCGAGATGAAGTCGTCCTTCAATCCCTTTGCTTCGTCCTCGGCGCGGCGGATGATCTCCATCGTCCGCCGAGACAGCGTCGGCTCGGCACCTCCGCTCACGCGCGGGAGCTTCTCGATGTACTCGTCGACGCTCGCGAGCAGGGCGTCCGGACTGCCTCCCGCTTTCTGAAAGAGCGGAAGAGCCACGCCGCCCTCCTGCTCCAGCATCGTGCGGATGAGGTGCTCGGGCGTGATCTCGGGATTGCCTCGACGGCTGGCGAGATCCGCTGCGGCGCGAAACGCTTCCTGGCTCTTCGTCGTCATCCGATCGGGACGCATCGAAACTCCTCCGTTCGGATCCCCTCGCCGGCGACGAACACGTGAAGGCCTGCCTTCAGACCCTCCGACGTGCGGGGTATCCGTATCGCACGAGCCACGTTAATCACGGGCATGCACCCTGCAACGTGTCCTCGGCGCTTCGCGTGCGCGAGCGAGAAGTCGACGTCAGCCCGGAAGGCGCTCGCGGAGGAGGCGGCTCTGCACGTCCCGGCGCGCCCGTCGAAGAGCTCGCGGCTCCGCCTGCGGTCGAGACGCCGCCCTCACTGACAGGCGCCGAAACCGTGCGTCGGGCCGATCCCGAACTCGGTGAGCGGCTCGCAGCCGAGCGGGCCCGCACAGTCGCCCTCGTTCCTGCACATCGTCGCGTTCGCCCCGATCGGACACGACGCCGAACATCGAGCATACGCACCCGAGGGCTGGATGGTCAGACAGCACACGAGACCGGACGGACAATCGGCGCGCTCGTCGCACGCCAGCTCGATGTGAAACGGTGGGCACGCCGCTCCCGCGGAGGCACAAATTCCAGTGCTCTCTCCGACGCAGCACTTCCCGCTGCAGTCGGCATCGTTGCATCGAACGATCGTCGACGGTGCATCCGGCCCCGCATCCACGCCCGCATCCGAGGTCCCGGCGGCGTCAGGGTCTGAAGAGACGAAGCCCGCCTCGGGGTCGAGGGAGGGACTTCCTCCCTCCGCCGTCGAGGCCTCGCTGCTTCCGGCCGTGCCGCCGTCGGCGGCGATCGTCAGATCGCTCACGCCGGTGAGCATGGCGCAGCCGGCGGTCGTGAGCAGAACGACCGCCACGCAATACGTGAACAGCGAACGGCCCGGCGACCTCAAATGTCGAGGTTGCGGACGTTGAGGGCGTTCTTCTCGATGAAGTCGCGTCGCGGCTCGACCTGATCGCCCATGAGGATCGTGAAGACCTGGTCGGTCTGCACGGCATCGTCGAGGCGGACCTGCAGCATCACGCGCGCGTTCGGATCGAGCGTCGTCTCCCAGAGCTGCTCCGGGTTCATCTCGCCGAGACCCTTGTAGCGCTGGAGGTTCCAGCCCTTGCGCCCGCGCATCTCGATGTGGTCCCAGAGCGCGTCGGCGTCTTCGAGCTCGACTTCCTTGACGTCGGCCTCCGCGGAGGCCTCCTCGCCCTGCTTGACGGTCTTGGCGAAGTACGGCGCCGGGCCGATCGACCGAAGATCCTGCTCGATCAGATACAGCTCCTCGTATTCCGCCGACTCGACGAGCGACCAGTCGACGACGACCTCGCTCGCGGCCGAGCCGGCGCGCGGACGGATCGCGAGGGTGGCCGCGCCGTGCTCCGTCTCCTCGCCGATGTCGATGGTGAGCGGGAAGATGTCGGGATACTTCCGCTGCAGGTACTCGATGATCCGCGACTTGGCCGCCTCGACCTTGCTACGATCGCGGATCTCGTTCTTTCCGAGACCACCCGCACGGAGGACGGCAGACACGAGCTTCGCATCCGCGCGCCTATTGAGCTTCGCAAGGACCTTGCGGAAGTTGCGCAGGCGCTCGGCGAGATTGAGGAGCGGCTTGCCGTTGAGCGAGGGCCCCTTCGACGAGCGGACCGAGAGGCCTTCGACGCCCTGCTCGAGGAAGAACTGGTCGAGCGCCGCCTGGTCCTTCATGTAGATGCCCTTCTTGCCCTTCCAGACGCGGTAGAGCGGGGGCTGCGCGATGTAGAGGTAGCCCTTCTCGAGCAGCTCCGGCATCTGGCGATAGAAGAACGTCAGGAGCAGCGTGCGGATGTGGCTTCCGTCGACGTCGGCGTCGGTCATCAGCACGATGTGGTGGTACCGCAGCTTCGAGATGTCGAACGTGCCGCCCTGCTCCGGGCTGCCAATCCCGCAGCCGAGCGCGGTGATCAGCGTGCCGATCTCCGCCGACGAGAGCATTTTGTCGAGACGCGCGCGTTCGACGTTCAAGATCTTGCCGCGGAGCGGGAGGATCGCCTGGAACTTGCGGTCGCGCCCCTGCTTCGCCGAGCCACCTGCGCTGTCTCCCTCGACGATGTAGATCTCGCTCGTCTCGGGATCGCGGCTCTGGCAGTCGGCGAGCTTTCCGGAAAGGCTCGTGTAGTCCATCGAGCCCTTGCGCACGACCTCACGGGCCTTGCGGGCCGCCTCGCGGGCCTTTGCGGCGAGGATCGCCTTCTCGACGATCTTGCGGGCGGTGCCGGGGTTCTCCTCGAAGAACCGTCCGAGCTTGTCGATGACGACGTTCTCTACGACGGTCTTCGCCTCGCTCGTGACGAGCTTGTCCTTCGTCTGCGACGAGAACGACGGATCGGGCAGCTTCACGCTGATGACGGCCGTGAGCCCCTCGCGGATGTCCTCGCCCGTGAGACCGTTCTTGACCTCCTTGAAGAGGTTCGCGGTCGTTCCGTAGCTGTTGAACACGCGGGTGAGCGCGCCCTTGAACCCGGTGAGGTGCGTGCCGCCGTCCTTGTTGTGGATGTTGTTCGTGTACGGGAAGATCTGCTCCGCGTACGTCGAGTTCCACTGGAGCGCCACCTCGACGACGATCGGCGTGCCCGCCTC
>JAFAER010000089.1 GCA_023423895.1 Pseudomonadota bacterium
TCCGCTGGCTCTTCACGGTGGAGAAGGCCCGTCAAAAGCTCGGGCGGAGCTATCCCGACCACGCGACAGCAACTGCAAATCAGGCCGCCGCCTGATCACAGTCACCTTCACTGTGCCGCGGTACTAGGCGCTTCCGCCGGGCCTTGACGTCCCGCCGGCCCGACATATGATGGTCGTCATATTCGGTGCGACGGTGAGGAGCGAACCCAGCAAAAAAGAGCGGACGCACGAGCGCATCCTCGACAGCGCCGCCCGCGCGATCCGTCGTGCCGGGTACGACGGGGCCAGCGTGGCCGAGATCATGAAGGAGGCCGGGCTCACCCACGGCGGCTTCTATGCTCACTTCCCGTCGCGCGACGCGCTGCTCGTCGAGGCCGCAGAGCACGCTGCGGCTCGCGGGCTGGCGAAGCTCACGTCCGCGGACGAAGGAGGCGGAGCAGGTCTAGCAGCGCTCGCCGAGCGCTACCTCTCCGACCAGCATGTCGCGGCGTCCGAGGACGGCTGCCTCCTCGCAGCGCTCGGCTCGGAGACGGGACGACAATCGCCAGAGCTCCGCGCGATCGCCACACGTCACGTCCGCAGGTTCGCGCAGCTTCTCAACCGGCTCCTCCCGAAGAAGCGCGGCCGGACGGAAGCCGAAGCGGACGAGGAGGCGCTCGCCGCGCTCAGCACGCTCGTAGGCGCGCTGATCCTCGCGCGCGCCGTCGATCGCCCCGAGCTGTCCCGAGCGATTCGCGCGGCAGCGCAGAGAGCCGTCTCACGCCGCTGACACCAATCCCAGGCGCCGGCCAGCTCTGCGGGGCGGCGTTCGCACGCCTCAGAATATGAGGCGCATCATATTTGCAACGATCCGTTTCGCACGAGGAGAACCGTCATGAAGATCCAGAACACCGTCGCTCTCGTCACTGGTGCAAACCGCGGGCTCGGACGCGCCTTCGCGAAGACGCTGCTCGAGCGCGGAGCGAAGGTGTACGCCGCAGCTCGCGACCCCGAGTCGCTGGGCTTGCCGGGCGCCGTTCCGCTCCGCCTCGACGTGACGAACGCCGAGGACGTCGCGGCTGCAGCAAAGGCGGCCGGCGACGTGACCTTGTTGATCAACAACGCCGGCATCACGCGGCCTGCTCCCCTGCTCGACGCGGCGGCCATCGCCTCTGCGCGCGCAGAGCTCGAGACGAACACGCTCGGACCGCTCGCGCTCGCGCAGGCGTTCGCGCCAATCCTGGCGAAGAACGGCGGCGGCACGATCGTCAACGTGCTGTCGGTCCTGAGCTGGGGGACGCTCCCGCACGTCCCGACCTACAGCGCGTCGAAGGCCGCAGCGTGGTCGTTCACGAACGCTCTCCGGGGAGAGCTTCGGCCGCAGGGCACGCACGTGATCGCGGTTCACGTCGGCTACATGGACACGGACATGGCGCGTCACATCCCGTCGGGCAAGATCGACCCGAACGACGTCGTGAAGCAGACGCTCGACGCCGTCGAGTCGGGCGCCGAGGAGGTGCTCGCGGACGAGTTGAGCCGCGCGGTCAAACGTGGCCTGTCGGAGGGACAATACCTCCGCGGCTACTCGCAGCCCTGAGCTCCACGAGCAGCCCTGAGCTCCACGAGCAGCGAGGCTACGGCACGGTGATCTGGTGGCGATCGGCCAGGTACTTGGTCACCGCGGCGCGCTCCGCGTCGGAGAACGTGCCGCGGAAGATGAGGATCTCGGCGACGTCACCCGTCAGGTATTCGGTCCCGTCGACACGCTCCGTGCCGATCATGATGTTGCCGCCGGACACATCGTGATTCGAGGTCGCGCTCGCGATGACGGTCCCGTTGCGACGGAGCTCGGCCATCCCGTTCATCCGGCGAAGGTCGACGACGAGCCAATCGAGCGAGCCGTCGGCCCCTCGGAGGAACACTTCGTTACCGTTGCCGTCGCCCTCGCGCAGAAGCCCGTACGGACGGTCCTGCGGTCCGAAGCCGGCCGTCATTCCCCGGAAGGGCGGGCCGTTGCGAATGGTGCCGAAGACCTGGTTCCGATCGCTCGCGTTCCCACTGCTCTTCGAGACGTGGAACCACGCCAGGTCGCCCTTGCCGATCTGGAAACCCTGGACGTCCGGTCCTTGCAGGCGCTGCCCGTTCGCGAAGCGCAGGACCGGTCGTCCGGCGAGCGCCCCCTGCACGACCGTCGGCGTCATCGGAGATGCCGCCTGGGAGACGTCGCGCCCTTTGCCCGACTGGTCCGCCCACACGAACGGGTTCGTCGTGACGCCCTCGTCGGCCTTGAGCCAGAGCTCCGGCACCTTGCAGACGTTCGCGGCGCACAAGCCTGCGCAGCATGTTCCGTTGCACGGCACCTGCTTCGCAGGGCACGGCGGAGTGCAGACGCCGCTGTTGCACACCTCGTTGGCGGCGCACGGCTTCGCGCACCCGCCGCAGTGGAGCGCGTTCGTCGCCGTGTCGACGCACTTGCCGTCGCACAGCGTGCCGGAGCAGCTCGCGCCGTCGACCGTGCCCGGATCATCGACGGCGGGCTCGCTCGATCCCGCGTCTCCCTTCCCGCCGTCCTCCCCGGATCGCGACGTGCCGTCCGGAGTCCCTCCGAGCACGTCGTCTCCGACGACCTCGAGCCCGCACGCCCCCAGAGCTGCCGCTCCAGTCGCGACGCCGAGCGAGACGACGAGCATCCTCCGCGTCATCCCCACCCGAACAACATAGCACCATCCCACGCGATGCCTGCGTGGGCTGCCACGAAGGAAGAACGAGGCGCACTCGCTCTCCCACCACGTCGCCTTCGGATCAGGTCACGCCGCTGACCATCTGCTGCAGAAGATGTCGCGACGCGCTTGCTGCTGCCCCGCCGCCCTCGGTAACCGCGGCGTCGAGCGCGTCGAGGTCGCCCTTGGGGCTGGTACGCGGAGCGCGTTCGTGGGACGACGGGGTCGTGGCCGCCTCGCGCCCCGTGAAACGCATGGCGATCGTCCTCGGCATCATGGTGGCGAGCTACGCGGTGCTCTGTCTCGTCGCGCGCCTCGCGTACCCGCGGCTGCTCTTCCCTGCCCCGCGCCTCGACAGCGCGCCGCCGGTCGAAGACACGACCGCCCGCGTCGTCGATCTTCCTCATCCGGACGGCTCGCGCGCCGTTGCGCTCCACTATCCGGCACCTGACGGCGCGCGGACGGTCGTCGTCTTCCACGGAAACGGCGAGACGATGTTCGACAACGTCGGTCACGCGATCGAGCTGAATCGGCGCGGCCTCGGCGTGCTGCTCGTCGAATACCGCGGCTACGGCACGATTCACGGGCCGGCGCCGAGCGAGTCGATGATCTACGAGGACGCCGAAGCCGCCATCGCGTACCTCGCGCGCGAACAGGTACCGGCGGAGCGCGTCGCGCTCTGGGGCTGGTCCCTCGGGAGCGGCGTTGCGGCCGAGATGGCACGCCGCGGCCACGGGTCACGCCTCGTTCTCCTCTCGCCGTTCACGTCGATCACGGACATGGGACGGCGGCTCGCGCCCATCTTGCCGGTCTCGCTCCTGATGACGCATCGTTTCGATACGCTCTCGAAGGCGCCCCACATCGAGCAACCGACGCTCGTGATCCACGGCGACGCGGACGAGCTCATCCCGCTCGCGATGGGCGAAGCCGTGGCGCGTGCGCTGCCACACGGGAAGCTCGTTCCCGTCCTCGGTGGACACCACGCCGACCTCCTCTACACCGAGACGGGTCGCCCGGGTGCTCGCGAGCTCTACGACCTCGTCGCAGCGCACCTCGCACGCTGACGAGCCTCAGCGCACGATCGCGAGCGGAACGATCGGACAATGGACGGTGGTCACGGAGACCGTCCGAACCTCCGACTGCGGTTGCGGCTGCGAAGGCGAAGGCGATGAAGGCGCGGCGGCGGCCGCACGCGCGCGCACCGCAGCGAGCGCGTCGCTGAGCGATCCGTGCAGGAGCGTACGCTGCGCAGCCGGCGTGATGGATCGCCGGGGCGGCGCCAGCGGCTCCGTCGGCTGCGAGGACTCGGCCGAGCTCTCGCCGACCGGCTCGTCTCCCCGTCCGATCCCCATCGCGGCGAGCCGCGCATCGTCGATGGTGTCCGGGATCGGCTCCGACGGATCGCTCATCGTCCGGTAGCCTGCCGAATACGGCAGCGGCGTCTTCGGCATCGGCACCATGCGCGAGCGCAGCCCGGAAGGCGCTGACCCACCGCTCGGCGACCAGGAGCTGACCGCCGGCGGAACGACGAACGCCGAGGACGACGACGCTCTCGCGTTGGCGTTCAACGCCTTCGCCTCGATGCGGCTCAGTAGCAGGTTCATCGCGTCTTCGACTGTGTCGAGGGACACTTGCCCGACCACGTTGAGCTTCTGCGTGACGATCAGACGCAGGATCCGGCCGTCGAGCGAGAGCAGCGTGCGCCCTGCCAGCACGAGCTCGGCGAGGCGGACGATCTCTTCTTGGACGAGAGGCTGCTCGAACAACGCCGAAAGGGCGCACTCGGCGACGCTCTCTTCCTTCGTCACGAGGAGCCCCAGGAGGGCGGCCCGCGCTTCCGTCGTGTGCATCTTCTTGAGAGCGAGTGCCGCGGCGCCCCGCACGCGGCCGTCCTCGTCGTCCACGAACCGCAGGATGGTTCCGACGTCGCCCTCGAGCCCCGCGTTGCCGAGCGCGGTGACGAGCGCACACTTCTCGGCGGCGCTCGTCGCTCGGAGCAGGTCGAACCGAAGCACGTCCGCCGCTTGCATGGCGGCGTCGGTCAGGCCCCACACATGCGCCCGACCGGAGCCGGCGCCGAGGGCATACGCGCAAGCCGCCCGCACCTCGTGCACCTCGTGCTTGCTCTGCGCGTACACGTTGATCAGGAAGCGAAGAGTCGCGCCGTCCGGGCGCTCCATGAATCCGAGTCGCTGGACGAACGACGCGAAGGTGCGGCTGTCGCGACGGGCGATGCCGAGAGCGAGCAAGCGTCGCATGACGATCTGCGCCTCGGGCGTGCCTGCGCTCGCGAGCAGATCGAGGATGAGCGTCCGGCGATCGTCCGGCGTGCGCTCGTCCTCGAAGACGATCGCGAGCGCGTCGCACTCCATCCTCCCACGCGCGCGGGTGACACGCATTGCGGCACATGCAGCATCACGAAAGGCAGCCGTGGGCTGGGTGCCCGGCGGCAACGCGCGCACCATCGCCGCGATCGACCCGGGCGGGACGATGGCGGAGGGAGCAGGGACGGGCGGCTGCATGGGAACGTCGAACATGGATCAGGCAATCATCGCGAGCCAGTCGTCTCATCGAGCGACGCCGCTTCTCGGCGCCCCGCCGCGTTCCGCCAGGCCGCGCCGCACGAACGCCGGAGCGATGCGGGCCGGCGGAAGTCAGCGTCGTTCCGGCTAGATCGCTCTCGCCAGACTTGCTTACGACCCGGCGGCCGCGAAGCTTCCTCGCCTTCTGCGGGCCACGCCGGAACGGGAGATGCTGACCAGCGCGGAGCACGCACACACCATGCGCACATGGCTCCAATGTGCGCGATCAATGAAATCCACAGCCTGCGCGATGGCGCCGGGCGCGGCGCGCTTCCGAGCGGACGGCGGAGACCATTCGTTGCCGCGCTTTACCTCGTGCGGTAAGGACGCTCGCCCCCCATGCATCAAAACGGAGCCAACGGTCCGGGAATCATGAGCAAAGGAACGAACGGCAGCGGCGCGGCCGCGACCCCGATCCCCACGCTGGACGTCGGCGCGCAGCTCGAAGGAGCGCGCCTGCTGGTGCTCGGCGGTACCGGCTTCCTCGGCAAGATCTTCTGGATCCTGCTCCTCGAGCGTTACCCGCAGATCGGCAAGATCTTCCTCCTCGTCCGCAAGAGCAAGACGGCGACGAGCGAGCAGCGCTTCTGGAGCACCATCGCGACCAGCGAGGCGCTCGAGCCGCTCCGGAAGAAGCACGGCGACGGGCTGAACGACTTCCTGAAGGAGAAGATCGTCCCGATCGACGGCGACGTCGGCCTCCCGCTCTGCGGCATCGACGTGAAGGACCTCAAGGGAACGATCGACGCGGTCGTCAACGTCGCGGGCGTCGTCGACTTCAACCCGCCGCTCGACGAGGCGCTCGATACGAACGCGTTCGGCGCGCAGAACCTCGTCGCGCTCTCCAAGGCGCTCGGCGACGCGCCCTTGATGCACACGTCGACGTGTTACGTCGTCGGCAACCGCGAAGGGCTCATCCTCGAGGAGAAGCCCGGCGATCGCTATCCGTTCCCGCGCGCCGACGAGCTCGGACGCCACCTCTGGGATCCCGAGCGCGAGATCGCCGACTGCCTCGATCTCATCGCGCAGGCGAAGAGCCGCTGCGAGGACGCGTTCCGCCAGAGCGACTTCCTCGAGCGCGCGACGAAGAACCTGACGCGCCGCGGAGAGCCGACGATCGGCACTCCGCTGGAAGAGGAGCTCAAGAGCGTCAAGCGCAAGTACGTGTCGGACCGCCTCGTCGAGGCCGGCCTCGAGCGCGCCACCCACTGGGGCTGGCCGAACATCTACACGTACACGAAGAGCATCGGCGAGCAGATCATCGCGCGCTCCGGTATCCCGTACACGATCGCGCGTCCGGCCTGCTGCGAGAGCACGATCCGCTTTCCGTTCCCCGGCTGGAACGAGGGCATCGGCACGTCCGCGCCGATCGTCTACCTGTCGATGAAGGGCCACCACCAGATCGTCGGCCGCGACGTCATCCTCGACTTCATCCCGGCGGACGTCGTCTGCGCGGGCATGATCCTCACGCTCGCCGAGCTCCTCGAGGGCACGGCGAAGTCCGTCTACCAGTACGGCGCGAGCGACGTGAACGGCGCCACGAGCGAGCGCTTCGGCGAGCTCATCGCGCTCTACAAGCGCAAGTACTACCAGCGCCGCGGCAAGGGGAACCCGTTCATCAACTTCCTCCAGCAGTACATGGAGCCCGCG
>JAFAER010000225.1 GCA_023423895.1 Pseudomonadota bacterium
CGGCTGACTTTCGAGCGAGCATCACGGCTTCTCCGTCAGGGCCGCGAGGCGGCTCAAGTGGGCGGAACGAGGGAAGGCCGAGCGAAACGCCTCGGCGCGCAGCGCAGCTTCGCGGCGGCGACCGAGGCGAGCCAGCGCGTCGATCGCGATGACCTCGCGCTCCTGCGCGAGGACGCCGCGCGGATACATGGAGGGGTGAGCGTCGGCCATCTTCAGCGCCTCGGAGGGAGACGACGCAAGCACCGCCTGCGCGCGGCGGAGGAAGTCGACCTCCGGCTCGCGCGTCGTGGCGATCGGCGGCGGTGCAGCCCCGTCTGGCGGCGGAGCGAGCACGGCGCCGGCGTTGCCCGAGGCCTCGGCGGAACGTTCGACGCTCGCCGCGAGCTCGTCCGTCGGACGTGCGGAGGCCGCTTTCGGCGCGCTCGGTGCCGGCAGCGACTCGACGCGGGCGATCTCCTGCGGAGGCGGCGCTTCGATACGGGCTTTCTCCTGTGCAGTCGGCGCTTCGAGGCGAACGAAGGTCGTGCGCGGACGGGCGCTCGGCGCGCTCGGGTCGCGCTTGCCGGCGCTGCCTGCGCTCTCCGCGTGGGGTTGGACGAGGAGGCCGACACCGACGATGGCGAGAACTGCGGTGGCGGCAACGAGGGGACGGAGCGGGATGACCGGCTTCGGGTCGAGCCACGGCGAGAGCCTTCGCTCGAGGCGCTGGGCCTGCTCTGCGGTCGGCGTCGCGCGGCTCGCTCGAACGAGGGTCGCGAGGAGGGCCTCGGGGTCTTGCGTCGGTCTCTTCATGTCTCGTCCTCGGAGCTCTTCGCAAGCAGAGCGACGAGCTGTTTCTTCGCGGCGGCGAGGCGCGAGTAGACGGTCGCCGGTGGACAGCCGACGATCTCGGCGACCTCGGAGATCGGGAGCTGCTCGATCTCGTGGAGAGCGAAGACGGCGCGCTTGTCGTCGTCGAGCGTTGCGATGAGTGTCATGAGTTGCTCCGAAGCGTGAAAGCGCTCCACGTCTGCACCGAGGAGCGCCGCCGGCGGCGGCTCGGGGACTTCGTGCACCAGGATCTCGCGCCGAACGCGCGCGCGGCGGCGGTAGGTCGAAGCCGCGCGAAGGCAGATGCGATAGACCCACGCGCGCATCTGACCGCGCTCCTCGTAGTGCGGAAGCTTCTTGAAGATGACGACGAAGACTTCTTGCGCGACGTCCTCGACGTCCCTCGGGGCGACGTTCTGGCAGCGCAGCGTTCGCCAGACGAACGGCAGATGCTGCGCGAAGACCTCACGGGCCGTCACGGCGCTCCCGTCAGCGGGTGCGGCGTCCGCTGCCCTCTGGTCCCATGTGGCCTCGTTCATTCCTCGACGTAAGGGCGGCACCGTCGAGACTTTCGCAAACCTGATCGAAGATTTTTGCGAAATTGGGTCACGCCCCGATGAGCTGAGCTTTCGGCCGTGCGGGCCGCCTTCGCGCGTCAGTCGAAGCTCGAGCGTGGTCAGAGCTCGAGCGTGAGGCCCAGGCCGGCGAGGCCCATCACGTGCGAGGTGCGCCGGAGCACGCTGCCGCCGCCCTCGGCCTCGCCGAAGAGCAGGTCCACGCGCTGGGGAGTTGCGATGCCGCCGAGCAGGAGGAAGCCGCGAAGCTCGTCGGTGAAGGCGTACGACGCTCGCACCTGGCCGAGGCCGCCGAACGTCGACGAGAAGGAGGTCGCGTTCTCGGCGAAGCCTCGGCCCCAGGCCGCATGGAGCGTCGCTTCAGGACCTGCACACGCGAGGATCGCGAACCGCGAACGCGCGACGTGGAGAGGGCAGAGCGAGATCGCGAGCGTGCTCCCGGCCAGCCAGTAGCGCTGCCCTCGTGCAGTCCCCTGCGTCCCGAGCTGCAGCACGAGATCGACGACGACGGGGATGAACGCGCGCGGCTCGATCTCGAGCGAAACATCGCCGCCCGGCTCGACGGCCGGTCGGTCATCGATGACGGCAACGGGCGCGATCGCCGCTCGAACGCGCGCTGGCGCCTCGACGCGACGAGCAGGCGGCGGCGCCGACGGCGGCGGCGGCGGAGCGCGCTCGATGGGGAGCTCGGGAAGATCCACCATCAGCGAGATCGTGAGCACGAGCGCGCTCGACGCTTCTCGGCAGTCGTTGCCTTCGAGGTCGATCTCGCGCGCCCCGAGCGCGACACCTCGCTTCGACGAGAGCTCGATGGTCGCGTGCCATCCCGACGCCGCTGGTGCGATCGATGCTCGGAGGACCCGGTCCGCGACGGGGCCAGGGGCGAAGACGCGCCGTCTCAGCGCGCGTTCGACGTCCTCCACGATCTCCGGCTCGGAGAGGCACGCTTCGGCGCCGGGTTCCCGGGTCCACTCGAGGGAGACGAGCCCGCGCTCCTTGCCCTCTGCGCGCGCGGACTCGCTTCCGAGCATGCCGAACGCCACGACGGCGGCGCGAAGGGCCCACGATCGCATGGAACGCGGAAGAAGTATCAAGTGCCGCACGATTCGTCCCGAGAACTCATCGGGCCCTCGGCTCTGGAGTGCGCAGCGTCTCTTCCGCTAACGTGGGAGCTCGAAGGCGTACACCCAGTCCGAGTAGCTCTGCCGGTTCTCGTGGCAGCCTACACAGACCTTCGGCTGTCCCGAGTAGAGCGCCTCGCCGTCGCCGTCGTATTCGGCCCAGTACCAGGCGCCGGCGCGCTTCTCCATGACCGCGACGAGCTTCCGGGTGTCCCCGGTGAAACCTTCTTTCACGACGATCGAGCCGTCCGGCCAGGTCGTGATCGGCGTCGGACCGTCGAGCGCCGCGCTGACCTCCGGGCTCACGTAGATCTCGACGGCGTCCGAGTGGGCGGTGAAGCTCGGCTTGCGCTGTGGGAACCCTGGCGCACGACGCCAGGACTCGAAGCCTGCTCCCTCGTGGATCTTCGCCCAGAGCTGCTTCGCGCCTTCGGGATCGTCGTTCTGGCCGCACGCGGCGAGCGACGAAGCAGCGAGCGCGGCGACAACGAACCTGCGCGGGGGCAACATGGCCCGCCGAGTCTCGCCAAAAAGGTCGCCGGGACCAAGGGGGAAGGGAACACGGAACAGGGAAAACAGGAATGGGAGAGAGAGGAACAGGGAAAACAGGAATGGGAGAGAGAGGAACAGGGAACAGGGAATCAGGAGTGATGAGAGCGGATCAGGGGATGGGGAGAGAGGAACAGGGAATTCGGAATGTTCGAGAGGGAGAGCGTTGGGGTCGCCGATGAAGCTGCCGTGACCGCGGGGCGCCGAAGGGGAGAGGAAACAGGGCCCTGTTCGCTCGCTCTCTCTTTCTCTCTCTCCCGTCCCCAGCTCTCGGGGCTCGTCGGGCGACGCGGCCTACCCGCGAGACCTTCTCTCTCCCGTTCCCCGTTCCCTGTTCCCTGTTCCCTGTTTCTCTCTCCCGCCCTGTTGCTCAGGCCTCGTCGGGCGGATGCGGCTTCCCCGCGCCATTGGTGGGCGACCCGTTCGTCGGCGATCCATTCGGGGGTGACCCATTGAGCGGCGGGCGGCTCTCTCCGCGCTTCGCCTCTTCCTCGAGCTTCTTGCCTTCTTCCTCGGCGGCGGCCTTGGCGTCGGCGAAGGCGCGCTTGGCATCTTCGATCGAGCCGCCTCGGAGGAAGTACTGCCGTGCGGCTGCGCCGATCGCCATCGTGCCGGCGAAGGCGATGGCGCCGGAGACCATCGACCCTGCGCCGGGGAAGACGAACTTGATGAGCGCGCGGGCGCTCTCGCGGAGGACGAAGGCGGCGCCGACGTTTGCGCCCATCGCGGCGAGGAACTCGCTGGCGCCCTTCTTGTCGAGCGGTCGTCCGGAGAGCCACCCGATGGCGGCGACGAGCGTGACCTGCATCGTCGTCAGCGGGATGAGATCGGCGACCGGGATCGGCAGCGCGGCCACGCCGGTGCAGATGACGGCGACCGCCCGCGTCAGATCGGTCGCGAGCTGCTCTTGCAGACCGCGGACGCGCGCGATGCGAACGAACGTGCCGCGACCGGCGTCGGGCAGGTGCTTGAACAGCGTTCCGACGAGCTCTTCGACACGCCATCGCTCGTCGCCGCGGCGCGTCCCGTCGTCGCGGAAGGACATGTACGTGCTCACGCCGCGCGTCCAGACGAGATGAGGAGCGAGCTTGCCGCGTTCCTTGATCTTCGCTTCGAGGTGATGTTCGACCTCGGCGACGTGCGCGAGCTTCTCGGCGACGTCGTCGGCGGGCTCCTCGTACGCGCGATGCAGGCGCGTGCCCTTCGGCTCGAGGACGTCGCAGTGGGTCGCGATGGCGACGAGCGGCGGCCGGAAACGATGCTCGCGCTCGATCTCGGCGTAGATGCGCTCGAGCGCTGCGAGGTCGGCGTCGATGGCCGCGTCGGCCTCGGTCGCCTTCACGAGGAAGAGGATGACGTCAGGGACCTTGCGCTTGAGCTCGAAGAGGATCGACGCAACGGCGTCCTTCGAGGAGTCCTCCTCGTTGGGCTTGGAACCTTCCTGGATGCCGCGCGTGTCGAGCACGGAGATCGACCCGCGGTCGGACGTGTGATCGAACCACTTGCCGCGGCCCGTCTGCGACTTGATGTGCCCGACCTCGGCCACCTTCGTCCCGAAGAGGGCGTTGACCATCGACGACTTGCCCGCGCCACGGCGCCCCACGAGGGCGAACGCAGGAGCTCGCTGCTCGAGGAGGATCGTTCGGAGGAGTGCGATCTTCGCGCGGATGTCGGTCACGGTAGCCGCCGGGAGAGGTAGGAACTGAAGCATCTCTTCGACACGACGGATGTTCTCGGCGATGAGCTTGCGCATCTTCGCCTCGTCATCATCGCGCTCTCCTCCCGGCGGGGTCTCGCGGTCAGCCATGTCGCCAAAGCATAAGGCGCGATCCGACCGCGGGCGAATCGGGGCTCAAGAGCGCCCCCGGGGGCATCAAGCTCGACCGTGATGGCAAGAGGCTAACCCTCGACGCGTCGAGAGTGTCGGGCGTCTGTGTGCACGGCGCGCTGGGTCGGGATGGCGAAGGGGCGTGCGTTCGATCGCTGCGAAGTCACATCTGCTTCGAGCCGACATCGGCCCCGCACCGTTTCAGTCCGTCATCGGTCCGAGGTCCCGGCGCGGAAGCTCGAAGACGGCGTGGCCGTGGCCGCCGAGCCGGATCCGCGTCGTGTCACCATCCACCGTGAGCCGACCTTCGCCGAAGACGAGCCGTCCGCCCCTGGAGACCGCTCCGGGGGCTGCGCCTTCGCGTGCCTCGGGGGCGAGGTTCACGGTGACGAGGTAGCGCTCGTCCTCGTTCTCGCGGACGAACGCGACGATGGCGCGGTCGTCGACGGAGAGGAGGCGAGACGTACCCGTCCCCCAGACCCGATGGCCGCGACGGAACGCGAGGAGCGAGCGATAGAACGAGAGCATCGAGTCGGGATCCGAATCTTGCGCTTCGACGCTGGTCTCGGCAGGCGCGTAGCCGAACGGGATCCATGGCGTCCCCGTCGTGAAGCCGTGGTTCGGCACCGCACGCGTCCAGGTCATCGGCGTACGAGCAGCGTCCCGAGGGTCGACCCGGATCTCCACGCCTGGCCGGAGCGCGACCTCCTCTCCGTAGTAGACGAACGGAGTCCCCCGCATCGTCATCTGGAGAAGCGCCGCGCCGCGATAGCGTCTCGCGTCGCCACCTGCGCTCTGCCACGCTCGCCCGACGTCGTGCGATCCGATGACGAGCGCGTCCTGCGCCCCGGCGGGGTAGCGGCTCGCCGTCGTCATCGCGTCCTCGATGATCTTTCGATCCCCCGAGGCGAATGCGACTCCCCAGAAGTAGCCATAGGCGAAGTCGAACGCCATGTGGAACATGTCCGTCCCGTTGCCGAAGTACGGCGTCGAGTTGGTGAGCTCCGCCGGCTCGGCCACGGTCGCGCGATCGGGGAAAGAGTCGATCACTCGGCGCAGCGAGCGAAGATACGCGAGGGTCTCCGGGACGAGAGAACACGACGATGCCGTCTCGAAGAGCAGTCCGGCAACGTCGCAGCGAAACCCCGCGACTCCCCTTTCGAGCCAGAACCGCGCCGTGTCGAGCATCTCTTGTGCGACCGCTGGCTCTCGGTAGTTCAGGTCCGGTTGCTCCGGATAGAACCGGTGGAAGTAGTACTGCTGGCGTGTCGGCTCGAACGTCCACGGGCTCTCGCCGAAGATCGCGCTGTGGGTTCCGCAGCCGATGTCATCGCGCTCGTCGGAGTCGGACCACACGTACCAGTTCGCTTTCGGGTTCGTCCGGCTTCTCCGGGATTCGCGGAACCACGGGTGCTCGATCGACGTGTGATTCAGCACGAGATCCATGAACACACGCAGCCCGCGCGCCTTCGTCTCGGCCAGCAGCCGATCGAAGTCCGCCATCGTGCCGTAGACCGGATCGATCGCGCGGTAGTCAGTCACGTCGTAGCCGGAGTCCGCGAACGGCGACGGCATGATCGGCATGAGCCAGAGCGCATCGACGCCGATGTCTTTCAGGTAGTCGAGGCGAGAGGTGAGCCCGTTCAGGTCCCCGTACCCGTCTCCGTTCGAGTCCTGGAACGACCGGACGTTGACCTCGTAGAAGATGGCGTGGCGATACCAGTTCGGCCCTGCGAGCAGCGCCGCGGCCGCGCTCTGCTGTTCGGGGGATGGACGGAGCGGAGGGCGGACCGGAGCGATCGACCGAGGCCGGGCCGCGGGGACCCTTTCGCACGCAGGCGTCGCGGCGAGGATCGTCGACAGCGCGAGGCCGAGCGCCGGAACGAGCGCGCGCTTCACGCATCGAGCCTACCAGTCCGCCGGCTCGACCCTCTGCGGCGTCGACCGCTCACGCATGTGGTCCGAGACGACGCGACGTGGAGCCTCCGCGTGGCGGCTGGGAGAGGCGTGGGAGCGAGCTGTCTGCGCCGTCCGATCGCGGACGCGCTGCGTGCGTGCGCGATCGGCGTGCGACTCGACGCGCCCGCGTCAGAGCGCGACGACCGAGACGTCGAGGATGTCGGAGGTGCACGTGCGCAGCGCGCTTTGGATGTCGGCGTCAGGGGCGCGATCGACGTGGATCCGAGCCACCGCGGCCTTGCCGCCGTCGAAGACGATGTTCTCGGTCTCTTGGACGTTGATCCCGGCCCGCTTGAGGATGTCGAAAACGGCGGCGAGGACGCCGACCCGGTCGTAGTGCCGGACGGCGACGAGATGAGTCGCCATGGTCTTCGACGCGAGGTTCACGACGTTCGCCGGGCGGCCGGTCTCCTTGAAGAGGCGCACGATGCGGACGGTCTCCGCCGCGATCGCCTCCTGGGCCTGGTCGGTCGACGCACCGATGTGGTGTGTGCCGATCACGCCGGGGAGCTTGAAGATCGGCGCGTCGACGGGGCCGCTGCCGCCGGACGGCTCTCCCGCGAAGACGTCGAGGCCGGCACGGATCCCGCGCTCACGGACGGCGCGCTCGAGGGCGGCCTGATCGACGACCTCGGCGCGGGACGTGTTGAGGAAGAAGGCGCCGTTCTTCATCGAGGCGAAGACGCCGTCGCCGACGATGCCTTTCGTCTCCGGCGTGAGGGCGAGGTGGACGCTGAGCACGTCGGAGGCGGCAGCGACCTCGGTGATCGTCGCCCTTTCGGTGACGCCGAGCGCGGCGGCGAGGGCCGGCCCGAGGTGAGGGCTCCACGCCACGACGTTCATGCCGAACGCGTGCGCGCGGCGGATCACCTCGCGGCCGATCATCCCCGTACCGAGGACGCCGAGGGTACGGCCGAAGAGGCCGCGTGCCTTGCTGTAGGTCTTCTTGTTCCACTGACCGATCCGCAGATCGGAGGCGCCGTCGACCACGTGCCGGTCGAGCGCGAGCAGCAGCGCGAAGGTGAGCTCGGCGACGGCGATCGCATTCTTGCCAGGGCAGTTCGCCACCCAGATCCCGCGCTCGCTCGCGGCGCCGACGTCGATCGTGTTCGTCCCCGCGCCGGCGCGCACGACCAGCGAGAGCTTGCCCTTCTCGAGCATCGGCGCCGTGACCTTCGTCGAGCGCACGACGAGGACGTCGGCCTCCGTCCGTTCGATCGTGGCGAGGAGGTCGTCTCCGGTGACCTCCGGCTCGTAGACGACCTCACAGCCGATCTCCGCGAGGCCACGGCGTCCCGAGTCTTCGAACTTGTCTGCGACGAGCACCTTCATGACGTACGGAGCATAGTGATCGCTTCGCTGTGTTGCACGCGTTCCGCCGTGGCGGTGACGACGTGACGTGTCAGCCGTAGACCTTCTTCCAGGAAGGACGGGACTGAACGCGCCCCTGCCACGCCGCCACCGACGGGTAGGCGTCGAACGACAGGCCGAGCATCGGCGCGAAGCCGAGCGAGGGCGCGACGGCCAGATCGGCGATCCCGAACGGCCCCGCGAGGAACTCGCGGCCGGTTTCCTTCAGGTGAAGCTCGATCGCACCGAGACTTCGGTCCACCTCGACGCGCGATTCGTCGACGATGCGGGGGATGCGCTGATCCTCCGGCAGGCGGATCGTGTGCGCGAAGATCCGGGCGAGGGCAGGGGAGAGATGCGCGGCGTTCATGAACATCCACCGAGCGACGTCGCCCCGTTCGGCCGGCGTCTTGCCGACGTACAGCTGACCCGGGAACTTCTCAGCGAGGTAGACGAGGATCGCGTTCGACTCCCAGAGCACGACGTCGCCGTCGACGAGCGTGGGCACGCGTGCGGTCGGATTGAGCTTCCGGTACGCGTCGCTCTTGTGCTGGCCGGCCATCAGATCGACGAGCTCGAGCCGGTGGTCGGCGCCGACCTCTTCGAGCGCGAGGAGCGCGCGGCGCGTGTTCGGTGACATCGGGAAACCATGAAGGACCATCGTCATGACCGCGCATCCTACGCGGGAGCGGCCGCTCGCGTGGGCTTCACCGACGGACGACGACGGCGCATGCCCGGCAACGCGGCGCGGCACCGCTCAGCCGGTAGGCGGCTTTGGTGTTGCGCGACGTCGCCCCGCATCTATTCTCGATCGCCACATGAAGCGCACGCTCATCAAGGGAGGGACCGTGGTCACCGCGGTCGACACGTACCAGGCCGACGTCGCGATCGTGGGCGACAAGATCGCCGCGATCTTCGGGCCAGAAGCCGCTCCGGCGGGTCCGTGGGACACGACGATCGACGCCACGGGGAAATACATCCTGCCCGGAGGGATCGACGCGCACACGCACATGGACATGCCGTTCGGGGGCACGACCGCGTCCGACGACTTCGAGACCGGGACGCGCGCCGCCGCGTACGGTGGCACGACGTGCATCGTCGACTTCGCGATCCAGGCGAAGGGCGAGCCGCTCCGCCGAGGGCTCGATTCGTGGCACGCGAAGGCCGAGGGCAAGGCGGCGTGCGACTACGCGTTCCACATGATCATGACCGACGTGAACGACCAGACCATCCCGGAGATGGGGCAGGTCGTCAGCGAGGGAATCACGTCGTTCAAGATGTTCATGGCGTATCCGGGCGTGCTCCATGTCGACGACGGCCAGATCTTCCGCGGTATGCAGCGCGCCAGCGAGCTCGGCGCGCTCATCTGCATGCACGCCGAGAACGGGATCCCGATCGACATCCTCGTCGCGCAGGCCGTCGCGAAGGGCCATACCGCGCCCATCTATCACGCGCTCACCCGTCCCCAGATCGCCGAGGCGGAGGGGACCCACCGCGCGATCTGCCTGGCCGAGATGGCGGGCGCGCCGGTGTACATGGTCCACCTCTCGGCCGAGCGCGCGCTCAAGCAGGTCGTCGAAGCGCGTGACCGCGGTTTGCCTGCGTACGCCGAGACGTGCCCGCAGTACCTGTTCCTCTCGCAGGACGACCTTGCGCGCCCCGACTTCGAAGGCGCCAAGTACGTCTGCACGCCGCCGCTGCGCCCGGCGAGCATGCAGGAGGATCTGTGGCGCGGGCTCAAGACGCACGATCTCCAGGTCGTGTCGACCGACCACTGCCCCTTCTGTCAGAAGGGACAGAAGGAGCTCGGCAAGGACAACTTCGCGAAGATCCCGAACGGCATGCCTGGCGTCGAGACCCGCCTCTACCTCCTCTGGGACGGCGGCGTGCGCGCCGGGCGCATCTCGATGAACCGCTTCGTCGAGATCACCTCCACCGCGCCGGCGAAGATCTTCGGCCTCTATCCGCGCAAGGGCACGATCGCGGTCGGAGCCGACGCCGATCTCCTCGTCTGGGACGGCGAGAAGCGCCACATGCTCAGTGAGAAGACGCTGCACATGCGCGTCGACTACTCGCCGTACGAAGGGCGCGAGGTCGTGGGGGCACCGACGCACGTCATGTCGCGCGGGCGCATCATCGTCGAGAACGGCAAGTACATCGGCAACAAGGGTGACGGCCGCTTCGTGAAGCGCGGCACGTTCAACCTGATGTGACCTGATGTGACGCGACTCACGCGACCGCGGCGATCGCGGGCTGCATGAAGCGCTCCTCGAGCGCGTCGAGCAGCGCGATCGCCCGGTCCGGCGCTGGCATTCCAGCCATGGATTCGAGCTCGGGCGCCGGGGCGAAGGCGAGCGCCTGGCGGAGCTCAGCGATCGCTCGCGTCCTCGCCTCGGAGACGGCCACCCGCTCTTCCATGGAGAGCCGCGGCTCGAGCCACGCGGCGACGTCCCAGGCGAGCCCGGCATGCCGGGTCTCGTCCTCCGCGATGACGCGCATCATCGTGGCGATGGCCGGATCTCGTGCTGCCTGGGCCTGGTGATGAGCGACCAGCGCGCCGAAGGTCTCGCGCACACAACCTTCGACCGCGTTCTCGATGGCGATCTCGAGGACCGTCCGCTCGGCAACCGGCTCGATGACGGGCGCGACGGGGCGGCCGCCACGCCGCGCCGCCGCCTTTGCGGTCATGCGCGCATGGCGCATTTCGTCGTCGCGGCTGACCAGCGCGCTCTCGACGAGCTCGCACGGCGCTCCGAGGCGCGATAGCTCTCTGGCGAACCGCTCGAACGCGACGATGCTCGCCGCCTCGAGATGCGCTGCTTCCGCGAAGAAGCGCCCGACGGCATCGCCGGAGTCGTTCGCCGGGCCCGTCGTGGCGAGCCCTTCCGGCCGGCGGCCGATCGCGCAGTTCGGGTCGCCCTCGCGGACGAGTGTGGTCTCCGCGACGGTGATATCCCCGGCAGCGCTCACGTCGAGAACGTGCTCTTCGACCTTCATTCCTGCTCCGCAGGAGGTTCCTGACTGGACACGGAGCGAAAAGCCCGATGGCGTCTGCTTCGCGTTCTTCGTTCCGTCGCAGACGAAGCGGTATTTGCCCGGCGCGGTCGCGAGCAACGCGGCGTCCTTGACGTTCTCCACGACGGCGACGAACTCGCGGAGCGCGTCGAGCGATGTGACGGTGGCGACCGCGTCCCGCTTCGTGAACACGAGGTAGCGATGGCGGGGGGGATCCATGCCCATCGACAACGGTGCCCATCCCGATGGCGAGCGGAGCGCGGCGAGGTCCTGCTTGCACTTCTCCACCGCCGGTCCAGACGCGCAAGGCGTGCCCTCCTTCGCGAGGACGAACGGCGTCGCGCCTTCGACGTCGTACTCGTCGCGAAGGTCCATGTAGTCGACCTGGCCGTCGGCGGGAGCGTTGCCGTCTCCGTGCGTGACGCCTTCGAGCAGTCGATGCTCCGAGCCCGTGCACACGTCCAGGTCGAAGCCGTTCGACGTGGCGCTGCCGCTCGAGCCGGTCGATCCAGGCGTGCTCGTGCCCGAGCCGCTGCCGTTCGGCGTGGTGCTCGCGCCTTCGACGTTCCCGACGGGCGAGACGCTGCCTCCACACGCAGCGGCGATTGCAGCGCCCGCAATGGCGGGAAGGAGAGCTCCGAGACGAACGTGATGGCGCATGGTGCGAGGGTAGCCAGCAACCTTCGTTCCGTAGCCGAACCCCGCGGAACAACGCGCATTGCTCCCCTCACGACCCGATGGCGCGTGCCGATGTGTGCCACAGGCTCAGCGGTCGGTCACGACAGCAGCGGTCCGTGGATCGCGGCCGAGGCAGGCCCGACGAAGCGCGCCGCGAGCACGTCGAGCATCTCGATGGCGCGTGCGGCGATCGGCAGCCCTGCCGCGGTCGTCAGCGCTTCGTCCGGCTCGTCTGCGAGCGCGCGGCGGAGGTCCGCCAGCGCGCGTTCGCGGGCCAGAGCGACCGTCCGGCGTTCGTCCGCGCAAAGCTTCGGCTCGAGCCACGCCGCGACATCCCAGGCGAGGCCCGCATGGCGTGTCTCGTCGTCGGCGATCGTCCGCATCATGGCGGCGATGCTCGGATCGGCGGCGGCACGCGCCTGATGGTGCGCGACGAGCGCGCCGTAGGTCTCACGGATGCATCCCTCGACCGCGTTTTCGAGCGCGATCGCGAGGGCGCTCCGTCGAGGCATCGGCGTGACCGTGGGAGTCTCCGCGCTGGCGCCGCGTCGCAGCGCGGCCTTTGCCGTCATCCGCGCGTGACGGACCTCGTCGTCTCGGCTCGCGAGCGCGCTCTCGACGAGGTCGCTGGGGGCGCCGAGACGGGTGAGCTCCTCGGCAAGGCGATCGAACGCGAAGACGCTCGCGGCCTCCAGATGCGCCACGTCGGCGAAGAAGCGCCCCACGGCGTCTCCCGCGTTGCACGGCTCGCCGCCGACGAGACCTTCCGGACGGCGACCGACCTGGCACTTCGGGTCGGCTTTCTCGAGGGTCCTCGTCGCCGTCACGGTCGTCTCGCCTTTGCGGTCGACGGCGATGTCCTGCTCCACGACGTCGTCGGTCGGGCCGCAGCCCCATCCCGACTGCACGCGCAGCGACCAGCCATCCTCGGTTGCGCGCGCATTGTTCGCGCCGTCACACGGGATGCGCCGGGTGGCATTCGCCGTCAGGAGGAGCGCGGCGTCTTGAACCGTGTCGACCTCGCCGATGAAGTCGCGGAGCTGTTCGAGCGAGGTGACGGCGCCGACCTCGTCTCCGCGTGTCCAGACGAGGTACCGATGCGTGACGAGCGGCCCCTGCTCCGCCGTCCACCATCCTTTCTGCGATCGAAACGCGGCCAGCGTTGCGCGGCACGTCTGGCCGTCGGTCGCGGAGGCGCACGGCGTCCCTGATTTTGCGAGCACGGTCGGCGCCTGATCGGGATATTGCTCGAGCTCCAAGCGGAGCTCGAGGTACTCGGCGAGCTCCCCGTTCGCGTTCGCGTCGGACGCCGTGACGCCTTCGAGCGGGTGATATTCGCTCCCGACGCAGAGGTCGAGGTCGTACGGGACCGGCGGCTTCAGCATGTCCGGCAGCGTGGAGCCGTCGCGCACGACGCCGCCGTCGGGGCCCTGATCAGCAACGGCGGCGCCTCCGCGCACGGCATCGCAGGCTGCCGAAGTGGACGCGATGGCGATGGTGGGAAGCAGGAGCTGGAGCGAAACGTGGTGACGCACGGTGCGGGGCGGCATCTGTGCATCGAGTGTACCGGTCGCAGTGGCGGCGCGCGAGGCCTGCTGAGGTCGTCGATGTAACGGTGAGCGCGAGCATGGCGAAACGAAAACGAAAGCGAAACGCGGCGCCGACCTTGTCCGAATGCCCCCCAGGAAACAAAATGGGGGCACTGGGCGTCTTTTCGAGCGTTCAGCCGTAGGAAGCGAAGCCGGCACGAGGCCGACCCGAAGGATCGAGAGGAGACGACGATGAGCGAGCGTTACGTCAGGCCGACGGTTGCGGGATGGCTCACGCCGACCTTGATCGCACCCTGGATCTCGGTCTACGGCGCCGTCACCGCGTTCGCCGCGCTCGGGGTCGACTGGGGCCTCTTCGGCAAGATCGCAGGATGGGCCGTCGGCATGCTCGTCGGCAGCGTCTGGGCGTTCGTGTTCTGCCTCATGCTGGTGCTCGTCGACGTGGCGCTGCTCGCCGTCCGCGCACGGACGTTGCCGGCGGGGAAGCGTGGCTGGGGTTCCGCCCTCGTGGGGCCGCTGATGGTCTTCGGGCTCTACGGCGTCGCGCCGCCCCATACGTTTTGGCGGTATGGCGGATGGGGCGTCGCCGCTGCGGTGCTCGTGCCGATGGCCGTCGTCGCGATCCTCGTTCGCGTCTTCGGCGGGATGAAGCCGCCACGCTGATTCGAACGCTGCGCGGCGGGACGCGAATGCGGCTATCCTGCCGCGCGTGACGCACTCATTCTCGAAGGCCTGCGCGCTCGTCGCCGCAGGCCTCGTGCTTTTGTGCGGCTCGGCGGCGCAAGCGGGGGGACCGCTCGGCCCGCAAGGTTCGCGCATCCAGACGAGCGAGTACTCCGTCGATCTCTTCCAGGGACCGGTCCTCGCCTCGTCGCGCATCACCGCGCTCGCGGGGGCCTACACCGCGATCGCCGAAGGCACCGAAGGCATCCCCTTCAACCCGGCGGCGGCGTCGTTTCGCCCGCCGTATTCGACGACAAGGGACGACTACGATCTCACGGGCGGCTTGACCCTGCCTGCCTCGGTCGCGGGCACGGACTTCGACAACAACGGCTCGGTCGGGTTCACGTACGACCGGTTCATCTGGGTCACGTTCGGCGGGCTCTTGCAGCACGAGAGGCTCGGGTTCGGAATGAACGTCGCGTTCCAGAACTACGAGCTCGGTGTTCCGGGAACGCCAGTTCCGCTGCCGAACTCGCAGGAGGTCATCGCGAGCGTCACCGCGCGCCTCCTGCGCCTCGATCCCGTCGTGTCGTACGGGTTCTTGAACGATCAGCTGCACCTGGGCGCAGGCTTCCGCTTCACCGGATTTTACGGCGTCGGCAACACGGGGATGCCGGGAGGCGACGTCGAGAACGAACGCCTCCTGATCAACTCGAACACCGCCGGGCTTCAAGCAGGCGCGCTCTGGGCGCCGCACGATCTTCCCGTGCGCGTCGGCGGCGCCGCGCGCTCACCGCAGATCCCGTTCCTCAACGACGAAGGCCGCATCGCGGCGAACGGAGACGGCGATCGCGTCGTCGGGAACATCTTCCTTCCCGGGCGCGTCGACCTGCCGTGGGAGGTCGAAGCGGGCGTCGCGGTCCAGGTCTGGAAGCGCCCGTTCAACATTCCGTGGCAGAACGAGGAGAATGTCCCGAAGCCCGACACGGAGCGATGGCGGCAGACGAAGAACGGGCAGATCGAGCCACACACGCTCGGAGCGCGTCGACTCCTGAAGGCGCGCTACAACTCGATCCCGCGGGAGCGCCTCACGTTTGCGTTCTCGGCGCTGGTGAGCGGGCCGGTGAAGAACGCCGTCGGCGTCGAATCGATGTTGTCCCAGACCGTCGACCGATCGGGCCAGCGCACGGTCGTGACCCTGCGCGGCGCCGCCGAGGCGGAGGTGATTCCGAGCTGGCTCGTCCTCCGAGCGGGCTCGTATCTCGAGCCGACACGCTACCGCGAGGGCCACACCCGCCTTCACGGCACCGGCGGCTTCGCGCTTCGCGTGCTCCGCTGGTCGATGTTCGGCCTCTTCGACGAGGACTCACTCTTCCGCGTCAGCTTTGCCGTCGACGCAGCGCGCGATTACTTCGGCTGGAGCGTCGGCGCCGGCCTGTTCCGCTGAGCGGGGCGGCGTGTCCCCGCCGCTCGGTGCATGGATCGCGCTCGACCACCCGATCTCCGCGCGCCCATGATCTGAGGCGCTCTCGATCTGGCAAACGTCGCGCCGGTGATCCATTCCTTCGGTTGCGTGCCGTGTAACCCCACGGCACCAGCCGTTTCGGAGCCGCTGGCCGCGCCGGCGCTCGTGGCATCTGGCTTGCTGCGCCCCGAGCATGCATCGTACGGCCATCGTCACGCGCGCCGACGCCGACGACACGCTCGACCTCCCCGTCGTCTCGCCAGCCGTCCTTCCCAGGACGTCGTTCGTTCTCCGCGTGATCTCCGGTCCCGACGTGGGGCGCGCGCTCGTGCTGGACCCGTCCACGCCTCCGCACGCCGTGCTTGGTCAGGCGAGCTCCTGCGCGATCCAGCTGAACGACCCGCACGTGTCGCGCAAGCACATCGCGCTCACGGCGACGTCGACGCACCTGTTGCTCGTCGATCTGGGGTCGACGAACGGTACACGTGTCAACGGGGTGATCGTGCGCGAAGCGCGGCTTCGCGGCGGCGAGACCGTCGCGATCGGCCGAACCGTGCTCGGTGTCGAGGCCGACGACCTGAAGCCGGCCAACCTGCCGAGCACCTTGCCGCCTCCGGCAGACGACTTCTTCACCTCCGTGCTCGCCGAACAGCTGCCGTTCCCGGATGCCCGGCAGCGCGTCGTCGCCGAGTTCGAGCGGCGGTACGTCGACGACCTGCTCGTCCGGCACAACGGAAACGTCACCCACGCCGCACGGGCAAGCGGCATCGCGCATCGCTACTTCCAGCTCCTCCGCGCGCGGGCCCGCTCGGCGCAGGAGGGATGAACGTCCGGGCCCTCCGCGGACGCTGTGGCGCTATTTCGGCGGACCGGCGCAGTGGCTCTCGAGGACGACCTCGTTGATCGTGTCCGCGAGCGAGGAGGTTCCGCTCCTGACGGCGTCGAGGTCGAAGTTCTTTCCGCCGGTTTGATCCGGGACAGGGGCCTTGCCTTGCCACGGCTTGCTCCAGCCCCAGGTGAACGTGTCGCTACCCGAATGACGCCGCCCCGTCCCGCAACCCGAGAGCAAGCCGGGCGGCTTCGACGGTGAGAACGAGAAGACCCGAATGGCGGCACCTTCGAGCGCGGCGATCGTCTCGTCGAATGTGTACTTCGCGGGGTAGTCGCCCTCGCGCGGGTAGTTCGTCTTGTCGGTCTTGCCGTCGTTGTCGCGGTCGCCGTAGTTGTCCGGCTTCTCGATGAACGTGTCGTCGGTCGCGAGGATGACTACGCGGGCTGCCGTGGGGCGCCACGGGAAATCGGTAGCAGCCATGTGCAGCGCGTCGAGCGCATTTTCCTCGCAGATCGGGTTCTGCGTGGTCGGCCCGCTCGGTCCGTCGCCGGGATTGCGGTTCGGGTTCGTGTACGTGGTCTTCGCGTGTGCGAAGGCGGCTTTCAGCGTCGTCGCGGACGTGTGGACCTTGCCGCCTTCCTTGTCGCCGGTGGCGCTCAGCGCCGCGTTGTCGACGTAGACGACGAGCCCGAAGTGAGCGCCGTCCTTGAGCGCGTTCGACGCCGCGACGACCTTGTCGATCTCGGCTTCCAGCCTGTCGAGGACGAAGCCCATGGAGCTCGAGACGTCGAGCACGAGCACCACGTCGACGTCTTCGGTGCAGACGTCGTCACCGGCATCACCTGCGACGCCACCTTCACCAAAACTTCCGGTCGGGCCTCGCGCGCCATCGTTCCCCGTCGCTTGCCCGGGGCCCGCCGGCGCGTCGCTCCCGAAGCCGTCGCGCTCCGCGCTCGAGCAATGAACGAGGCCCACGAACGTTGCCGCGAGCAGCGGAGCGAAGAGGCCGAGGCGGATGCGCATGAGCGCGTGGTGTACTGCGGCACCAGCCCCTGCGCCAGGTCGCGCGTCGCCTCACGAGAGTCTCTTCCGTCGACGCGCGTCGATGCGCGTCCGTGCCTCGATCGCGCTCGCGGGATTCCTTTGCTGCCCGCGCGATGAGGCGCGTCAGCTCGCCTGGTCGGTGACGTCGAAATCCGAGACGTCGTCGGGCCAGCGCGTGAGGCCGACCATCGTGGGCGGTGCCACGACGATCGTACTGCCACCACAGAGCTGCTCGAGGGCGTCCGCACGCGTCGGCGGCGGCGGCGGGTACGACCGAGGACGGCGATGCCGTCGGGCGAGGTCGCGCGTGAAGCTGGAGAAGCGGACGTCGTCGTGATCGATCACGACGAAGCCTGCAGCACATGGCGTGCCGAGATGTTGTCGGGGGCAGATCACCACGGTACGAGGCCTCTGCGCAGGCCGTTTTCGCACGTGAAGCCGCACAGCGTGAACCGCCATCGTGGTGATCCGACGCGTCGTCCTCCGCCGCGGACGCGGAGGTCGAGTCGCGAGCACTCGCGAGGATGGAGGTCCGTCGACGATCCGTCGCGGTCGTTCGCGGATTCTGAAATCGTGCTGTCGCGGCCGTCAGCGTCGCTTGAAGCGGAGTGAGTAGCTGACGCCGGTGCGCCCTCGGTTCACGAGCTTCGGAAACTCGACGGATTCGAACACTCCGACCACGCAGGGAACGAAGCCGGCCGCGTCGCCCTTCGGAAGTGTCGATCGCGGGTTCGAGACCTTCGGCTTTCCGCCCTCTGCCTCGATGAGGAGGTCGACCCCGACGTCGGCTTCCTTCGGCGGATTCGGGACGTGTTTCGCCCAGCAGCGCGCGATCTCGGGGAAGTGAGGCTCGACCGCCTTCTTGAAGGGCTCTTTCGTCGCCTCGTCGAAGGGACCACCTCCGACGTGCATCCCGATCGTGACGACCTTCACGCCTGGATCGGCCGTGCTCTTACGGTCGTCCGCGGACGGAGCGGCGCCGGCGTCTCCGGGCGTGGATGCCGGTGATGTCGCGGCCGCGGATGCGTCCGGCACTGCGGTCGTCGCGGTCCCGTCGTCGGCCGCGTCCGTCACCGACGGCTTCGGCGAGACGGCGCGCTCGGCGGCGTCGTGCGTCGCGTCAGGGGGCGGCGTCGCTTCCGGTCGGGAGGACGGGGCGCAGCCTGCCGCCGCGATCGTCATGGCGATCGCGACGGCAACAGCGGAGGGGAAGGACGTGGGCGCGAGCACGTCCTTGTTTGTATCTCAGAGCTCGACGTCGATGGAGAGCGGCTCGCCCTGCTTCTGCGCGTCGGCGAGGTGCAGGGTCAGAGCGCGGCTGTCGAGGACGCTGATCGACTGCATCTCGAGGGCGCCGATGCGGTCTTCCGGCGTGAACGCGGACTCGCTCCGCTCCATCGAGAGCTTGTGCGCGTCGTAGGTGGCGGCGACCGCCTTCGTGTCGACGATCGAGTAGTCGTCGCCGCGACGCAGCTCGAGCTCGACGGAGCCCGTGACGTGCATCGCGACGCCGCGGACGAGAGCCTGCTTGAGGACGTAGGCCTCGGGATCGTACCAGCGTCCCTCGTAGAGAAGGCGACCGAGCCGGCGACCGAGGTTCGCATACTGCTCGATCGTGTTCTCGTTGTGGATCGCGCTGAGAAGGCGCTCGTAGACGATGTGGAGGAGGGCCATGCCTGGCGCCTCGTAGATGCCGCGGCTCTTCGCCTCGATCACGCGGTTCTCGATCTGGTCGCTGACGCCGAGACCGTGGCGTCCCCCGATCTCGTTGGCCTTCAGGACGGCGTCCGCGAGCGACGTGAACTTGGTGTCGTTCACCGCGACGGGGATGCCGCGCTCGAAGTGGACGCGCACGCGCTCGGGCTCGATCGCGACGTCCGAGCGCCACGAGGCTACGCCCATGATCGGCTCGACGATGCTCACGCCGACGTCGAGTCGCTCGAGGTCCTTCGCCTCGTGCGTGGCACCGAGCATGTTGCTGTCGGTGCTGTAGGCCTTCTCGGCCTTCATCGAGTAGGGCAGGCCCTCCTTCTCGAGGTACGCGGACATCTCCGCACGTCCGCCGAGCTCGCCGACGAACTGCGCATCGAGCCACGGCTTGTAGACGCGGAGCTCCGGCTGGACGAGGACGCCGTACCGGTAGAACCGGTGGATGTCGTTGCCCTTGTGCGTGCTGCCGTCGCCGAAGATGTTGACCTTGTCTTCGCGCATCGCGCGGACGATGGCGGTGGCGGTGACGGCGCGGCCGATCGGCGTCGTGTTGTAGTACTTCCGCCCGGCCGTGCTGAGGTGGAAGGCTCCGCACTGGAGAGCGATGATCCCTTCCTTCGCCATCGGCTCGCGGCAGTCGAGGAGTCGAGCGTTGACCGCGCCGTGACGAAGCGCCTGCTTCGGGATCTCGTTGACGTCCCGCTCGTCGGGCTGCGCGAGGTCCGCGGTGTACGCGTGGACCTTCAGTCCCTTGTTCTTGAGCCAGGCGACGGCGCAGCGCGTGTCGAGGCCACCGGAGAAGGCAATCGCGACGGACTCGCCGGCGCTGGGGATCGTGCGGAAGATGCGGGCCATGTTCTGTGGCGCTCGACATAACGCAGGAGGGCAGAGAAACAAACGGCCATCCCGCGGGTTTTGTCGCAGCTCGTCGTGCCGACGGACCAGGCAAGTGGGGGACACGAGCACACCTGGTCCTGGTTGTCCTGGTTGTCCTGGCTGTCCTGGTTGTCCTGCTTGTTCGGTTTGTTCGGTTCCCGCTTCCGGCGTGCGCGGTCACGCTTCGCTCCTGCTCGACCTCGGACTAGGCTCGCGGCCGCCATGCTCGATCTGCCTACGCCGAAGCCGCTTCCCCCCAATGAGCCCGTCCTTTCCTACGCACCGAACAGCCCCGAGCGTCGCGCCCTCAAGGCCGCGCTCGAGTCGATGGCAAAGGAGCGCCCCGACGTTCCGCACGTCGTCGCCGGAAAGGAGCTGCGCGACGGCGCGTCCTTCGACGTGAAGGCGCCGCATGATCATTCGCTCACGCTCGCCACCGCCCACGACGGCGGTCAGGTCGTGACCGAGAAGGCGATTGCGGCCGCGCTTGCCGCTGCGCCTGCCTGGGCGGCGACCTCGTTCGAGGAGCGCTCGCGTGTGTTCCTGCGCGCCGCCGACATGCTCGCGGGCCCGTGGCGGCAGACATTGAACGCGGCGACGATGCTCGGCCAGAGCAAGACCGCCTACCAGGCAGAGATCGACTCGGCCTGTGAGCTCATCGATTTCCTTCGCTTCAATGTCGCGTTCGCTTCGCGCCTCACCGAGCAGCCGCTCTCGGTGCCGGGGATGCTCAATACGCTCGAGCTTCGTCCGCTCGAGGGGTTCGTCCTGGCGGTGACGCCGTTCAACTTCACCGCGATCGCCGGGAACCTGCCGTCGGTCTGCGCGCTCATGGGCAACGTCGTCGTGTGGAAGCCGGCCGAGAACCAGGTTCTGGCGGCGTACCACACGATGCGTATGTTCGAAGCCGCAGGGCTTCCCCCGGGCGTAATCAACATCGTGCACGGTGACGGCGCGAAGGTGGCGGACGCATGCCTTCGTCATCGCGAGCTCGCCGGCATCCACTTCACTGGTTCGACGAAGGTGTTCCAGTCGCTCTGGCGCGGCGTCGGCGAGAACATCGCCAGCTATCGGAGCTACCCGCGCATCGTCGGCGAGACGGGCGGCAAGGACTTCGTGTTCGCCCATCCGTCGGCAGAAGTCGAGGAGCTCGCGGTCGCGCTCGTCCGGGGCGCCTACGAGTTCCAGGGCCAGAAGTGCTCGGCGGCTTCGCGGGCGTACATCCCGAAGTCCATCTGGCCGAAGGTCCGCGACCTCATGGTCGACCACATCAAGGCCATCAAGATGGGCGACGTCACCGACTTCCGGAATTTCATGGGCGCGGTGATCAACGAGCGCGCGTGGACGCGCCTCAACGGCTGGCGCGAGCGCCTCGCGAGCGATCCGAAGGCGAAGGTCCTCACCGCCGACGGCTGGTCGCGGGAGAAGGGCTGGTTCTGCGGGCCGACGCTCGTGGAGATCGAGGACGGGGCGCACCCGCTCTTCGCCGAGGAGCTGTTCGGGCCGGTGCTCGCGGTGAACGTCTATGACGACTCGTCGGAGGCGGGGATCGACGCTGCGCTCGACCTCGTCGACCGCACGAGCCCGTACGGCCTCACGGGCGCCGTGTTCGCGCGTGACCGTGCGGCGGTCGCGAAGGCGGTCACCCGGCTCCGTCAGGCGGCGGGGAACATGTACATCAACGACAAGCCGACCGGCGCCGTGGTTGGTCAGCAGCCGTTCGGCGGCAGTCGTGCTTCGGGCACGAACGACAAGGCCGGCAGCGCCTACAACCTTCTGCGCTGGGCGAGCCCGCGCGTCGTGAAGGAGACGCTCGTGCCGCCGACGTCTGTCGGCTACCCGTTCATGCAGGCGGAGTAACGTCGAGCCGTCGCGTCCGGTATCCCGTCCGATGCGCTGCCGCCTAGGGGAGACCCGCGGTGGAGCATCGGACGTCGGGGCGCCCGAAGGATGGGCGCCTGCGACGAACCAGCTCGAGGAAAAGCAAGCGCCGGTGATGCTCTCCGGCCGAGGTCCGACGCGCCTGCTCAGTCGGGCGCGTGACCGCGAACGATCGCGAGCACACGTCGCGCGCGTGTTCGCTTCGCGTCGTGCTCACCGGCGCAGGAGGGGGAACCGCGCTCGAGCGAGCGGCACACGTCCGGCCGCCGCTCGTAAATCGAGCAGAGGTACGCGCCGGAATCCGCGTCGACGACGAGAGCTGCGCAGCGGCCAACGGGGGGCTCGGCGCCGTCGTGTTCGATGCGCATGAACGCCTGATTGCCGAGGAACGTGACGAGCCGAGGGGCGTCGTCACCGAGGCGCTCGTAGTCGTCGCCGGTGACGCGGGCATGCCGCGGGGATTCCGAGAAGCAGCAAGCTCCACAGCGCGTGCAGTCCTCGAGCACGGGGGCAATTTAGCGCGCGTGCGCGGCGCTCGTTGCCGAGAGGCCGGCGCTCGGTCGCACGCTCGCGGATCCACGACGGAATGGCGCTCGCGTGAACGCGGAGGGAGCTCCGCCGCTGCGGTGGACGGGGGACGCGCTGGCGCGATAGCGTGAGCTTGCGATGTCGGATGACCGCACCCGCTCGGTCGGCCCCCGAGCCCTCGATCCGTCGGCCCGGTTGCGCCTCATCGTGTTCTGCGGTGGACATGTGAGCTCCCACCCCGTGCCGCGGACGGGTGAGCTCGTCATCGGGCGAGGGGAGGACGCACACGTCCGGATCGATCATGTGACCGTCTCGCGCAAACACGCGACGATCGTCCTTGGAGAGCAGGCGGCAATCATCGACCACGGGAGCTTCAACGGGACGAGCATCGGCGGCCGCAAGATCGCTCCCAACGCGCCGTTTCCGATCGGTATCGCGACCATCGCGGAGCTCGGCGAGACGATGGTCGTCCTTCAGGTCGAAGGGCCCGACACGGTCACCGGATCGCGAGGGCTCTCGGCGTCGCCACCACGCCCCGAGGTGTCGGCCGCGATGCAGCACCTCTATCGGCTGATCGACAACGTCGCGCAGAGCAACATCACCGTCATCGTGCGCGGTGAGACGGGCGCGGGGAAAGAGGTCGTAGCCGAGGAGATCCACCGCCGCTCGCCGCGGGCGCCGAAGCCGCTCGTGAAGCTGAACTGCGCAGCGTTGCCGGAGCACCTGCTCGAGGGCGAGCTCTTCGGATACGAGCGGGGCGCCTTCACGGGCGCAACGGCGACGAAGCCGGGGCTCATCGAAGCTGCAGACGGCGGAACGCTCTTCCTCGACGAGGTCGGTGAGTTGCCGCTGGCGACGCAAGCGAAGCTCCTTCGCGTGGTGGAGAGCCGTGAGGTCCTCCGGCTCGGCAGTCTGCGGCCGAAGTCGGTGGACGTTCGCTTCGTCGCGGCGACGCATCGCGATCTCGAGGACATGGTCGCGCATGCCTCGTTCCGTCAGGACCTCTACTACCGCTTGAACGGCGTGAGCCTCGTCATCCCGCCGTTGCGTGAGCGTGTCGACGAGATCCCGCGTCTCGCGAACGAGTTCGTAGCGCGGTTCTGCCGCGAGTCGAAGCGGCCGACGCTGCCGATCTCCGATGCGGCGATGGCCGTGCTGAAGACGTATCCGTGGCCGGGCAACGTGCGCGAGCTCAGAAACGTCATCGAGCGTGCCGTCGTTTTCTGCAAGACGGTGGCGATTGCACCGGAGCACCTCGGCCTGGTCGATCGGTCTTCGCGCCCCCCACCCAACTACGCGCCAGGCAGGACCCACGAGGCGCAGACGTTCGGACAGGCACCGTTCGGCGCCGCGGGCGGCAACCGGACGTCACAGCCCTCTTTTGCACCGGGCGCCGGAGCCGACGGCGCGCGCGCGTCGGCGTTGTCGCCGTCGTCACCGCCGCCCGCGCATCTGCATCTGCATCCGCATTCGCATCCGCAATCGTACGGCGCCTCGGGCCAGTATCCGCCGCAACCGCCAGCGTCCCCGTATCCGCCCTATCATCCGAATCAAGCGACGCATCCTCCTCCGTCCCCTCCGTACGGTGTCTCGGGTCAGCATTCCTCGCGGCCGCCGCCGCCGGGGCCGCCGGGGCCGCCGCCACCCGCCGCGAGCACCGTGGCGTTCGGGTCGTCGCTTCCCGCCGAAGTCGACGCGCTCGAGCGCGAACGAATCCTGGCGGTCCTAGCGCAGTGCGGAGGAAACCAAACGCAGGCAGCCGAAATGCTGGGCATCTCCCGCCGCACCCTCCTTCGCCGTCTCGACGAGTACGCAGTCCCGCGCCCCCGCAAGACCTGACGCCTGGTGCGTGCGTGCGGGCCATACCAACGTTACGTGGGGGGCCGATCCACGTGGCGCCATTACGTGGGGGCGATCCGCATGTGGGCCATACCGACGTTACGCGTGCCCCGTGCGCGTGCGTGCCACACCGACGTTACGTTCGGGGCCATACCGACGTTACGCGCGCCGCGGGGACCATGCCGACGTTACGCGCGCCGCGGGGACCATACCGACGTTACGCGCGCCGCGTCGCCGCGTCGCCGCGTCGTCGCCGCGTTGGCCCGGACCATACCGACGTTACCGTTCGGGGCCCGGGGCCAACGCTACGGGGCTAATACCGACGTTACGAGCGCAACGTCGCAACGCAACGCTACGAGCGCAACGTCGCAACGCAACGTCGCAACGGCACGTACGCGGCGCAGGGAGTCGGGCGCAGGTCGAAGCAGGCCCGGGCTGCGCAAGATGCCGTGGTCCGCACAGTCGTTCGATCTCGCCAGCGTCGTTGGAGGCGGTGGAAGCGTCGACTTGCTGGGCACGCCGTTCGTGATTCGGCGGCGGCTCTATGACCGGAGTGACGAACTGCTTGCAACGAGCATCGTCCGCGCCGAACGTCGCCGTGATTGATGCTCTCCCATACCTGCCGACGCGCATGCGCGGACGAACTCCGGGCCGTCTACTAGCCCTCGAGCCTGCATGGGGGGCTCACATCGGCGAAGGTCTCGCGGGCGACCTAGTCCCTCATGCAGTGTTCGGGAATGGCGTGCAACAGACCGACCACGTGCGTAGCAGTCGATAGGTCCCCGCCGGGAAGACTGCGTCGCGCACACCGCTCGCGAAGCGGACGCGAGCGGTGTAGTACGCGCGGCGGAACTCCTTGAGGATCTCCTTCTCGGCCTCCATGCGGACTTCGTCTTTGCATGCGAGGGCAGGACGCAGCTTTCGGTGCGTTGCGTCCGAGCTCGGCCCTTCATTCGGGTCGACGTGAAGCACGCGATCCCGGCCGACCAGCGGGATGCCTTCTTGGCGCCTGATCTTCTGGCTGAGCGCGGCGCGCCTCTGCACTTCCTCGCGTACGCGATCCACCCAGCGAGCGTAGGCGACCTCGTCCAGCCCCTCCGGGGCGACTGCTAGGAGTGTCGCGGTGGCGGGCATCCGGCTCTTCGTGCCCTTGCGGAAGTAGTACTGTGGCCGCGCCACGACGAGGCCGCTGTTCTTGCCCATGAGCTCCCAGGAGGAAGCGCCCGGCCACTCCTCGATGGCTGCGACGAGATGCGCCGTGACCGGGTTCGACAAGACGTAGGCCACCTTGTCGAAAACGTCGTCCGGCGTGACGAGCCGCGTGACGCACGTTTCCTCCGTGGACCAGAGGTTCTCCCAACGGCCGTAGTACGCATTGAGCGTTTTGGACGTCATCTTGTGAAAGTGCTCAGTGAACCTGGGGACGTTGCCGTCCGGATCGTGGATGACGGCGTGGTAGTGATTGCTCATTGCACACCACGCGATCAGCCGGATGTTGAACCGCGCCGCTGCCTCGGCGAGGCAGTAGTTGAAGATCGCGACGACTTCTGGCGTCGGCCGAAGGAGGAACCGACGCTGGAAAATGCGGCGCGTGAGGAGGTACGTGGCACCGGGCACGATCCGACGGGGGAGACTCATTGCGGAGCACCCATCGGCGCATCCAGCGCTCTGGTTGCGTACTTTCGGCACGTCTGGCGTCGAATCCAGAAACAAGCATCTCCCGCGCCACCCTGACGCGGGCACCGCGCGGACGGCCCACACCGACGTTATGCAACGGCTGGCACCGCGCGCCCGACGTTATGCAACGGCCCCGCCCGCGCGCGCGGACGGCCCACACCGACGTTATGCAACGGCTGGCACCGCGCGCAACGGCTGGCACCGCGCGCCCGTGGACGCCCCCACCGACGTTATGCAACGGCTACGTTATGCAACGGCTGGGGCGGGCGGGCGCGGGGCGTATCGACGTTGTGGAACGCGCGGGCGAAGACGTTGGGGGCGGGCGGGGCGCGCTCGTCCCTACATTTGGTAGAGTGCTTCGCCTCATGCAATCTGGTTCACGCTGCTTCACCGTTGGGCTTGTGCTGCTCCTTCCGGCTCTTGTCGCGTGCAAGAAGACGAAGCCGACGCCCGATGCCATGGCGACTCCGGGGCAGGCGAGCGCTACACCCGCTCCGATTCCGCCGCTGTCGCCGACGGCGCGCATCGAGGACGAGCGCAACACGATCGACGTCTTCAAGTCCTGCGCCCCCTCGACGGTCTTCGTCACCCAGACGCGCGTGATGGTCGACTACTTTGCTGGCGTGGCTCAGGAGGTGCCCGCGGGATCGGGCTCCGGCTTCGTCTGGGACGAAGCGGGGCACATCGTCACGAACTTCCACGTCGTCGACGGAGCTCGCTCGCTCAACGTCACCTTTCACGACCAAGAGCAGTTCGAAGCCAAGGTGGTCGGACTCGAGCCCCGCAAGGACATCGCCGTTCTCAAGGTCGAAGCGCCCGCCAAGCTCCTCGTGCCGATCAAGGTCGCGAAAGCGACGCAGCTCGAGGTAGGTCAGAAGGCGATCGCCATCGGCAATCCCTTCGGACTCGATCACACGCTGACCACGGGTGTCATCAGCGCCCTCGGCCGCCAGGTGCAAGGCGCAGGGGGCGTCAGCATCCGCGACATGATCCAGACCGACGCTGCCATCAACCCCGGAAACTCCGGCGGTCCCTTGCTCGACTCCGCCGGCCAGCTCATCGGCATGAACACGATGATCTACTCCAAGTCCGGCTCGTCAGCGGGGATCGGGTTCGCCGTCCCGATCGCGACCATCCAGCGCATCGTTCCGCAGATCATCAAGACGGGACGCGCCGAGCAGCTCGGTCTCGGCATCGGCATCGATCCGATGCAGAAGCTCGAGCGGCGTCTCGGCGTTCGAGGCGTCATCGTCCTCGCTGTCCCGGCGGACAGCCCCGCCGCCAAAGCGGGCATGCGGGGCGTGAGCCAGAGCGGCCGCGGCATCACCCTCGGCGACATCATCGTCGGCGTCGACGACAAGCGCATCGAGACCTTCGACGACCTGTACACGACGCTCGATGCTCACAAGCCGGAGGACATCGTGAAGGTCACCGTCGTCCGCGGCGACGACACGGCCACCCTCAACGTCAAGGTCGTCGTCCTCAACCCCGCAGGTGGCAACTGACCACGAACCTGATGGCGCGCGTCCTGGATGACATGGGCATGAAGCAGACTGTGGCAGAGATGCGCTGACTGCGCGGGCGAGCGCATCGACGACGGAAGGCGGCGGAAGGCCGGCAGGACGCCCGCCGCGGACGGCCGGTCGAGCGCACGACGCAACACCACGCACGGCTGACCGGGCGGGCCCGCACTCGCCCGCGCATCCGGGCCGCCGCGCTACGCCGCGCATCACCCTCCTCAGCATTCGGCGAGCCCATGACGGTGCGCGGTACGCCCCGTGCTCGTGCGAGGCCGCATGCATATTGCACGCACTGCGGCCCTTGTCGTAGCGGCGGCCGTCGTCCTCGCTTCGGGCGCTGCGTCCGCGCAGACCGGTCCTCACGAGCCGAGGAAGTCCGACGCGTCGACGTCCGGGACAGAACAGAAGTCGGACGATGAACAGTCGACGAGCAAGCCCGCCACGGAAGCGGGCAAGGACATCGAGATCGACGACGCGCACGAAGCGCAGAAGCGCTCCGAGGAGCTAGGCGCTCCTTCTCCAGCACGCCAGGAGATGGAGCCCGCCTCCGAGCCGCCGAAGAAGGAGGACGAGTGGGACCCCGACGAGAAGAAGTTCACGGTCGGCGGCTACGTCGAGACGTTCTACCAGTACAACTTCAACAATCCGGGCAACGGGATCTCGAACCACCGCGGCTACGACACCCGCCACAACACGTTCACGATCTCCAATGCCGTCCTCGATACCGGGTTTCGCGCGAGAAATCTGCTCGGCCGTCTCGCTCTGCAGGTCGGTCATACGCCGGCGACGTACTACGCGGAGGAGCCGAGCCTCGGTGGCTCGGACGGCGCAGGGCCGAGTGACCCGACACTATGGCGCTACGTCCAGCGCGCGAGCTTCGGCTGGCAGGCGACGAAGTCGTTCCTCCTGGAAGGCGGCATCTTCCTCACGAACATCGGCGTCGAGAGCCTCTCCGTGAAGGACAACTGGCACTGGTCGCGCACGATGGCGTCCGTGCGTCTGCCGAACTACTCGTCCGGCATCAAGACGAGCTGGCACGCAACGGATCGGCTCGACGTATCGGTGGGGCTCTTCAACGGGTGGAACACGATCGTCGACAACAACGACGAGAAGTCGATTTTCGTCCAGGCTCAATACCGCGCAAAGGAGTCGGTCTCGGCATCGGTCGCGTATTACGGCGGTGTCGAGCGCGAAGGCGGAGCGATCGAGGGCAGGGCGTGGCGCCACGCGCTCGACGTGTACGCCCAGGTTTCCGCGACGAAGTGGCTCGAGCTCGCCGCCGAAGGCACCGGAGGCTGGGAGGACAACCGCTTCGGCATTCACTGGTTTGCAGGAACGGCGGGGTACGTGAGGTTCCGGCCGCTACGCTGGCTCTATGTCGCATTCCGCGGTGACAGGCTCTGGGAGGATCCATCCGCGAGCGCGCGCGGCTCGGCGAGGCCGTTCCTCATCCCGGCCCATTGGGTCACATCCGGAGTGATGACGCTCGACGCTCGACCCGTGCAGGGCCTCTCGATCCGGCTGGAGGCGCGGCACGACATTGCAGACCGCGCCCTCTTCTTCCGAGGCGACGTCCAAGGCGACGGCTCCGCGGAAAAGCCCTATGTGCCGAACGCTCGTGTCCAATCCTCACTGCTGGCCGGCGTCGTCATCTGGTTCTGACCGGAGTCGACGCCGCAGGCACGAAGCGCCGAGCAACCCAGAGCTCTGCCTGGTCGCCAGGAATGAGCGCCGTCGCTCGATCCGAGCTCGCATGCTCAGATCGAGCGTCGGTCATCTGCTACGCAGCGCGGTAGTACCCGTGCACCTCGGTGCCATCACTGCGCGTGTAGCCGCCGACCCAGATGCGCGAACGGCTACCGGCCGCCGGGCGCTTCGTCTGATCCGAACGTGAGTACTTGTTGGACCGGGGACGTGCGGAGCCCTTGCGCGAGACGCTGGCCCGTTCGTTCTTCCATGATCGCTTGCTCATGCGTTGACCTCCGCACCGAGGAAGGCAACTCGCGCGCCGATGCGTCCGTCGACAGCGCGGCACGTTGCGTGCTCCGTCCGTTGCCGTCGGCGTCGCGTCGGCTAACCGCAGGGGAGGCGCGAGACGCTGCGCACTCTCCATCCTGCTCTCCAGCTTGCGGGCCGACCGGAATCAACGCCAGCGACGAGGCACGACCGCACGGCGCGGCAACTGTGTCGTCGGCCCGGCATCCGACGCGTCCTTCGAGGCATGCGCATCGCGAACGTCTCGTGGGCGCCGTTTTCGGTGCTTGGGCGACGCGCGCTCTGCGCGGGCGAAGCCCTCTTCCACCCGACCCAAGGTAGCGGTCGCCGTGATACCCCTGGGATATGGGACTGCCGCGCGACGAGACCGCGTTTTTCGGCCGTCAGGGCGAGATCGTCGAGATCGAACATCGGTTCGGCGCGGGCGCCCGTCTCGTCACGATCGTCGGTCTCGGAGGCATCGGCAAGACACGCCTCGCCATCGCCACGGCGGCAAGGCGAGCGAGCGCGCTCTTCGTCTCGCTCGCGCGAGCGCGCTCGCTCGAAGCGGCGACGCGCGAGGTGGCCTCGGCTGCTGCCATGGTGTTGCGGGCGGAGTCGCAAGCGCAGGCAGGGCTCAGCGCCTTGGTCGCGGCGCTCGGCAAGAGGGTGGCGGCGAAGGACCTTCTCCTCGTGCTCGACAACACCGAGCAGCTCGGCGTGGCCGCGAGAGAGCTCGCGTCGGCCCTCATCGGCGGGGTACCGGGCCTCTCGATCCTCGCGACGTCGAGAGAGCCGCTCGGCATCCGGGGCGAGGAGAAGATCGTGCTCGCTCCCCTCGACGAGATCGAGGCGATGGCGCTCCTGCGTGACCGTGCGCGTGCCGCGGCAGGCACCGACATCGACCTGACCGACGCCGACGCGCGGGCGATCGTACGGCGCGTCGATCGCGTTCCGCTCGCTGTCGAGCTTGCCGCTTCTCGACTGGAGGTCTTGTCCCCGTCGGCGCTGCTGGCGCGACTCGCCGAACGACTCGACGTCCTCGCCGATGCCTCGGGCGCAGCGCCCGCCGCCCATCGAACGATGCGGGCGACGCTCGATGGATCGTGGGATCTCCTCGATGACGCCGAGCGAAGCGCCCTGATGCAGACGAGCGTGTTCGCTGCGCCCTTCGGTGTGGAGGCGGCCGAGGAAGTCGTCGTCGTCGTCGATCACGAGGTGCTCGATCTGCTGGAGAACCTCGTGAGGCGTTCGCTGCTCGTGCGGAACGCAGGCGCGGACGGACGCGTTCGCCTCGCCATGTTCGAGACCGTACGGGCGTGGGCACGAGAGAAGCTCGCCGCCGATGCCGTCGCCGTCGAGCGTCGCCATGCAGTGTTTCATCTCGCGGAAGCCGAGCGCGCGGCGTCCCGGACGTACGGTGAACGCGCCGTCGGTGCCCTCGATACGCTCGCGGAGCTCTTGCCGGAGCTGCTCGTCGCGTTCGAAGCGACGAAGACGGAAGCACCGCAGACCGCAGCACGCATCGTCATCTCGGTCTCCGACCTGCTCCTCTTTCGCAACCTGTACGAGTCGCGTGCCGAGCTGCTCGGGGCCGGTGCCGAAGCCGCTGAGCGTGCGGGCGACGACCGGCTCCTCGCGCGTGCGCTCGTCGCAAAGGCACGTGTGACCCTCGAAGAGGGCCGGATGGAAGACGCCGAGAAGGAGCTGCGTCGCGCGATCGAGCTGGCGGAAGCCGCAGGCGACCAGGTGACCGAAGCAGAGGCGACGCGGAGCCTCGGCTGGGCGCTCACGGCGCTCGTGCGATGCGACGATGCGGAAGCCGCTCTCGACCGCGCACGGTCGATCCATCGCGCACACGGCAGCGCGAGAGGGCTTGCCGACTCGCACGCCGCGCTCGGCATCCTGCGCGCGCTCCAGGGCCGACCCGCCGAGGGACTCACGGAGCTGCGCGAGGCGCTGGCCATCCACGTCGAGCACGGCGATGTGATCCGCCAGGAGAAGGTCCTCGGGTTCGCAGGGCTCGTCGGACACGACGCGCGCGAGGTCGCGCGCGGGTTGCCGCGCGACGTCTTGGCTCGTGCGCCGAAGTCGTCGTTCGACGTCCTTCCCACGCAGGTTGCAGAGTTGGTGCGCGGCGAGAGCGAGGCTCGCGACCGGTGGCAGCACGCGATCGATCTCTATCGACGGGGCGCGTCCGCTCTCGAGCGTGGCGATGCGGAGGGGGCTGTGGCCCTCTTCGATCGTGCCGCCGCTGCGCTCGACCGGACCGGCGTCAAGAAGGGCGTCGCGACGATCCACGCGCACGCGGCTGCGGCGCTCGCATCGGCGGACGACGCAGCGGAAGCGAATGCCAGGCTGGAGCGCGCGCGAGCCGCCTCGGCGGGCGATCCTGCCGGTGAGCTGGTCGTCGCGGTCTTCGCGGCGGCCGTTGCCCTGATGAACAGTGCACGGGACCTGCCGAATTCTCGCCATGACGGCGCCGCGGGCGCGCGAGCAAACGCGGCCGCGCTGCTCGAACGAGCGAGCCGAGCCGAGCTCGCCACGCCCGAGCTCGAGCTTGCAGCGGAGGTCCTCCTGCGCGCGCTCGGGCAACCTGTCTCGACGGCGGAGCAAGGCGCCGGGCGCCCCGCCGCTCTCGTCGTCGGGCGCGATGCGCGCTGGATCGAGCCTCCTCTCGGTGCACGGATCGACCTCGTCCGATACGGTCCCGTGAGGCGCTTGCTCGATCGACTCGTCATCGCTCGGCTCGAGGAGCCGGGCGTCGCTCTCTCGGCGGAAGCGCTCATCGAGGCCGGGTGGCCGGGCGAGCGAATGCGGCACACAGCCGGCCTTCTGCGCGTGTACAGCGCCGTGCGTCGCCTGCGTCGACTCGGGCTCGAGCCCTTGCTCCTCACGCGCGACGACGGATATCTGCTCGACCCGGACGCCGCCGTCCGGCGCGCGGAGAGCTGACGCGGCGCGCGCAGGCGGCAGGGGAGCAGCAGGGACGCTGCGTGGGCGTCGTTCCGCCGAGCGGAAAGACGACTCGTCTGGGCGCCACCGCCGCGCTTGCAGCGGCCGCTCTATAGAAGACAGCACGGCTCGTCGGTTAGGATCAGCCCGATGATGAAGCCGGCTCCTGTCCGTCGCCGTGCACTGCTCGCTTTCGGTCTCGCTCTCGTCGCGCTCGTCGCGCTTGCGTCCTGCAAGGATCCGCCGAAGTCGGAGGCATCGACGTCGGGCGGCAAGCGGCTCAAGATCGCCGTCATCCCCAAGGGCACGACGCACGAGTTCTGGAAGAGCGTCCATGCCGGCGCGGTGAAGGCCTCGAAGGAGCTCGATGTCGACATCGTCTGGAAGGGGCCGCTGAAGGAAGACGACCTGAAGGCGCAGATCGACGTCGTGAACACGTTCGTCGCTCAGGGCGTTTCCGGAATCGTCGTCGCGCCGCTGAACGACAGCGCGCTCCGTGCACCGGTGAAGGCCGCGGTGCAGGCGAAGATCCCCGTCGTCGTTTTCGACTCCGACCTCCAGGGCGACGATCACGTGAGCTTCGTCGCTACGGACAATCAGGCCGCCGGAAAGCTGGCCGCTGAGGGGATGGCCAAGAAGCTCGGCGGCAAGGGAAACGTCATCGTCCTTCGGTACCAGGAGGGATCGGCAAGCACCCAGAACCGCGAGAAGGGCTTCCTGGACGGCATCAAGGCCGGACCGGAATTCAACGTGGTCAGCGACAACCAGTACGGCGGCGCGACGACGGAGAGCGCGTTCCAGAAGGCGGAGAGCTTGCTCCTCGCCCACAAGGCGCAGACGGGTGCGGTTCAGGGCATCTTCACGCCGAACGAGTCGACGACCTTCGGCATGCTTCAGGCGATCAAGAAGTCGGGCGTCAACGGCTCGCCGGAGAAGCGCGTCCGCTTCTACGGCTTCGATACGTCGGACAAGCTCGTTGCTGCTCTGCGCGAGGGAGACATCGACGGTCTCGTCGTTCAGAACCCGTTCAACATGGGCTACCTCGCCGTGAAGACGATGACCGAGCACCTCCGCGGGCAGAAGGTCGAGAAGCGCATCGACACGGGAGCGCGCCTCGTCGAAAAGGAGAACCTCGACGACCCTGCGGTGAAGGAGATCATGCAGCCCGACCTCAAGAAGTGGCTCGGGGAGTGACCAAGCCGTCGACGACCCCGGTACTCGAGCTCGCGGGAATCGAGAAGGCGTTCGGCGCCGTCTCGGTGCTCCGCGGCGTCGACCTCCGTGTCGGCCGCGCGGAGGTGCACGCGCTCCTCGGCGAGAACGGCGCGGGCAAGAGCACGTTGATGCGCATCTTGCTCGGCGCCGAGTCGGCCGGGGGCGGGCTGATGAAGCTCGACGGCTCGCCGTATGCGCCGAGCGGACCGGGCGATGCGCGCCGTGCAGGGATCGTGATGGTGCCGCAGGAGCGAACGCTCTGTCCCGACCTGACCGTGCTCGAGAACGTGATCCTCGGTCTCGAGCCCACGAGCGCGGGCTTCGTCCGCCGGCGACACGCGCGTGAGATTGCGGAACGTGCCCTCGGTCTCGTCACCGGCGTAGGTCGGCGGATCGCCCTCGACGTCCGCGCGCGGTATCTCGGCGTGGCCGACCAGCAGCTCGTCGAGATCGCTCGTGCGCTTGCGCAGGGCGGCGCCGCCGACGGCTCGCGAGCGGGAATGTCGGCGAAGCTCCTCATCCTCGACGAGCCGACATCGAGCCTCGGCCACGACGACGCCGCTCGGCTGTTCACCCGGGTGCATGCGCTCAAAGCTGCGGGGCTCTCGATCGTCCTCGTCACGCACTTCCTCGCCGACGTGCGCGTGCATGCCGACTGCTACACGGTTCTCCGCGACGGGAAGGTCCACGGCCACGGCGATCCGAAGACGACACCACCAGAGCAGATCGTCCGCGAGATGCTCGGTCGCGAGCTCGAGGCGTCACGTGAGGAACAGGTCAGCCAGCGTGAGCAGCAGGAGACGAGCGCGCGCGGCACGTCTGCAGGAGCCGGGGAGGTTCTTCTCGACGTCAACGCGCTCGGTGGTCGGGAGCGTCCTCGGTCCGCGAGCCTCGTGCTTCGCCGCGGAGAGGTCCTCGGGATCGCGGGGCTCGTCGGCTCGGGTCGAACCGAGCTCCTCCGGTTGATCGTGGGGCTGGATGCGCCCGTCCAGGGAACCGTTCGAGCTCGTACGGACAAGGGCATCGGGCTTTTGAGCGAGGATCGCGGTGGGGAGGGCCTCATGCTCACGCGCTCGATCGCGGAGAACGTGACACTCTCGAAGGGCGGACGCTTCGTCGCGTTGCCACGTGAGATCGTGGCCGAAGGGGCGCGCTGGATGAGTGAGCTCGGCGTGAAGGGAAGTGGTCCCGGCCAACCCGTCGGCGAGCTTTCCGGCGGCAACCAGCAGAAGGTGCAGATCGCTCGGCTACTCCGTGAAGACTATGACGTCCTCCTCATCGACGAGCCGACGCGCGGCATCGACGTCGCGAGCAAGGCGCAGGTCCTCTCGCTCGTTCGGGAGCTCGCACGGAAGGGGAAGGGCATCGTGCTCGTGTCGAGCCAGCTCGACGAGCTCGTGACGACGTGCCATCGCATCGCCGTCCTCCGTCGTGGGGAGCTCGATGCGCCGCGTGACTCGTCCGAGTGGACGGAAGAGAAGCTACTCCTGGAGGCATCCTCTTGAGCGCCCGAACGTTCCTCTCCGAACGCCGTCCCGCGTGGCTCGGGCCACTCGTGGCCGTCATCCTCGTCTACGCCGTCTTCGCGGCGCTGACGCCGGACACGTTCCTCCGAACACAGACGATGTTGACGATGGCGCGGCAGACGGTCGTCGTCGCGATCTGCGCGCTCGGGATGACGATGGTGATCGTGACGGGGGGCATCGATCTTTCGACGGGCTCGCTCGTCGCGCTGACGACCGTCGTCATCGCGCGCCTGCTGAGGAGCGGGTACAGCCCGATCATCGCGGTGCTCGGCGCGCTCGTGGTCGCGGCAGCCGTCGGCGCGACCATCGGAACGCTCGTGGGGCGCTTCAAGATGATGCCGTTCGTCGTGACGCTGGGAGCGATGAGCATCCTTCGCGGCGGCGCAAAGGGCCTCGCGCAAGAGCAGAAGATCGACTGCGACACGAAGGGGCTCGAAACGCTGCTCGCGGCCGACCTCTCCGCGCCGGGCATCTGGATCGCCGTCGGCCTCGCCGTCGTCGTCGCGCTGCTGCTCGGCTACACGCGGTTTGGTCGCCATGTCTTCGCGGTGGGCAGCAACGAAGCAGCGGCTCGCCTCTGCGGTATCGACCCGGCGCGCGTGAAAATCCTCGTCTACACGCTGTCGAGCCTCCTCTTTGGAGTGGCGGGACTGATGGAGCTGTCGACGCTGACCGTGGGGGATCCGACCGACTCGATCGGCCTCGAGCTCGATGTCATTGCCGCGGTCGTCATCGGAGGAGGCTCGCTCGTCGGCGGGGAGGGAAGCATCGTCGGCTCGGTGCTCGGCGCGCTGCTGATGACCGTCATCAAGACGGGCGCCGTTCACAAGGGAATGCCGAGCTGGACACAGGAGATCGCCACTGGCGCGATCATCGTGATGGCCGTCGCAATCGACCGCGCGCGGCACGCGCGAGCGCGCCGCTGAGCTAGCGCCGATCCCGTTTCGGGATCCAGCGCGTACGTTCTATCGTTCGTTCGGGTGGAACGGGCCGAGGCGCTGCGCATCGTCGAGACGCTGCTCGAACGCGGGGGACGTACCGACGTCCTCGCGGAGCTTCGTGCGGCCTTGGTATCGGCCGAGGCCGCGGACGCCTACACGCGAGCGATCGCCGAGGTGACGCGAGCGCTGCTCGAGAGCGAGAAGACGTACCGCCTCGTGTTCTCACACGAGATGGACCCGATGTCGTTGTTCGATGCAAAGACCGGCGCCATCCTCGAGGTCAACGACGCCTGGCTCCACCTCTACGGCTACACGCGCGAGGAAGCGCTTGCGATGTCCGTCACTGCCGTGAGCGCGGAGCCTATGGCGACGAAGACGGCCATAGCGAAGCTCCCGCCCGGAGCGACGACTCGCATCAACCTCCGCTGGCATCGTGCCAAGGACGGCACCGTCTTTCCGGTGGAGCTCACGTCGGGCAAGCTCTCGCTCGGCGGCCGGGAGGTCGCCTACGCGGTGATGCGTGACATCACCACGCGTCGGAACGCAGAGCGGCAGCTCGCGCGATCCGAAGCGAGCTTCCGCACCTTGATCGAGACGATGCCCGACGGTGTGATCGTCCACCGGCTCGGGACGATCGTCTACATGAACCCGTCGGCGCGGCGGATGCTCGGCTACGAGCTCGACGAAGACATCTCCGGGATGATGGCGCTCGACATCGTGCATCCCGACGAGCGTCCGAAGGTGATCGACCGCGTGATGCAGGTCATGGCCCGCGGGGGGCCGGCGCCGATCACCGAGGAGCGTCTGATTCGAAAGGATGGCGCGACCGTGGTCGCCGAGGTGGCGGCCCACAGCACGGTATTCGACGGGGAACAGTCCGTGCTCGCCATCGCGCGCGACGCGTCTGCGCGCCGGGAGGTCGAGGCGCAGCTCGTGATGAACGACCGCCTCGCATCGCTCGGGCGCCTCTCGGCCTCCGTCGGGCACGAGCTGAACAATCCGCTCGCCTACGTGCTCGGAAATCTGGAGCTCATGCAGCGTGAGGTCGCGCGAATCGCGCTGCCTCCGGACGTCGTGGCGAGACTCGAGCAGCACATCGGCATGATCCGCGAAGGCGCAACGCGAATGCGAGACATCGTCCGCGATCTCAAGACGCTCGCGCGCGCCGACGTGGAGCGGCCGTCTCCCATCGATGTCCAGCGCGTGCTCGACGTGTGTCTGAACATCGCCGAACGCGAGATCGCGCCACGCGCACGGCTCGTCCGTGACGGCAGCGCCCCGGCGCTCGTTCTCGGGACGGAGGCGCGGCTCGGCCAAGTGTTCCTGAACCTGCTCCTGAACGCGGTGCAGGCCGTTCCCGAGGGCGACCCCGACGGCAACGAGATTCGCATCGTCGTTCGAGCCTCCGAGACTCCGAGCCGAGTATCGATCGACATCGTCGACACGGGCGCAGGCATTCCTCCGGCGATCCGTGAGCGGGTGTTCGAGCCGTTCTTCACGACGAAGCACGGTGGGGGCACGGGGCTTGGCCTCTCGATCTGTCACCGGATCGTCACCGGCTGCGGCGGCACGCTGAGCGTGTTTCCGAACGAGGAGCGTGGGACGACATTCCGCGTCGTGCTCCCGACCGTCGACTGCGACGCACCCTGACGAGCGGTGCGTTTGGACCTCTCGGAGGAGGCGGGCCACGCCGCTGCCGGCCTGCGTGTTAGGCTCTTCGCCCTCGAACGCGAGCCCAAGGAGATCATGATGCGCCTGAAGGACAAGATCGCCCTCGTCACAGGAGCCAGCCGTGGCATCGGATACGCGAGCTGCCTCGCCCTCGCCAAGGAAGGGGCCACGATCGTCGGTACGGCGCGCAATGCGAACGACCTCGCCGAGCTCGAGAAGGCCGTCGCTCAGGAGGGCGGCAAGGTGAAGACGCTGCAAGGTGACGTCACGAAGTCGTCCGACGTCGCGAACGTCGTCAAACAGACCATCGACGCCTTCGGTCGCATCGACATCCTTGTCAACAACGCGGGCATCGGCGGCTACCGGCCCTTCCTCGATTGGACCGAGGAGGACTACGACCGGATCATGACGACGAACGCCAAGTCGACCTGGCTCTTCTGCAAGGAGACGATCCCGCACATGCTGAAGCAAGGCGGGGGCAACATCGTCAACGTCTCGAGCGTCGCCGGGCTGCAGGGGTACCCGAACGAGGGCATCTACTGCATGTCCAAGTTCGCCCAGGTGGCGCTCTCGCAGTCGCTCGACCGCGAGTTCTATCAGAAGAACATCAAGGTGAGCCTGGTGTGCCCCGGAGGGGTAGAGACGCACTTCGCCATCGGTGATGGTCGCACCTACGACGGGGCGAACATGAAGGGCTTCTCGACACCGGAGGACGTCGCGGAGGCTGTGGTGCTCGCCGTCATCCCGCGTGAGCGGTCGCGCATCGTGAACGTGATCATGCGTCCGATGAACGAAGCGACGTGAGCCTGGAGCCGCGTCGAGCGGTGTGAGCTGGGACGCCCGCGGCGGCGTCCCAGCCTCGGCTTCGCGAAGCGAGCGCGCTTCAGCCCTTTCCGAGCGCGATGCGCTGCTTCGCCGCGATGAGGGTGTTCTCGAGCAGGCACGCGATCGTCATCGGACCGACGCCGCCGGGCACGGGCGTGATCGCGCCGGCGACCTCGGCCGCTTCCTCGTAGGCGACGTCGCCGACGAGCTTCGACTTCTTCCCGTCGGGAGAGTCCTTCAGCTCGATGCGGTTCATGCCGACGTCGATCACCGTTGCGCCGGGCTTCACCCAGTCGCCGCGAACGAGCTCGGCGCGCCCGACGGCGACGACGAGGACGTCGGCCTCGCGGCAGCGCTCGGCGAGGTCCTTCGTCCGGGAGTGCGCGATCGTGACGGTTGCGTTGTCGGCGAGGAGCAGCTGCGCCATGGGCTTGCCGACGATGTTGGAGCGGCCGACGACGACGGCGCGCGTGCCCTCGACCTTCACGCCTGCGTGCGCGATGAGCTTCATGCAGCCGCGCGGCGTACAGGGGACGAGCCCGGGCCGGCCGGACGCGAGCAGTCCGGCGTTGATCGGGTGGAAGCCGTCGACGTCCTTCTCCGGGCGGATCGCGTCGAGCACGCGCTGCTCTTTGATCTGCTTCGGAAGGGGCAGCTGGACCAGGATGCCGTCGACGGTTTCGTCGTTGTTCAACCGATCGAGGAGCGCGAGCAGCTCCGTCTCGGTGGTCGAGGCGGGCAGCGTGTGGAGCTTCCCTCGGATGCCGACCTCGGTCGAGGCCTTCTGCTTGTTACGAGTGTAGACCTGGCTCGCGGGATCCTCGCCGACCAGCACGACCTCGAGCCCGGGCGGGCGTCCGTGCTCGGCCACGAAGGCGGACACGCCCGCTGCCACTTCAGCTCGTACAGACTCGGCCAGCTTCTTCCCATCGAGGATCGTCGCGCTCATGGGCCGCCAACCTAGTCGATCAGCGAAGTCGAGCGAAGCGAGACTGAGGCGCGCAGGGAATGTCGAGCGAAGCGAGACTGAGGCGAGGAGGCAAGTCGAGCGAAGCGAGACTGAGGCGCGCAGGGAATGTCGAGCGAAGCGAGACTGAGGAGAGCGAGCGGGCGGAGCTCAGCCGAGCTCGAGCGAAGCGAGATGGCGGAGTCTCGCCGATCTCAGGGGACGACGACCTGTGCGTCGTCGAAGACCAGGCAGTCCCCGATCGCCGCATTCGGCAGACCGACGCGGAGGAGGACGGTAGCCCCGCTGTGGACGGAGATCGATCCTCCTCCGAGCCGGGTCCAATCGTCGCCGACGTTGCTGGACGACACGATGTTCACGCCTTCGACCCGGAACTGGATGGTCGCGCTCGTCGGGGTGGTCGCGCCGGAGACTCGTCGCGTGTACGCCTCGAAGGTCGCCTGTCCCTGCTTCGTCGCGGTCCCTGACAGCTCGAGGAACATCTCGCCCGACGCGACCGCGCAGACCCGGCAAGCTCCGCCGCTGCGGCCGCTGGACTCGTAGACCTTGGACGCTCCGTTCGTGACGATGCTGCTGGTGCACGAGTCCGTGCTCGTGAACGGCGCATGGATGATGGCGCCAGGAGGCGGGCCCGGCGGCGGGGCAGGGGCATCCGCTCCGGCGTCGTCGGGAAGCGTGCCGGACGAAGACGACGACGAAGACGAGGACGAGGACGAAGACGTGCCTCCGGTGCTGCCAGACGAAGAGGATCCCGCGAGCACGTCGTCGTCCGCGCTGTTCGGGCTTCGCGGATTCGCACCGCTCGAGAGCGCAGGCTCGCGGTCGTCGACGACGAGCGCGTCGGCGCCGGTCAACGCGGTGCACCCGACTGCGCAGGCGGCAGCGATCGTCCCGCAGAAGAGCGCGCGCACGAGCGACAACAACCCCACAGCTCAAGCGTAGCATCCCAGTCCCCGGCGCCACCGGCTCAACCGATGCCGCGGATGTCGTACCTTGGCGCTCGCCTCAGTTGAAGCGGAACACCCGCGAGAGGATCCGATCGAGATGATCGAGATCTTCGTAGGGGATCGCGATCTCGCCCTTCTTGTCGTTGTGGGTGTCCTGCTTCACCAGGATCTTGGTGCCGGCCGCGCGTGTGAGGCGGGCCTCGAGATCGCGCACGGCCGCCGTCTTTCCCGGCGCCGTTTTGCCTTTCTCGGTGTCTCCCTTGCCCTTGTCGCTCTTGCTCTTCACCTGGCGGACGAGGGCTTCGGCGGCGCGCACGCTCAGTCGGCCGCGCACGACCTTCTCGGCGAGCTCCTCGATCTTCGAGGCGTTCGGGGCGCCGAGCAGCGCTCGGGCGTGGCCTTCCGTGAGCTCACCGGAGATGACCCGCGACCGCACGCTGGCCGGCAGCTTGAGCAGGCGGAGCGAGTTGGCGATCGTCGTGCGGTCTTTCCCGAGGCGCTCGGCGAGCGTCTCCTGCGTGTAGCCGTGCTCCTTCGTCAGGCGGTCGAGCGCCTCTGCGAGCTCCACCGGGTTCAGGTCTTCGCGCTGGACGTTCTCGATCAGCGCGAGCTCGAAGGCCGCTTTCGGAGTGACGTCCTTGACGACGACGAGGACCTCTTTGAGGCCTGCCTTCTGCGATGCGCGCCAGCGGCGTTCGCCTGCGATGATCTCGAGCTTGTCCTGACCGGAGATGCGCCGCGCGACGATCGGCTCGAGCAGCCCGTGCTCGCGGATCGAAGCGGCGAGCTCCTCGATCTTCTCCTTCGCGAAGTGCTGGCGCGGCTGTCCCTTCTGCGGAACGAGCTTCTCGATCGGACAGGCGAAGACGCTCTTGTCGCCGTAAGCAGCGCTCGTCTTGCTTGAAGCCGAGGGCAGGAGCGCGTCGAGACCACGTCCGAGCGCGCGCCGCTTGCTCGGATCCATCACCGAGCGCCCCCGGCGCGCTTCGCCGTCTTCTTCTCGGCGCGCCCGTGCCGCGTGATGAGCTCCTTCGCGAGCGCGAGATAGCCCTGCGCGCCCTTCGACGAGATGTCGTAGAGGATCACGGGCTTGCCGTGTGACGGCGCCTCCGAGAGGCGGATGTTGCGCGGGATGACGTTCTCGAAGACGAAGAAGTGCGTCTTCACTTCGTCCGCGACTTGGTGCGCGAGGTTGTTGCGCGGGTCGAACATCGTGAGGACGACGCCTTCGACCTCGAGGCCGGGGTTCATGCCGTTCTTCACGCGGTCGATGGTCGCCATGAGGTGCGTCAGACCTTCGAGCGCGAAGTACTCGCACTGAAGAGGCACGAGCACCGAGGTCGTTGCGGCGAGCGCGTTCAGCGTCAGGAGCCCGAGCGACGGCGGGCAATCGATGAACACGTAATCGAACCGCGAAAGCACCGGGGCGAGCGCGTCTTTCAGCTTGAGCGCGCGCTTCGGGTCGTCGACGAGCTCGAGCTCCGCGGCGACGAGATCTTGCGTGGCCGGCGCGACGGCGAGCGTGGGGACGTCGGTCTGCACGATCACATCCGAGATCGGGACCTCGCCGATGAGCACGTCGTAGATCGTTCGCTCGCGCGAGCCCGGGCGCACGCCGACCCCGGAGCTTGCATTGCCCTGCGGGTCCATGTCGACGATGAGCGTCCGCTTCTCTGCGGCGGCGACGCTTGCAGCGAGATTCACTGCGGTCGTCGTCTTCCCGACGCCGCCCTTCTGGTTGACGACGCAGATGACGCGGCAGGGGGCGGGCTCGTTCGCTCTTGTCATTGAGTGGGCGCGCCGCGCTCGATCTTCGGAACGAAGGCGCCGCTCTTCTCTAGACCCTTGGGACCGACGACCGCAACGGGGTCGCCTCGTCTGACGCCGATGACCCTCCGTGCCCGTCGCTCGGACGGAGCCGCGCCGGTCGGTCCCGAACGTCTTCGTTCCGCCATCACGTGAAAATCGGAGGAGGTTTTTTGACGATCCAGGCGGACGTAGTATGGTGTGTCCAGATGTAGGCAAACGTAGGCTACATCGAAGGGCGACGCGGTTGCAACGAGCAACTGTCCGCGTCGTCACCCGAGGGAACCATGCGCGACGCTCTATCGAACGTGCTCGGCCAGCAAGAAGAGGAAGCGGGAGTCGACCGCATCCTGCAGGCCGCCTTCTTCCGTAAGCGGCCGCTGCAGGCGGGATCCTCGGCACACGTGGTTCTTCTCGCGGATCGCCGGCGCCAGGGCCGCGCGACCCCGCGGGAGATGGCGATGACGACCGACGGCTTTCTTGTGCGCGGAGGACGATGATGGGAGTTCCGAAGAGCTACCGAACGATGGCGGAGTTCGAGCGTGAGGCGATCCGTCCTGACCTCAAGTACGGCTTCTCGCTCGACGACCTGATGCAGGACACGACCTTCGAGGGATCCGACCTCCTCTTCGACGACACCGTCGACGAGTACGATCCCGATCAGGAAGACGACGACGACGACTACTGAGGTGCCGCGGCCGCGGAGGCCCAGGCGTCGAGCTTGGGCTCGAGGTTTCAGGCTTCAGGCTTCAGGCCTCAGCGCGAAGACACGCGCGAGCCGGACAGAAAAGAGACCCGCAAGCCCCAGCGAAGAGCATCCCGCGCCAGCGCGGGAGAAGACGGTGAAGAGGGGCGGAGCAGGTCAGCGAACACGTTCTCGTCTCGTCTCGTCTCTTCCCCCTGAGGCCTGAAGCCTGAGGCCTGAAACCTGAAACCTCTCGAGCCTCGTCGCTTCGTCAGGACGAGGGCTTCTTCTTCCTTCTCCCTCCCGGGAAACACGCCTCCGGACGATCCACCTCTCGTCCGGGGGCTTTCTCATTCCTGGCCTCGCCCGGCGTGGCCTCACGGCCGGGCGGCGACGCCAGGCTGGCGCGGCTGGCGGCTGGCGCGGCTGGCGGCTGGCGGCTGGCGCGAACGGCGCGAACGGCGCGAACGCATCCGTCGTCTCCGACCGGGGCAGCGCAGGGCGCCGCAGTCGGTCACGCCGCGACCGTGTCAGCGGGTCTTATCGGTGGTTCGTCCCGTACCCGGGCAGGGCGCGCGCTGTCCGCCCGAAGAGCCATTCGGCGCGGAAGTGACGAGGGGAAGTCGCCACCCTTGACCCTACCTGCTCAGAAAGTACAGTGGCCGCCCTCAAATGGAAGTCACCGTCCAGCGAATCTCGCCTGTCGTCATGGAGCTCTTGGTGCAGGTCCCTGCCGATTCCGTGAAGGCTCAAGTCGACAAGGCCTACGTCAACCTCGGCAAGAAGGCACACGTCAAAGGGTTCCGCCCCGGCAAGGCGCCTCGTGATGTGCTCTCGCGTCTGTTCGGACCGCAGGTCGCGAACGACGTTGCCAACCAGATCGTCAACGACACGCTGCCGAAGGTGCTCAGCGAGAAGAACCTGACGCCGGTGAACCAGCCGTCCGTCGAGGCGGGCGAGGCGATCGATCCGAAGAAGACGTTCTCGTACAAGGCGCGCTTCGAGGTCCAGCCCGAGATCGAGGACGTGAAGTACGAGGGCTTCGAGCTCTACAAGCCGAAGGTCGAAGTGCCGGACTCGGCGATTGACGAGCAGCTCGAGCAGCTCCGTCAGCGCAACGCGGCGCTCAAGGCGCCCGAGCCCGCGCGTCCGGCGAAGGCCGGCGACGTCGTCACGATTGACTTCACGCTGTCCGTCGACGGCAACGAGGTCAAGGAAGGTGGCGGCCAGGGTGTGCAGCTGGAGCTCGGGGCAGGGCAGGCGCTTCCCGAGATCGACGCGGCACTGACGGGCAAGAGCGTCGGTGACAAGACGACGGCCGAGCACACGTTCCCGGACGAGCACCCGCAGCAGGACTTCCGCGGCAAGAAGGGCGTGTTCGACATCACGATCGTCGACCTGAAGGAGCGCGTCCCGCCGGCGCTCGACGACGAGTTCGCCAAGGACATCGGCTTCGACACGCTCATCGCGCTCCGCGCGGACGTGCACACGAAGCTCGAGAAGGCGTTCAAGGACCGCGCCGAGACGGTCGTGGCCGAGCAGATCGTCGCAAAGCTGAACGAATCGAACGCGTGTGACGTTCCTCCGTCACTCGTGGAGCAGCAGACGCGGATCATGGAGCAGGAAGTCGTGATGCAGGCGCGCCGCGCCGGTCAGCGCTTCACGAAGGAGCAAGCCGAAGCGCTGGGCGCCGCGATCAAGGCGGACGCGGAGCGCAAGGTGCGCGCGGGTCTGCTCATGGCCGCGATTGCGCGTAAGAACGAGTTCAAGGTCACCGACGAGGATCTCGAGAAGGGCATGCAAGAGCTTGCCGCCGAGACCGGGAAGAACGTCGCGAAGCTCCGCGTCGAGTACCGAGAGAAATCGAAGCGCGACATCTTGATCGGTATGATCTTGGAGGACAAGATCCTCGACTTCATCGAGTCCAAGTCCAAGATCACGGAAGGCGAGCCGCCGAAGCCGGAAGCCGAAGGTGCCGCCGCGGCATCCGAGGAGAAGAAGGCTGAGGAGAAGTGAGCAGCTCGAGAGCGCCTCAGCTCGAGAGCTCTCTTTGAGAGCGTGAGATCGTGAGCCCCCGGCGCTATTCTCGCGCGGGGGCGCGGGCGAAGGCCCGAAAGGTAAAAACCAGTCGAGCGAGCACGGAGCTCGTAAGACCCACCAGGGTGAGAACATGAAGAGGCCGGAGACGCGAGCTCAGGCGCTCGAGGTGCTCGAGCGGCACAAGGACGTCCTGATCCCCAACGTCGTCGAGACGACGCACCGGGGTGAGCGCGGGTGGAGCATCTTCGACCGCCTGCTCAAGGACCGCATCGTGTTTCTCTATGACGAGATCCACGACATGCTGGCGAACGTGATCATCGCTCAATTTCTCTTTTTGGAGAGCGAGGATCCGGACAAAGAGATCATGGTCTACATCAACAGCCCAGGCGGTGTGGTGACCAGCGGTCTCGCGATCCACGACACGATGCAGTACGTCCGCTGCGACGTCTCGACGACGTGCCTCGGCATGGCGGCCTCCATGGCTGCGGTCCTGCTCGCCGCTGGCGCCAAGGGCCGACGCAACGCTCTGCCGAACGCGCGCATCATGATCCATCAGCCGATGGGTGGTGCACGAGGTCAGGCCTCCGACATCGAGATCCAGGCGCGGGAGATCCGGCACCTCAAGGAAGTGCTCACGGACATCCTCACCAACGCGACCGGCAAGAACAAGGACCAGATCCTCAAGGACATCGACCGGGACTTCTACCTCGGAGCCGCTGCGGCGAAGGAGTACGGTCTCATCGACAACGTCATGCTGCCGCCCAAGAAGAAGGGTGACGGGAGCAAAGAAAAGTAGAGCGGGGGTTGGGGTCGGTGATCGTCACCGACCCCACGGTCATCTTCACGATCGAAGCGAATGCCCTCCCTCCGCGCAGGCTCACAAGCTTGCGATGATGGGGGGACGGGAATAAGCTTCCGAAAAGACGAGGCGGGTCTTGGAGCGGCGGCGAGACGATCACACGAGTGGGAACCTGAGCTGCTCCTTCTGCGGTAAGTCGCAGAAGGAAGTGAAGAAGCTCATCGCAGGACCTACGGTCTACATCTGCGACGAGTGCATCGGTCTCTGCAACGACATCATCGCGGAGGAGGTCGAGAAGGACGAGCCGTACGCCGGTTCGGCCCCGATCCCCAAGCCGTCCGAGATCAAGGCGATCCTCGACGACTACG
>JAFAER010000180.1 GCA_023423895.1 Pseudomonadota bacterium
CTCGGTGAAGAGGCGCTTCCTGTACTTCGAGTCGGAGCGCTTCTCGATGACGGCGTTGGCGACCGCGAGGATCGGCGCCATCGAGCGGTAGTTCTGCTCCAGCTTGACGATCTTTGCCCCGGCGAACTGCTCCTCGAAGTCGAGGATGTTGCGGACGTCGGCGCCGCGCCAGGCGTAGATCGACTGATCGTCGTCGCCGACGACGCAGATGTTCTTGTGGCGATCGCAGAGGAGTCGAAGGACCTCGAGCTGCGCGCGGTTGGTGTCCTGGTACTCGTCCACGAGGACGTAGAGGAACTCCTTCTGCCAGCGGTCGAGGATGTCCGGCCGCTCCTTCCACAGCCGTGCGACCTCGACGACGAGATCGTCGAAGTCGAACGCACGGAAGCTCCGGAGCGCGGTCTGGTACTTCGGGTAGACGACCTTCGCGACCTCGTCGTACTCGTCGCCCTCGCGCACGGTGAGCTCCTCGGGCGTGAGGAACGCGTTCTTGGCGTTCGAGATGCGAGCGAGGATCGCCGTGACGTCGAGCGCCTTGTTCGCGTGGATCCGGCTGAGGATCTCCTTGACCGCGCCGACGCAGTCGCCCTGGTCGAAGATCGTGAACGTCCCGCCGAGCGACTGCCGCTCGCGTCCGAGCACCATCAGCCCGAAGGAGTGGAAGGTCGAGATGACGATCCCCTTCGCGCCGTCGCGTCCGCCGAGCTTCTGCTCCTTCACGATGTGATGGACGCGCTCGGCCATCTCGCCGGCCGCCTTGTTCGTGAACGTGAGCGCGCAGATCATGTGCGCCGGCACGCCGCGCTCGAGGAGGCGCGCGATCCGGTGCGTGATGACGCGCGTCTTGCCCGAGCCCGCGCCGGCCAGCACGAGCATGGGACCGTTCTGGTGCTCGACGGCCACTTGCTGGGCCGGATTCATCTGGGGGACTGCCACGGTGATGCTCGCGTTACTCAGACACGATCTCGGCGCGGATGGAAGATTGACAGCCTCCTTTCGGGGAAGGAAGAGGCTGCGCGCCGGGACGCGATCGGGCGTATCCTGCCGAACGCATGTCCCTTCGTCGTCGCGCTCGCGCTCGCGCCCGGGTCCTCCCCGTGTCCCTCGTTGCCGTCGTCGTCACCCTCGCAGGCGCGGTCGCGTGTGGCTCGCCGCCGGCCCCCGCGCCTGCGGCGGCGTCGCCGTCGGTCGCTTCCGCGCCGAAAGAACCGCCGGTCGACGTCTCTCCCGTCCCGGAGCCGCCGGGACTCGTCGTTCTCGCGCGCGTCAACAAGCCGGACGCCATCGTTTCGGCCGTCGGAAGCTGGACGCGCCTGCCGCTTCCGAGCGGCGCGGATCTCGTGCGATCGATCACGGACGACGCGGTCGCCGACGTCGTCGACCTCTCGCAGCCCGTCGACGCGGCGCTGTCCGTCGGGCTCTCGCGTCGCGGCGTCGATCCGCTGCCGGCTTTCTCGGTGGCGGTGAAGAGCTACGACGAGGCGAAGACGAAGCTAGGCGAGAAGCATCGGCTCATCGCCCGCGCGAACGGCCAGTTCAAGGTCGAGGGGCTCGGCAAGAAGAAGAACGCCGTACGTCCTGGTGTGGGCCGCCCCGACGAGGACGAAAACGACGACGAGGACGAGGACGGTGACGGATGCGTGCTCGCGCCGGCGCCGCAAGGTGCACGTCTCGTCTGTGGTCCGGGCGCGGCGCTCGACGCGCTGGTCCCGTATCTGAGCCGGACGATGCCGCGTCAGAAGTGGTCGAGTGACGTGCACGTCGAGATCCGTCCGGAGCCCGTGCGAGCGCCGCTCCAGGAGATGCGCGCGAGCATCCCGATCCTCGCACGCTCGCTCCTGGGAGCGCAGAGCCCCGCGGTGCGCGACCTCGTCGATTCGTCCCTCGGGGAGGTGATGGACATCGTCAACGACGCGCAGAAGCTCACCGTCGACGCGCAGGTCGCCGAGACCGGTATCGTCGCGAACACCCGGTTCGAGTTCCAATCCGCGAAGAGCCTCTTCGCGCGTGTCCTCACCACCGATCGCTCGGACTCGCCGCCTCCGGCGTTCTGGCATCTTCCCTCCGACACGGACACGGCGTTCTTCGGACGCGGCACGGATCCGAAGCTCTTCGATCATCCGCGCGAGCTGCTCGCGAACCTGATGCTCGAAGGCGCGGACTCGGCAGGCGTTCCGGACGCGGAGCGCAGAGCGATCAAGGATCTGGTCGTCGACCGCATGCTCGCGCTCTTCATGAATGGCGCGGGCATCTACGGCAAGGGGTTCGATCAAGCAGCGATCGAGAAGGCGTCGCAGAGCCTCAAGACGCTCAAGCCCGACAACCGCGCCGGCATCGAAGAGGGCAAGCGGGTCCTCCTCGAGCAGGTCGTGGGCTGGCATCTCTATCAAGTCGGCGAGCCCGTGGCGAAGGTCGGTCCGATCTTGAAGGACTGGTCGGCGCTCTGGAACCGACCGGCGTTCGCCAAGTGGGCGCAGGCGAAGGCAGAGAAGGGGATGCTTCCGCGCATGCGCATCGCGCCGATGCCCGCCGGTGTGACCCTGCCGAAGGAGACCGTGCACCTCGAGGTCACGATCCCGCGTGACGACATCACGGAGATGCCGTCGGGCTCGTCCGGCGCCAAGGCGGCGAAGCCGAAGAAGATCGCGCGCAAGCCGGTTCTCTTCCACCTCTACGCGGTGCCCGACGGAGGCGCGACGTGGCTCGCCTTCGGTCTCGACGGAAAGCTCGTCGCCCAGAAGGCTGCAGCCTCGCTCGCAAGCGCGCCGGACGCGAGCACGCTCGGCAAGGCGAGCGGTATGGAAGCGCTTCGTGAAGGGAAGGTGAACGGCGGGGGCATCGCGACCTTGCGCGGCGTCCTCGTGTTCGCGGCACTCGACTGGCGCGACGAGCGCTCTCCGTTCTCGCTCCTTGGTGGGCTGCCGCACAAGGGCAACTCTCCGATCGTGTTCACCGGTCGCGCAGAGCCCGCTTCCGATGGTGCGAAGGCAGGGGCTTCCGCCGGGCAGGCGCGGATCTCCCGCGCCGTCATCGAGGACATCGTGAAGCTCGCGATGACCGCACACTGACGTCGACGAGCCTCGAGCTCGACCGTCACGCGCCGACCGGACCAGAAATTTCCCCCGTATCCAAGATGTGGGTACATGTGGGGCAGTGCTCGGTCATCGCATCGTTCGCCGCCTCGTCGCTACCGCGTTCGTCGCCGTCGCCCTCGCGTCCGGAGTGGCGCACGCAGGCGGATGGCAGGAGATGCACGAGACCTCCGACGACGTCCGGCTCGAGGTCGGGCCCGACGGCGTCGCGAACGTCCAGCATCATCTCCGCTATCGAATCGTCGCCGGTCACTTCAAGACGTTCGACCTCGTAGGGATCGATCCGCGCGCGGAGATCGCGCCGGAGGCCGTGCTCACGGCCGAGAAGAGCGGTGCGGAGATCCTCGCGCGCGTCGAGTCCGTGCCGAAGACGCCCGGCACGGTTCGCATCATGATCGACGAGGGCAAAGGCATCGGTCGTGGGACGTACGTCGTCGACGTGAAGTACCGACTCGATCTCGTCGCCACGAAGCTGCTCACGCGCGACGGCGCAATGTGGAAGGTCGCCTGGACCGCGCCGCCGGCGCCCGAGGGGCACGATGGCGCTCGCGTCGTGTTCGATCTCCCGGCCGCTCCGACGGAGCCTCGCCTCGCGGCCACGGCGCAGGCGACGACGACGCTCTCGACCGTTCGTCGCACGAGCGAGCGTGACGAGCTCGAGCTCGTCCGCGCACACGTTCCGCGCGGGGAAGCCGTCACGTGGGCGGCGCGCGTCGACCCGAAGGCGTTTCCGAAGGTGACCGCGCCGGAGCTAAGGCCGCCGGTCGCGCCCGAGGTCGGGCCCCCGTCGCTGATTGGCTCGAATCTCAAACGCATCGGCGTGGCGCTCGGATTCGCGGCGCTCGCAGGGGCGCTTGCTGCGCTTCTGCGCGAGAAGCAGAAGCAGGTCCGACAGACGGCAGAATCGCGCGGAGCGCGTGCTCGTCCGCTCCTCCCGGTGCCGTGGAACATCGGACCCTTCGCGTACGGGATCGCCGCGTCGGCCGCGCTCGCGTCGCTCCTCTGGTGGAACCCGCTGGTCGGAGCGCTCCTCGTCGCGCTCGCGATGGGACTCGCCGCGCATCGCGCACCTTCGCCGGTGGCACGTCCACGAGGGCCCGGCGCCTGGCGGCCGATCTCCGATCCGATGGCCCTGCTTCCGGGCCGGACCCAGCCGCTTCCGGTCGATCGGCTCGACATCGCGACCGGCCGCGCGCGGCTCGTCTGCGCGATCCTCGCATGCGCCGTCGCCGGCTCTGCATGGCTGCTCCGCGCGCACGTTCCGCAGATCACGATCGCGCTCGTGCTCGTCTCCGCCGCGCTCGTCCCGATCTTCGTGACCGGTACGCGCTCGCAGCTCATGCCGACGCCGACCGAGCTCGCCGCGCGTTCGCTTCGCCCGGCGCGCGACGCGCTGGCCGCGACGATCGATCTGTCCCACGTCGAGCTGCGCACCATCGGCCGCGTCGTCGGCGGGGCCGGGACCGGAGCCGGAACGGGCACGGTGGACGAGGTTCGACTCGCCTGCGCACCGCGGGACCGCACGCCGGGGCTCCGTGCGATCGAGCTGGCGCTGGCGGTCGCGCCCGGTGGCCATGGCGGGGCGCTCCCCGAGGTCTTCGTCCGGTTCGACGACGCCTCGGCGGCAGCGGAGCGAATCGCGCGACTCGCCGCGGGGACGGGGGCCCCCGTCGTCGTGGGGCGGGTGCCGGAGGAGCGCGTCGTTCGCCTCTCTCCGGACGAGCCGACGCCCGAGGCAGCCGCTGCGCTCGTCGCGAAGCTCGCGCTGGCCCTCGAGGGGCGTCGCGCCACCGATCGAACGAACGCTTCCGAGCCGACCGCCCCCGCGCGCTGGCGAGGCGCCGAGCGACGAGGACGTCGCGGCAGCTCCGGCGCAGTGCCTGGGACGTCCCCGAGCGTCGCCCCGCCCAGCCCGCCTTCGAGGCCTGCGTTTGCGGCGCCTTTGACGTCCTGAGCCGTCCTGAGCCGTCCGCTCCGTCTTGTCCGTCCGTCGTGCTGGTGTGATAGAACGGCGCTCGTATGTCGAACGGCAACGGTCCCAGGGACGACGCCTTCCGGAGCGAGCGAGATGCTTCTCCGTCGTCTCTCGTCGACGCGCTGCTCGTCTACGCCGAGCCGCTCGCGTCCGGCGCACATGTGCTCGTCATCGGTGATGCCGAGAGCCCCGTCGCAGAGCGGCTCCTCGAGCTCGGGGCCCGCGGTGTGCTGGTCTTCGATCCCGATCCGGCGCGTGCCGCAGACGCCGTGCGAGCAGGCCATGCGACGCGTGGTGCGACGCCCGGTGTCTCGATCCGGCCGCTCGGCGACGAGCTCGAGGTCAGGGACGGAGCGTTCGACATCGCGGTCGTTCCGGACCTCGCCGAGCTGAGCGATCCCCGCGCCACGATCGCTCGGCTGAAGCGCGCCGTCGCGAAGACCGGGGCGATCGTCGCGATGGGCCGGGCCAGTGTCGGCGACGACGTCCAGGGCGAGGAGGCATTCTCGACGGAGCTCGGTCCGGCGGCGCTTGCCTACGACGACCTGTACGACGCATTCGCCTCCGAGCTCGACGACGTGACCCTCGTTGGCGTCGTCCCGTTCAAGGGCGTCGTCTTCGCGGAGCTCGGCATCGAAGAAGAAGCACCTGCCGTGAGCGTCGACACGCGGCTGGCTTCGGCTCCGCCGCCGAGCGTGTTCGTCGTCGTGGCGTCGAAGGCGCCACCGGCGCAGCGTAGGGGCGGCGTCACGCTCGATCCTTACGCGATCGTCCAGGTGCCCGACGTCGAGAAAGCCACGCCGGACGAGAGCATCGCGCTCGAAGCTGCCTTCGCGGCTTCGAAGCTGAAGAGCGAGCTCCTCGCGGCCCAGCTCGACGAGACGCGTGAACGGCTCGTCGTGGCCGACGTCCGGACCGTCGAGGCCGCCGCCCGGCTCGATCGCGCTGCCACTGAGCGGGACGCTGCGCTGACGCGAGCGATGGAGCTCGAGACGGTGCTCGCGGCGTCGCAGCAGACGATGGCCTCGCTCGAGCGGAGATTGCTCGCGGCCGAGCAGGGCCTCCTCGAGCGCGACGACCGCATCGCAGCGCTGAGCGCGGAGCTCGACGCCCAGCACTCGGCCCGAGCGGCGGCGCCTGCCTTCGACATCAGTGAAATCGTCACACGCGCCGAACGTGCAGAAGAAGCGCTCGCACGGGCGCTCGCGGAGATCGCTGCGCGGGAAGAGAACCTTGCCACGCGCGACGGCGCAAGGGTCGCGGAGCTCGACGAGCTGGTCGCGCGTGCGGAGCGCGCCGAGGCTGCGCTGGCGCTGAACGTGGCGGACCTGGCACACGTCGCCGAGGCCCACGCCGCAGAGACGGCGTCCTACGAGGAGCAGCTCCGCGATCGAGCCCGCGTCATCGCTGGGCTCGAGAAGGAGGTCGTTCGACGCGAACAGCTCGTCAAGGAGCTGGTCGCGTCGCTCGAAGAGTCGCGTGAGGGCACGACGAACGGCGTCACGTTCGAGGCGGCTGCCCCGCTCTCGGTTCCCCCGCCTCGTCCCGACCCAGCGGTAGTCGAGGAGATGGCGCGGCTCCGTAACAAGCTCGACGAGCTCGCCGCGGAGGTCGCGCGACGGGAAGGGGAGCTCACCGCTCGGGCGTGGCGCATCACCGAGCTCGAGAACGAGCGCACGCGTCTCGAACGGGCGTACGAGACGGCGACGCAGCAGCTCGAGTCCGCAAAGACCGCGGCGCCGTCCAGCGCACGCAGCCCGGAAGGTCTCGAAGGCGAGCTAGCACGAGCACGTGACGAGCTCGATGCTCTCCGGCAGGCGCTCGCGCAGGAGCACGCCGCCCGCTTGGCCGCCGAGTCGGGCGAAGAGCTCGCCCACGCCCGGTCCGAGCTCGCCCGTCAGACCGTGCTCCTCGAGCAGATGCGAGCGCGGGCGGAGAGCGCTTAGCTCCATCGACCGAGGTCGACAGGCCCGCCCGTGCTAGGGTGGTTGACACCCCTGGTGCCCGCCTTACCTTGCGGTTCGCGGCACGGTTCTGTTCCATGTCCGAAAAGCGCGATTACTACGAAGTGCTTGGCGTCGAGCGCACCGCGAGCGCCGATGAGGTCCGTAAGGCCTACAAGCGCGAAGCTCTCAAGCATCACCCCGATCGCAACCCCGGCGATGCCACCGCAGAGGCCAAGTTCAAGGCGGTGAACGAGGCGTATCAGGTCCTCTCCGACGACGAGAAGAGGCAGATCTACGACCAGTTCGGTCATGCCGGTCTCGAGGGCGGCATGGGCGGCGGCGGAGATGCTTCCGACGTCTTCGCGCACATGCAGGACCTCTTCGCGGAGATGTTCTCCGGCAGCTTCGGATTTGCCGGCGGCGGTCGGCGCCAGGCTCGGCGCGGTGGAGATCTCCGTGTGCAGGCCCGGCTGAGCCTCCGTGAAGCGGCGTTTGGTCTCAAGCGTGAGATCACGGTGAACGCGCCGACACGTTGCGAGGACTGCCAGGGCTCTGGCGCGAAGTCGGGCACCAAGCCGGAGGCGTGCAGTCACTGCCGCGGCAGTGGTCACGTGTCGAACGCACGTGGCTTCGTGATGTTCACCACGCCCTGTCCGCGTTGTCACGGGCAGGGCGTCGTCATCAAAGACCACTGCCGGACCTGCAAGGGCCACGGTGCGGTCGAGAAGTCCCGCAAGGTCGTCGTCGGGTTCCCTCCCGGCATCGACAGCGGACAGAAGCTCCGTATCCCGGGCCAGGGAATGCCCGGACCGAACGGCGCCCCCGCTGGCGACCTCTATGTCGAGATCGACGTGGAGGAGGACGCGCGCTTCGAACGTGACGGCGCGGACCTCGTCACCCGCGTGCACGTGACGTTCGCCGACGCTGCGCTCGGCGCGGAGATCCGGGTGCCGTCGATCGGCGACTCCGTCGAAGATCCGGCCGATACGACCGTGCCGTGCCGCATCCCGCCGGGAACGCAGTCCGGCTCGGTGTTCCAGATCAAAGGGCAGGGCGTTCCTCGTCTCGACGGACGCGGACGTGGCTCGCTCGTCGCGGTCGTGCAGGTCGATGTGCCCACTCAGTTGAGTGAGCGCGCGAAGGCGTTGCTCGTCGAGCTCGACGCAGAGCTCGCACACGGTGGCGCGACGGCCGAGGGCAAGGCGCGAGCCGCCGGCGCGAAGTAGGTGTAGCGTTGGGGCGATGGCCTCGCTCGACGCGCTGAAGGCAAAGCTGGCCGCGACGGCGGCGCTGCGTCCCGTCGGTAAGGTCCTCGGCGTAACGGGACTCTCGCTGCGATTCAGCATGCCCGGCGTGCGCGTCGGTGACGTCGTGACGATCAAGCGCCGCGGCGAGCCGCTCGCATGCGAGGTCGTCGGCTTCGAGCGCGGTGAGGCCATCGGGATGCCGCTCGGAGCGATCACCGGCGTTGGCCCCGACGATGAAGTCGAGTCGACGGGAGCGGGCTTCTCGGTGCGCGCCTCCGATGCGCTGCTCGGGCGCGTCGTCGACGGCCTCGGTCGTCCGATCGACGGCCGCGGTCCCATCGACGGCGGTGTGGTCGTCCCCGTCGATGCCGATCCTCCGATCGCGCTCGATCGCCGACCCGTCGATCGTCCGCTCGCCACGGGGGTCCGCGTGATCGACGGTCTCCTCACGATGGGCGAAGGGCAGCGCATCGGTCTGTTTGCAGGCTCGGGCGTAGGCAAGAGCACGCTGCTCGGCGCGATCGCGCGCGGAACGGCGGCGGATGTCGTCGTGGTCGCCCTCGTCGGAGAGCGTGGACGCGAGGTCGGCGAATTCCTCGAGCATTCGCTCGGCGAGGAGGGCCGCCGCCGGAGCGTGGTCGTGGTGGCCACCAGCGACGTCGCCGCGCTCGAGCGTCTCCGAGCGGCGCAGGTCGCGACGGCGTACGCGGAGCATTTCCGCGATCAGGGCAAGAGCGTCATGCTCCTCGTCGACTCCGTCACGCGGTTCGCCAGGGCGCAGCGCGAAGTCGGGCTCGCGGCGGGGGAGCCCCCGGCGCGACGTGGCTACCCGCCGAGCGTCTTTGCGATGCTCCCGCGGTTGCTCGAGCGTTCGGGGCAGGGCGCGCGCGGCGCCATCACGGCCATCTACACGGTGCTCGTCGAGGGCGGCGACATGGACGAGCCGATCGCCGACGAGGTGCGGGGTATCCTCGACGGCCACGTCGTCCTCGACCGGACGATCGCGGCACGCGGGCGGTATCCGGCCGTCGATCCGACGGTGTCGCTCTCGCGCGTGATGGATGCGGTCGTTTCGAAGGAGCACCGCGAAGCCGCCAGGCGCCTACGGGCGCTCGTCGCGCACTACGAGGCGAAGCGGGACCTGGTGATGCTCGGCGCCTACGCGAAGGGCTCGGACAGGGAGCTCGACGAAGCCATCGCGAAGATGCCGAAGATCGAGCAGTTCCTCCGCCAGTCTTCGGCAGATCGTGTCGCGTTCGACGAGACGGTGGCGACGCTCTCTCGCGTCATCGCCTGACGTCGCCCACGCGGAAGACGACACACGTGACGTTGTCGGGGGCGCCCGCCTCGAGAGCCCGCTGGATGAGCGCCGCACACGCGTCGTCGGGCTCGTCGTTCGTCGCAAGCGTCAACGCGATGAGGTCGTCGTCGACCACGACGGTGAGCCCGTCCGAGCAGAGCAGAACGGTGTCACCAGGCTCAATCTGCGCCTGTGTGAGCGCGACGTCGAGACGTGCCGACGTGCCGAGCGCCTGGAGCAGGACGTTGGAGCCGACGAGCTCCGACACGTGCTCCGGCGGGACGTTGCCGCTGCTGCGCAGGAGCTCCGCCATCGTCTGATCGCGCGTGAGCTGGGTGACCACGCCCGCACGGAACAGATAGGCGCGGCTGTCGCCGATCTGCGCGCAAACGAGGGAGCGATCGACGACGGCGACCAACGTGGCCGTGGTCCCCATCCGCGCGAGGCTGGGACGCTGCCGGCCCTCTTGCCGGATCCGATCCGATGCCGCCTGGAGGCTCGCCACGAGCGCGCGCGCGACGTGGAGCTCGCTCTGCCCATCGACCTGGGTATTGCGGAGGGTGCGGAGGTTGCGGAGGAAGGGGACGATGGTCTCGACCGCGAGACGGCTTGCGACCTCCCCGCCTGCCTCGCCGCCCATCCCGTCGCAGACGAGGCCGATGAATGCCCCGGCTTCCGCGGCGATCGCGGCCGAGGCCGGCGGCTCGAAGGTGACGTCGCCGCCGAGATCGACGAACAGCCCGCGATCTTCGTTGTTCTCGCGGTGGAGCCCGCAGTCGGTCCGGACCGCAGCGCGGATGGTCCGCCGCGACGCATGTGCGGCCGGGAGAGGGTCGGGCTCGACGACGGTGCTCATGCTGTCAACTTGAAACAGAAACTAAAGTTGTCAACTAAAGAAGTCATCCGGATGACGAGCGGACGCGCTCCGCGTTAGGCTGGGCACGTGAGCCCACGCGATCGCGATACGGCGTCCGAGCCCGAGCCGGAGTCTTCCGTCGGCGGAGAGGATTGGCAGACCCGTCTGGCCGAGGCGATGGACGCTCGCCGTCTCAGCGGGGGTGAGCTCGCGCGACGGGCGGGATTCACGTCGCAGTACATCAACTCGCTCCGGTCCGGCGGACGCGGCGCGCGGCTTCCGCTCGACACGGCGCGCAAGCTCGCTCATGCGCTCGGCGTCACGGTCGACTGGCTCACGAAGGGCAGCGGTCCGCGCGAACGGCTGAGCGACGTCTATGTCGTCGGCGCAGGCACAGGCGCAGGAACGGCGACGCCGGCCACGACAGGCGTGCGTGCCGGGACGGACCTCGGTCCACGGTCGGGGCCGTCGAGTCGCGCGGGGGCGGGCGATCCGTATCCGAGCCGAGCCGAGGCGATCGCGCTGCTCGGCGCGTACGCAGCGCCCGAGGTCATCGAAGCCCTTCGCGCCGCGGTCCCCGAGGAGGGCATGGATCCCGGTCGCGACTACTGGATCCGTTACGCGAAGGACCTCGCGCGCGATCTCCGGCGCATCCGGGAAGACCCCGACCTCAACGTGAAGGACGCTCCGCCGAAGTCCGCGTACATTCCGCTGAAGAAGAAAGGCTGAGCACGTCGAGCGCCGGCCTCGAGCTCCGAGGTCTGCGCGTCGCGTTCACGCTTCGGGTTTGCGTTCCGATGGCGCCGCTCGCGCTGTGAAGACGTGCCGCCTGGGGTAGAGTGCGCGCGCCATGACCGTCCTCCAGGTCGCCGACCTGCGCTTCGGCTACGCGGGTGACACCCTCTTCGAATCCGTCACGTTCAGCCTCGCGCTCGGTGAGCACGCCGCTCTCGTCGCGCCGAACGGCGCAGGCAAGTCCACGCTGCTCCGGCTCATCGCGAAGGAGATCGAGCCCGACGGCGGAACGGCGGTGATCAAGAAAGAGGTCTCCGTCGGCTACTACCGCCAGTCCCACGAAGTCGCGGCGGAAGGTGACGTGCTCTCGGCCTTCATGTCGGGCTTCCGCGACATCGTCGAGGCACGTGATGCCCTCGTTCGCGCGCAGCACGACGCTGCGAGCGGCGATACACGCGCGCTCGAGGACCTCGCCCACGCGACCGAGCGCTACCACGTCGCCGGCGGCGATGCGCTCGAGCACAAGGTCGCCGCGATCGCCGCGAAGCTCGGGTTCAGCTCGGCAGACCTCGCTCGTCCCGTCGCGTCGCTCTCCGGCGGTGAGCGTGGGCGATTGCATCTCGGCGTCGTCCTCGCGCAGCAGCCGGATCTCCTCCTGCTCGACGAGCCGACGAACCACCTCGACCTCGATACGATCGCGTGGCTCGAGGGTTGGCTGCGCGGCTACCGCGGTGCAGTGCTCGTCGTCTCCCACGATCGAGCGTTCCTCGACGCGGTCTGTCGGACGACCCTCGAGCTCGGGAGCAAGGGGCTGCGGGTCTACCCGCTTCGCTACAGCGAATACGCCGTCGCGCGCGCCGACGACCTCGAGCGCGAGCGCGCCCTCGCCGAACGACAGGCCGCCTTCGTCGAGAAGACGGAGGACTTCATCCGCCGCAACATCGCCGGACAGAAGACGAAGCAGGCGCAGAGCCGGCGCAAGATGCTCGACAAGCTCGAACGCGTCGAACGTCCCGAGGACGTGTGGGCGGTCGCCGAGCGCGTGAGCTTCCGCTTCGCCCCGGCGGCCCGCTCGGGCGACATCGTCATCGACGCGAAGGGCCTCTCCGCGGAGCGCGGCGGTCGCAGGCTGTTCGACGGCGTCGATCTGCTCGTTCGGCGTGGTGAGCGCATCGGCATCGTCGGCCCGAACGGGGCAGGGAAGTCGACGTTGTTGAAGCTCCTCGCGGGGCGGGGTGACCCGTCGCTCGACAACGGCAACGTTCGCCGGGGCACGAATCTCCAGGAAGGCTACTTCGACCAGCACCTCGGCGAGGTCGATCCGAAACGTACGGCCGTCGAGGAAGTGCGACGCGTCCGCGGTGACTTCACCGTGGAGGCCGCTCGCCAGTACCTCGCGCGCTTCCGGTTCTGGGGTGACGATCCGCTGCGCGTCGTTGCTGGGTTCTCCGGCGGGGAGCGCTCTCGTCTCGCGCTCGCGAAGTTGCTCCTCGAGCCGCGTAACCTCCTCTTCCTCGACGAGCCCACGAACCACCTAGACATTCCCGCTGCCGAGATCCTCGAGGAAGCACTGGTCGGCTTCGAGGGCACCGTCGTCCTCGTCTCGCACGATCGACGCTTCCTCGGCACGGTGACGACGCGCGTCGTGAGCGTGCGGGACGCAAAGGTCGAGATCTTCCCCGGCGGGTTCTCGGACTTCGCCTCCTCCATGCAGCCGCGCGAGGAGCCGAAGCCGGCGCCAGCTCCCAAGGCGAAAGCGAAGTCGAACGCCCCACCGCCGCTCGACGAAGCGGCGCGGAAGAAGCAGCACGAGGCCCAGAAGCAGCAGGCGCGCGATCGCGAGAAGCAGAAGCGCCGCGTGAAGGAGCTCGAGGACCTCATCGCCGCAGGCGAGAAGCAGCTCGCGGAGATGCGTGGGCGGTTGAAGCAGGATCCGGGCGGCGACTGGGCGAAGCTGGCGCAGCTCGCCGCCGAGGAGCAGGCCGTCGCGAAGAAGGTCGACGTGATGATGGCCGAGTGGGAGCGGCTTTCCGCGGACGGATAGAGCTGAGCTTTGGCTGAGCTTGTCAGCGGCCGCCGGCGGGAGCATCCTCCGCTCGCGATATGGTTGTGCAGTTCCGGCAGCTCGGGCTCCTGTTCCTCGCCCTCGTCTTCGTCCTCGTAGCAGGCTGCAAGCGCCCAGCGCCCACGACCGAAGCGGTCGTCCTGCCCGTCGTCACGGACGCGAGCACGGACCTCCTGCTCACTTGGATCGACGACAAGGGCGAGTTCCACGTCGAGCAGAAGGTCGCAGACGTTCCGGTGGGATCGCGCGACGTCGTGCGCGTCGCCGATCCGGTGAAAGATCCACCGAAGCTCGACGACGTCTTCGTCGCCGATCTACGCAACCCGGGCGCAGAGGGCGCCTATCCGGTGCGGACGATGAGCCGTACCGACTTCGAGAAGGTTGCGATCGAGCGCCGCCAGAAGAGCGGCAACGGCAACGTCCTCGCGCCGAAGGCCGCCGACAGCGCGCCACCCGCGGCGGCACGACCCGCCGTCATCATCTACGGCGCGTCGTGGTGCGGCCCGTGCCACCAGGCCGCGGCGTATCTGAAGCGAAAGGGCGTCCCCTTCATCGAGAAGGACATCGAAGAGGACCGCAGCGCAGCCCGCGAGATGCAGTCGAAGCTCGCGAGCGCGGGCATGCGCGGCGGCTCGATCCCGGTCATCGACGTGCGCGGCAAGGTGCTCGTCGGCTTCGACGAGCGAGCCATGGACCGAGCGCTGAGCCAGACGCTGTAGCTCGCGCGTCTCTAGCTCGTCGCCTTCCTGACGTGCGCTGCCAGGGGGAGACCGCGAAGACGCGTCTCCTTCGCGGCCGGGCGAGTCCCGCGAAGAGTCAGCGAGGTTCGCGTTTGCGGCTGACCACCCGCTCGTAGACCTCGCGCTTCGGACGGCCGCTCCACGCGGCCAGGCGCTCGGCGATCGTCTTCGAGTGCGTTCCTGCAGCGAGCTCGCGATCGATCCGCTCGTCGAGCGCCGCGTCGTCGATCGTCGCTTCCCGTGACTCGGGCGTCCACGTGCCGAGCACGATCGCGATCTCTCCACGCCACGCTTCGCGCTCTTCAGCCAACGACGCGAGAGACGCGAGCGTGCCCCGTACGAGCTCCTCGTGAAGCTTCGTCAGCTCGCGCGCGACACATGCCGGGCGTTCGGGCGTCGCCTCGGCGAGCTCACGGAGCGTCGCGCTCGTGCGCTCGGGAGACTCGAAGAGGATCACCGGCTCCGGTGTCTCGCACACCTTTCCGATGGCCTCGTGCCGTGCCGTGCCCTCGCGCGGGAGAAAGCCCATGAAGCGGAAGCCGCCGCCGCCGGCGAGACCGCTCGCGACCAGCGCAGCGAGCGCGGCGCTCGGGCCGGGGATCGGGACGACCCGGATGCCCGCCGCGATCGCGCCTTTCACGACCGCATCACCGGGGTCGCTGACGCTGGGAGTGCCAGCATCGGTGACGAGCGCCACCGACTCGCCAGCAGCCAGCGCGTCGACCATCCTCGCTACGTCGCGCTCGCTGGAGTGCGCGTGAAGCGCGTCCATCGGCTTGCCGCTGATGCCGAGGTGCGAGAGGAGCTTCTTCGACTGGCGCGTATCCTCGGCCGCGATGCGGTCGCACGTCTTCAGGACGTCGATCGCCCGCAGTGTGACGTCGCCGAGGTTCCCGATGGGCGTGGCGACGACGTACAAAGTGCCGGGCTGGCGTACCGAGCTCACGGCGCGAGGCTACCTGCTCGCCGCGGCGAGCTCAGAGAGAATCGGTGGCGTCGCCCATCTCGCGCTTCAAGAAGTCGCGGAGGCGGGCGAGGAGCCGCTGCTCGAGCTGGCGAACGCGCTCGCGAGAGATCCCGAACTTGTCGCCCAGGTCCTGGAGCGTGAGCGGATCGTCGGCGACGAGCCGCATGTCGAAGATCGCCAGGTCCTTCTCCTTCCCCGCGAGCGTCTTGCGGAACTCGGCGAGCTTGTCCTTGAGGAGCGATTGCAGCTCCTCGTCGGCCATCTGCGTCTCGGGACCCGCGCCGGTGGCGGGCATCATGTCGACCTTCGCGATCGCACGTCCGTCGGCGTCGCCGACCGGCGCATCGAGCGACTTTTCGCTCTGGGCGAGGCGCACGTCCATCTCGGCGACGTCGCTCTCCGGCACGTTGAGGTGCTTGGCGATCTCGGCGTTCGTCGGATCGACGCCCATCGCCTGGAGCTCGGCGCGCTTCTTCCGCAGGTTGAAGAACAGCTTCCGCTGCGCCTGCGTCGTGCCGAGCTTCACGAGACGCCAGTTGTTGAGGATGAACCGGAGGATGTAGGCGCGGATCCACCAGGCCGCGTAGCTCGAGAGCTTCACGCCGCGGTACGGGTCGTACCGCTTGACCGCCTGCATGAGGCCGATGTTGCCCTCCTGCACGAGGTCCATGATGTTCTTGTAGGCGCGCCGGTACTCGTACGCGATCTTCACCACCAGGCGGAGGTTCGCGGTGACGAGCTGGGCAGCGATCGCGGGGTCCTGCGTCTCGACGAACTTCGCGGCCAGCTCGTGAGTCTGCTCAGGGGTGAGCAGAGGATGGCGCTGCACCTCGCGGAGGTACGCCGCCATCGGGTCGAGCCGCTCCATCGACCCGGTCGACATCGGCTTCGACAACGGACCCGACTGCGCGCCCGTCTCGCCTTCCTCCTTGGGCTCGGCGAAGATGTCCTCTTCTTCCTCGATGGCGGGCTCGGCGCCTGCGATCTCGTCGTCGACGCCCGCGGGCTCGGAGTCGCGCTCGGCGGCCTCCTCGTCTTCGTCTTCCCTGGGCTTCTTGTCGTCGTCGACGCTCGGCGGCGGCTCCGATCCCTTGCCCTTTGCAGCACCGCGGGACTTTGCCTGAGCGGTGGTCTTCGGCGAACGCGGCACGTTGGCGGGTCTATCACGCTTTCTCTTCCGAGTCAGCGCGACGGGACCCGCATCGGTCTCGTCACGAGCCACGAGCGGTGAAAGCGGAGGGAGAGGGTGGGTCATCTGCAGTGTGTCGCTTTGGGAGGAGCGTCGCGAAGAAGCTCGGGCAGCGATGGTCGAGGCTTGCAACAAGTCCAGGCCGAGTTCCATTCCTGGCGATCGCGGGGCGGCGGCGACGAGCCGCGGCCGGGGGAGATCACCACTTCAAGCAGGTCGGATGCCGAGGCGCAGAGTTCGGAGTCGGGCTTCTTCGACGGAGCGCCCATGCGAAACACTGGCCGACGTCGAGCGGGCGGAACCCGAGCGCGCGGATGGGCTCGCTTCGCGCGTCCCGGACAGGCCGTGACGCGCGGTGTCATCAAGCGCGCAAACCCCGGGGGATTACCGTCATTTGAGCGCTGGCCGTCCGACGGACGACGCGTTGACACGTTGGCTGGGGACCGTATGCTGCCCCGTTGTGCCAGTCCCGCCCCCCGGCGCGCTGCGACTGACCAGCGCCGACTTCGACGCGTTTCTCGAGCCAACGACCGCAGCCTCTCGCGGCGGTGGCGGCGGTGCTCCCGCGTCAGCAGCGCCCCGCTCGTTCGGGGGGCTCGGCCCGAGCCATGGCGCCGCCGCGCAGCGACGTGCCCTCCGCGAGCGGATCGAGGCGTGGGCCCGCGGCGTGTCTCCACGGCTCGCCGAGCTCGGGCTCGCCGTCGAGGTCGTCGTCCCGGACGAGGTGGAGCAACACCTGTCGTCCGGCGCTCCGCGGGCGATCGCGCAGCGGGTCGTCTTCGTGCGCGATGCGTATGCGCGGAGCTTCGTGCCGCGAACCGAGCCCGAGCTCGACCCGCTCCGGTCCCACGCTTACCTCGCGCTCACGATCGACAGCGTCCACGTGGCCGTCAGCCTCGAGGTCTGCCCGGAGGCAGAGGCGGACGTGAAGAACGCCCGCGCGCGCATCGCCGATCCGACCGCGCTCCTCGAGCTCACGTCGCTGCTCGAAGCGATGCCGGACGAGTTCGCGATCGGCGTCATCGGTGTCCCCAGCTTTCCGCGAGCGCAGGCGGCATCGGCGGACGACATCCGTGCGCTCCTCGACGACAGCCAGCGCAACCGCCGACCGCTCTGGATGGGCTGGTCCGTGAAGCGTGAGATCGCGCTCGCCAACGCCGAAGAGATCGACGAGTTGCTCGCGGACGCGCTCGTCGCGCTCGCTCATGTCTACAGGCTCGTCGCGTGGGCGCCGGACAACGATCTCATCGCTGCGACGCGGCGGGGGGCGTGGCGTGCCCGGCGAGCGTCGTTGCTCGAGGAGCGGCGCGAGCGCGGGCGCGAGGAGCGTCGCAAGCGGCGCAAGGGAGTGCGCAAGGGACCCGTCAGGAAAGAGGGCTCACGACGCGAGCGAGAAGACGCCCGCCGCGTCTTCTCGGCTGCGGATCGTGAAGCGGCCGCGGCGCCGCAATCGCGCGGCGTCGAAGAATCGGCGGAGCAAGAGGTGGATCGCCAGAAAACCGAGGCCGGGAACGTCCGGCTGCTGCCCGCGCGTCGTCCGATCCTTCCGACGTCGCTGCGCGCGCGCGGAGCGCCCGCCGGGGCGGACATCGATCCGTCGCTCCCGATCGAGAAGGGGACGAAGGTCCGCGTGCTTGCGGGACCGTTCGCGAACCGCCTCGGCATCGTGCAGGAGCTCGATCCGCGTAACCGCGCGCGCGTCCGGCTCGGCCTGCTCGTGGCGACGATCGACATGAAGGACCTTGCCGCGAGCGCCGAGGGCTCGCGACCGATGCTGGGGTCGTCCCATCGACGGCCACGCAACGCGCGCGGACGCTGAGGACGATGGCTCCCGATCCGCAACAGACGCCGCCGCGATGGGAGCGCCTTCGGCTCGTTCGCCAGGAGCGCTCGGACTTCGACGCGCGTTTCTACGAGCGAAGGCCCGAGCACTGGCCGATCGCTCGTGCCGCGAGCACGTTTGCCGATCGCCCCGACTGGCCCGCCGTCACCGAATACACGCGCGCATTCGCGCCCGATCAGGACGCCCCCGTGCGCTTCGAGCTTGCTCCTGCACGGAGGCGCCGGCCGCAAGGGCAGCTCGTCGACCGCGCGGCGCTCTACGACGCGATGATCGTCCAGCGCCGCGTCGTCCCGACGCGACCGCGGATGTGGCACGACTACTTGAATGCGCTCGTGTGGGCGACGTTCCCGCATGCGAAGCTCGCCCTCCATCGCCGGCAGCATCGCGCGATCGAGCAGTGGATCCCGGAGGGAGCGACCCAGCTTCCGAACGCGCGCACGCGGGAGCTCGACGCCCTCGCCCTCGTCGACGAAGGCGGGATCATCCTGCTCGATCGAGGTGACGGTTCGATGCTGCCCGTGCTCTTCGGTCACGCGCTCTTCGAGGGGCTCGTCCTCGGGCAACCCGCGATGATCGCGCGTGCGGTGATCCTCGATGCTCGCGGTCGAGATTTCGCGGACGATCCCGCGTCCGTCGTGCGGCTCGTCGACGCTCTGCTCTCGTCGACGCTCGCTGACCCCGCACGCATCGTCTCTCCGGACGAGCTTCCGCGGCATCCGCTCGAGTGAGCAAGTAAAATCGCGTCTGCGAATCTGCTCCCGGACGGAGCGGAAGCGCTACCTCGAGGGTCGATCCAGCATCCAAGCGCGAACCCCGGTCTGCTATGAGGCCCGTGGGTTCGTCGACTCCATGGCCGTGAGCGAACATCGGGAAAACGCGTCAGCGAGTGCGGGGTTCGATCCCGGGTCGATGCCGACCACGCTCCGTGGTCAGTTCGAGCGGCACGTCCCTGCCTACCTGGCCGGCGGCGCGTTGCTCGCCATCTTCCAGTACTCGCTGAACCGGATCGATTGGCTCTCGAAGGCCGCCATCGACGACGTGTTCGGCGGCGCGCCCGAGAAGGTCACCGGCCCGGCGCTGTTCATGTTCGGGCTCGCCGTTCTGGCGTTCGCGTGCCGTGTCGGCAGCCGCTGGTTCATCTTCAATGCGGGCCGCGACGCCGAGTACGAGCTTCGTGCGTTGCTCCTCCACCGGCTCCACCGCCTCGGGACCGCGTTCTACCGCACGATGTCCGCGGGCGAGATCATGAGCCGATCGACGGGCGACCTCCAGCAGGTTCGTCTGCTCCTCGGCTTCGGCATCCTGAACATCGTCAACGTCGTCTTCGCGTTCGCGAGCGCGTTCCAGGTCATGGTGAACGTCAGCGTTCGTCTGACCCTCGTGTCGTTCGTGATGCTGCCTCTGATGATCGTGACGACGCGGACATTCTCGCGTCAGATGTTCATCCGGACGCGCGAGAACCAGGAGTCGCTGGGGAAGCTCTCCGAGGTCTTGCAGACCAACCTCGCGGGCGTTCGCGTCGTCCGGAGCTTCGCGCTCGAGAGGCGCGAACGTAGGCGCTTCGATCTGGCGAATGCCGCCTATCTCGAGGCGAGCCTGGCGCTTGCTCGTCTTCGTGGCCTGATGGGCCCCATCGTGGGCGCGACGAGCTCGCTCGGCGTCCTCGCGTTCTTCTGGTACGGCGCGTCGCTCTTGCAGCGCGGACCCGACGACGGCGGCATCTCGCGCGGCGCGTTCTTCGCGTTCTGGCTGGCGTACGGCCGCATGGTCTGGCCGATGGTCGCGCTCGGCTTCTCCATCGCCATCATCCAGCGTGGCCGCGCGGGTTATGCGCGTCTCGAGGAGATCTTCCGCGCCGAACCCGAGGTCGTGGATGGACCGCTGCCACATCCGAAGGAGATCAAAGGGGCGATCTCCGTGCGCGGTCTGTCGTTCGCGTACGGCGAACGAAAGGTGGTCGACGACGTGTCGTTCGAGGTGCCGGCCGGCAAGTCGATCGCGCTCGTGGGCCGGACGGGATCGGGCAAGAGCACGATCGCCATGCTCCTCGCGCGGCTCTTGCCCACGCCGCAAGGCGCCGTCTTCGTCGACGGCAAGGACGCCTGCGACCTTCCGCTCTCCGCCGTCCGCGCGAATGTCGGCTACGCCCAGCAGGACGCGTTCCTTTTCTCGACGACCGTCTCGCGCAACGTCGGCTTCTCCCTCGACGAGTCCGAGTCGGAGGACGCGACGCAGAAGATCCGCGACGCCGCGCGAGAGGCGCAGGTGCTCGAGGAGGCGCTCGGGCTGCCCGAGCAGTTCGATACCGTCGTCGGTGAGCGAGGCGTTCAGCTCTCCGGTGGACAGAAGCAGCGCATTGCACTCGCGCGCGCCCTCGTCCGCGAGCCGAAGGTCCTCGTCCTCGACGACCCTCTCTCGGCCGTGGACGCGAAGACGGAGGCGGCGATCCTCGATGCCATCGAGCGGCAGGCGGCGCACCGCACGGTGGTCCTCGTCACGCATCGCGTGGCGGCCGCGTCCCGCTGCGACTCCATCGTGGTGCTCGACGAGGGGCGCATCGTGGAGCAGGGGACACACGACGAGCTCGTGAAGAGCGGCGGTCTCTATGCGGCCTTCGCCGAGGAGCAGTCCGCGAAGAGCGAGCTCGAGGATCTCGAGGCCGACAACTCCGAGCCGGCGCCGGTGCCCGCATGAGCGCGCGTTCGACGCAGAGGCCGGACGCGACGGACCGTCCGAAGAGCGACAAGCCCGCCGCCGCGCGCGGCAAGGGAAAGACGCTCCGCGACTTCCACGAGGAGGAGAGGCTCGGGCGCGCGTACGACTCCGACCTGCTCCGGCGGCTCTGGAAGTTCATGAAGCCGCATGCGGGGTACCTCTACGCCTCGATTGCGATGATCATCCTCGCAGCCGGCGTGAACCTCATCCGGCCGGTGATCATGGGCCGCGTCGTCGCCGGCGCCCAGTCGGAGGAACCCGGCGGCTTGATGAAGCACGGCATCACGCTGGCGGCCGTCGTAGTCGGCGGGCAGCTGCTGACGTTCATCCAGATGTACGCCATGCAGATCGCGGGCGCGCGGGCCATGGCCGATCTCCGCGCGCATCTGTTCGACTTCATGCAGCGCCTCGAGCTGCGTTACTACGACCGCACGCCCGTCGGTCGCCTCGTGACGCGCGCGACCAACGACGTCGACGCCGTCGGCGAGCTGTTCGCCTCCGGCGTCGTCAATGCGATCGGCGACCTCGTCGCGCTCGTCGGTATCGTCGTGATGATGCTCGTGCTCGACGTGCGGATGTCGCTCATCTCGTTCGCCGCGCTCCCGTTCGTCGCGGTCATCGTGTGGTTCGTCCGCTCGCGCGCGCGTGAAGCGTTCCGGGACATCCGCGTGAAGACCGCGCGGCTGAACGCGTTCCTCAACGAGCAGGTGTCCGGGATGTCCGTAGTCCAGGCATACGCGCGCGAAGGGACGATGGCGAAGGAGTTCGACGACATCAACGTCGAGTATCGCGACGCCAACAAGCGCAGCATCTTCTACGAAGCGGTGCTCGATGCGGCGATCGAGATGGTCGGCACGCTCTGCATCGCGAGCGTGCTCTGGTGGGCCGGCCTGAAGCGCATCGAGGATGCCGCGATCACGTTCCCGCTCGTCGTCACGTTCACGCAGTACATCAAGCAGTTCTTCGAGCCGGTCAGCCTGCTCGCGCAGCGCTTCACGATCCTGCAGTCCGCGATGAGCGGCGCCGAGCGCATCTTCAAGCTGCTCGACGAGCCGGCGCTCGAGCCGGCGGCGACGCCGTCCGAAGTCGGCAACGTGGGACCGGCGGACGAGGCGATCGCGCTCGAGGAGGTGACCTTCTCGTACAAGCCCGGTGTGCCCGTGCTCAAGGAGGTGCGCCTCCACGTGAAGCGAGGCGAGAAGATCGCGCTCGTGGGAGCGACCGGCGCGGGTAAGACCACCGTGACGAGCCTCTTGCTCCGGCTCTACGACTTCGAGAACGGCTCGGTGCGCGTCCTCGGCAAGGACGTACGCTCGTACGAGCGTCGCGAGCTCCGCGAGCTCTTCTCCGTCGTCCCGCAGGACGTCTTCCTCTTCGCGGGGACCGTCGCGTCGAACATCGCGATGAGCGACGATGTGCCCGATCTGGGGCGTGTCGAGCGCGCCCTTTCGCGTATCGGCGCGCTCGATGTCTTCCTGAAGCGCCCAGGCGGGCTCGACGCTCGGGTCGACGAGCGGGGCGCGAACTTCTCGGCGGGCGAGCGCCAGCTCCTCGCCTTCGCGCGCGCGCTCTACCGTGATGCGCCGCTGCTCATCCTCGACGAGGCGACCGCGAGCATCGACTCCGACACCGAGGCGCGGCTGCAGGCCGCGCTCGAGGCGGTGGTCGAAGGTCGAACCGCGCTCGTGATCGCGCACCGCCTTTCGACGATCCGCGCCGTCGACCGCATCGTCGTCTTCCACAAGGGACGCATCGTCGAGGTCGGCAGCCACGACGAGCTGCTCGCGAAGGACGGCGTCTACGCGCGCCTCTATCGCTTCCAGTTCGCCGTCGAGCAGATGGAGACCATCACGACGACCGGGCAGCCCCCGCGTGCGTCGATTCCGGCCGGCGCCGCCGAGTGAGGCTCCCCACGAGCGAGGCGCAAGAGCGCGCTTCGGGAAGGGGGCGGAGGTGCGGGATCGGCCCCCTGAATTTTCCCTCTTCCCGGCGCTGTCGGCGGCCTCGTTCGCCGAAATCTTTGTTCCTTGACGCCGGCCATGGCAAACGTGAATAGCTGTGGGGTCCCAGGGCGTTTGTTCAGCACAGCCGAGCATCATGGACGCGAGCGCGCTCGATACCGACAAAGACGAGTCATCGCCGTCGCTGCCTTCCCGGCGGCGCTCGGACATCACGGAGAGCGTGCGCGTGCTCAAGCCGCGCCGCGCGGCGCCCGCCGATGCCGTGCGGCCGACCCGCGCCGAGGTGAACCTCGCTGCCCTCCGTCACAACCTCCGCGTCATCGCCCGCCACGCCGGGCGTGCGAAGGTCTGGCCGGTCCTCAAGGCGGATGGCTACGGTCACGGTGCGCCGGCAGTGGCCCGTACGCTCGAGCGTGCCGGAGCTGAAGGCTTCTGCGTCGCTCTGCTCGAAGAGGCGGTCGAGCTCCGCGATGCCGGCGTCGGCGCGCCCATCCTCGTCATGGGCGGTTACTACGGCGGCGCGTACGAAGAGATCGTCGCGCGGGGTGTCGTTCCCGTCGTGTACGACGTCTCTCATCTCGAGGGCCTCGCGAGGGCGTCGCGCCAGGTCGGGCGCCCGGTCGATGCGCACTTGAAGATCGACACCGGCATGGCGCGCCTCGGCCTCCGCATGGGCGATCTCGACCCGTTCGCCGAGCACCTCGCGCGCTTCCCGGAGGTCCGCATCTCGGGGCTGATGACGCATCTCGCGTGTGCCGAAGCCGGCGAAGGCAGCGGCTTCACCGGAGACCAGCTCGCGCGCTTCGAGGAGGCGACGAGCCGGCTCGCGCGCGTAGGCATCTCGCCGAAGGTTCGGCACGCGGCAAACAGTGCGGCCGTGCTCCGTGGTGAGGCGTTGTTCGATGCGGTTCGCCCTGGCGTCGCCATCTTCGGCGTCTCGCCGCTCGGCACGACGCTGGCCGAGCTCCGTCCCGCGATGCGGGTCCGCTCGGAGATCGTCGACCTCCGCACGATCGAGCCGGGGGAGCCCGTCGGTTACGGCGGTCTGTTTCGAGCCTCGCGCCAGACGCGCATCGCGACGCTGCCGATGGGCTACGCGGACGGGCTCTCGCGCCACCTCTCGAACCGTGGCCACGTCCTCGTTCGTGGCGTTCGAGCGCCCATCGTCGGGGCGGTCTCGATGGACATGTCGATGATCGACGTCACCGACGTGCCCGGGGTATCGCTCCGGGACGAGGTCACCGTCCTCGGCTCCCAGGAAGGCTCGCTCGGTCGTGACGCGCTCTCGGCCGAAGAAATCAGTGCGCAGTCCGGGACGATCGCGTGGGAGGTGCTCACGTCGATCTCGCGTCGCGTCCCCCGGTTCTACCGCGAGCCCTAGCGTCGGGCCGACGAACGAGCATAGACCCGGCTCCCGGGCTATAGTCCGGGCGCGTGGCGGAGACCGAAGAGCAGGCGCTCGAGCAGAAGCCGAATCCGCTCATCGGCTTCATCGACTCGTTCTTCGATCCGGTGCTGACGCTTCTCGACGACGTCGGCGGCACGGCGCTGCTCTTCGGACAGGCGGTCACCTGGCTCGTTCGGCCACCGTTCCGGATCGCGCAGCTCATGATCGCGATCGAGTTCATCGGTGCGGGCTCGCTCTTCATCGCGGGCCTCGTCGGTATGTTCACCGGCATGGCTTTCACGCTGAGCTCGATCATCGGGTTCCGTCAGTTCGGCGCGGAGGGCATGGTCGGCGGCGTCGTCGCGCTCGCCCTCGCGCGTGAGCTCGCGCCCGTGCTCGCGGCGGTCGTCGTGACCGCCCGCGCCGGAAGCACGATGGCGAGCGAGCTCGGCAACATGCGCGTGACCGAGCAGATCGACGCGATCACGACCATGGGCGTCAGCCCGGTCCAGTACCTCGTCGTCCCGCGCATCGTGGCGACCGTGCTCGTTCTGCCGCTCCTCGCGCTCTCGTTCGGGATCGCGGGCATGTTCGGCGCCTATCTCGTCGGCGTCGTCTGGCAGGGCATCGATCCCGGCGTGTTCTTCGAGCGCATCGAGCAGTTCATCAAGTGGAACGACATCCGCATGCTGCTCGTGAAGAGCGCCGTCTTCGGCCTCATCGTGAGCACGATCTGCTGCAAGAAGGGCTACTACGCTTCCGGCGGCGCCCGTGGCGTCGGTGAGGCCACGGCGAAGGCGGTCGTCGCGAGCATCGTCGCCATCTTCGCGGCCGACTACGTCTCGACGTCGATCATGACGGAGATCTGATGGACCCGCCGCGCTGAAGGAGCGTGGGGACTCGAGACGAGCCGGGCGCCGACTACTTCGAGAGCTCCAGCATGCGGTCGATCGGGACCCGCGCTGCGCGGATCAACGCTTCGTCCATCTCGAGGCGCGGCTCGAGGTCACGCAGCGAGAGGTAGACCTTCTCGAGCGTGTTCTTACGCATGTGGGGACACTCGTTGCAGGCGCAGCTCGCCTCCGGCGGGGCCGGGATGTACTCCTTGTCCGGCGCGGCCTTCTGCATCTGATGCAGGATCCCCGGCTCGGTGGCGACGATGAACGACTTCGCCTCGCTCTTCGTGGCGAAGTTGAGGATGCCCGTCGTCGATCCGACGTAGTCGGCCATCTTCAGGACCACGTCGTCGCATTCGGGGTGCGCGAGGACGAGCGCGCCCGGGTGACGCTCCTTGAGCCCGATGATCTTCCGCTCGCTGAACGTGTCGTGGACGATGCAGGTGCCCTGCCAGAGCTCCATGTTGCGTCCGAGCTTCTTGTTGAGGTAGCCGCCGAGGTTCTTGTCCGGCGCGAAGAGCACCGTCTTGTCCGCCGGGATCTGCGCCACGATCTTCTCGGCGTTCGACGACGTCACGATGTAGTCGGACAGCGCCTTCACCTCGGCCGAGCAGTTGATGTAGCTGACGAGCACCGCGCCCGGGTACCGAGCCTTCCACGCGGCCACCTTTGCGGCCGGGGCGCCCGAGGCGAGCGAGCAGCCGGCCTCGAAGTCGGGGATGACGACGATCTTGTCCGGGTTCAGGATCTTCGAGGTCTCGGCCATGAAGTGGACGCCGGCGAAGCAGATCACGTCGGCGTTCGTCTTCGCCGCGGCCTGCGCGAGCTGGAGCGAATCCCCGATGAAGTCGGCGACGTCCTGGATCTCGCTGTCCTGGTAGTAATGCGCCAGGATGACCGCGTTCTTCTCTTTGTTCAGCCGGGCGATCTCGGCCTCGAGGTCCAGCGAGGGATCCACCGGCCGCGGTGCAGCTCGACCGGCGATGGGAAGCGAACGGGTCATCATCGCCGCACAACCTAGAGCCGTAACGCTTGCCGGTAAAGGC
>JAFAER010000181.1 GCA_023423895.1 Pseudomonadota bacterium
ATCGCTCCCGGCGGCGCCTCCCCAATCGCCCGTGGCGTACCCCAGTCCGCACGGCGCACCCCGAATCGCGGGCGGCGCCTCCCCCGCGCGCGCGGCGCCTCAGCGAAAGCTGAGGCCCGTCGGCCGAGCGCGAATTGCACGGCTCAGGTCGGTCGTCCCGCGACCGAGCTCCCCGTAGACGTTCGCGCCTCACCACTGCACGTTGCCGTCGACGAGTAGCGCGCACGTCGAGCCGACCGTCATCGTGAACGAGACGCCCCGGCCACGGACCTGCTCGACCTCGACCGGATACGTGCTCGAGTCCGTCGGCGGACGCGGGACGATCTCGCGGCGCCATCCGGAGTGGGGGCGCGAGCACGCCATGGTAGCGGACGAGTGGATAGCGCGGCGGCGGCACCAGCGCAGCGAGCCGCGCAAGCAGCTCGAGCGGCGTCATCAATCGATGCTTCGTCCGACCGCCATGGAGGTTCTTGATCCGATACGTGATGCGGCCGTCACGAAGCACCCGGAGCCGCTCGAGCGAGAACGATCGACGCGCTGCCGCCGTACGGCGATCCGACCTACTGCCAGTAGCACGCGAGGGCCGAGCCGTTTTGCGGCCGCATCACGAAACCCCTCATGGGGGGGCGCTCGACAATTTCGAGCGTGGCGCGGGCGCCGTCAGCTGCGCGAGGTCACCGATGCCGAGCGACGTCTCGATGTCCGCGATCTTCTGGAGACACGCGTCCTCGAATCCAGGAGCGCCGAGCTGCTCGTACTCGATCTCCTCGAACCGACTCCGTCTCTCCCGGAGTAGCTGTTGCGAGATCGCCTTCTTCCACGCGGGGAAGAGGACCGTGTCTTCCCACGCCGCGTGGGCTTCGTACATGAGCGCAAAGTCGTCCAGCACCTTCGCGAGCTCTTCGACGCGAGCGCCGATCTTCGAGCTCTGCGTCACGGAGATGATCCAGTCGGTGAGCAGGCGCCCGCGCTCGTGCTGCGCGATCAGCACGTCGACGAGCGGCGCGGCGTCGCCGCCGTACCGCTTGACGTCGGGGAAGACATACGCCTCCTCCATCTTCCTCTCGTGGTAGTCCTCGCCGAACTCCCGAACGAGCTTCGCGCAGCCTTGGATCAGGTCGCCCGCGACGTCACGACGTTCGTTCAGGCGTGCGGCAACCTCGCGGTAGACCACGAGCGCGCGGCGTAAGATGCCATGCTCGCGCAGGAGATCCTCGACGGCCGTCATGTCCTCGCTAGCGACCTCATCGCTCGCCTTGGGCTCGGATGCTGGCAACATCGACGCACCCGCCGTGTCGACGAGGTCATGCTCCTCTGGTCGGCACGCAGCGAGGAACACGGCTGCTCCCGCCGTCTTGAAGAATGCTCGTCGACTCTCGCAGGTGTTGCCCATGACGCGCTCCTCGTGATCGGGGTCCATGGCATTCCGTGCGTACTGGGCGTCGCCACGTAAAGAGTCGAAGTACCGCAGCGAAGCCGCACCGCGCACACGAGCGACCTGCACCAGGTCGTGGCGGGCTGATGCTCATCCGGCGTCGTGACGGCTACGCAGCCGCTACGAAGGCTAGCTTCTGCCGTGGCGCGAGGAGCTCGCCGATGCGCGGTCTCCCGTGGAATCTCCGCCTCACGGAGCTGGTCGGCAAGCACCGGCGACAGGCGCGCCGTTCGAGCTCGACTGGTCCGCTCCGGTGGGATGTCCGTCGCGCGAGGAGATCGTCGACGCAACCCACGCGAGTCTCGGAGAGCCCATCACCCGAAGCTCCGCCGGAGTTCTTGTGCGCGGAGCCGTCCGAGCGACGGACGACAGGTTCCTCGTCACGCTCGTCCTCGGGACAAACGTTGGGGCTTGCGCTTTGGCCTCGGCCGCCCGCGCCTGGCGTTTCTTCTTCACGTCGTCGGGGGTCGCCGGCTCGGCGACTTTCACCCGAGGCATTCTCGGCGAGCGCTCGCTTTTCGCGCCGAACAGCGTCTTCTTCAGCTGCGCGTTCTCGTGTTCGAGCTTCGCGCGCGTCGAACGATACGGCGATCAGTTCCTCGAAGTCCTGATCGAGGCGTGACGTCGATCGGGGAGTCCGCTGCCACGTCCGATGCCGGCAGTCCAGGGGCTCAACCCGGTCGCGCGCGCGTGATGCATGCTGCAGAGGGAGGTATCCACACGGGCGTCACGAGGAAGGGGAGCCACGCGAGACGTATCGCGGTGTCAGCGGCGCACCGGGCGGGCAAGATCCACGACTGCACGGACGAGCACCGTCGGCGCGACGGGCTTTGCCATGTGCACGTTAAATCCTTCCACCAGTGCCTTGGTTCGATCCTCGTTGCGAGCAAATGCAGTCAGGGCGATCGCGGGGATGTCCCTCTTTTTCTCGATGGGATGTGTCCGGACATTTCGGATCAGGAAGTACCCATCGTCGTCGGGCAGCCCGATGTCCGAGACGATCACGTCCGGGGTGTATCTCGCCAGCACCCCCATGGCTTCGGCCACATCACCGGCGCTGAGGACTTCCATTCCGCATGCCTCGAGGACATAGGTGACGAGGTCGCGTGCGTCGGGGTCGTCGTCGACGATCAGGACGCGGATGCCTTCGCCCCCGGTCTGCAGGACTGCGTTGCTCGCCGGTGGCTGCGTCGCGGCGACACGCGAGACGCCGAGCGTCGTCGAGACGAGTGGACTGATGGGTAGACGCACGACGAACGTAGCGCCCGCGCCCTTGCCCGCGCTGCGAGCAACGATCCAACCGCCGTGGAGCTCGACGATGTGCTTCACGATGGACAGGCCGATGCCGAGGCCTCCGTGACTGCGCGATGGACTCCCATCGGACTGCCGGAAGCTCTCGAACACGTGTGGCAGAAAGCTCGGATCGATCCCCTCACCGGTGTCTTCCACCGTGAGCTCGATGTCCGACTCCACACGCCGCAGCCGCACGCGTACGCTGCCGCCTTTCGGAGTGAACTTGACGGCATTGGTGAGCAGGTTTTAGACGACTTGCTGGAGGCGCTCGCCGTCACCCCTCATGACGGCATTGTCACGATCGATCTCGAGGTCGAGCCGGATGCGTTTCGCCTCTGCAGCGGGGCGTACGCCCTCGACGGCCATCTCGACCACATTGCTCAGATCGACCTGCGAAGGGTTGATCCGGATCTTGCCGGTGATGACGCGGCTGATGTCGAGCAGATCCGCGACGAGCTGATTCTGAGCCTCGGCGTTCCGCTCGATGACCTCGAAAGCGTGCTTCTTCTTGCCCTCGTCGAGCGAGCCGCTGCGTATCAGCCGGGCCCAGCCGAGGATGGCGTTCAACGGAGTCCTCAGCTCGTGCGAAACCATCGCGACGAACTCGTCTTTCGCCCTCGTTGCAGCTTCGACCCGCGATCGCTCCTTTTGCGAGAGGTCGTAGAGGCGCGCATTGTCGATGGCGGTTGTCGCTCTTCGCGCGAGCTCGCCTGCGAGCATGAGACTCGAGGAGTCGTATCGTCTCCCAGACGAGCTGTGGGCCAGCGTGAGTGCGCCGACGATGTTCCCCTGGACGCGCAGGGGAAGGATCAACCACGACCGGGTACCCACCTGACGCAGGAGCGAGAGGTGCTCTTCGTCGTTCGCCGTGCGCTCGAAGAGGTCGGGTGCGGCTTCGGTCGTCAGCTGCGGCTCGGCTGTCCGGAGCACATGGGAATAGCCATGAGGTGACTCCGCCGGGCCCGGATAGCGACGGTAGATGTCCTGGATGACCTCCACCATCGACGGATCGACGTGGGAGATGGCCATCTCGTCGCCACCGTCGCCCTCGAGATGGACGGCGCACCAATCTGCCATCCGAGGAACGAGCAGCCCCGTGAGCCTGCTCAGCGTGGTGCGGTAGTCGAGCGAGGAGGCGAGCGCTTCTCCCGCTTCGACGAGGAACTCGAGGTTCGCCTTATGCGCGTCGAGCTGCTGGTCGCGGTACTTGATGTACTCCGTCGCTGCTTCGGCGACGCCCACGCTGAGGCACTTGGCGAGGACGTCGAACTCATCCAGCGTGATCGCGACGGAGTTCTGTTTCGCCGTCTCGATGATGCAATGGCGAAGGATGCCGTACTCTCGAATCAGCGCTTCGAGGTCGTAGCCGAGGTGCCACCGTTGCTCGCCATGCCGGCGTGCGGTTGCGCTCGTGTCGAAGGTGTCGCGGCTGAACGAGATCTCGTCTCGATATGAGAGCTCTGCGACGATCTCATCGAGAAAGACCGGGATGTGGTCGACGAGGAGGGAGCGCGTCACGCTCGGCGGCGACAAGTGCCCTTGCTGCACCATGCGGACGAAGCAGGCGACGATCTGATCGCGCCGTTCACGGAGGAGCTGCGAGAATGCCGACGCCGCCGTCACGGGCGCCTGGACGAAGAACGAATGTTTCCAGCCACCGGAGTGTCATCTCGCATTTGGGGTCTACGCTCGGGAGTTCTGTAGCGCAAACCAACTCCCGCGTTGCGGACGCACGAGAAGCCACCACACTTTTCGCGCGGGATCTCGAGCGCGCGGCGGCTCACGGCTCCGCTCCGAGTCGCTTCGACATGGCTCCGCGCAGCCGACGCTTGCGGCTTTGGTTCGTCAGCGTGGGCGATAGCCAGCACCACGATGCGAACGATGCGCCACACCTCCGCAGATGGATCGCTTCATTGGGGCTACGGCTTGTTGGCGCACTGGCTCGCAGTGTCGCACTGGAACGTGGACGTCCTTTCGAGGCGAACTGCGGAGGCCGTCTCCGCATGGTCGAGGCGGTTATCGACACCACCGCGGATCGTGAAGTCCGCCCAGAAGTCGAGACCAGTGCCGGACACTCAGACGCCCCGCGGAGGTTGGCCTCCTTGGGATGCAATCTGTCGCTGCGGCCGCCATAGGAGGTCACTGCCTTCGCGGGTGCCGACGGCGACTCCGCTCGCACTACGCCTCCGCAGGAGCCCTTCGGCGAGACGACCTTTCCGACCTGCGTGATCGAGTCCGTCGGCAGACGCGGGACGATCTCGCGTCGCCATCCGGAGTGGGGCGCGACCACGCCATGGTAACGGACGGGTGGATAGCGCAGCGGCGGCACCAGCGCACGCGAGTGCGCGAGCTCATCGCGAGCAGCGCGCGCTCGTCGTCGTGTTCGTCATTCCGCGGCGGCGGCTTCGATCTCGCCGTGCACGTCGCGCCCTTCGAGCGCGTCGAGCTCCGCTTCGCCGCGGTCATCTTCGGCGGCGTCGCGACGGAGACGGCCCTTGAGGCGCTGCCATGCGAGCGCCGCATCGTCAAAGAGCGAGTAGGCGACCGGCGTGACGAGCAGCGTGAGCACCAGCGACAGCGTCTGGCCGCCGACGATGACGCCTGCGGTCGCGCGGTTGTAGCCGGCGCCGATGCCGCTCGAGGTCATGAGCGGGAGCATGCCCGCCACGAACGCGATCGTCGTCATGAGGATGGGGCGGAGCCGGTCCTTGTTGGCCTGGAGGATCGCCTCGAGGCGAGGCATCCCCGTCCGCCGGAGGACGAGCATGTGATCGATCTGGAGGATCGCGTTCTTCTTCACGACGCCGAACAGCACCAGGATGCCGAGCGACGAGTAGATGTCGAGCGCCTGCTTGAAGACGATGATCGAGATCAACG
>JAFAER010000235.1 GCA_023423895.1 Pseudomonadota bacterium
TGCCCTTCTCCTTCGTGCGCTCGTTCTTCTCGATCCTGGCATCGAGCCAGTTGAAGAACAGCGAGCTGCCGATCCACATGATCGCGGCGATGACGTGGATCCAGCGAACCGCAAGGTTCAGCCACTCTGTGACGAACGCGGGCCCCATAGAAGTCATCGACTATGAAGCAGCTGGCGCCTCAGGTCCATTGTTCGCACATCGGAGCCGTGAGAGCGGAGTCCAGTCGTGCTGGACTGCGGCTGACGACACCGGAATCCACGCCAGCTCGTCCGGCAAACGTTGCTTGTCTGTGCCGCGACGGTCGGCGTAAACGTCGCTGCCGAACATGCGTCGCAACATCCTTGTTTTCCTGGCCCTCACGACCTCTTCCCTCCTCGCCTGCGGCGGCTCGCAGCCGTCGGCCAACCCGCCCTCGACGGACGTCGTCGATGCCGGCGCGACACCCGACGAAACGAGCGCCGAGGCCGGAGCCCCCTCCGCGGAGAGCGCTGCGGATGCCCGCGCCACGCCGAGCGTCGCCGAGACCGACGCGCCCCACTTCGACGACCTTCCGAAGGACAAGAAGGTCGAGGTCATGGCGACGAAGGTCGTCCCGAACGTCGGGAAGCTCTTCAAGGAGCACAACGCCAAGAAGTACGAGAAGTTCGGCTGCGCGACGTGCCACGGCCCGCAGAAGAAGGACGATCCGCGCAAGGTCCTGCCGAAGCTCACGCTCTCGAACGGTGGCTACGAGAAGCTCGCGAAGCAGAAGCCCGAGATGATGAAGTTCATGGGCGAGCAGGTCGTTCCCGCCATGGCTGCGGCCCTCGGCGAGAAGCCGTTCGATCCGGCGACGAAGCAGGGCTTCGGCTGCGCGGGCTGCCACACCGTCGAGTGAGCGGCGGCGATGACGTTCGCGAGCGCGCCGTCTCGATCGGACGACGCGCTCGCGCGTTCAGCTGCCGCGATACGTGGAGTAGCCGTGCGCGCTCAGCAGGAGCGGCACGTGGTAGTGCGCAGCCGCATCGCGGACGATGAAGACGATGCTGGCCTCGGGGTAGAAGCCTTCGACGTTCTGAGCCGCGAAGTAGGCGCCGGTGTCGAACGTGATCCGATAGGTGCCCGCCGTGAGCTCGCCTTCGGGAACGAGCTCCTTCACGCGTCCGTCGGCGTCCGTCGTGGCCTGCTTGATCCGCGCGAAGGTGCCGGCGTCCTTGCGTTCGAGCGTCACCGGGACGCCCTGAGCGGGGCTGCCACGGTGGATGTCGAGGACATGGGTCGAAACGGACTTCATCGTCGAGGCTCCTCCTGATTCGTCGGTCGCGTCCTGGGCGTGCGCGGCGCGTCAGCCCCTGACCAGCTTCTCGAGCCGGAGCTCGGTGATCTTCTGCTGCTCGTCGGCCGCGCGACGGAGCTCCGTCTCCGGATCGTTCCGCATCCGCTCCTTCGCGATGGCGAGCATCTCCTCGGCGCTCTTGCCCGTCGCGCAGACGATGTAGATGCGGCCGAACCGCTCCTCGTAGGACTTGTTCACCTCGCGGAGCTCTTCGCGGATCGCGTCGCTCGCCGCGGAGACCTTCGACTGCTCCTTCGTCGACCAGCCGTGCGCGACCTTGCTCTGCGGGCCTTCGGCCTTTTTCTCGCCGATGCGCGGATGCGCCCGGAAGGCCTCGTCCCAGTCGGCGGCCCCGAGCGCGTTCCAGCGATCCGCGGCGACCTTCTTCAGGGACTCGAGGCTCGCGAAGGAGCTCGCGCTCCGCTTGCGCTCCTCGATCATCGAGCGCACCCACGCGCTCGAGCCGCAACATGCGCGGAGCGCGGCTTCGAGCTCGGGCTCCGGCATCGCGCGGAGGTAGCGGAGGCCCGAGCGCTCGCGCCCTGCCTCGCTCGCGACACCGAAGAGCCGCAGCCGGCTCACGCCGCCGTCGGGCCAGATGCGGAGGCGCACGTGGGTTGCGTCACCTGCTGCGAGCACTGCCTCCTCGAACACGTGCTGGGTGTGCGGCTGGAGGCTCGTGCGCTCGAGCAGCGGACGCCAGCCCGCGTCGCTCGCGCCGTCGGGATCCGGCTCGCTCGTCGCGACGTCGATCGCGCACGCGTCCGGCGCGTTGCCCATGAAGTGGAGGGTGTCCACGACGACGCGCTCGATCGTGCCCTCGGTCGCCAGACGCAGCACGACCCAGTCGGGGCCCGGCCGCCGCGAACGTTTCGTCTCCCAGCCGTCGCCCATGTTCACGCCGCGCCCGGGCATGATCAGGTTGTGGCGTGAGCCGAAGAACATGTCGTTGCACGCGACGACGAGACCGCCGTGCTCCGCGGCAGCGAGGTCGACGAGCTGCGGACGATCGCTTCTGCCCATCCAGCGTGCTGCTGGCATCACGTCGCCGTGAACGCGCAGGCGCGCGACGCCACCGTCCGGGTAGATGTGGAACCTGAGGTGCGTGAAGCGCTGGGGGACTTTCACCTCGAAGCGGTTCTTCGAGTCGCCCGCGAGCTCCGAGCGCGGCAGGATCTCCGTCCAGCGGACGTCGCTCGAGAGGAGCGCCGAGACGTCCGGGTGCCCTTCGATGCTCGCGCCCTCGATCGCACAGGCCTTCGGGTAGTTGCCCTTGAAGTGCGCCGTGTCGACGACGAAGCCGCGCACGACGCCCGAGAGGCCGAGGCGGACGATGCAGAAGTCGGACTCGGGATACGCTCGTGACGACTCGGCGTAGGTCCGCTTGCGCCGCGACTCCCAGCCGTCCATCCACTTGCCGCGATCGGTGTACTTCCCGTCGATGAAGATCGCCTCCTGCGGCTTGAGGAGGTTCTCCTTCTCGGCGAAGAAGTCGTCGGTCGCCCAGAGGACGGAGCCGCCGAGGCGCTCCGCAGCGAGATCGATGAGCTCGGTGAAGTCGGCCATGTGCAAGGCCGAGGTTACACAGCTCTTCGTCAGTCCGCGACGACCACGCGGTTGCGGCCTTCTCGTTTCGCCCGATAGAGCGCCGTGTCCGCGACACGGATGATCTCGTCGGCCGACGCACCATGTTGCGGAAACGCGGCGACACCGATCGAGAGCGTCACGGGCCCGATGTCCTTCCCCTCGTGGACGACCGGCATCTTCGAGACGGCCTGACGGAGGTCCTCCGCGCGCGCGATCGCATCCTCGAGGGAGGCGCCGGGAAGGACGACGGCTAGCTCCTCGCCGCCGATGCGGCTCGCCATGTCCGAGCCCCGCGTGCGCTTGCGGAGCAGGCTTCCGAGGGTCGCGAGCACGCGGTCACCGGCCTGGTGGCCGAACGAGTCATTGAACTTCTTGAAGAAGTCGACGTCCATGACGAGCACGCTCACCGGTGAGGACTCTCGCCCTGCACGGTGGATCTCACGAGCGAGCGTCTCGTCGTTGTAGCGGCGGTTGAAGAGCCCCGTCAGGGCGTCGCGGATCGACTGGTTTCGCAATGTCTCACGAAGCCGAAGGTTCGAGAGCGCCATGCCGACCTGTTCGCCCAGCAACATGCCTCTACGCTCGGTCTGCTCGTAGTCCTTGCTGCCGTCCGTCACGTGGAGCGTGCCAACGACGTGGCCGTTCGCGAGCAGCGGATAGCAGACGGTCGTCGCGGCGCTCCCACCCGCGAGATGAGCGCATCGCGTCCCATCACCCGGCTGCGCTCGATGCGGCTTGCCGCGTCGAAGCGCCCAGCACTCGTCCGGTGGAAACGTGTTCGCGGGAAGGAGCGTCACGCCCCCCCACCGCACGTGCGCCTCGAGGAGGTTCTGCGATTCGTTGAGCATGCAGATGGCGCCGGAAGCGTCCACGAAGAATCGCGGGGCGAACTGCTCGACGACGACGTTCGCCTCGCTCACGGACCGGCACGCGCTCAACATCTCACCGAACTGGAGCATGAGCGCCGACTCCTTCACGAGACTCCGGAGGCGCTTTCCCTGCTCGTCGGCCGCGATCTCGGCACGCTGTCGGCGGCGCGCCTCGTCGTAAACGATCGCGATCGTCACGATCACGATCGCGATACTGGCGAAGATGCCGAGCGGCGAGATGATCCGCAATCGGCGCGTATGCGCCTCGCGAACGGACCTCCGGACCACCAGCAGCATCTCCTCCTCGTGCGCCATGTCGGCGACCGTTGCCCGGATCTGCTGGGTGAGACGCCTCGCTTCGGCGGTGATCTCGCCTCGGTCGTCCGTGCGGAGGATGTCCGCGCGCTCTCTGAGGATGGCAAGGCGACGTCGAACCATCGGCTCGAGGCTGTCGAGCCGCGATTGCTGGACCGCGCGATCGACCGTGAGGTGACGGACGGTGGCGATCGCGTCCTCGACTTCGCCGATCGCGGGCTCGACCTCGGAAAGGAAAGCGTCCTCGGGCTGAATCGAATAGCCGCGGACGGCGCTCTCGCCTACGGCGATCCCGGCCGGGATTCGTTCGAGCGCCTCGATGACGAGATGGGTGTGCTCGACGAGGTTCGCCGCCTCCTCCTGCTCGGTCGTCTCGCGATGCGTGACGATCCCGAGGGAGACCAGCACGAAGACGAACGTCGCGATCAGCGCGCGGACCCACAGCCGGAAGCCCCAGAAAACCTCGCGGCCACGTGACGGCGGGGATGAGGTGGACGTTGTCTCCTTGCTCACTACGATCGCAGCCTATCCGGGTTCGCACCGTCGCGGCCACCACGACAGCCACTCGTCGAGCTGAACGGGGGCGTGACCGTGCGGCCAGCTTCCGCGCCCAGCTCTACGAACGTCGGACCCAGCGCCCGCGCCGAAGCCCGAACGGGCCTCCTGCCCGCCCCCGCTCGTAGATCGTCTCTCCGCGAAGGATTGTGCGGAGCGTGGAGCCACGAAGCGTGCGCGCGTGGTACGGCGTCAGCTTGTTCCGGTGCTCGAGGGTCGCCGCGTCGACGATGAATGCCGCTTCGGGATCCCAGATGACGAGGTCGGCATCGAGGCCAGCGGCGATGGCGCCCTTCCTACCCTGGATGCCCGCCAACCGCGCGGGCGCAGAGCTCATCCATTCCACGACGTCGCGCACGGTGCGGCCACGCGACCTGGCCTCCGTCCAGACGGCCGCCAGGCCGAGCTGGAGCGACGAGATCCCGCCCCACGCCTTCATGAAGTCGCCGGACCCGGAGCACTTGAGCGATGCCGTCGAGGGAGAATGGTCCGTCACGACCTGATCGACGAGCCCTTCGCGGAGCGCGTCCCATAGCTTCTCGCGGTTGTTACGCTCGCGGATCGGGGGCGCACACTTGTATTCGGTCGCGCCGTCGGGGATCTCTTCGGCAGCGAACGTGAGGTAGTGCGGGCAGGTCTCCACCGTGAGCGACGTCTTCTCGTCGCGTGCCTTACGCACGAGACCGAGCGCATCCGACGACGAGAGATGGACGATATGCGCGCGCGCGCCCGTCTCCCGAGCCACGCGGAGCACGAGCTCGATCGCGGCGTCCTCGGCACGACGCGGGCGTGACGCGAGGTACGTGGCATACCGGCGGGGGTCGAGGCCCATCGCCGCCTTTTCGCCCTCGGAGAGCGGCTCCGGCAGCTCGGCATGGACGAAGAGCGGCGCGCCGATGCGCGCGAGCTCTCGCATTCCTTCACGCAGCTCCTTCTCGTGCACGTGCGAGAACTCGCCGACGCCGCTCTCCGCGAGGAAGCACTTGAATGCGAGCACGCCCTCGTCGAACAGCTCGCCGAGCCCGCGCGGGTTCGAAGGAACCAGCCCTCCGCAGAGCGCGACGTCGACGTGCGCCTTCTCCTCGAGCGCGCGCACCTTCGCATTCAGCCCGTCGAGCGTGGTCGTCGGAGGGATGCTGTTCAGCGGCATGTCGACGAGCGTCGTCACCCCGCCGGCGGCCGCTGCGCGGGTCGCCGTCTCGAAGCCTTCCCAGTCGGTGCGACCGGGATCGTTGATGTGGACGTGAGTGTCGACGAGCCCCGGAAGTAGGCAGTTGTTCCCCGCGTCGATCACCTCGACCCCGGCCGGCACCGCACCCGGGTCGGTGACGGCGACGATGGTGCCGCGTACGCGGTCCACGTGGACGGCGGCCGGCCGCTCTCCCACGGGGGTGAACACGCGCTCTCCACGCACGACGAGGTCGACGCTCATGACTACGAGCCTACCCGGACGTGTCAGGGCGGCGGAGCCGATTTCTCTCGGCCGTCGTGACCGGGGAGGCGCAGCGACGTACGCCGTGGAGGGTAGAGAATGGCGAGGACCGCGCGCGGCTGTCCTATACTCCATCCGTGATGCTGCCCTCGGAGAGCACGCTCCGCTCGGCTGCGCCGAGTGTCGGCGCGGATGACGTGGCTCGCATCACCGAGCAGGCCATCGTCCTCGCGGGCGGTACGCTCGTGGAGCTCCATCCTCCCCGCCTCGGGCAAGCAGACGTCGTCCTCCGCGGCTCGCAGATCGCCCAGGTGGGCGGCGCGATACCGGACAACATCCCGCGCGTCGACGTCAGTGACTGCATCGTCACCCCGGCGCTCGTGGTCGCCCATACGCACCTCTACATGGCGCTTGCGTGCGGGATGCCACCGCCGGCGTCGCCGCCGCGGACGCTCACCGATCACCTGCAGTGGGTCTGGTGGCCGCTCGACAAGGCGCTCGACGACGACCTCGTGCACACGTGCGCGCTCGTGGGGGCGGCAAGCGCGGCGAAGGCGGGCGCAGCGTGCGTCGTCGACCTGCACTCGTCGCCGCGAGCGATCGACGGATCGCTCGATCGCGTCGAAGCGGCGCTCGACGAGGTCGGCCTCCGTGGCGTGCTCGCCTACGAGACGAGCGACCGCGAAGGTCGTGCGCGCCGCGAGGCCGCGCTCAAGGAGAATCGCCGCTTCTTGAGAAAGGTCCGCAGTGGCGGGTCGCAACACCGCGCGCTCGTCGGCGCCCACGCGATGATGTCTCTGAACGACGATACGCTCGATGCGCTGCGCGACTTGTCCGACGAGTTCGGCGTCGGCATGCATCTGCACGTCGCCGAGGACGCGACCGACGCCGTCGACGCTCAGCGCAACAAGCGGACCCGCCTCGAGCAGCGACTCGACAGACTCGGAGTGGCGCGCCCCGGCTCGATCGTGGCGCAAGCGAACGAGCTCGCTCATGACGTCATCCAGCAGCTCGAACGTACGGGCGCCTTCGTTGCGACGAACCCGAGGTCCAACATGCGCCACGGGCTCGGGCTGTTCCCGGGCACTGGAAGTCACGTGGCGCTCGGCACCGACGGCGTCGACGGGGACATCCTGGCCGAGGCGCGCGCCTACGCGCTCCGTCACGATGAGGCCCGGGACGGGCTGGCGCGCGAAACGGGCGCGCGGATCTCGACGGGACAGGTCCTGGCGGGGCGCTTGTTCGCGGATCCGGCTCCGCCGCGCATCGCTGCCGGAGCCCGCGCGGATCTCGCGATCCTCGACTACAATCCGCTCACTCCGATGAACCCGGCCAACGTGATCGAGCACGTCATCCGAGGCTGGACGTCTTCGCACGTGCGTCACACGATCGTCGGAGGGCGCTTCGTGGTCCGCGATCACATGCTCGTGAACGTCGACGAACGAGCGCTCGTCGGCCGTTCCCGTCCGGCGGCGAGCCGGTTATGGGAGCGGATGCAGGGGTACTTCTGATGCGGGGGCGATACTGATGTCAGCGAAGGGGCCCGAGCTGAGGGCGGGCGAGACGATCCCCGGGACGAAGTACCGGGTCGTCAGGTCGCTCGGCGCCGGCGGCATGGGCGTCGTCTATCAGGTGGTCAAGCCGCCGAACATCCAGGGCGTCCTCAAGCTGATGAGCACGGAGCTCACGCAACACGAGGAACATCGGATGCGCTTCTTCGACGAAGTCCGCATCCTCGCGCAGCTCGATCATCCGAACATCGTCAAGGTGTTCGACTACGACGCATTGCCCGACGGCACCCCGTTCTACGTGATGGAGCTCTTGAGCGGGCGGACGGTGCGCGACGTCATCTACACGATGGGCCGCGTCCCGCCGCGCGTCGCCTACGAGATCACGCGGCAACTGCTCGAGGCGCTGCAAGCCGCGCACACGCACGAGGTGCCGGTCATCCATCGCGACATCAAACCGGAGAACATCTTCCTTCACGCGCCGCGCCACGGTGAGCCGGTCGTGAAGCTGATCGACTTCGGGGTCTCGGCCGTCGCCGACCGGAAGCACGACGGCGCCTTCGTCGGGACGTGGAGCTACGCCGCGCCCGAGCAGATCCGCGGTGAAAAGCCGACGCCCGCCACCGATCTCTACGCCGCGGGCCTCGTCCTCTACGAGATGCTCGCTGGCGTGGGCCCGTTCGATCATCACGACGACTGGGCGAAGGTATCCGAGGCGCAGCTCAGAGAGACGCCGGCTCCGGTATCGAAGTTCGCGCCGTGGGTGCCCGCGTCGATCGTGACGCTCATCCAGTCGGCGCTCGCGAAGGACCCGCGCGTCCGCCCGCGCGATGCCTACACGTTCGCGGAGCGCCTCTTCGAGCTCGAATGGGCGAGCGACGGAAACGATCCGCACGACATGACGGCCGAGGGGCCTGCGCTCGTGGACCATTCGCGCGGCGGTGCGGGGCGAGAGATGCGAGCAGGGCCGAGCGCGCGTCCTGGTGTCGTCGGAGCGCTCGACGTGGCCGGCAGCGGTCCCCTCTCTCGCGTGCTCACGTCGATCACCTCGTCGGCCTCGGCGGGCCGCGCTCCGGGAAAGAACGTCCTCGCGGGCTCACCAGCTCAGGGCCGCTCGGGTCACGCGCCGGCAGCCGCCATCCCCGCGGGCTCCGTGCGAACGGGCTCGACGTGGAAAGGCGTCGGTGGCCGCGATCACACCTCGCCCGATGCCGACGCGCTCCTCGCCGGGCTCGGCGCCACGGGCGGAAAGCCTCCGTCGCGGCGCGAACGAGAATCGAACCCGGAGGCCAACGGCGGGCTCCCGGCAAGCAGCGCCATCGTGGACGACGCCGCCGCCACGCTCCCGCGCTCGGGAAATATCGGTCGCCCCGCGAGCGGCTCGGGCCGCGGCGCCCCGACCGCGGTGACGCTCGACGAGGTCCCCGCCGGCCCCGCCGCCCCCGCCGCGCGCGACACGTTCTCGTCGCAACAGTCCGACGCACGCCGGGCGCTCCCGCGGTCGCGGACAGGGCTGTTGCTCCTCGCAGGAGCGCTCCTGCTCGGCGGGGTCGTCACGGCGACGATCGTGCTCGTGCGCGGAACGCACCGAGGCGGGCCGACCGCGAACGAGGTGACCACATCGCCGACGTCGACAGGCGTGCCGGGCACCTCGGCGGCCGCGAACGCGGCCCCGGCCGTCACGTCGGCGCTCTCGCTCCCGCAGCCGCTCGACGCTCCGCCGACGGGGCCCTCGAGCGAGCCTATCCCAGCTCCGATCGCCTCGGGCTCCACGCGACCAGGGCCCAAGACCGCGCCGAAGTCTTCGACCGGAGGCGCGCACGGTGCCGGTCAGAGCGGAGCATCCACGTCGACGCCGCCCACGACGGCGGGACCCGCGACGAAAGAAGCGACGAAAGAAGCGACGAAAGAACGTGGCGGAGCCTCCACGCCTGCGGGACCGGCGCCGAAGCCGTCGAGCAGCGTCGATCTCATTCGGACGTTCTGACGGTCGAACACCGATCAGAAGACGGGACACGCATCGTGGGCTACGCTTCCGCCGGGTGATGCCCGCGGGTGGATCGAACAACGACGACGAGCGCGCACGGCGCGCGGCGGCGGAGCTGAAGGAGACCGAGGATCTCCTCGCCGGCTTCGACCGGCCCGGTCGCACGCCGCGGGTGCCACCGGTGAAGCGCGATTTCGTCGACTACCACCTCGGCAAACGTCGTTCGAGCCCTCCGCCGCGGCCGAGCCCCGTCCCGCACCGAGCGGCTCGCGATCTGCCCACCGCGATCATTCCCGGCCAGAAGCGCAAGCTGCCGTCCTGGGTGCCGTGGGCCGTGCTGCTCCTGGTGATGTCCGTCCTCGGCGTGCTCGTCGCGGCTGCCGTCTCCGGGCCGCCGATCTATCCGCAAGCGACCTCGCTTCCGGGCACGACGACGACACTCGCATCCGGGACACCCACGTTCGACCCCACGACCGGTCCCGCCCGCGACATCCCTCCCCCGCCGTCGAGCGCGGCCGAAGCGCCTTCGGCCGAGCAGACAGAGCGCGAGACGAAGAGCGAGACCGCGCCCACGCCGCCGAAAGCGCAGGCCACGACGACCGCGACGGCCACCGCCACCGTCGCGAGGACGACGACGCCTGCCAGCTCGGCGACGCAGCGCACGCCGCCCTCTGCGACGACGGCTCCCCAGCCGTCCGCGACCACGGCACCGAGCGCGACCGTCGACTTGATCCGCAATCTGTGAGAACTGTGCAATCCGAGGGGATGCACCGTTCATGACGCCACGCCGTCCATCGATCCGCGGTCTTGCGGGTTGCGTCGCCGTTGCGATGCTGCTCGCGTCGAGCACGACGCACGCACAGCCTGCGAAGCCGCAGGCGTCCACGAGCGCGCAGGACACGGCGACCGCCGAGGCGCGCGCGCGCTTCGAAGAGGGCATCAAACACGCCGAGGCCGGCGACCACGAGGCCGCACGCCTGAAGTTCAACCAGGCTTGGGCGCTCGTGAAGAGCCCAGCGATCCTCTACAACCTCGCGCGCGCCGAGCAGCTCTCCGGCCATCACGTCGAGGCGCTCGACCACTACCGGCAATTCGCGAAGCTGCCGCCGGATCCGAAGGTCACCGACGTGCAGCGCCAGCGCGCAGCGGAGAGCATCACCGAGCTCTCGAAGAAGGTCGGGCAGATCGCGGTGGAGGCGCCGGCGGGTGCCCGCATCTCGGTCGACGGACGGCCCGTCGACCCCGGCAACACCGATCCGATCCCGGTCACGCCAGGCAAACACGTCGTCGAGGCGATCGCCGGCGGCAAGGTGAAGACCGTCGACGTCGAGTGTCCAGCGGGCACGATCACGAAAGCGAAGCTCGTCGACGATGCGCAGCAAGCCGGGTCTGCCACGGCGACGCCCGGCCCCGCTCCGGAAGCGAACGCGAGCCGCGTCGACGATGCCGCCACGGCTCCTCCTGCCGCGACGGACGCGGGATCGAGCTTCTGGACGGGCGGGCGCATCGCGGGGCTTGGGGTGTTCGCCGGAGGGCTCGCCGCGCTCGGCGTCGGCGTCGTGTTCCAGCTCGGAGCCGCGGATTCGAAAGCGGAGGCCGACAAGATCCGCACGGCGCTGCCGAGCAGCTCGGCCTGCACCGACCAGGCGAACGATGCGAACGATGCGAACGAGGAGCTTTGCGGCGCGCTCGAGAAGAACGTCGACGAGCAGCGGCAGCGTGAGACGCTGCGCACCGCATTCTTCATCGGCGGCGGCGCGCTCGTCGTGGGAGGCGCGGTCCTCTTCCTCGTGTCGCCGCCGAAGAGCGAAGCGCCACGGACCGGCATGCGCGTGCTCCCGTTCATGAGCGGCCGAGACGCGGGTGTCGCGGTACTCGGACGCTTCTGACGACGCGCGAGCGCTAGGGCGTGTCCCTGAACGGGGGCTCTCCCTCACGCCCGTGCCCGTGCCCGGCGGACGCAACGATGCGCTCGAAGCGGCCGACATGGCGTAGATGCAGGCGCTGGATCACGAACGGCTCGATGTCTACCACCTCGCGCTGGACTTCCTTGTCTTCGCGAACAGCGTGATTGAGGGACTTCCGCGCGGCCGTAGGCACCTC